>NZ_JBXSOV010000008.1:0-232942 GCF_057784355.1 Martinezella sp. CNPSo 3959
CTTCTCGGCGATCGGCTTGAAGCCTTCCGCCAGCGCCGTCTCACCGACGCCCTCCTCGGAGATGAAGGAGACGCGCATGAAGAACATGCCGGTGTCGAGATCGTCGAACTGGCTGGAGTCGACGATGTTGCAGCCCTGTCCGGCCAGATAGTTCGAGATCGCCGCAACGATCCCACGCGTCGATTTGCACGCAACTGTCAATACATAGCTCGTCATGTCTCTTCTCTTCTATCCCGAGGATGTCCGCCTGCTTAGATGAAATCGGAGGTCTGGGAAATACCTCCCCCCAGCCATGTTTCGACGGATATTTAGGCAGGATGACAGGCAAAAAGCCGTTCCCGTTGCGTCTTCGAACGGCGTATCCCCGCCTCAGCCGCTGGTTGCCAGCGAAAGCTCTTGTGGCCGTTTCGCCAGACTTCCCTCGTTGAATTTCAGGAATCCCACAAGAAGCCAGACGAGCCCGGCCGTCTTCATGGAGAAGATCGCCGTCGAGCCGATCATCAGATTGAGGAAGAGGAAAAGGGAAAGCGCATGGCCGAGGCGTCGCTGATTGACCGTTTCGCCCCCCGGATAGAGCGAGGCGTAGAGCCAGAACAGGATCAGGCCGAAGATGGTGGCGCCATAGATGATGTAGACATATCCGCTGTCGAAAAAGATGCCGACCTGATCGAGCTGCAGGCCGATCATGCTCTGAAGATCCATGCCGAGGAACGCTTTCACCGTGCCATTGATGCGCCCGACGAAATTATCGCCCGTCACGCTCGGCTCGAGCGCGTGAATGACGAAGCCGACTACGATGATTCCGGGCATCGTCAGCAGGTCGAGCGTCTTGGGAAGCCATGGATAGATGAAATAGCCGGCAACGCAGACGAGGCTGAAAATCAGCATCGTGCGCGTGTCATTCGTCAGCAGGATGAGCACGACCGTCGAGAAGAATAGCAGACGGTCGAATAATCCCAGGCGATTGGAAAAGCTGATCAGATACAGCACCATCACGCCGCAGAAATTGGCAAGCGAGACCTGCTCCAGGAAGATGGAGGACGATCGGTGGTCGATCAGGCCGAAGGAGAACCGGCCCTCGAAGCCGAGCGCGCCGCGAAACAGGCCGATGTCGCTATAGGTCGCCGGCGGCACGCCGCGCGTATTCTGGAAATATTCGGCCGGATGGAACAGCGCGACATATTCCTTGACCGAAACGATTTCCAGGACAAGCACGGCAAGCACGATGAAGCATGAAATCTTGAATGCGAGCTTGACGGTGCGCTCATTGGCCAGCCGCCCCATGATCGAAAAGGCGAAGATGATCATCACATTGCGGAGATGATCGATATAGGCCTGCTTGTTGATGGCGATGACGAAGATCGTCAGCACGATCGTCAGCAGCAGGTAAAGGAGTGGCGCTATGTCCTCCTCATATATGCCCTTCGTCAGCAGATAGGTGAAAGCGGCGACCTGCAGCAATATTTCGGACAAGACGACCGCGCTCGGCGTCAACGGCGTGATATTGTGATTGATGAAGGCCAGGATGCAGTTATAGCAGACCGCCAGCAGCGAAATCGTGAGAATGACGAAATTGATCGGCTGCTTTTCGCCTGAACGTTGCATGAGATATCCGAGGTCGTGGCGTCTTCACTGGCCGCCGCAACATATCAGCCCGATGATTCGCGACAAAGGGCCGGGTTGCCGTCAGCGGTCATTTCGTCGGCCTGACCAGCGCGCATGAGGTCGCCAGCGATACTTTTCGATTGAGCCCCTCGGCAAGAACCTTCATCTGCGGCTTGTCGCGACCATTGCGCGGCTGGACGTTGAGTGGTTCCTCAGGCGGCCACCAGTCACCAGCAGCCCAATAGGTCCAGCCGAGCCAGACGTCGCTGTTCGCGTCTATGACGTCAAGCATCTGCTTCAGGCCATCGAGGCAACCATCATTGGCGGCGACGCCGAATTCGCCCAGAAATCCGCGTTTGCCGTTCTTGCGCAGCCAGTCGGTGACGTCGTTCATGCCCTTCACGGCATTGTCGGCGCCATCGCAGACCGGATGCGTGCCGGAACTGTCGGAATCCAGATATTGGTGAAATTCGAAGGCGTAGAAATCAAGCGGATCCTTGACGCCGAGCATCACCGTTCCGTTTGCGCCACCGCCAAGCACATCGGCCGACCAGCTGTGCGCGCCCGTCCAGTTCGTGCCCGGCACGAGAATGAGATTGCGAGCGCCGACGGTACGGATGCTGCGGATCGCGGTATTGGCAAGTTCGAGCCAATCGGGCGCCTTGAGGTCGTGCGGCTCGTTCATCAGGCCGAAGGCGACGCCCTTCCGATTGGCGAATTCGACTGCAAGCCGCGCCCAGAAATCGCCGAAAGCAAGATCGGTCGCGGGAGGCTGTTTGAGCTGGGTCTTGTCGTAATAAGCATAATTATGCGGATCGAGAACGACCGACATTCCATGTTTCTGGATGAGGTCGACGGCATCCTTCAGGCGTTTCATCTCGTTCCCGTCAAACGGCGCCCCTAGCACCGGCTGCAGCCGTTCCCAGCGGAAGGGAAGGCGGATCGTATTCATGCCTTTTTCGGCGAAATAGCGCACGGTCTGTTCGGACGGATAGGTGTAATTGACATTGACGACCCCGCCGCGCTCCCCATACTCAGCCCCGGAGAGATTGACGCCGCGATAGCACAGTTGCGTGGCCGCGAAGGCGCCTCCAGCGTCCGTCGTGAAAGCAAGCATGACGGCCGCCGCCAGCAGGCGTCGCAGAGATTTCGTCATCGATGCGGTCATGGCATGTCCCTGTCTTCCACGCGGCTATGGCTTTTCATAGGAAGTATGGTGTTGAGCAATGATGAAAGGATGGGTTGCGTTGATGCCCGTGACGCGATTTCCTGAAAGCGTCCTTAATGTTCCGTTAGCCAAACCTTTCTAAACTTCAGGCGTCTGCTGCGTGGAATTCGCCCGCGAAGCACTGAAAGTCTGCAATGAGCTCAATGGAACGAAGCCAGCGATCGGACCGACTTGCGGGTTGGCGCGACACCGAGCCGTCTGATGCACGGCGCGATGGCGTGCGCCCGCGCAGTCCTGTCTTGCGTCCCCGGGATTTCGTTGTCGCAGGCGAGCCCGTAGCAAATTCCGAAGAGCCCAAAGCGCCTATCGCGGATGCCGCCGTTTCGCAAAGCCCACCGAAGCGATCCGATTTAGAGGAGCGGGTGGTTCCGCGCCCCATTGCCGAGCCGGTTGTTGCTGTGGCGATGTCGACCGTCGAGCAGGTTGTGGTTCCTCCGGTGTCTGCCGCTGCTCCGGCAGCATCGGTACCGGCGGCAAAGTTGCCGTTGCTCGATCTCCGATCGGCCATCGCTTCAATCTGGGCGAAGAAACTTGTCGTTCTTGCCCTGGCAGGCGCCGGCGCTGTCCTGGGCGGCGCTGTCATTCCGCTGATCCCGCAGAAATTCACCGCCGAGACCAGCCTCTATTTCGACCCCCGCCCGGTCGGAGGCTCCGATTCCGCCCAGCAGGCTCCGACGCCACCTGAATTGATCACCACGATGATCGAAAGCCAGACGCAGATCCTGTCTTCGGGCAAGGTGCTTGGCCGCGTCGTCGATGCATTGAGGCTCGATCAGGATCCGAAATTCAATGGCGGCGCCACCGGCGAGGCGGCAAAATATGTGGCCACGGCCGCCCTGGCGAAAGCCGTTCAGATCGCCCGCGAATCCAGTACCTATGTCGTGACTGCGAAAGTGACGACGGGCGATCCGCAGAAATCGGCTGGGATCGCCAATCAGCTCGTCACCTCCTTTCTGGAGGAAGAGAGCAAGGCGGCGTCTAACAGCTTCAAGAGCAGCAATACGGCGTTGGATAGCCGCCTCGAGGATCTGCGCCAGCAGGTACTCTCAGCCGAAAAGGCTGTCGAGACCTACCGCGCCGACAACGATATGGTGGCCGTCGAGGGCAATCTGATTTCCGACAAGCGCCTGACCGCGCTGAACGACCTGCTTGTCACCAGCCAGCAGAAGACGATCGAGGCGAAAGCCCGAGCCGATGCAGCCGGAAAGCTCAGTTTCGAGGAAGTCGTCTCCAACAATCCTTCGTCGGGGGTGACGTCGACCGCATTGAGCAGTCTGCGGCAGCAATATGCGACGATGGCAGCCAATGTCGGAAGCCTGCAAAGCCTGCTCGGCGCCCGCCACCCGCGCCTGCTCGCCGCGAAGTCCTCGCTGGAAAGCCTCGCCGCGGAAATCCGGGCGGAGCTGCAGCGGCAGATGACCTCGGCCCGCGCCGATTACGAGCAGGCGCAGAAGGCCGAGCAGGATATCGCCAAGGAGCTTGCCGTGCAGAAGGCCTCGCAGGTCAATACCTCGGGCAAGCTCGTCAGCCTGAACGAGCTGCAGCGCAAGGCGACCGCGGCGCGCGATCTTTATGAATCGCTTCTGAAACGGTCCGGCCAGGCGAGCGATGCTCACGATCTGTCGCAGAGCAATATCCGCGTGATCTCCGAGGCGGAAGCGCCGCTGAAGGCCGATGGGCCGAGCCGCAAGGTAATGATGGTGGCCGGGCTTATCGCCGGAGCGATCTTCGGTGCCGGTCTCGGCATGGCCTTTGCCATTCTCTTTGGTCTGTTCCGGCATCCGGTTATCCGCAGCTATTTCGGCAAGTGACCACCGTTCCATCTTTTCGTTTCGGCGGCTTTTTCAGCATTGAGGATGCAATTGCGCGCCGACTGTTCTAAATGTAAATCGGCGCTGCAGATGATCGGATCTTGCTAATGGAAGCGCGATCTGCTCATTACGCGTTGTATGATGCTTTGTGAGACAATCTATGCGAGAAAAGCGGTGCGCTGCTCCGATGACTGGCGCCAGGGAAAACTGACCGATGGTGCCCGCGGATAAACTCGTTCTGCCGTTTCTGGCTTTGCCGCGCTCTACCAAGCGCGCGCTTGCGCTGCTGGTCGATGCCAGCCTGTGCGTACTGACGGTCTGGTTTGCTTACTGTCTCCGCCTCGACGATTGGGTCATTCTCGAAGGCGTCGAGTGGCTGCCGGCCATCGTCTCTCTTCTGCTCGCCATTCCGATCTTCATCGTTCTCGGCCTTTATCGTGCGATCTTCCGCTATGCCGGTCTTTCGGCATTTGTGACGGTCGTCAAGGCGGTGGCGATCTATGCGCTCGCCTTCATGACGGTTTTCACCGCGATCAGCGTGCCGGGCGTGCCGCGCACGGTCGGTATCTTACAGCCGCTGCTATTGCTGATCGCGATCGGCCTGTCGCGCATGTGGACGCGCTACTGGCTCGGTAACGCCTATCAGCGCCTTCTTAACCGCAATCAGCTTGGCAAGGTGCTGGTCTACGGCGCGGGTGCTTCGGGACGCCAGCTTACAGGCGCCCTTGCCAACAGCGCCGAACTGAACGTTGTCGGTTATCTCGACGACGATCGCAATCTGCATGGTAGCATCATGGGCGGCCTGCCGATCTACGATCCTGCCGATCTGCCGGCGCTCGTGGTCTCGGGCGAGATCAAGGGCGTGCTGCTGGCCTTGCCGAACGCCACGCGGCAGCGGCGCAACGAAATCCTCGAAGATATGCGCAAGGCCCGCGTCACCGTGCGGACCATGCCCGATCTGACGGCGCTTGCGCAGGGCCGGGTCGCGGTTTCGGATCTGCGCGAGCTTGACATCGAAGACCTGCTCGGCCGCAACGTGATCGCTCCCGACCGCGGCCTGATCGAGAAGAACATTCGCGGTAAGGTCGTCATGGTCACCGGCGCTGGCGGCTCGATCGGCAGCGAACTCTGCCGCCAGATCCTGAAGAACGGCCCGTCCGCCCTGCTGCTGATCGAGCAGAGCGAGTTCGCCCTTTACGCCATCCATGGCGAGCTGGAGAAGACGGCCGCTTCCGCCGGTTATGCCGATATACGGATCATTCCCTTCCTGGCGTCCGTGCGGGATGGCCACCGGATGAGGCAGATCATGCAGGCCTGGCGGCCGAAGACCGTCTATCATGCCGCCGCCTACAAGCATGTGCCGCTCGTCGAATACAATCCCGCCGAGGGTATCCGCAACAATGTGCAGGGAACGCAGATAGCGGCCGAGGCCGCGCGCGATCATGGTGTCGAAAATTTTGTCCTCATCAGCACCGACAAGGCCGTACGCCCGACCAACATCATGGGTGCTAGCAAGCGGCTGGCGGAAATGGTGCTGCAGGCGATGGACGCCGATCGCAAGCCGGGCACCGACAGTACCAATTTCGCCATGGTGCGCTTCGGCAACGTGCTAGGCTCCTCCGGTTCGGTCGTGCCCCTTTTTCGCCAGCAGATCCGCGACGGCGGGCCGATCACACTCACGCATCCCGATATCACCCGTTATTTCATGACCATTCCCGAGGCGTCGCAGCTTGTGATCCAGGCGGGCGCGATGTCGGGCGGCGGCGACGTATTCCTGCTCGACATGGGCGAACCGGTGCGCATTGCCGATCTCGCACGCCGCATGGTGGAACTGTCCGGTCTGACTGTACGGGATCAAGACGAGCCTGATGGCGATATCGAGCTCGAAATCACCGGCCTGCGACCAGGCGAGAAGCTCTATGAAGAGCTGTTGATCGGCGACAACCCGCAGCCGACCAGTCATCCGCGCATCATGCAGGCCAAGGAAGACTTTCTCCCATTGCCGGAGCTGTCGAAGCGGCTTGCCGCACTTGAGGCGGCGCTGGATGAAAACGACATTCCTCTGGCCAGAACGCTGCTGCAAAATCTCGTTTCCGGCTATACGCCGAGCAGCGAAGTGGTCGATCTGGTCTATCGCGAGCGCGAGACGGATCTGACTGTCGACCAACCGAACCTTGATAACGTCGCGCAGCTATAGACGCGCGTCCCGTCACGACACCGGCGCCTCCTGGAGCAACTCCAGGAAAAGTGCGCAGCGGTTTTCCGGTCCGGCTTGGCGCAGCAGCTACCGTTTCATCGCGATGGCGTAGTTCCAGCGGCGCACCTGATCGCAGGTGCGGAACCAATGTGCCGTCAGCCGCAACAGGGGGTGCCGCTTTACGGCGCGGTAATGCACGCGCTTGCCGATCGTGGTATCGGCGCGATGGGGGCTGAAGTCGACAAGATTTTCAAAGGTCGTGAATGTCTCGACGCCGGTGGACCAACCGCGTTCCAGCGCGACGTCATAGGGAAGAAGCATGGGCTTCAGCGTCGTCAGCAGCTTCTTTGCAGCCTTGCGGTTGACGATGTAACAGGCAGCCGAGCCCTGCGGACCATGCATGCAGCGGCCGACAACGTCATTTTCACTGGTTTCGTGGATCGGTTTGAAGCCGACGAGACGATGGTTGACGAGTTTGACGAGACGGGCGCCTTTGGCGCCGTCCATCGCCGCGATCGCGCGCGGTATCAGCCTTTCGTTGAGCTCAACGTCATCTTCGATGATGATCGCCATCCTGTCGCCGCTGGCGACAAATTGCTCGAGGGCGATGAGATGGCTGCGATAGCATCCATATTCTCCCGGCAGGAGCTTACGGCCGTTATGATACATGAATGAAGGGGGGTGGAAATCGACGCGATCCGCGTCAGCGATGACGCGGCCGTCGACAGCGGGAATGCGGGTAATATGCAGATCGAATTCGACAGCCTGCTTGCAGAGCCGCTCCCAGCGATCACGCGAGCGATCGAGGTTGATGACATAGATGCAAACCTGCTGAGCGATATCGTCAGCGGTCCCGGGATCAGGGAAGGGAGGAACACGATTAATCTGTTCGAGAATGACTGTTACTCCTGCAAACAGAAATCGCGGCGACTGCAACTGAGATGACAATTTCCATACTATATAACATGCTTATTACTTGTCGCAAACGGCTGTCGCACGCCTGTGTTGTATTTGCAGATAAAAGCATTTTTTTTGGTGTAACGTAGCGTGAATGGCCGGCCGCGGCTGGAGGGAAGCCGTCGCTTGCGCGGGATTTTGATCGGGGAACCCGTTGGCGCATGACTGCGGCCCCACTATATCTATAGTATGCGGCGTATGATCGTTGCGCTCGCATCTGCAAAGGAGCGTAGCAGTTCATGTGGGTCAAATCGAAAATCGCCATTGCTGCCCTGTCCTTTGCAGCCTTGATGCCGGCGGTCGCCCTTGCCGACAATCCGCTCCTGCCCAAGCCATATGTCGCTCCCGTCTATCCTTACAAGGACCTTCCCGGGGTTACTGCGCCGAAAATGGCTGATGACGAGAAGTTTCAATGTCATACTGCCACTGTCTACGCGGATTATTTTCACGAGGGACCATTCTATCGTGGGCTGCCGCGCCTCGGTTACGTTTGCGATCAGAATGGCGTCATTTCCAGCAGCACCAGAAAACCGAACTACCAATATTGGCAGTATAACGGCCCGGACAGATAAGTCGCAGGCACTTTGCCGATTTAAGCAGCAGCGTTGAGCGCCATCGCAATCAAAACGAGCGCGGCTTGCGCGTCAATGTCGCGCAAGTTTTGTCATTTTCTGAAAATAAATTTCATGTTTCTCGTAAAATGCGCGAACGTCGTTGACGAATGCGAAAATTTGTCCCAAGCTTACGAAAATAAATTACGTAATGGGAACTCAAAAGCATGCGCGTTGGAATCATTGGGCTGGGATTCCGCCTGGGCTACCTGGGCTATGTCTTCAAGGCGATCGATGAGAGCTTCGAGATTGCTGGCTATGTCGATCCGGCGCCGGCAGGCCTGCCCGGTTTGACCGAACGGGGCATATCGGCCGGGAAGGCCTATGCGACGCCCCAGGAGCTGATTGCCAACGAGAAGATCGATCTCCTGATGATCGGCTCTCCGAACCACATGCATCTCGATCACATTCGCGTCGGCCTCGAAGCCGGCCTCAAGATCTTCTGCGAAAAGCCGATCGTCACGACGATCAAGGACAGTATCGAGCTCGCCCGCCTGATGGCGAAATTCGGCCATGAGCGCCTGAATGTGGGCTTGGTGCTGCGCTATTCGCCGATGTACCGCGATCTCCTGGCCGCCCAGGCCGAAGGAAAGCTCGGCCATGTGGTTTCGATCGAGGCGGCGGAGCACATCGAGCCCTATCATGGCGCCTTTTTCATGCGTGACTGGCGCCGCTACGAACATTATTCCGGCAGCTTCATGCTGGAAAAATGCTGCCACGACCTCGATCTCTACAATGGTGTAGTCGGTGCGCGGCCGGAGCGGGTTGCAAGCTTCGGCGGCCGCAAGAGTTTCATTCCGGAAAACGACCCGGCACGGGAAGGCATCAACGATCTTGAGCTCTTCCATCGCAAGCCGAGCGGCTGGATGGGGTCGGACAAGGTCTTCGACAGCGACGGCGATATCATCGATTACCAGGTGGCGATCGTCGAATATGCCAATGGCGTCGGCATGAACTTCCACACCAATCTGAATGTGCCGGACCAGTTCCGCCGCTTTGCCATCATGGGCTCTCGCGGCATGGCCGAAGGTGATTTCATCCGCGGTTACTTCAATGTCCACGAGATGCTGACCGGCAAAAAGGTAATCGAAAACACTTACGCGGCCACCACGCTTTCGCAGCATTATGGCGCCGACGAGCAGATGGCCGCCGATATCATCTCGCACGTCAAGACGGGCCTGCACCTGCCTGTGTCGACCCAGAATGCGCTGGAGGCGGGCATTCTGGCGCTCTCGATGGATGAGGCGCGCATGAAGAGAGCCGTCGTCGATCTCCGACCGATCTGGGACGAGTTCGACGAAGCGCTTCATTCAAGAGCCGCCTAGGGAGGGGCGCGGGATGGGTGTTCAACGCAGCACGGTCATCTTCGCCTGGCTCCTGCTTTTTCCGGCTCTCCTCTATGTCACCGTCATCGTCGCCTATCCGCTGGTCGACACGATAATCCTGTCCTTCACCGATGCGTCGTTGAAGAAGGTGACGAATTGGGTTGGGTTCGAGAACTACGCGAAGATCTTCAACGACACCTTCGCAGGCGTCATCGTCCGCACCTTCATCTGGACCTTCTTCTCCGTGTCGATCAAGATGATCATCGGCACCTTAGGGGCGGCGCTCTTGAACTCCGCCGTTCCGGGCCGCGCGCTCTTCCGCGTGCTGACCATGCCGCCCTGGATCGTGCCGATGGCGATCGGCATCTTCATGTGGGGCTGGATGTATAATGGCCAGTTCGGCATGATTTCCGGCCTGCTGCAGCGCTTCGGCATCGTCGATAGTCCTGTCGCTTTCCTTGCCTATGGCAGCACAGCCTTCTGGGCGACGATCGTCACCGACGTCTGGATCGGCGTGCCGATGGTCACTCTCTATATGCTGGCGGCCATGCAGGCGATTCCGCACGATCTCTATGAGGCGGCCTGGACGGATGGCGCCGGCCGCTTCTATCGCTTCCGCCGCATCACCCTGCCGCTGTTGGTGCCGTCTCTGGTCACCATGTCGATGCTCTCGCTGATCTCGACCTTCAATTCCTTCGACATCATCTGGATTTTGACCCGCGGCGGGCCGAACGGCGAAACGACGACGATGATCATCGACACGTACCGAACGGCGATCGGTTCCTACAAATATGGCGAGGGCGCTGCGCGTGCGGTGCTGATCTGCATCTTCCTGTCGCTCTTCTGCCTTGCCTATTTCCGCCTGACCAGCCGCTTTTCCACGGGAGCCAAGCAGCGATGAGCCACCCTTCGATGATCCATCGCTACAAGTGGTATGAGCTTATCGGCATTTATGCTGGAATCCTGCTCTTTCTGGCTTTCGTGCTGGCGCCCTTCATCGAAGGGTTTCTGGTGTCACTAAAGCCGCTTAGCCAGCTCTTTTCGTCGCCTTACCGCTTCATCCCCGAGAACGGCTCTTTTACGGCCTATCGCACGATGTGGACGAGCGTGCCGGGTTTCGGTTGGTATATCTTCAACTCGTTTCTGGTTTCCGGATCGATCACCATCATCGTGCTGATCCTCGTCGTGCCGGCCGCCTACGCCTTCGCCCGTTTCGAATTCAAGGGATCCGGCCTGCTGCTCGGCGCGTTCCTTGCGGTCAAGATGTTTTCCGGCGCCGTGCTGCTTATCCCGCTGTTCCGGCTCATGCGTTCCTTCGGTGTGCTGAACACCTATTTCGCCATGATCGTGCCGGGAGTGGCCTTCATCATTCCCACGGGAATCTGGCTGCTGCACACCTATATCCGCCGCATTCCGCGCGAGCTGGATGAGGCGGCCTATGTGGATGGCGCAAGCCAGCTCTATACGCTGCGGCGTGTCATCCTGCCGATCGCCATGCCCGGCATCGTCGTCGTTGCGATTTCCTCATTCATCGAGGCCTACGCGCAGCAGTTCATCTATGCTCTTACCTTCAATTCGAAGACGGAATACATGCCGCTGCCGGTTGGGCTCTTTGCCTATTTCGGCCGGCAGGAGGTCGTCTGGAATGAACTCATGGCCGCAAGTTTCGTCGGCATCGCGCCGGCTCTGGTCGTGATCTTCTTCCTGCAACGGTATCTCGTCAGCGGTCTGACCGCCGGCGCGGTGAAGCAATAAAATCAAATCAACCACCAGAGAGAACGGGAGCTTAAACGTGACATTCCATTTCAAGACAGGGCTTCTCGCCCTTGCTTTGCTCGGCTCCACCGCGCTTGGCGCCGTAAACGCCCAGGCGGCCGACAAGGAAATCAGCTGGATCTATTGCGGCGACAGCATCGATCCGATCCATGTGAAGTACATTAAGCAGTGGGAAGACAAGAATCCGGGCTGGGCCGTCAAGCCAGAGCTCGTCGGCTGGGAATTGTGCCAGGATAAGGCGACAACACTCGCTGCAGCCGGCACGCCGGTCGCCATGGCTTATGTCGGCTCGCGCACGCTCAAGCAGTTCGCTGACAACGATCTGATCGTTCCGATCCCGATGACGGACGACGAGAAGAAGGCCTATTATCCGGGGATCGTGAATACGGTCACTATCGACGGACAGCAGTGGGGCACGCCGATCGCTTTCTCGACCAAGGCGCTCTACTGGAACAAGGACCTCTTCAAGAAGGCCGGTCTCGATCCGGAAAAGCCGCCGACCACCTGGGCCGAGGAAATTGCCGACGCCAAGACGATCAAGGAAAAGACCGGCATTCCCGGATACGGCCTGTCGGCCAAGACCTTCGACAACACCATGCACCAGTTCCTGCACTGGGTTTACACCAACAACGGCAAGGTGATCGACGGCGACAAGATCACCCTCGACAGTCCCGAAGTTCTGGCAGCTCTCCAGGCCTACAAGGACATCACACCTTACTCGGTCGAAGGACCGACGGCCTACGAGCAGAACGAAATGCGCGCCATCTTCCTCGATGGCAAGGTCGGCATGCTCCAGGCCGGTTCCGGCGCTGCCTACCGCCTCAAGGAAACGAAGATCAACTGGGGTGTGGCACCGCTGCCGCTCGGCCCGTCGGCCAAGGGTCCGGGCACGCTGCTCATCACCGACAGCCTTGCCGTCTTCAAGGGGTCTGGCGTTGAGGACAAGGCGATCGAATTCGCCAAGTTCATCACGTCTCCCGGCCCGCAGGGCGAGTACGAACTCCAGGGCGGTGCCGGCCTTACGCCGCTGCGCCCGTCTCCGATGGTTGACGAGTTCGTCAAGAAGGATCCTTCCTGGAAGCCGTTTATCGACGGCATCGCCTATGGTGGTCCGGAGCCGCTGTTCAAGGACTATAAGGGCTTCCAGAACGCCATGATCGCCATGGTCCAGTCGGTCGTAACCGGCCAGGCCCAGCCGGCAGATGCGCTGAAGAAGGCCGCTGCCGATCTCGAGCAGTATAAATAAGTCTGCAAGTCACCGGGCCGCGCGCGCATCGCGCGCGGCCTTTGGAGCCCTGCCCGCCAGATGGCGGCGCCGCGCGGAGACAGAGTTTGGGAAAGCTGCACCTTAATCAGGTCAAAAAATCTTACGGTCATTTCGAGGTCATCAAGGGCGTGGAGCTCGACGTCGATGACGGTGAGTTCATCGTTTTCGTCGGCCCATCCGGCTGCGGCAAGTCGACCTTGCTGCGCATGATCGCCGGTCTCGACGATGTGACCGGCGGCGACATCAAGATCGATGGCGCCCGCGTCAATGATCTGCCGCCCGTCAAGCGCGGCATTGCCATGGTCTTCCAGTCATATGCTCTCTATCCGCACATGTCGGTATTCGAGAACATCGCCTTCCCCTTGCGGGTGGAGAAGATGGCGGAGGACAAGCTCAAGGCCAAGGTCGAGAACGCTGCCCGCATCCTGCACCTCGATAAACGCCTGCAGGAAAAGCCGGGCCAGTTGTCCGGCGGCCAGCGCCAGCGTGTCGCCATCGGCCGTGCCATCGTGCGCGAACCGAAGATCTTCCTTTTTGACGAGCCGCTGTCGAACCTTGATGCAGCGTTGCGTGCCGATATGCGCATCGAGCTCGCGAAGCTGCACCGCCAGCTGCAGGCAACCATGATCTATGTGACGCATGATCAGGTCGAGGCCATGACCATGGCCGACCGGATCGTCGTCTTGAACGCCGGGGAGATATCGCAGGTCGGTGCGCCGCTGGAGCTCTATCATAAGCCGGCCAATACCTTCGTTGCCCGCTTCATCGGCAATCCGAAGATGAATTTCCTGCCCGTCACCTGCACTGGCGTCAGCGATGCGGGCGTGGAGGTGGACTACAAGGGACAGAAAGCCCTGCTGCCGGTGACGCCGCGCGCCGGCTTTGCCGGCAAGCCGCTGACGCTCGGCGTTCGCCCGGAGCATGTCCAACTCGGAGATGGCGATCTGACCTTGACCATCGTGCCGACGGTCGTGGAGCGGCTCGGCGCCCAAACGGTCGCCTATGCGACGGCCGATGGCATCGATGAGAATTTCTGTGCGACGTTGGAGGGCAGTGCGGCCATCCGCATGGACGCCCCGCTCAAGACCGGCATCCGCCTTGGCGATTGCCACCTGTTTGACGAGAATGGCCAGGCCTTCGAGCGGCGGGTGGAACTGGCCGAAATCGACATGGACCTGCTGAACCGGGCCGCCTCCTGACGGGAGGTGGCCTCGGAAGCAATCGGCGGATGGCAGATAGCCCTACCAGACCAAACCGCGAGCCGCCACGTCTTCGACGCGCGTCACCACACCATCGCGATGGAACACCATCTGGTCGAAGAGATTGGAAACGACGCAGGTGTGGTTCGGGATGATGCGGATCTTGTCGCCGATCTCAGGACGAGGGCCGGCGCAGTTCGACAGGTCGATGACGCCGTGCTCTTCCGATAGCCCTTTGATGATTGCATCGGGATATCCGACCACCTGGCCATAATCGGCAAAGCCGAGAAGGTCTGAGGTCAGAGCCTTGGAGCCGGCATCGATGACGGCACGGTCTTCGGTCGGGCGCGAAACGACGGTGGCGAGGACGTGCATGGCGCAATCCTCTTCCCGGCAATGGCCCGCACGCACCATGGAGCGGTCATTATAGATATAGGTCCCGGCGCGATGCTCGGTGGCGGCCGTGACGAGATGCGCCTCAAAAAGGCTCGGCGTACCGCCATTGCTGACAATCGGGCACTCGATGCCATCATTCTTCAGCAGCGCCACCGCTTCAAGGAGGAAAGCCTGTGTTGCGGCGGCGTCGTTCGGCTTCGGATAGTTCATCAAGCCGCCGAAGACGAGACCGGGCTTGCCGGCAATATGCTTGCCGAGAGCGGCCGCCTGCGTGGGTGATTGCACGCCGCAGCGCGCGCCGCCGGTATCGCATTCCACCAGCACGGTCAGCGGTTTGCGGGCGGCGAACCAGTCGGAGAGGCCATCCACCGTCACCATGCTGTCGGCCACGACCTTGAGGCCGGAAATACGGTCGTTCAAAGCCGAAAGCCGCGCAAGCTTCTCAGCCCCGAGAATATTGAAGGTGATCAGGATATCCTCGAAGCCTGCCTTGGCGAAGACTTCCGCCTCTGTGATCTTCTGGCAGTTGATGCCCTTTGCGCCGGCGGCGACCTGGGCATGCGCCAGTGCAGGGATCTTATGCGTCTTGATATGCGGGCGGAAATTCAGTCCATGCGCATCCATATAGGACTGCACGCGAGCAATGTTCGCAGCCAACCGGTCTTCGTCGATGATCGGGCGCGGCGTGGAGAGGTTATCGATCGTGTCGCCGGGCTTGGGGCCGATTTCCAAGGCGATGTCGTGAGCGATACTGGAAGCCATGTCAGGCATCTTTCCGTTCTTCTGCAAAGGGGTCCGCCACCATCGGCCAGATATCCTTTCGCGCGCGGCGGTAGGGCGTGCGCGCCGGATTGTTGGGATAAGGCGTTCCCGCGGAGCAGTAAAGGATCTGCGATGCGATCTTGGAGAAGGAGGCGTAGAAGTGATTGGTCGATTTGATGACCAGGATCTTCTTCGTTCCGGGATCGATGTCCATGACGGAAAACAGGCTGGGATCGAAGCTCTGCGCGCGCGTCGAATTCAGGATGATGTCGATACCGTCGAGCTGAATGTGCGCGGCATCGCCAAAAGGAGCGAAGCTTTCGCCGAAACGCATCTCCGCATTCGGAACGAGCCGAACGATCTTGACGAGACCGTCGATCGGATTACCCGTACCCGGCGCCGATTTCGCACCGAAGCGTAGCGGGATTTCCGCGCCTTCACCGGCCGCCATGCAGATCTGGACGGCCATCGGGTCCCAGATCGTGCCGATCGCCGTATCGGTAGCGCCGCGGTCGAGCAGTTCCTGCAGGATGACCGTAGCATCGCCTGCCGTGCCGCCGCCGGGATTATCCCAAAGATCGGCGATGACGACAGGACCCGAGGCAGCAGCCATCGCCTCGCTCACCGCCTGCTTCTCATCGATCTGCGGCATGATGAAGGTGCCGCGCTTCGAAAAGAGTTCCAGGCCAAGATCGCGGGCGATTGCAGAGCCTTTATCCGGCTTATTATCGGTGACGACGAGCAGCTTTGTGCCCATTTCGGGTACATCGCCAGCCATGAAGCCGTGAATGACGGAGATGGACAGAATGTCCGCATCGCTCTTTTCCATCGCCTTGATCTTGTCGACGAAGGAGCGCATGGGATCGCGCGAGGTCGGAAACACATCGATCATGCGGCAGTCGAAGACGGACATGACCGGCTTTACGCGGCCTTCCAGCGTATCCATGGCGATGCGCCAGAGGTCCTCGGCGCGGTCGACGAAATCCGTATGCGGGAATTCCTTGAAATAGACGAAGAAATCAGCGGCTGCGCGACGCTTCGCCGTCAGATGGCTGTGGGGATCGAGCTCGGCGCAGACCAGGATATCAGACCCGACGATCTCGCGCACGCGCGACAGGAAATCACCCTCCGTATCCTCGTAACCATCCGCAACCATGGCGCCGTGCAGCCCGAGAACGACGGCATCGACAGGCATCGCCGCGCGCAATTGCTCGAGAATTTCGTCGCGCAGTTCCTCATAGGTACGGCGATTGACAAGCCCCGCCGGGTCGGCCCAGGTGGCGGTGCCCTCGATCACCTCCCAGCCCTTTTCCGCCGCGATGCGACGACCGACGGTGATCGGCGCCGTACACAGCGTCGGCGTTTCCGGATGCATGCCGGGCGGCGCATAGAGAGAGGCTTCGAAAGCGCGCCGATCAACGCAGATGGGGGAGAAGGTATTCGTCTCGGTCGCAAGGGCCGCGGTGAAAATGCGCAACGCTGTCGCCTCTATTCCATGGGATTCGGCAGGTAACCGGTAAAGCCGCAGATCTTCCAGCGTCCCTCGTGCAGGCGGCAATAATAAAGTGTCTGCCACTTCAGAACGTCGATGCCGCCGTCCGACTTCTTCAGGCTGCCGTCGAACTTCTTGCGCACCAGCGCCATATCGCCCTCGATTTCGATGTCTTCGAGCGTCGTCGTGGTAAAGATGGCCGTGCGCGGATCTTCGGCGAAGGATTGCGTGGCGAAGTCGCGCGCCTGGCGCAGCCACTCGTCACGATAGGCCGACAACGTTGGGAAGGCGAGACGCCATTTATCAGGGCTGACCTCGCGCTTTCCGTCGATGCCGATGAAGCCTTCCTCGACGAAATCACCCGCGACCTTCGACCAGTCGGCGGCAAGAAAGGCATCGATGTCACGCGGAACGAGCATCTCCCAGATCGAATGCCTGGCGGTATCGTTGGCAGGGAAGGGATTCTTGAAAGGATCACGCATAGTATCCGCCGTCATTTAAATTCTTTTCATAATTTGCGATTTTCACTGGTCAAATTCTGCTTTTTATGGTCATTTGTCAACGTATCAAGAAAATAATTTGCAGGAACCGCATGCTGGCCATCACATGTCACGGTTCCGGCGAAATGGGAACGAATGACAAGCCGCATCTGTGCCCGCGCCAGTCCACAGGCGCCGGCGGGATCGAGAAGATTGAGATGGATCGTGTCGCCGACTACGTGTCAAACGTGGGTGAACCAGCGACAAAGGGGGGCTGATGGATATCTTCACGACCATGCAGGACGAGAGGGGCCGGCTTTCACAATCGGAAATCCGTATCGCCGATATCGTCCTCAATGATTTCGAATTCGCCGTCAATGCTTCCATCATCGAGCTGGCAGGTAAGGCCGACGTCTCGCCCCCCACGGTGACGCGCTTCTGCCGGCGTCTGGGCTGCGAGAGCTTTTCCGATTTTAAGGTGCAGCTCGCGCGCACCGCCTATGTGGGCATGCGCTATCTGAAGCCCGAGCCGAAGAGCATTGCCCCGGCCGACGTCGCACAGGACATTATTACCAAGGCGCAGAACGCACTCTTCCTGCTGCATCGCGGTCTGGACGTTGCGGCGATCGAGCGGGCGGCAAACCGGCTTGCCGGTGCCGAGATGATCTATGCCTTCGGCTCCGGCGGCAATTCCTCGATGATCGCGACTGAGCTGCAAAACCGCCTGTTTCGGCTCGGCCTTCGTATTACCGCAAGCTCCGATCACAGTATGCAGCTGATGATGGCGGCTGCCGCCAAGCCGGCGGACGTGTTGATCGGCTCGTCCTTCTCAGGCCGTAACGCCGAGCTGGTGCGCGCCTTCACGCTGGCGCGCGAAGCCAAGATTCCGACCATAGCGCTGACGCAGAGCAACAGCCCGGTCGCCCATGCCGCGGAAATCACATTGCCCGTCGATCTTCCGGAAGGTGACAATATCTATCGGCCGACATCGACCCGCATCGCCTATCTCGCCGTAGTGGACATTCTCGCCAGTCTGGTCGCCTATCGCATCCAGCCGCAGGCCACGGTGACGCTACGTCGCATCAAGCAGCAGCTCGTTGCTCACCGTGATGGCGACGATCGCCAGCTGCTGGGGGACTAGCCTTCAAGACCTGATTAGAGGGAAGCATATGAGCAAATCCGTTGCCATCGTCACAGGGGCGGCCGGCGATATCGGCCGTGCCATCGCAAAACGCCTGGCAGACGACCATGACGTCATCCTGCTCGTTGATATCGACGAGGCGGCAGTGCAGACGGCGGCGCAGGCTCTCGGCCCTGCGGAACGTTTCGTGCCATTCAAGGCGGATATCACCAGTGACGGCGATGTTGCCGCCATGGCCAAGGCGGCATCGGGATTGGGCGGATTGAGGACGCTGGTCAACAATGCCGGTGCTGCTCGCGCCGTCAGTCTTCAAGATACGACGCCTGCCATATGGCGCGCCGACAATGCCCTTAATCTAGAGGCGGCTTTCCTCTGCTTCCGCGCCGTCGAGGACATGCTGAAGGCGTCGAAGGGGTCGGTGATCAATATCGCCTCCGTCAATGGCATGGCCGTCTTCGGCCATCCGGCCTATAGCGCCGCCAAGGCCGGGCTCCTGCATTTCACCCGGCTGGTTGCCGTCGAATACGGCAAGTTCGGCATCCGCTCGAATGCGGTCGCGCCCGGCACCGTTCGTACTCAGGCCTGGGAAGTCCGCGCTGCAGCCAATCCCAATGTCTTTGAAGAGGCGAAGCGCTGGTATGCGCTGCAGCGCGTCGTCGATCCCGTCGATGTCGCCAACGCCGTATCATTTCTCGCAAGCCCGCTTGCCGCGGCGATCACGGGCGTGTGCCTGCCTGTTGATTGCGGCCTGACGGCGGGGCAGGCGGAGCTCGCCCACACCTTCTCGCAATCCGAACATTACTGACGCACGCCGGCAAAGGGGAACATCATGCAGCCGTCCTCCTATCATCTCGAAAACACCTGGTCGCCCGAAGGCGGAAAGCATGGTCGATTGACACTGACCCTCTTCAATTTCTCGGATGCGCCTCTTGAGAATTTCCGTCTCGCCTATACGACCCTGACGCGTCTCGTTGATCCCCAAGCCTGCGACAACGCCGTCTTCGTCCGCCGCAATGCCAATTTTCATGAGTTTGCGCCGCCGGCAGGCCTGTCCATCGCACCCGGAGGAAGCTGGACGTTCACCGTCTCGGCACTTCACCGCATAGCGCGCCATTGCACCGACGGCGCCAAATCCGCCTATGTGACGCTGGAAGACGGCACGCATGTCACGGTCTTCACTTCGGATTTGTTGCTCGCCGATCGCGTCAGCGAGCCGCCGCCGGTGCTGCTGCCGGAAGGCAGGCTTGAGCTTCCCTACGCAATCCAGCCGTGGCCGGCGGAGATCGACGTTAAGCCGGGCCAAGATTTTCCGGTTGTGCTCTATCCTGCCGAGGGTTCTGATGCCGCAAGCGTCAAGGCTCTGGCTGCGGCGCAGGCGCTCTTCCGCCGCCTCTTTCCGTCCAATCACATCCCCTTCAGCCTCATCGCTGCGCCGCAGGGTAGGGCGCTGCGGTTTGTCGAGCGTCCGGCACTGGCCCGCGAAGCCTATGAGCTTTCCTTCTCCGGCGATGAAGTCGTACTTTCCTTCTCCGCCGAGGCGGGCCGCCTCTATGGCCTGACGACGCTGGCACAGCTTCTCGATGGCGCGCGGCGCGAGCCCGGCAAGTTCCGCTTCCCCGTATCTGGCGTGATCGCCGACCGGCCGCGCTATGGCTGGCGTGGCTGCCACCTCGACGTCTCGCGGCAGTTTACGCCAAAGGACGACGTCCTGCGCCTGCTCGACATTCTCGCCTGGCTGAAGCTTAATATCTTCCACTGGCATCTGACTGACGACGAGGCCTGGCGGCTGGAGATCCGCGCCTATCCGCAACTGACCACCACCGGCGTGCTGCGCGGGCCGGACGAGCCGCTGTTGCCGCAGCTCGGCAATGCTGCCGAGCCGGTCGGGGGCTTCTATTCGCAGGATGACGTTCGCGAGATCGTCGCCCACGCCACGGCGCTCGGCATCGAGGTGATCCCGGAAATCGACATTCCCGGTCACAGCACCGCCACCCTTGTCGCCCTGCCTCACCTGACGGACGGGCAGGAGGCTCCCGATAGCTATCACTCCGTTCAGGGCTTCCCGAACAATGCGCTGAACCCCGCCATCGAGCTGACCTACGAGTTTCTCGCCAAGGTCTTCGACGAAATGGTCGAGCTCTTTCCGTCCGAATATATCCATATTGGCGGCGACGAGGTCGCCAATGGTTCCTGGCTCGCTTCACCGCTCGCACGCAAGCTCATGGAAAAGGAAGGCATATCAGGGACATTCGCGCTGCAGTCTTATTTCCTCAAGCGCATCAAGGCCATGCTCACCGAGCGCGGCCGCAAGCTTGCCGGCTGGAACGAGGTTGCCCATGGCGGCGGCGTCGATCCGGAAGGCACTTTGCTCATGGCCTGGGAAAAGCCCGAGGTCGGCATCGAGCTTGCGCGCGAAGGCTATGAAGTCGTGATGACCCCGGGCCAGGCCTATTATCTCGACATGGTGCAGGCCGACGCCTGGCAGGAGCCGGGTGCGAGCTGGGCGGGCACGGTGCCACCGGCCCATACCTATGCCTACGAGGCCGAGGGCGATTTCCCGGATGAGCTGAAGCATCTCATGAAAGGCGTGCAGGCCTGCATCTGGCAGGAGAATTTCATCTCCCGCGACTATTTCAACCGCCTCGTTTTCCCGCGTCTGCCCGGTATTGCCGAGGCGGCCTGGACGCCGAAGGCGCAGAAGGATTGGTTGCGCTTTGCCGCCATCGTGCCGCTGAGTCCGAAGCTTTAGGGCATATCGCGCAAAAATGTGCAGCGGTTTTGCGACAACCACATGCGCAAAATGAAAGACCTAAAGCGCGGGAAGCGAATCTGAAAGATCGCGACGCGCGGCTCCGTCCTTCGATCACGCTCCAAGCTGCCGAAAGAGATTTTCGGCGGTTTTTTCGCGTCTGGGACGCATTGAGGTGGCGGCTGCGAGGGGTCGGCATGGGATCGCGGCCCGCAGATCAGCCGGCCCGCAGGTTCGCCATATCGGTCGGGAAGAAGCCCGCCCAGGCCATCACGGTCACAGCTGTGATGACGAGCAGATACCACATGGTGACGAAATCTCCGGCCAGCCGCCGGTTCAATGCGGCGAAGAGAAGAGCGACGCTGAAAGCAAGCCAGAGCAGATTGTAGACGTGGTCCATTTTGTTGTTCCCCTTATTCGTCTCACCTCCCTGCTTCAAAAGTTAACCAGTTGGAAGCGGGGAAGCTAGCGCCGTAATGGGATGGAGGTTTGCGCACAGCGCGAAGCGCAGGTGGAGTGATCGGCGCCAATGGATGGCAAGAAGCTTTCGGTGAGCGGGCCGGATCCGATGACGTTCAAGAAAAACTGGCGGCAGATCCGCGGCCAGGAACATCTCGCCGCCGCTGCCGTTATCGCCCCATGGCGTCAGCGAGGAGTTGATTTCATGGACTATTATAGGACAGCAGCCGCATGGGACGGCACCGGATGGTTTCCTGTTACAGCATTGATCGCGCTCAATAGCGAGGAGGCGTGACGATGGGATATGGCGATTGGAACAATCCGGTCATAGTCGATCTCGGCGGCGCCGGGCATTATGCGATCATAACCAATGCGCTCGATGCAGCGAACTGCATGAGCGAGGAATGGCCAGTTGTCAGCGGGCCTGTTGTGGATGAGGCTGTGCTCGTATGCCTCGATGCAGTGCTCGGCATGGCCACCGCCGAGGAATCGCGGAAAGCTTTTCTGGAGGCGGCGCAAGAGGCCGGGCTTAGCGTCAGGCCGGACCTTGGAAGCCTTCACTAGATCGATATGCATCGCAGGGCGTAACGACGCGGCCAGGCCACCCAAAGCGGGAGCGCTCAGATCATCCAAAAGATCAGGCTGAGAATCACGATCACGGCGAGGATGAAACCTATTATCCTCCCGAGCCCTTCATTGACGTTGCCGTTGCCGACGATCAGATCGTACCAGTCGCTCTTATGATCCATCGAAAATCCCTTGAGGTTTGCTCTATTAGGGCGATCTATTCTTCGGTAGTCAATGATTTAAAGACGGCCTCAGAGCGGGGTGCCGTCATGTTTCAAGACCAGAGGCGAACGCGCTTCCGGCGAACCGGAATGCGTATTGTAAGCATCTACTATGTCTTGAAATCTTTGAGAAATCCGCGTTTCTCAAAATGGAATGGTGCCCAGAAGAGGACTCGAACCTCCACACCCTTTCGGGTACCAGCACCTGAAGCTGGCGCGTCTACCAATTCCGCCATCTGGGCGACGGACACGCATGTAAGGGGGTGGCCGCCCGGTGTCAACAGGGTTTTTGAAGTTTTAGTGTCAATCGCGAAAAAAGCGGTTGAAGCCGGGTCAAACCCGGGCTGCGGCCCATGCGCTGATCAGGCCAAGTCCCTGTTCCAGCAGGGCCTTTGCCTCGTTTTCACTCGATGCTTCCACATAGCAGCGCATTTCAGGCGCATTGCCGGAGGGGCGGAAATGGATGATTCGGTTATCCACAAGTGTCACCCGCAGGCCGTCGATATCGCTCTTGGAAGCGACCGTCGCGATCGGCTTCAGGAAATCCGAAAGATTGGCGTCTGAGGCGCGCAGATAGGCCATCAGCGCGGCACTGGTTTCGACGGGAAAATTCTCCAGACGGTCGGCGGCTGCAAAGGGCAGGCGGTAGCTACCGGCGACGGCCGAGAGCGGCTTGCCTGCCTTGGCGGCGGCGTAGAGCGTCGCGAGAATCGGCAGGAAGCTGTCGCGTGTCGGCAGCGGCTCGAAGGGTTTTCCCTCGACGGTGAAACGGCTGGCTGTCAGCGTGCCGCCATTGGCCTCAAAGCCCATGACATTGGCCTTGCGCGCCGCAATGGCCTCGTCCATGCCGGCGATCACATAGGGGGAACCGACGCGGGTACGAGTGACGGCATAGGAGCCGGCGGCCTCAATGCCCGAATTGGAGGTAACAGGCGTAACGACCACTTGTGCACCGAGGAAATTTGCGGCGATGAGGCCGAGCAGATCGCCGCGCAGCGGCTCGCCGGTTTCGTCCGCGACCAGCGGCCGATCGCCGTCGCCATCGGCGGAAACGATGGCATCCAGCCCGTGTTCCGACGCCCAGGCTTTCATGAGGCGGATGGTCTCGGCTGAGACCGCTTCCGTGTCCACCGGAATGAAGCTCTCGGAGCGGCCGAGCGGCACGACGCGGGCGCCGTAATGGGTCAGGACCTCACCGAAGAGATCGCGCGCCACCGTGCTGTGCTGATAGACGCCGATGGTAAGGCCGGCGAGGCTGCCTGATGGCAGCAGGCCCTTGTTGCGCTCCAGGAACAGCGCCTCAGTCTCGGCCGTGCGGCTTTCCGCCTCGGCGGGGGTTTCGTCGAGTGCCGAATTGCCGATCGCAAGCGCTTCCTCGCTGATCGCCACCTCGTCGCGCTTGTCGATCTCGCCGTCCGGCCGGTAGAATTTGATGCCATTGCGGTCGGCTGGGATATGCGAGCCGGTGATCATCAGCGAGGCCGCCTTCAGCTGCAGGCCGTAAAGCGCCAGCGCCGGCGTCGGCAATGTGCCGCAGTCGATCGGCGTCAGGCCAGCCCGCTTCAGCGCGCCGATGCAGGTGGCGGAGATCGCCGGGCTCGATGCGCGGAAATCGCGGCCCACGAGGATGAGATCGCCTGGCTTGGCATGGCCGTTTTTCAGCAGGTGGCGGGCAAAGGCCGTCGCGTAGAGCGCCGATGCCCGACCGGTGAGGTCTGCGGATAGGCCGCGAAGGCCGCTGGTGCCGAATTTCAAGCTGCTCACTGGCAATCTCCTAGCGATGATTGCGTTGTTATGGCGCAAGCGGCGACAGCGATCAACTCATCGTGGGTCGAAGCGTTCCGGTTGCGTCAGCACTGGTTTTGCCACTGTCAGACCCCAAGTAAGGTGGAGACGCTGCGGCTGCCCATCGGTTCATGGCGTCCGGAACAGGAACTTGTCATGGCTATTTTTCAAAGGATTGCGCTTGGCTGCGCTCTAACACTCGCCGCACTGTCGCAGGCGGATTTCGCTGCCGCCGCCTCGGATTCTCGGAAGCTCATCACTCCGCCGCGCACCAACACCGTCATCTGCGATTCCCGTGGCTGCTTCGGTTTCGGACAGCGGCAGTTCTACACCCGGCCCGGCCAGCCGCTTCCCATCACACCGCCCTATGCCGGAGGCCTCAATCGCTATGACAGCCCGCGCGTTCATATGCCCCCGCGTGAAACCTATGCACCGCCGCCGAGGGCTCTCTATCCTTCGCCCACCCAGAAACTGAGACAGCATCAAACCTGGTGCGCCGAGCGCTATCGCACCTATAATCCCGGCACCAACAGCTATACGACGATCAATAATGGAACCAAGCCCTGCCGTTCGCCCTTCGACTGATGCCTGAGCAGCAGGAGACTTAGCTTTCCAGCGATCCGCGATCGGTATGGCCGAGATCGCGCTCGGGGTCGATGATATCCCGTACCCGTTGCTTCAACTCCTTCGGGCCGGGAAAGCCGCCGTCGCGCTTGCGCTCCCACAAGAGCTCGCCGTCGATGCGGATTTCGAAGACGCCGCCGGTGCCGGGGATCAGCGCTACTTCGCCGAGACTGTCGGTAAAGGTCTGCAGCAGTTCCTGCGCCATCCAGCCGGAGCGCAGCAGCCAGTTGCATTGGGTGCAATAGAGAATGGTGATGCGGGGCTTGTCGCTCATCGTCCTGATCCTTCGTTGTTTGCTGAGATCTAGGCTCAACTTTAGTCCGCTGCAAGCCAAAGCAATTCCAGGAAAAGTGCCAGGCGGTTTTCCGTTCGGAATTGCGTCGGGGATAGACGGCCGGAGTGGTTCGGCATTTCCGTGGAATGTTGAAGCGCTCTGGCCACTTGTCTCTCCCGCCGCCTCATGCTCATCTCCGGTGGCAACATTGCTCGGGAATCAACGGTATGCGCGTCGCCATTATCGAGAATATGAAGAACACCCCGCTCGGCGCGCTTGGCATTGCGCTGGAGGAGGCTGGCGCCGAGATCGATTGGTTCCGCCCCTGGAGCGGCGAGGCCCTGCCGAAGGAAACGTTATCCTGGGATGCGCTGGCCGTGCTCGGTGGCGAGCAGAGCGCTCGCGACGACGACACCCATCCCTATCTGCCGGAGCTGGCGGGGCTGATGCGCCGTTTCGAGGGTGAGGATAAGGCCGTGCTCGGCATTTGTCTCGGCAGCCAGATCCTGGCGCGTGCTTATGAAGCGGAAAACCATCTCGGCACCGCCCATGAATTCGGCTGGAAGACGGTCGGCCTCACGGAAGAGGGTAAGGCAGACCCGTTGCTGGCCGATGTCGGCGATGAATTCACCATCTTCGAATGGCATGGCGACACCTTTACCTTGCCTGTCGGAGCCATACGCCTTGCCGCCAACGGCGTCACGCCGAACCAGGCCTTCCGCATCGGCCGCGCCACCTATGGCACGCAGTTCCACTTCGAAGCCAATGCCGCCGTAGTGGAGCGCTGGCGCGGCGAATTCAGGGAAATCATCGAGCGCAAGGAGCCCGGCTGGCTCGATCGCTATCCGGAGCTTGTGGCCAGGCATGCGGCATCGGCTGAGACGGCCGGCCTTGCGATCGCGCGCGCATGGGTGCGGACGATTAAGGTGCAAGCGGAGCTTCCGCAGGCGGCGGAAGCTTGAGACGCGCACCCAATAGCCCGCGTCGTGCATCAAAATTCATGGAATGGGAGGAAATGACATCATGAGCACGCTGGAACTACCGAGCGAGGGCGGTTGCCGTTGCGGACAGGTGCGGCTGAAGATCAATGCCAAGCCGCTCCTCACCATGGCTTGCCACTGCACAGGCTGCCAGCGCATGACCGCCGGCCCCTATTCGCTCAGCGCCGCCATCCCCTCGGATGGTTTCGAGGTGACGAAGGGCGAGCCTGTCATCGGCGGCCTGCATGGCGACACCATCCATCACTATTTCTGCCCGCATTGCATGAGCTGGCTGTTCACCAAGCTCGAAGGTGTCGACTGGTTCGTCAATGTTCGCGCCACCATGCTCGATGACGTCAGCTGGTTCACGCCCTTCATCGAGACCTGGACGAGCGAAAAGCTCCCCTGGGTGACGACACCGGCCAAGCACAGCTACGCCGCGCTGCCGGCGATGGAGGAGTATGAGGGGCTGACGAAGGAGTATATGGGGCAGGGGTGAGGCAAAGCCTCACTCGTCCCCCATCTTCAGAGCAGCAATAAAGGCCTCCTGCGGGATTTCGACCTTGCCGAACTGCCGCATGCGCTTCTTGCCTTCCTTCTGCTTGTCGAGCAGCTTGCGCTTGCGGGTGGCGTCGCCGCCGTAGCACTTGGCGGTTACGTCCTTGCGCAGGGCCTTCACCGTCTCGCGCGCGATGATGCGTCCGCCGATGGCGGCCTGGATCGGGATCTGGAACATGTGCTGCGGGATCAGGTCCTTCAGCTTCTCGCACATGACGCGGCCGCGCTTTTCAGCGGCGGAGCGGTGCACGAGCATGGACAGCGCGTCCACCGGCTCGGCATTGACGAGGATCGACATCTTGACGAGGTCGCTCTCGCGATAATCGGTCAGGCTGTAGTCGAAGGAGGCATAGCCCTTGGAGATCGACTTCAGGCGGTCGTAGAAGTCGAAGACGACTTCGTTGAGCGGCAGGTCGTAGGTGATCATGGCGCGGTTGCCGACATAGGTCAGCTCGGTCTGGATGCCGCGGCGGTCCTGGCAAAGCTTCAGGATCGAGCCGAGATAATCGTCGGGCGTCAGGATCGTCGCCTTGATCCACGGCTCGCGGAATTCGGAAATCTTGACGACGTCGGGCATGTCGGCCGGGTTGTGCAGCTCGATCTCGGTGCCGTCGGTCATGGTGAGCTGGTAGACGACGGAAGGTGCCGTCGCGATCAGGTCGAGGTTGAATTCGCGCTCCAGGCGCTCCTGGATGATTTCCAGGTGCAGCAGGCCGAGGAAGCCGCAGCGGAAGCCGAAGCCGAGAGCGGCAGACGATTCCATCTCGAAGGAGAAGCTGGCGTCGTTGAGGCGCAGCTTGCCCATGGCCGAGCGCAGGTCTTCGAAATCGGCGGCATCGACCGGGAAGAGGCCGCAGAACACGACGGGCTGTGCCGGCTTGAAGCCCGGCAGCGCTTCGGCAGTCGGGCGCTTGTCTTCGGTGATGGTATCGCCGACGCGGGTGTCGGCGACTTCCTTGATCGAGGCGGTGATGAAGCCGATCTCGCCGGGGCCGAGGCTGTCGACGGCGACCATCTTCGGTGTCAGAACGCCGACGCGCTCGATCTGGTACTTCGCGTCCGTGCCCATCATTCGGATGGTCTGGCCCTTGGTCAGCGTGCCGTCGATGATGCGCACGAGAACCATGACGCCGAGATAGGTGTCGTACCAGCTATCGACCAGCAGCGCCTTCAAGGGCGCCTTTTCGCCACCTACGCTCTTCGGCGCCGGCAGTTTGTGGACGATGGCTTCCAGCACGTCGGGGATGCCGAGGCCGGTCTTGGCCGAAATCAGCACGGCGTCCGATGCGTCGATGCCGATCACTTCCTCGATCTGATCCTTGATGCGGTCGGGTTCGGCCGCCGGAAGGTCGATCTTGTTGAGGACGGTGACGAGCTCGTGATTGTTGTCGATCGCCTGATAGACGTTGGCGAGCGTCTGCGCCTCAACACCCTGAGAGGCGTCGACAACAAGCAGCGAGCCCTCGCAGGCCGACAGCGAGCGCGAGACTTCATAGGCGAAGTCGACGTGTCCGGGCGTGTCGATCAGATTGAGAATATAGGTCTCGCCATTGTTCGCCTTGTAGTGCAGGCGCACGGTCTGGGCCTTGATGGTGATGCCGCGCTCGCGCTCGATCTCCATATTGTCAAGCACCTGCTCCGACATCTCGCGTTCGGCAAGGCCGCCCGTCGTCTGGATCAGGCGATCGGCCAGCGTCGATTTGCCGTGGTCGATATGGGCCACGATCGAGAAGTTGCGGATATGCGAAAGCGGAGTGGTGGAATTGGTGCTCATGCGCGCCATATAGCAGCGCCGCCCCGCGCCGCAAAGCGGAAAAGCGGGGTTTTGGTGGCTATCTTCACGTTATGTTAGCCTTTTCCGGCCGGCCGCCGACACGTGTGGAAGCGCTCTTGATTCCATTATGAGATCGTGTATTTCTCATATAGTAGAATTTCGAGATGAGAGACACAGAGAATGGCGGTTGATGATCTGCAAATGGCGATTGGCACGCGCATCAAGGAGCTGCGCATCGCTCGCGGCCTGACGCTGGATGAGCTTGCCAATGCCTCGGCCGTCAGCCGCGCCATGATCTCGCGCATCGAACGGGCGGAGGCGAGCCCGACGGCCTCGCTGCTGTCGCGGCTTTGCGCAGCGCTTGGCCTTTCGCTCTCGGCCTTCTTTGCCGAGGAAGACGAGGAGGTATCGCCGCTTTCCCGCCATGCTCAGCAGGCGATCTGGCGCGACCCCGGAACCGGCTATGTCAGGCGCGCCGTCTCGCCGCCAGGAACCGAATCGAAGGTCGATGTCGTCGAAGTCATCTTCCCAATCGGCGCGCGCGTCATCTTCCCGCCGAATACGGCAAGCGCCGGCATGACCCAGCATGTCTGGCTGTTCGAGGGCGAGATGGAGGTGACGCATCGCGACGTCGCCCATCACCTCATGCCCGGCGATTGTCTGTTCATGGGCGTCGGCGATGGCCACGCCTTCCACAATCCGGGCGAGGTGCCGGCGCGCTACAGCGTCATCCTCGATCGTGGCCGTTCATAACATCCAAGGACCTTTTCATGTCTGATATTCGTCTTCTCTCCGCCGCCGAGGCTCGTGCCGCCCTGCCGGATCTTTGCGATGTGCTCGCCGATTGCGTCAACGGCGGCGCTTCCGTCGGCTTCATGCAGCCTTATGGGGCAGCCGACGCATTGCCGTATTGGCAGGGCGTGGCCGACAGCGTCGAAAATGGGGCGACACTGCTTTTCGCCGCCGTAATTGAGAGCAGGGCGGTCGGAACGGTGCAGGTGGGCGCGGCGCAAATGCCGAATCAGCCGCATCGTGGCGATCTCAAAAAACTGCTGGTGCACAGCTCCGCGCGAGGCAAGGGGCTTGCTCGGCTGTTGATGGAAGCCGCTGAGCGCGAAGCCGCGCGTATCGGCAAGACCTTGCTGGTGCTCGACACGGCGACGGGCAGCGACGCCGAAGCCATCTACCCCCGCCTCGGCTGGGAGCGCGTCGGCGTCATCCCCGATTACGCCTTGTGGCCGCAGGGCGGGTTCTGCGACACGACCATCTTCTATAAGCGGATTTCCGCGTAATTTCAGCGCGAAAAGGCCGTGAGCGCATCTTCCAGCTTCGAGCCCGGCACCCAATGCATTGCCTTCCAGCCGAATTGCCGCGCGGCTTCGATATTGGCCTCTACATCGTCGATGAAGGCGATGTCGCCAGGCGCGATGCCGACGCGCTCGGTCGCCAGCCGGAAGAACTCCGGCGCCGGCTTCTGGTAACCCAGCATCGCGGAATAGAAAATGCCGTCGAAATAGTCGGAGAGCCTGAGATTCTCCATCAGATAGGCGGCGCGCATATGCTCCTGATTGGTGGCGAGGAACATCCTCGTTCCCTCGGCCCTCAGTGCGGCGAGGTCGTCGAGCAGGCCGTGGTCCAGGCGGGAGTCATTCTCGAACCAATAGTCGATCAGGGTTCGGGCGCTAACGTGGGGCGCAATCCTCCCGAGAACCTCCGCAAGCCTCGGCTCCAGCGCATCGCGGCCGGTGACGATGTCTGGCCAACAGGTCTTGAAGAATGCCTCTTGCAGCGCCTCAAGCCGCAAGCCGAGATCGCGTTCCAGATAGGTGAACAGCGGCAGCCCTTCACCCGGGCGGCCATGCACCAGCACGCCGTCGACATCGACCATCAGGAGTTTCATGCCGCCGCCTCCAATTCCTCGAACGTGGGCGGAAGGTGCAGTTGTTTGCAGCAGCATTCAAGGCCACATCCCGCTCTTTTTTCCGGGACGCGATGCATGTAAGCCTTCGTGTCATCAGCAGAACAATGCCGGCGATGGAGGAGGGGACGATGCGGATCATCTATTCAGAGGATCACAAGCTCAGGGATGCGAAGACCGAGCTGCATGATGGCCAGCTCGTCACGCCCTTCGAGGCACCCTTCCGCGCCGAACGGATCCTCGCCGCCGTCAAGGAGGCCGGTTTTGCCGATGTGGTTGCGCCCGATGTTCATGGATTGGAGACGACGCGCAAGGTGCATGATCCCGCTTATCTCAATTTTCTCGGCGTGGTCTGGGAGCGCTGGGTTGCCGCCGGCTATAAGGGCGAAGCGATCGCCAACTCCTTTCCCGTCAGGCGCACCAGCCAGCGCGTGCCTGACAATATCGTCGGAATGATCGGCCATTATGCCAATGCCGCAGACACCTCGATTACCAAGGGGTCCTATGAGGCGGCGCTCGCGTCCATGCGTTGTGCCCTGACCGGTGCCGACTGGCTTCATGCCGGCAACCGCTTCGCCTTCGCGCTCTGCCGCCCGCCCGGACATCACGCCGGCATCGACCTCTTTGGCGGCTATTGCTTCATCAACAATGCCGGCGTCGCCGCTCAGCGCCTGCGTGATCATGGCGCGGCCAAGGTTGCAGTGCTCGATGTCGATTTCCATCACGGCAACGGCACGCAGGACATATTCTACCGGCGTGGCGATGTTTTCACGGCGTCGCTCCATGGCGATCCCATCCATGCCTTTCCTTATTTCCTCGGTCATGCCGACGAGAAGGGTGAAGGCAATGGGTTGGGCGCCAACCGCAATTATCCCATGCCGCGCGGCACGCCATGGGAAGTCTGGTCGGCGGCACTCGATGATGCGCTCGCCCGCATCAAGCTATTCGGCGCGGAGGCGATCGTGCTGTCGCTTGGTGTCGATACGTTCGAGCGCGATCCGATTTCGTTCTTCAAGCTGACCTCGCAGGATTTCGTCCGCATGGGTGAGCGCATCGCGGCCGCCGGGCTGCCCGTCCTTGTCTGCATGGAGGGCGGTTACGGCGTGCCCGAAATCGGCCTCAACGTTGCAAATGTGCTGAAGGGTCTCGAAGCTTGAGAGAGGCTTGCATCAAACTGCCTGATCGCAGGATGAAAAGTTTGAATTTGCCAGCATAAGTCTGAACTTCTAAAAAGCCTCGCCTGATGGGAGAGGTTATGGAACAGAAACTTGCCGAGCGTGGCACGGGTGGCGGCGCGGCCTCGATGCCGCATCCGGACGTTGCGTCATCGACCGGTGGCATTGCCGCCGGCGTGCTGATGTGTGTCATGTCGATGTCGTCAATCCAGTTCGGCTCGGCACTGTCCTCCCCCATCATCCATGCCTATGGGCCGGCGGGCGCGACCTGGCTGCGGCTCGTCTTCGCCTCCATCGCGCTGGCGATCATCGTCCGGCCCAAGATCATGAGCTACAGCCGCTCGCAATGGCTCGGCGTGCTGGCGCTCGGCACCGTATCGGCGCTGATGACGACCTCCTTCTTTTCGTCAATCGCGCGCATTCCCTTGGGCCTTGCCGTCGCTATCGAATTTCTCGGGCCGTTGCTGGTCGCGACCCTCGGCTTCGGGCTCAGCCGCCAGCTTCTCTGGCCGATCCTTGCGGCAATCGGCGTTCTGCTGCTGGCCTATGATGGCGAAGAGTGGGTCGGCAATCTTCCCGGCATCCTCTTTGCCATCGGCGCCGGAGCGGGATGGGCCTGCTATATTCTTTTGACGAAGAAGGTCGGCAATGCCTTTCAAGGTCTTGAGGGGCTTTCCATGTCGCTCCTGGTCGCGGCAGTCGTCTCCACGCCCTTCGGCTATGCCTCTGCGGTCCCCAATCTGACGACCTTCGGCCTTCTTGAAATAGCCGGCCTGGCGCTGCTCGTGCCGCTGCTGCCCTATGTGCTGGAAATGGTAGCGCTCAAGCGCATGCCGACATCTTCCTTCGGCATTCTCATGAGCCTCGAGCCCGCCATCGGCGCCGTTGCCGGTTTTGTCATTCTGTCGCAACCGATGACGCCCTCACAGATGTTCGGCACGGCACTGGTCGTGTCTGCCAGTATCGGGGCGACGGTTTTCGCCACGAAAGCTTGAGACTGGTGGGCCTGAGCCGTCTTTGCTTTGAGTTTGGCCCCGGCAACTCCCCCGTCAATCAGGGGCTTGAAGCTTGGCGATCTGGGGTGCAACGATTGCGATGAACAGTCCTGGATCGCCGAAAGCTCTCGCCGAGAGCATTGCCCCATGAACCGAGGCCATCAGCATTTGCGCCTCTTCCTCAGGTCGCTTGTCCAGCTGGAAGAGGCCATTCTCGGTTCCATCCTGCAGCACCGACGTAAGCCATCCGGCGAGGCTATGAAAATGGCCACGCACCTGACGTGCGACCTCTTCCGGCAGCATCTGCATCTCGCTGGCGAGCATTGCGCAGACGCAGAAGGGCAGCGAGGCGTCCCGAATGCATGAGTGCCAGTAGTTCACATAGGCCTGCAGCTGTTCCGCAGGGCTCGAGATCCCTTCGCGCAAAGACTTCAGACCCGCTTCCGTCTGCTGCCTGTAACGGTCCACCAGCACCGAAACCAGTTCGGCCTTTGTCGGAAAGTGATGGTGGATGCTTGCCTTCCGAATGCCGATCGCAGCGGAGATGTCGGCATAGCTGAAGCCATTGTAGCCTCCGGCCACGATAAGAGCCTGGGCGATGTCGAGAATTTTTTCTGAAGTGGAAGCTATTGATTTCATGTCGCTGCCTACCTTTTGGTAGGCTTGTTGTCAAGATTGTCGCACCAACTTCTGGCTCTCACGAAACGGTGTTCGAGCCTCGTGTTGACTCGGCGAGCGTATCTTCCTACTAGTAGGTAGACAAATACAAGGAGCCTACCGATGCAAAGCCGCATTTCACCCCAGTCCAACTGGCTGCAATCCTACTATTTTACACGTGCTCTGTTCTCGATCGTCTGGATTTCAGCCGCGATCGTCCTCAGCGCGAAACCGCCATCCGTCGCGTTTCTGCTGGTTATCTATCCTGTATGGGATGCCCTCGCCAATTTGGTCGACGCCCGGGTTAACGGCGGCCTGAAGGTCAATCCGTCCCAAACATTGAATGTTGTCGTCAGCATCGTCACGGCGCTTGCCGTTGTCGTAGCCACCTACAATAGCACCTATGCCGTTCTGGCCGTATTCGGGGCTTGGGCGATTCTCTCGGGCCTGCTGCAACTCTATACCGGCGTAAGACGCTGGCGCACCTATGGCGCTCAATGGGTAATGATCTTGAGTGGTGCGCAGTCGGCGCTTGCTGGCGGTTTTATGCTCAGTCGATCCCTCGGCACGGTCGCGCCGACGATTTTGGATATCGTTCCTTATGCGGCATTCGGAGCCTTCTACTTCCTGCTCTCCGCAATCTGGCTTGCGGTTGCGGCCCATCGCAAAGCACAGGCATAGGCGCTGCCTCATCCTGCGGCAGCGTGTCTGAAATGACCTGCTGCCGTCGATCGCCGGCATCTGCCGCCGAACTCGGCATTTCCATCGTCTGTCTTAAACCGTCTTCTGCGCGGGATCGTCCAGCGCCGGATTATAGAAGAGCGAGAGCGTCAGGCTCTTGGCGATGCGTTCGGCTGTCGCCATGAACCAGGCTTTGGCCTCCGCCGAAGGTGCGATATCGGCAAGCGTTTCGGAGAAAAGCGCCAGCCACTCAGGAAAGAGATCGGCGCTCATTCCTCCGACGCCGAGATGCGCCTGCACCGGTTTGCCGCCATAGGCGCCATTCTTGAAGGCGACGGAGGACCAGAAGCGTTTCATCTTCTCCATGTGATCCGGCCAGCGTCCGGCAAGGCGTCCCTCGAAGACTGGCCCGAGCCGGCGATGCGCCTGAACGCGTCCATAAAATGTATCGACCAGCCTGTCGATGAAGGCAGCATCGATGCCCATGCGCGCCATTTCCGCCTCGGCTTTCTCGCGAATGCCGGCGAGGTGAGCTGCGCGGGCCTGTAGTTGCTGTTCCATAATAGTCTCCTGGCTCGGGCTAGGCGTCGCCGCAAGCCGCATCTGTCTCCATCTATGTAAGCAATTTGCCGGCTAGGCCAAGCGTCATCGGAATGTTGCGGCATTCTGTCAAACCATCTCGCGATTTGCTGATGTTATCGCGATAAACCGTGAATTCTTCGGCGCGCAGCCCACACGGCGACACATCCGCGCTTGACCAGCGCAATCACTGACTTTAGATTTAGAATAATTCTAAAGTCATGAGGTTGCCCCCGATGCTGCTCGGCCTGTTTCGCCCGTCCAAACGTCCTTTCACCTCGCTTTCCGAACAGGAGATCCTCGCGATCGCCATTGCGGCGGAAGAGGACGATTCCCGCATCTATCTTGCCTATGCAGATACGCTCCGTCCGCACTATCCCGAGTCCGCCAAGGTTTTCGAGGATATGGCCGAGGTCGAGGACAGCCATCGCAAGACGCTGATCGATATGCATCGCCGCCGCTTCGGTGAGCGTATCCCGCTGATCCGGCGCGAGCATGTGCATGGCTTTTACGAGCGCAAGCCGGATTGGCTGCGCAAGAACCTCTCCCTCGATGCCATGCGCAACGAGGCCGAGGCGATGGAGCAGCAGGCCTATAATTTCTATGTCGAGGCGGCCAAGCAGGTGTCCGATGCCTCGACGCGCCAGCTTCTCGGCGATCTTGCGCTTGCCGAGCAGGGCCACGAAGACGTCGCCCGCATGCTGGGCGAGAAGCATACGCCAGAAGAGGTCAAGCACGAGGAGGATGCACAGGCACGCCGGCAATTCGTACTGACCTACGTGCAACCGGGTCTCGCGGGGCTGATGGACGGTTCCGTCTCGACGCTCGCACCAATCTTTGCCGCCGCCTTTGCCACGCAGCAGACATGGCAGACCTTTCTTGTCGGCCTGTCGGCGTCGGTTGGCGCGGGCATTTCGATGGGTTTCACCGAGGCGGCCCATGACGACGGCAAGATCTCCGGCCGCGGTTCGCCGATCAAGCGCGGCCTTGCCTGCGGCATCATGACGGCGCTTGGCGGCCTCGGGCACGCCTTGCCCTATCTCATTCCGCATTTCTGGACCGCGACGATTACTGCGGCCGTGGTTGTTTTCTTCGAGCTCTGGGCCATCGCCTTCATCCAGAACAAGTATATGGAAACGCCGTTTCTGCGGGCTGCCTTCCAGGTCGTCCTCGGCGGCTCGCTTGTGCTGGGTGCTGGCATTCTGATCGGAAATGGGTGATGCACTCGGCATAGCCGACGAAACGATCCGGTGATCGTTTCGCGCGTCGAATGCCCTGAGCCCAAGCGAAGGGTCGGCGGTAAGGAGTGGATAATGTTTGTCGTCCTCGAAAGGGCGAGGACATTCTCGGATCACGAAATGTTAAAAGTCGGAACGCCTTCCACCGCCATCGGTTAGCAATACGAGGCCGCTCTTGGCCTCGTATGCAAACCAAAGGAGATGATCCAATGGCAAACCAAGGTGGAACCCACGAGCAGCATGTGAAGGCTGGCCAACAGAGCCACAAGAACATGGACAATGACAATACGAGGAATGCTTCGTCCAGCGGCTCCCGCGAACAGCACTCTGGCGGCTCGCGCGGCGGCACCCACGAGCAACACGTCAAAGCAGGCCAGCAGAGCCATAAAAACAGCTGACGTTCGTGGTGATGACCAATTCGCCCTTACATGAAAGTAAGGCACGTTTTCATACATGATGAAAAAACGAAAGGCCGGTCCGAGGGGCCGGCCTATCTGCGTTGAACGGTTTGGCTTTCGCTTACTTGACGGCGCCGACGAGGACGTCGTTGCCGTTCTCGATGGTGACCCAGCGGCCGGCATTGAAGCTCGCTTGGCGCTTCAGGTACGAATAGGGGGTCTGGTTCCAGACCTTGATTTCGTCTTCGAGATTGTCGAGGATGAAATCGCCCTGCTTGGTGCGCAGCGTCAGCACCGCATGTCCCTCGCCATCGGGCTTGCGTACGACCGTCATCAGCAGATTCGATGCGGAAATGCCGCTCTGCATCAGCATCCTGCGCTTCAGAAGGGCAAAATCCTCGCAGTCACCGGCGGTTTGCGGATATTCCCAATATTCTTCCTGCCCGTAGACTTCCATGTCCGTCGCCGGATGGATGGTCTTGTTGACGCGCAGGTTGACCTGATTGACCAGCGCCCAGGCGGCGGCGTTCATGTCGACAGGGCCGATATTGCGGGTCGGGCCGCACTCGTCGGTATGTCTCTGACAAAAGTCGTAATGCCCGATCGGCTGGGAGGTCACGTTGCCGACGGTCATCGAAGCGCCCTGCTGAGGTGCTGGCATCGCCGCCGACGACATCGCAACTATAGCAGCGAAGGCAATCAACAAGCCCTTTATACGCACGCCCACTATCCTTGTATCGTCCCTGCATTTGTTAACAAATTGTTAATGTAGGGGGGTGCGCGAAGTCAATCGTTACTTAAGTGTTAACGCGGGAACCGGCTCATATGGTTAATTTCGGCACAATCAAGGGAGTAGTTGCCACAATCCTCTGCTGCCTGTGATTATGCGGGCGCCGGCATGCGGCGGCGGCCAAAGGAGGCCGCGCACTAAGAAGCCTGCAGGTATCTACTTGTTTTTACGGCGTATTATGCCGCGCCAACGTCTCAGCCACGGCGAGCATGCGCTCCAGATCCTGCGGTCGCGACAGGCGGTGATCGCCATCGCGCACAAGTGTTAACACCACATCGTCGGCCGGCAGGTGTTCGACCAGCTTTAACGAATGCGAAAAAGGCACGTCGGCATCCTCCATGCCCTGCAATATATGCACGGGGCAGCCGGTCTCGATGATGCCGGTGAGCACGCGATTGGCCCGGCCGTCCTCGATGAGCGCGCGGGTGAAGATATTCGGCTCGGGGCTGTATTCCGAAGGCTCTTCGAAATAACCGCGCTCCGCCAGCGAACGCCGCTCGACATCGGAAAGATTGGGCTCGATGAGGTCAATGGTGAAATCGGGCGCGGGCGCGATCAGCGCGAGGCCTGCAATAGTAGGCGCTTTCTTGCGCTTGCGCAGTTCCTGGATGGCCCTGAGCGCGATCCAGCCGCCCATCGACGAGCCGACGAGAACGATCTTCTTCGGCTTGGTATGGTCGATGACGGCAAGCGCCTCTTCCAGCCAGCGCGAAATCGTGCCGCTGGTAAACTTGCCGCCGGATTGGCCGTGACCGGAATAGTCGAAGCGGATGCAGCCGATACCGAGCCGCGCGGCCAGCGCATCCAATTCCAGTGCCTTGGTTCCGCTCATATCGGATCGATAGCCGGACAACCAGACGAAGCTGACATTCCTGTCGCCCTTGCCGGCAGCGCGCTGGATGATGGCGATCTGGCGCTCGCTGTCGCCCGTGCCAACGGGCAGGAAGGTCGGTTGGATCGTTGCGGTCTCGGACATGAAAAGCTCCCGGATTTTCTGCCCTATAAAACAGATTCGCGCTCGCGTGACCTGAAAAATCCTCGATCTTTTTGCCGGGGTCACTATATAATTGCCGAAGATACTGTGTCCTTCGCGCATCTCGCGCTTCCGCGACACTCTATTGACACGCGGGAGGTGCTTTTTTCCTGCTGTCATGCTATTGACTTCAACACAGCTTTTACGACATTTCCGTCAGTTGCGCCGACGGGGAGTGAGAGGCTGCAGCTATCCGAAACAATTCGTGGAGAATACGACCATTCGCAGACCCTTTAAAACCGATGCGCCCGTAAAGGACGGGCCACGTTCCAACAGGGAAATTCGCGTTCCCAAAGTTCAGCTCATTACAGCTGACGGCCAGAATTTGGGCGTTGTGCCGATCGACCAGGCATTGAGAATGGCAGAGGAGGCCGGTCTCGATCTGGTGGAAATTTCCCCCAATGCCGAAGCGCCTGTGTGCAAGATCCTCGACCTGGGCAAGCTGAAATATGCCAACCAGAAGAAGGCCGCCGAAGCGCGCAAGAAGCAGAAGATCGTCGAAGTCAAAGAAATCAAGATGCGCCCCAACATCGACACCCATGATTATGAGGTGAAGATGAAGGCGATCGGCCGTTTCTTCGAAGAAGGCGACAAGGTGAAGGTGACCTTGAAGTTCCGTGGCCGCGAAATGGCCCACCAGGAACTCGGTATGAAGCTTCTTCAGCAGGTCAAGGAAGATACGCTTGAGATTGCCAAGGTGGAGGCCGAGCCCAAGCTCGAAGGCCGCCAGATGATGATGGTGCTTGCGCCCAAGTGAGGCGCGAGCGGAGTTAAGAGGTCGGAGCCGTCCCCTGGACGGCTTTTTCCTTTTCTGAAACAGAGTCGATGCCTGTCATCGATCTGCAAAGATTCACGCGTCTGGGCCGTTGCACTTGAAGGCAAGTGCGGTTATAAGCGCGCGTCCGAACTGACCGGCAGGGCATGCCGTGGCAGTTCAGAATGCTGGTGGAGCGGTTCGTCACCGTATCCGCCGTTCAACAACAAACGCTCCGGCACCTTGTTGCAGCCCGGTCAATTCCGGATCTGTGGGAAGGGCTTTTAAGCAAAGCAGGCCAGGAAGCATCGAAGGAGTAGCAAAATGCCCAAGATGAAGACGAAGTCCTCTGCCAAGAAGCGGTTCAAGATCACCGCATCCGGCAAGGTCAAGGCAGCCGCTGCTGGCAAGCGCCACGGCATGATCAAGCGTAGCAACAAGTTCATTCGCGATGCCCGCGGCACCATGGTTCTCGCAGAACCGGATGGCCGTAAGGTTATCAAGAACTACTTGCCGAACGGTCTCTAAGACTATTCGTAACGCTATAGACTAAGGAGATCATGAAATGGCACGCGTAAAAAGAGGCGTTACCGCCCACGCCAAGCACAAGAAGGTTCTGAAGGCAGCCAAGGGCTTCTACGGCCGTCGCAAGAACACCATCCGTACTGCCAAGGCCGCCGTCGATCGTGCAAAGCAGTACGCTTATCGCGACCGCAAGGTTAACAAGCGCAACTTCCGCGCCCTCTGGATCCAGCGCATCAACGCTGCCGTCCGCGAGCATGGCCTGACCTATGGCCGCTTCATCGACGGCCTGACCAAGGCTGGCATCGAAGTCGACCGCAAGGTTCTTTCCGACATGGCAATCCATGAGCAGGAAGCTTTCGGCGCGCTCGTCGTCGCTTCGAAGAAGGCACTTGAATACCTCAAGGAAGCCGGCACGAAGAACGAGTTCGAAGCAGCCGTTAACTAACGCTGCCTCGCACGTCTTTCGTAAATTCATTATGAAACCCGCGCTGGCGAAACCGGCGCGGGTTTTGTGTTTTGCAGCATATGCTTTTCCATCGTGTCAGGCTGTCTTGTTGGGCGAGGCTCGAAAACGGGTCGCGCATCGGGCGACAAATACCAAGGACCGTATTCTTGGCGTGTTTTTGTCATTTGCCCGGTTGATTGGCCGCTTCCACATGGGTAGTGATCTGCAGCGCCTCATCGTTGCCACAAGCAGTCTGATGTGGGTGTTCATCCATTATTCCGCGGAATGAGCGGCGTCCAAGCCCGCCGCCCGCAAGGCAGGATCAGATGACGGAACTCGTAACACTCGAAACCCAACTCATGGCCGAGGTGGCTGCGGCGAACGACGAGCAGGCGATCGAAACGGTCAGGGTTGCCGCGCTCGGCAAGAAGGGCTCGGTTTCGGAACTGCTGAAGACGCTGGGCTCTATGTCGCCGGAAGAACGGCAGACACGCGGCGCAGCGATCAACGCGCTGAAGAACGCCGTCACCGACGCGATCAACGCCCGCAAGAGCGAGCTGCGCGATGCGGCGATCGAGGCGAAGCTGAAGGCCGAGACCGTCGATGTCAGTCTGCCGGTCCGCTCCTCGCCGGCCGAGCGCGGCCGCATCCATCCGATCAGCCAGATCGTCGACGAAATCACCGCCATCTTCGGCGACATGGGCTTCTCGATCGCCGAAGGCCCCGATGTCGAGACCGATTACTATAACTTCACGGCGCTGAATTTCCCGGAAGGGCACCCGGCTCGCGAAATGCACGATACCTTCTTCTTCCAGCCGGATGAAAAGGGTGAGCGCAAGGTGCTGCGCACGCACACCTCGCCGGTGCAGATCCGCACCATGGAGGCGCAGAAGCCGCCGATCCGCATCATCATCCCCGGCAAGACCTACCGCCAGGACAGCGATGCCACGCATTCGCCGATGTTCCATCAGGTCGAAGGCCTCGTCATCGACAAGACGGCGAACGTCGCCAATATCCGCTGGGTGCTCGAAGAATTCTGCAAGACCTTCTTCGAGGTCGACAATGTAACGATGCGCTTCCGCCCGTCCTTCTTCCCCTTCACGGAACCGTCCTTCGAGGTCGATATCCAGTGCGACCGCTCCGGCCCGATCGTCAAGTTCGGCGAAGGCACCGACTGGATGGAAATCCTCGGCTGCGGCATGGTGCATCCGAACGTGCTGCGCTATGGCGGCCTCGATCCGGACGAGTATCAGGGCTTTGCTTGGGGCATGGGCCTCGACCGCATTGCCATGCTGAAATACGGCATGCCCGACCTGCGCGATTTCTTCAACGCCGACGTCCGCTGGATGAACCACTATGGCTTCCGCCCGCTCGATATGCCGACTTTGTTCGGCGGTCTGAGCGCGTAAGGAAGGGATAAAGCACATGAAATTCACACTCTCCTGGCTGAAAGAGCACCTGGAAACCGACGCCACGCTCGACGAGATCTGCGCCCGCCTGACGATGATCGGGCTGGAAGTGGAAGAAGTGGACGACAAGGCCGCGTTCAAGCCCTTCGTCATCGCCAAGGTTCTCTCGGCCGAAAAGCACCCGCAGGCCGATCGCCTGAAGGTGCTGATGGTCGACACCGGTAGCGGTGCGCCCGTTCAGGTCGTCTGCGGCGCCCCCAATGCGCGCGCCGGCCTCGTCGGTGCCTTTGCGGCCCCGGGCACCTATGTTCCCGGCATCGATGTGACGCTTGCCATCGGCAACATCCGCGGCGTCGAGAGCCGCGGCATGATGTGCTCGGAAAAGGAACTCGAAATCTCCGACAACCATGACGGCATCATCGATCTGCCGGAGGATGCGCCGGTTGGCACGAGCTTTGCCGCCTATGCCGGGCTCGACGATCCGGTCATCGAGATCAATCTGACGCCGAACCGCCCGGATTGCACCGGCGTTTACGGCATCGCCCGCGATCTCGCCGCCTCCGGCCTTGGCACGCTGAAGCCCCGCCTCACGCCAACGTTTCCTGTCCAAGGTGAAACGCCGACCGAACTCAAGATCGAGCTCGACGATATCAGCCTTTGCCCGGGCTTTGCGCTTCGCCTCGTGCGCGGCGTCAAGAACGGCCCAAGCCCGAAGTGGATGCAGCAGCGCCTGCTCGCCATCGGCCTTCGTCCGATCAGCGCGCTGGTCGACATCACCAACTACATGACCTTCGACCAGGGTCGCCCGATGCACGTCTTCGACGCCGCCAAGGTCAAGGGCAATCTGGTCGTCCGCCGCGCCAGGGACGGCGAAACCGTGCTGGCGCTGGACGAGCGCGAATACAAGCTCAGCCCGAGCAACGTCGTCATCGCCGATGACAATGGTGTCGAGTCGATCGGCGGCATCATGGGCGGGGAGCATTCCGGCTGTAACGAGAACACGACCGACGTGCTGATCGAATCCGCACTCTGGGACCCAATGAACATCGCCAAGACCGGCCGCAGCCTCGGCATCATCACCGATGCGCGCTATCGCTTCGAGCGCGGCGTCGATCCGGAATATATGGTGCCCGGCCTTGAGCGCACGACTGAGCTGGTGCTTGCCTGCTGCGGCGGTACGGCTGCCAAAGCCCGCGTCGAAGGCTACAAGGGCTATGAGGCGAAGATCGTCGATTTCCCGCTGTCGGAAGTCAAGCGCCTCACCGGCCTCGACGTCTCGGCCGATGAGAGCAAGTCGATCCTGACAAAGCTCGGCTTCTCGGTTTCCGGTTCGGGCGAGCGCATTTCCGTCGCCGTTCCCTCCTGGCGTCCGGATGTCGATGGCAAGGCCGATCTTGTCGAAGAGATCATGCGCATCCACGGCGTTGACAATATCAAGCCGCAGCCGCTTAGCAGCCACGCCGCTGTCAACGGCAAGATCCTGACGACGCTGCAGATCCGCACTCGTACGGCCAAGCGGGCGCTCGCCTCGCGCGGCATGTTGGAAGCCGTCACCTGGTCCTTCATTTCCGAAGATCAGGCCAAGCTCTTCGGCGGCGGCTCCGACGCATTGAAGCTTGCGAACCCTATCGCTGCAGACATGTCCGACATGCGTCCTTCGCTGCTGCCGGGGCTGCTTTCGGCCGCGCAGCGCAATGCCGACAAGGGCTACGGCGACGTCGCGATCTTCGAAGTCTCCGGCACCTATGAGAACGACACACCCGAGGGACAGCGGCGCGTTGCCGGCGGTATTCGCCGCGGCACGGCATCGCTTGCCGGCGCCGGCCGCATGTGGTCGAACGCCACCAAGGGCGGCGGCAAGCCGGTCGACGTTTTCGACGCCAAGGCTGACGCTCTCGCCGTCATCGAGGCCTGCGGCCTGCCGATGGGCAATATCCAGATCGAGCAGGGCGGCCCGGCCTGGTATCACCCCGGCCGCTGCGGCACCATCAAGATGGGTCCGAAGGTCGTGCTCGGCTATTTCGGTGAATTCCATCCGAAGACGCTGGAAGCGCTCGACGTGTCGGGCGCGCTTGCCGGCTTCGAAGTCTACATTGATGCCATGCCCGAGCCGAAGAAGAAGGCGACCCGCACCAAGCCGGCGTTGGAGCTTTCTCCCTTCCAGGCCGTCAAGCGCGACTTCGCCTTCGTGGTCGACAAGTCGGTGGAAGCCGGCGCCGTCGTCCGCGCCGCCGTCGGGGCCGACCGCAAGCTGGTCACCGGCGTCAACGTCTTCGACATCTTCGAGGGCGCTTCGCTCGGCGAAGGCAAGAAGTCGATTGCCATCGAAGTGCAGATTCAGCCGGCCGAGCGCACGCTGACGGATGAGGATTTCGAGGCGCTGACGCAGAAGATAGTCGCCAACGTCACGAAGTCGACGGGTGGGGTGTTGAGAGCGTAATCGGTCGCTGTCGAGTTCGCGGAGGGTGCGTCCCCCCTCTGTCGCTATCGCGACATCTCCCCCACAAGGGGGGAGATTGGTAACTCGCGGAATCTTCTCGCCTCGATCAAATATCGAAGCTGCAGACACTGAAGCTTTCAGGTTCGAAAAAGCGTGCGGCAAACTCCCAACAATCTCCCCCCTTGTGGGGGTGATGTCACGAAGTGACAGAGGGGGGTATCAGGGGCACGGCATCCTCGGTGCCGCCTCACCTACCGATGCAGATGATAAACCTTGTTCACCACACTCCACCGCCCATCGATCTTCACCAGCGATAGATAATCCGAAAACCGCATCCCGGCGAATTCGTCGACGACCTTGACGCTGGCCGCATCGCCTTCGATGTCGATCAACTCGATCTCCATCAGCGGTATGGTTCCGGGCGGGGCGCTGCCTTCCTCGACGATTGCGGCAATGAATTCATCCCGCGTCATCCACTCGACCGCGCCTTGATAATTGCCGATGATCGCTGCTCGCGGATGGAAGGCCTTGCGCAGCGCCGGCTCGTTCGCGAATGCCATTCCATCGACATAGAGATGAACAACCGCACGGATTGCCTGCTCTTCCGACATCTCGTCATTCCTCGTTTGAGTTATGCCTAAGATATCATAGACGCCGGCAGCTGACAAAAATGCAGGCGGCGTGATCGCAATGATTTGACTTATATTATTCGACAAAAACCCGCACGCTTGCCGCGCGTCCGGCGGCATCGATGACGGTCAGCGTCGAATAACCGGCGCCATCGGGCGTCCATTGGTTGGTGCGGCGGCGCGACATGTCGGGCAGCGGCTTGCCGTTGGCGAGCCAGCGGAACGGCGCCCGCCCGCCCTGCAGCTTCAGCGCTAGCGGCATGATCTGATCGTTGCCGCTGCTGGCGCCGAGATCGACGCGTGCGCCTTCCGGCGGATAGACGATCTGAGGCGCCGGTTCGCGGCTGGAGGCGGCCAGCAGCCCGGCGGCGGTCACGGAAAAACGCCGCTGGCTGATCGGCAATTCGGTCGGCGCGATGCGCACGGCGCCCATGGGAGCGGCAGGGAAGGGGGTTATGGCAACGCCGGATTTCGCGAAGGCTTCGAACAGAATAGGAGCGGCGGAAACATAGCCCGCGAGGCCCGGCACCGCGCCATTGTCCGGGCGGCCGACCCAGACGCCGAGCACATGCGCGCCGTCATAGCCGATCGACCAGGCATCGCGATTGCCATAGCTCGTCCCGGTCTTGTAGGCGATGCCGAGCTGCTTGCTGCCGCGCGGTACGATGATATCGGAGAGGATATCGGTGATGTTCCACACCGCGATCGGTTCCATCAGCGGCTCGCCTTCGATCGGTCCCGGCTCGTCCTGGATGCCGTCGCCGATCCGCATCGCCTTGCCGCGATTGGCAAGCCCGGCATAGAGCTGCACGAGATCCTTCAGCGTCACGCCGACGCCACCGAGGCCGATGGCAAGGCCCGGTGCCTCGTTCGGCGGCAACTTCGGCTTCACTTCGGCGCGGCGGAAGCGCACCAGCAGCCGCGTGGGACCTACGGCATCGAGCAACCGCACGGCCGGCACGTTCAACGACAATTGCAGCGCCTGGCGCACGCTGACGTCGCCCTGGTAGCTCATGTCGAAATTGCGGGGACGATAGCCGTAGAAATCGGCGGGGCGGTCCTCGATAATTGTTTCCTGCGCCACATAGCCCTGCTCGAAGGCAAGGCCGTAGATGAAGGGCTTCAGTGTCGAGCCGGGCGAACGCAGAACGCGGGTCATGTCGACCCAGCCGGCGCGCGAGGAATCGAAGTAGTTGGCCGAGCCGACTTCGCCGATGATCTCGCCGGTCTTCGCGTCGGCCATGATCATGGCAACAGACACCTTCGGCCCAAGCCGCTTCGCTGCCGCATCCGCAACGGCTTCGAGGCCTTGCTGTACATCACGCCGCAGCGTCGTCTTGTGCTTGATAACGCTGGGCTGCTTCCTGAGCGCCAGTTCGGCCAGATGGGCCGCATAAGCCGGCAGCTGCCGGCGCTGGGCCGGAATAGGGGAGAGCGAGGCGCGTTCCGCTTCGCCTTCACCGATGATAGTGGCAACGGCGGCGCGCTCGAGCACGCGATGGCGGGCAGCCTGGGCGGCGGCAAGATTGCGGTCCGGCCGGCGCTTTTCCGGCAGCTGCGGCAACGCCACAAGCAGGCCAGCCTGCGCGACCGTCAGATGCTTCGGCTCCTTGCCGAAATAGGCAAGGCTTGCGGCGCGCACGCCCTCCAGATTGCCGCCATAGGGGGCATGGGTCAGATAGAGATCGAGGATCTGTTCCTTGGTCAGTCGCCGCTCGATCTGGATGGCGCGGACGACCTGCAGGAGCTTCGCCGTCATTGAGCGCTCGCTGCGTGGCTCAATCAGGCGCGCCACCTGCATGGAGAGTGTCGAGCCGCCCGAGACGATGCGGCCGTGAGTGACGAGCTGCAGAAAGGCGCGGCCGATCGCCATGGGATCGACGCCATGGTGATCGTAGAAGCGCCGATCCTCATAGGCGACCAGCATGCGCAGATATTGCGGGTCGACATCAGCAACGCCGGTCTTCAGCCGCCAGCGCCCCTCGGGCGTGGCGAAGGCGCGCAGGAGATCGCCATTGGCGTCGAGCACCTCGGACGAAACCACGCGCGCATTGTCGAGCGGCGGCGGATAGGCGCGGTCCGCGGCTTCCAGGCCGAAGACCAGAGCCACCGCCGTCAAGACGGTGGCTCCAAAGCCGATCGCAATTTTCCACCGCGCCTTCATGTCTGCTTCTTACTGCTGGGCGCCCAGCACCTCCATGCGGCCCATCGCCGTGCGGGCCGAAAACTGAGGACGATACATGTCCTCGACGCTTGCGGCTGGATGATCGTAGACGCCGGGGGTCACGGCGCGCACGACATAGGCGAAGGTCATGTCACGATCTGCTCCGGAGCCCTGGTCGAAGGCTGCGACGAAACGGTCGTTGCGGAATTCGACATGAGCGGGCTGAATGTCGCTGAGCCAGTCGAAGTTCGAAAGCTGGGCGCTGTTGACGATGCTCGGGTTATCGATCTCGAAGCCTGCCGGGAGGAGATCGGTCACGAGGATGCGCTGCGGCCAGTCATTGTCCTCGGTCACGTGCAGCACGACCACGTAGCGTTCGTTCTGCTGTGCCTGGCTGACATTGGCCTCTTCGCCATCGAGCGTGTAGTATTTGCGCTCGATCTTGAAGCCGTTGCCGCCGGCCGGCAGTTGTGCAACCGGAGCCGCGACCGTGGTCACCGCAGCCGACAGCGGCTGGCGCGTCGTGTTGGTAACGGTCAGCGGATGGCCCATCAGCGCATCGCCCGACATCTGCGCCATGTAGGTGCCGCTATGGGCGGCGCCGTTGACGTCGAGCGTCAGGCCGTCATCGCCATTTTGCAGGGCGCGGGCGGCGAGCAGCATCCAGGTTTGTTCCTGGGTGCTGGTATATTTCCGGCTCTGCCAATCCTTGGCAACGACGCTTGCGAGTTCCGGAATGATCGGCGGCACCGGGCGGCTTTCGGCGGCCAGCGCCAGCACGGCGGCGCCGTCGCGCAGCGACGAGCCGTAATCCGAGCGGACGAAGCTGACCTTGGTTACCGCCGCCTTCTGCGACATCTGCAGCGAATCCACGAAGATGTTGCGTGAGCGCTGTGCATCCCCATAGAGCGCGAGAGCCGCGGCCAGATGCGCCTTGGAGAGCGGTGTCGGGAAGTCGTTCAGCATGGTGTCCGCGTAGTAGCGCAGATCGCTGATCGAAGCCTTCTTGTTGCGCGCCAGCACGTAGAGCGCATAGGCGATCTCGTTGCCGTTATCCTTGACGTTGGTATTGGCGCTGAGCGCATTTTGGAGGTTTTCGAGCCCCTGCACCATCGCCTGATCCGGCACGTTGTATTTCTGCTCGCGGGCGCGGGTCAGGAAGTCCATGACATAGGCGTCGAGCCAGAGATCACCCGAGCCCGGGCTCCAGAGGCCGAAGCTGCCGGTCGAAGACTGGTAGGACAGTTCGCGATAGATCGAGTCCTGCACGCGCTTCTGGATCTCGGCGTCATTGGCCAGGCCGTTCTTGATGGCCATGTCGCTGAAATAGAGCAACGGCATGGCGCTGCTCGCCGTCTGTTCCGCGCAGCCATAGGGATAGTGGCTGAGGCTCATCAAAAGCGCCGGCACGTCAAAGGCGCTGGAACGGCTGACATTGACGCTGACCGAGGCGCCGGGCAGTACGCTGTCGGCGAGAAGGTCGGCATTGACGGTCAGGCTCTTGCCCGGGGCAAGCGCGATGACGCGCCGTTCGGTGATCGGCAGCTGCGACGGGCGAACGGGGATATCGACCGATTGGTCGAGCGACATGCCCGACGCATTCGAGAGCTTGATCGAAACCGTGCCGTCGCCCGGCTGTCCGCCGGTCAGCGGCAGCGTGATGTTGTACTTGCCACCGGTCGCCAGATTGATCTTCTGTTGGGTGGCACTTGCATCCACTGTCACGGCGTTATTGCCGGTGACTGTGAGCGTGTACTCGCCAGCGGGCGCATCGGTGTTGGCGACGTCGAGACGCAGGTTTGCCTTGTCTCCGGGCGCCAGGAACTTCGGCAGGCTAGCCGTGACGACGACGGGATCGCGGATGATGACATCCTGCGTCGCGTGGCCGACGCCGGCCTTCGACCAGGCAACTGCCATCAGCCGCGCCGTGCCGTTGAACTGCGGAATGTCGAAGCTGACATTGGCCTTGCCATTGGCATCGAGCTTGATCGGACCGGAGAAGAAGGCGATCAGTTTTTCCTTCGGCGGGCTGGCCTGCAGGGCCGCTTGTCCGCCGTCACCGCCGGTGCGCAGCTTGCCGGTCGCGCCAAGCGAGCCATCGATGAGGCGACCGTAGATATCGCGGATTTCGAGGCCGAGCTGGCGTTGGCCATAATACCAGTCATCCGGTGCCGGCGGCTGGTAGCGGGTCAGGTTGAGGATGCCGACATCGACGGCGGCGATCGTGACGTAGGCGTCCTCATTGACGCCTGCGCCGGCGACCTGCAGCGCGATGTTCAGTGGCTGACGCGGCAGCGTCTTCTCGGGCGCGTCGATCTTGATCTGCAGCTTGCGCTCGCCGGGATCGACGGGAGCCCATTTGATGCCGATGGCGCGCATCGGCATGCGGCTTTCCTGAGCGTCGCCGGGGCGGAAGAGGGTTGCCGTCAAATAGGTGCCGGCGCCCCAATCGGCGGTCACGGGAACATCCACTTCACCGCCATTGGCGCCGATATCGGCATTGGTGACCGAGATCAGCGTTTCGGAGCCTGCCGTTACCATCAGCTGGCCGGCATAGCGCGAGGTGACCTTCAGCTTGGCCGTATCGCCGAGATGGTAGCTTTCCTTGTCGAGCGCGATCTCGAGCGCATCCGGGGTTTCCGTCGAGGTCGAGGCGACGTACCAGCCGGCATTGAACTCGACGCTCGATTCCGGGCCGTTCGCATCGGCGGTGGAGACTTCGAGGCGGTAGCGGCCCCAGGTGACCGGCATGGAAATCGCCGCGCCGTCCGTCGTGGCGTTGACCGTGCCGACCGCCACCTGCTTGGTGGACATGATCGGCTCGAACTTCCAGCTGCTGCCGTCGCGATACCATTGATAATTGCGCTCGACACTTAGCAGCTTCCAGGTCAGTCCCTGCATGGCCTGCTTCTGGCCATTGGCATCGACAACGATGACATGGAAGTTGCCGACGGAATTCTCGCCGAGATCGCCGTCGAATTCCGGCTTGATGCCGATGCGCGGGCCGTCCGCCTTGACGGGCAGCGTCAGCGAGCGCTCGACGGCGCGGCCGCCGGCTTCCTGCATGCGCACGGTGATGTTGGCGCTCAGGAGCTGCGTGGTCGAAGGCGTGTCGTTGATGGTGACGTTGAAGGTGGTCTTGCCGTTTTCATCCAGCGCCTGCAGGTCTTCGAGCGGCACCTGCGTGCTCTCGGCCTTGCTGTCGCCGCTGCTGCTGTCCTCGTCGTCATTGTTTGCATTTGCCTTGCCGGCACCTTCGTCGGCGAGGCCGAACTGATAGCCCTTGAAGGCATCGCTCTGGCGCGTCGGCTTCAGCGTCACTTCGCCTTCGAGGTTGAGGCCGGCGGCCGGCGCACCATAGAGATAGCGTCCATCGACATTAACCGGAGTCGGCTGACCGACTTCGATCTCCTTGGCGTCGCTCTTCATGTCGAATTCGATGCGATCCGGCACGAAATCGTCGACGAGGAAGGTCTGCGAGCCGATGGAGGAGCCCTTCGGGTCGGTGTAGATATTCATCGTCCAGGTGCCGCGCATCGAGGTCTGCTGCAATGGCAGATCGACATTGTAGCCGCCGAGCTTGCCGCCATCGGTGACGATGCGGCGATCCTCGACGCCATCCGGGCGCAGGAAGACGAAGGTGAGCGGCAGATTTTCGACTGCCGTCGAGCTGACGTCGCGGGCAAGTGCGGAAGCATGCACCGTCTCGCCGGCGCGGTAGATGCCGCGTTCCGTCCAGGTCAAGAGATCGATCGCGCCGGGCGCGGTTCTGCCCGCCACGCCGCGGTCCGAAAGATCGAAGCCGGCGCGCGTCATGTCGAGGAAGACATAATCCTGATCGCCATTCTGGGCGGTGATGACGGCCGGCGTCATGCCCGCCGTGCCGCGCATAAGGCCGGCGCTGAAGACGGCGCGGCCATTGTCGTCGGTCTTCGCCGTGCCGAGGATTTCGTTGTTCTTGGCGAGCAGCTGCAGCTGAATGCCGGCAAGTGGCTTGGCGCTGCCGAGCGAGCGTGCGAAAACATTCAGCCCGTCGGTGCCGGCATAGGTGGTGACGCCGATATCGGAAACGACGAACCACTGCGTCGCCTGCGGGTCCCATTCATGGCCGCCGCTCTCGGGCGCAACCGCCGTCAGCACATAGACGCCGGGCTTGCGCTTCGGCAGCGCCTCGTCCACAGGGAAGCTGGTCGCGACTTCCTTGTTGAGTTCCTGCTTGATCTCGATGGAGCCCTGCCAGACCAGTTCGCCATTGGTATCCTGGATGGTCTGAGCGCTGTAGCTATCCACCTGCGTCAGGAACTGCGAATTGTTCAGAAGCTGCGCGATATTGCGGTCGCCGATGCGATAGAGTTTGAGATTGGCCGTAGTGGCGTTGACGGACACAATCGGAATGCCGCGACGCGCGGTCGAGGGCAGGACGAAATTGTCGCCCGTGAAGCGCAGCGAAGCCGTGCGATCCTTGACGTAGATATCGACATTGACCTGCGAGGCGAGGTTTTCCTCCACCGAGGAGGGCAGGCCGGCGCGCAACGAAATGCGGTAGTGCTGGCCGAATTCCAGACCTTCGACACAGATCTGGTTGTCCTTGGCATCGACGCCCTTCGGCGCGGCGCCGTTGAGGGTGACGAAGGGGGTATAGTCGACGCCGCTCTTTACCAGCTTTTCGGAGAACTGCACGCAGGCGCGCGGCGAGGCATTGTCGTTGTCGAGCGTGTTGCCGGTCACGCGGAAGCCCTGGCGGGCCAGAAGATCGTTATAGGCTGCCTGGACGGCGGCCGAGCTGACGAGATTGAGACTTGCCTTGTAAGCGCTGAGCGCAGGGCGATAGTTCTGCGCATTCTTCAGTGCCTCGGCGAGAACGGCCAGCGCATCGGCGCGGCTGCTCGTCGTGCGGGTCAGCTGATAGCCGTTGAGTGCGGCATAGGCGGCGCGCGTAGCGACAGACGTGTCGTTCGTGATCGTATTGGCGGCGCGCGCCATCTCGACCCACAGGTCACCATTGTCGGGGCTGAGCGAGAGCGCACCCTGGAAGGCGTTCAGGGCATCGTTGACATTGCCAGAAGTCAGCTCGATACGGCCGAGCGCAATCAGGCTTTCGACGCCCTGGCCCTTCAGCTCGTTGCCGAGCGTCAGCGTGTTCTTTGCATCGCGCGCGCTTTGGACGAAATTGTCGGAAAGGAAGGAAAGGGCAGGGGCCGCGCCGATATCCGGTTCACTGGTGGCCGCCGTCTCGACGATCTTGCCGGCGATCGCGCCGGGGAAGCTGTTGAGCTGGTTGAAGTCCGACTTCATGAAGCACCACTTCACCTTGGGATTGTAGGTGAAGGCCTTGCAGGACTTGTCGCCGATGCAGGACGCGGAGCACTGATCCAGCGTCACATTCTGCTCCGTGCGCAGATCGAAGCCGAAGTAATCGCCATCCTTCGTGGTGACCACCTGGCGCTTGACGTCAGCCGCCAGCGAAGGGGTCAGAGATGCGAAAGTGGCGAGAAGAAAAGCAGAGAAGCCGATAAACGCGCGCCTAGACATAAGTCCTCCCCACGCTGCCCGTTTTTGATGGCGGCAATCTTCAAATTTCGGACCCGTTTGTCAACCGAGCGTCGAGCTGTTGTGTACGCTTCACGTTTACGACGATTCGCCTAGGTGCTTGAAAGAGGTTGTAATTCAGGCGATTCGCATGTTCAGGCAAGCGTCAGTCGGGTTTCATTTTTCTTTTCAGTCTCAAAATGACACCGGCCTTGATGACCGGTGTCTCTGTCTGGGCTGCAGAGGAAGCCCGTTTGTCATATATTCGTCAGAGCCAATGCGGCATCCGTATACCGCTTTCCGACGACGATCTCGGGCCTGATGATATCGCCGAGCTCCTTCACTTCCTGTGCCGAAAGGACGATATCGGCGGCTGCAGCGTTCTGCTCGAGATGGTGCAGCTTGCGCGCGCCGGGGATCGGTACGATGTCGTCGCCCTGATACAGCACCCATGCGAGCGCCAGTTGTGCAGCCGTGACACCCTTTTCTTCGGCCAGTGCCTGAAGTTTTGCGACCAGGGCTGCGTTGGCATCGAAATTCTCGCTCTGGAAGCGCGGCAGCGAACGGCGGAAATCGTCGGTGGCGAGATCTTCCGTCTTTTGGATGGCACCGGTCAGGAAGCCGCGGCCGAGCGGGCTGTAGGGCACGAAGCCGATGCCGAGTTCGCGGCAGGTGGCGAGCACGTCTTCCTCCGGATCGCGGCTCCAAAGCGAATATTCGCTCTGCACGGCGGCGATCGGGTGTACGGCATGGGCGCGGCGGACGGTGGCGGAGCCTGCTTCGGAAAGGCCGAGTGCGCGCACCTTGCCCTCCCGCACCAGCTCGGCCATGGCGCCGACCGTATCTTCGATCGGCACATTCGGATCGACGCGATGCTGGTAGTAGAGGTCGATGACATCGGTGCCAAGTCGCTTGAGGGAGGCTTCGGCAACGTCCTTGACATGCTCGGGCCGGCTATCGACGCCGATCATGGCGGCGGGCCCTGATTTCGTGTGATCGAGCTTGAAACCGAATTTGGTGGCGATGACAACGCGGTCGCGCACAGGCTTCAGTGCCCGGCCGAGCAATTCCTCGTTGGTGAACGGGCCGTAGGTTTCGGCCGTATCGAAAAAGGTGACACCGAGATCGACGGCGCGATGCAGCGTTTTGACGGATTCGTCTTCGTCCGTCGGGCCATAGGCGAAGCTCATGCCCATGCAGCCGAGTCCGACGGCGGAAACGGTGAGATCCTTACCAAGCCTGCGGGTTTTCATGATCTATTCCTTTTGAGCTTATGGGAGCGGCGGCGGTCATTTCCGCTGCCGACACGCTCAAATTAGGGTTTCGGACAATGAATGAAAATCCATGCAAATCCTTACAGGTTGTTCTATAATTTAGATCAATGAACAGAACACAGCTCTCCCAACTCGCGGTTTTTGCCGCCGTCGCCGCCCATCGCAGCTTCCGCGCTGCCGGCAAGGAACTGTCGATCGCGCCATCGGCGGTCAGCCACGCCGTATCCAGCCTCGAGGAAAGCCTCGGTGTGCGGCTGCTTGCCCGCACCACGCGCAGCGTGCTCCCCACGGAGGAGGGACAGGCGCTGTTACAACGGCTGGCGCCGGCCCTGGAGGAAATCGATATCGCGTTGGAGGATACGCTTGCGACCCGCGGCCGCCCGGCGGGGACGCTGCGCATCACTGCCCCGCGTTTTGCCTCCGATCTGCTGATGGCGCCGCGCATTGGCGATTTCCTCAATACCTATCCCGATATCACGCTCGAAATCGCCAATGAGGACGGCTTCAGCAATATCGTCAAGGAAGGCTACGATGCCGGTATCCGACTGGCGGAGAGCATCGAAGGCGACATGATCGCGGTGAAGATCTCGCCTGATATCCGCACCGTCATTGCCGGGTCTCCGGCCTATTTCGAGAAGCATCCGAAGCCTCTGCATCCCCGCGACCTCGTTCATCACCGCTGCATCAAGCGGCGATTTACCGATGGCTCGATCTATCGCTGGGAGTTCGAGAAGGATGGCCGCGAGCTGGTCATTGCCGTCGATGGTCCCCTGATCGTCATCGAGGATCGGTTAGGCGTTTTGGCCGCCCTCAATGGCGCCGGCCTTGCCTATCTCTTCGATATTCGCGTGCAGCAGGAACTGGCCGAAGGCAAGCTCATCCGCGTGCTCGAGGATTGGTGCCCGCCCTATCCGGGCTTCTGCATCTACTATCCGAGCCGCCGCCAGATGCGCCCGGCGCTTAGAGCCTTCATCGATTTTTTCAAATATACGGGGCCTTAAAAGCGATTTCAGGAAAAGTGCGTAGCGGTTTTCCGTCCGGAATCGCGCAAAGCAAGGGAACGAAGCGACTGCTGACAAAAATCGGGTGGTGGTGATGCGATAAGTCGTCTCGACTGATTGAATGGTTTCAGGAAGGGATTGCAGCGATGAGAAAACCGGGATCGATGAAGGGGCTCGAGGATCTCGGCCGCGTCAGGCTTTCGAAGAATTTCTTCTTTCGCGATTTCCTGCATTCGGAAATATCGGATTTCTATCGCATCCCCAATATTCCGGAAGACCCGGATCTGGCGATCGAGGCCGGGCGCCGGCTTTGCGAGGAATTGCTGGAGCCGCTGGAAGCGACCTTTGGCCGGCTACATATCCGTTCCGGCTATCGCTCACCCGAGGTCAACGCCTTCGGCAACAAGAACGGGTTGAACTGCTCGACCAATCCCCACACCGCCGCGCACCACATCTGGGATATGCGCGATCTTGACGGCTGCATGGGGGCGGCCGTCTGCATGGTCGTGCCCTGGCTGATCGATCACCATACTCACGAAGGCGATTGGCAGAAACTCGCCTGGTGGATACACGACCATCTACCCTATGCCTCGCTCTGCTTCTTCCCGAAGCTATGGGCCTTCAACATCCAATGGCACGAGCGGCCGATGCGGACCATCCAGAGCTATGTCAGCCCGCGCGGCATGCTGACCAAGCCCGGCATGGCCAACTGGGAGGGGGATCATTCCGCCCATTATGAGGGCTTTCCGAAACTCAAAAGCTGATGCGGTAGCGAATATGCCCGTCGCTCTTGACGTAGCTGTCATAGAGCTTGCGGGCGGTCGCATTGCCTTCTTCGGTGTGCCAGTAAAGGCGAGCCCAGCCGTTTTTCTTGCAGAGCGCGACGAGATCATCCAACAGCGCCCGGCCGACGCCGCGGCCCCGGACGCTTTCATCGACGAATAGGTCTTCCAGATAGCAGTCGAGTGCGCGCACCCAGGTGCCCTCATGCGTGAGGCTGAGGCTAAAACCCTTCACCTCACCGTCGACCTCGGCCAAGCGCATGAAGATGGCTGACGCCGGATCGAAGACCCGGCGCCATGTCGCATCGGTAATGTCGGGCGCGACGGTGACGCCGTAGAAGGCCAGATAGCCGTCCCATAACGCGCGCCAGCGCGCTTCGTCGTTGGGTCTGGCGTCTCGGATCGTCACGGTCATCAGTCTGCCTCTTTTATTCGCCGGCTGCGTCGAGCAGGCGCATGGCGTCGTCGGAAAGCGACAGCTTTGCCGAATTGATGAGCGCGTTGAGCTGGTTGAGGCTGGTGGCGCTGGCGATCGGAGCGGTGACGCCACGCTTGCGCAACAGCCAGGCAAGCGCGATCTCGGCGGGCTTCGCGCCCGTTTCGGCGGCCACCTTGTCGAGAGCCGCAAGGATGCGCAGGCCCTTGTCATCGAAATAGGCTGAAACCCGGTTCTCACGTGCCCGTCCCTCGGTATCGGCCTTGGTGCGGTACTTGCCGGTCAGGAAGCCGGCTGCGAGGCTGAAATAGGTGATGACGCCGATCTCTTGCCTGACGCAGAGATCCGCCAGCGGTCCCTCGAAGCTGTCGCGGGCATAGAGATTATATTCGGGCTGCAGCACGTCGTAACGCGGCAGGCCAGCCTTGGCGGCAGCATCGAGCGAAGCCTGGAGCTGCGCCGCATCGAGGTTCGAGCAGCCGACATGGCGGATCTTGCCCTGTTCCTTCAGCTTCGCATAGGCGGCAAGCGATTCCTCATGCGGCGTCTCGGGGTCCGGCCAGTGCGACAGATAAAGGTCGATGTGATCGGTCTGCAGCCGCTTCAGCGAAGCCTCGGCCGCCTCGATGATATAGTCGGCCTTGAGGCCCTTCTTGCCCGGGCCCATCTCCGATCCGACCTTGGTGATGATGATGGCCTTGTCGCGCGAAACGCGGCCCTGCTTCAGCCACTTGCCGATGATCTCCTCGGAATCTCCACCCTTGTTGCCCGGAACCCAGCGGGAATAGACATCGGCGGTATCGATGGTGTTGAAGCCGGCATCGAAGAAGGCATCGAGCAGTGCGTAGGAGGTTTTCTCATCGGCCGTCCAGCCGAAGACGTTGCCGCCGAAAACGATGGGGGCGACAAACAGATCGGTTCGTCCAAGCTTGCGCATGTCCATGATATCACTCCAAATCACTTGAGGGGCAGGCCGGCGAGCGGGCGCCGGTGCGAAGGGACAAGGCAAGGCTAGCGGCCTTTGCCGACAAAGACCACTAACGATTTCTTTATTCCGCCGTCGAACGCCTATAGTGGCTGGGCGGCAGCGCGTTGTATTTCGACCAGACACGCCGCATATGCCGCGGCGAGGCGAAGCCGGATTTTTCCGCCACGCGCTCCATATCCAGCCGCGAATTGGCAAGCACGTCGCGCGCCAGCGTCACACGCATCAGATTGACATAGGCCGTCACTGACAGGCCGGCATGTTCCTGAAACAGCCGCGAAATATGCCGCGCGCTCATGGCGCCGATGCCCGCAAGCTCGGTAAGCGACCAGCCATGGGCCGGATCGGCCATGATCGCATCCTGCACGCGATGGATGGCGGGGTGAACGTGGTTGCGGCCGCTGAGCCAGGGCGAGAGCTGCGGCTCGGCGCCGGTTCTGCGCATATAGACGACCATGTGACGTGCAATGGTCAGCGCCGTCACCGGCGAGGTCAGCTTGGAGGCGAGATGCAACATGAGATCGGTGCCTGTCGTGATGCCGGCGCTCGAATATCGATCACGGTCTTCGACGTAGAGCCGGTTGTCGAGAACCCTGGCCGTCGGTGCATATTGCGTGATTTCGTCGAGGCAGGCGGCGTGGCTGGTGCAGGCATAGCCATCCATCAGTCCGGCGCGGGCTGCGAGCACGGCACCCGAGCATATGGTGACGAGGGTGATGCCCGGCCGGATCGCACCTCTCAGCCATGCTGCAAGCGTGGCAATCTCCGGCTCGATATCTTCGGCATCGTCAGGCGGTGTGACGTTGCCGGACAAGATGACATAGGCGCCATCGGGAATGTGATCCGGCAACGGCCTGAGATCGGCAAGCGTCAGCCCAACCGAAGTCGTCTGCAACGGCTGGGCAGCGATGAACTGATAATCGAACAGGACGTCGTCCTGTTCGATATTGGCGCGACGCAACACCTCCACAGGCCCCGCCACGTCCATCAGCAGCGTATAAGGCGGCAGAAGCACGTAGACGGGAATGATCCGCCGATGGAGGCGCTGGTCGCTTTGAATCATGCGGCACTCCGGATCGATGCGTCGGCCAGCGCCTCTTCGACCGTTGCGATACGGGCGAAACGGCCCGACAGCACGAGCTCGCTGCGCTTCTTGATATCATCGACGCTGAAGACCGTGCCCGAGGCATGCGTCATCGGGAAGGTCAGCGTCGCCTCGGTGACATAGTCGACCTCATAGCCAAGATCGGAAGCGTGCCGGGTCGTCGTCTCGCAGCATTGCTCGGTACGGATACCCGAAACGATCACCTTGCGGATGCCGTTTGCCACCAGCCAGACATCGAGGCCTGAGCCGACGAGCGCCGAATGGCGGCGCTTGTGGAAGACGGCATCGGCCTCCAGCGAGATCTCATCGAGCTTGCGAACGAAGCCGCTCTTGAGGCTGAAATGCGCGTCGTTGTCCTCGACATGGAAAATCTGGACGACGGGAATGCCTTGCGCCTTGGCGCCGTCGATCAGCGCCTGCAGGCGGCTGGTGAAGGCTTGCAGGTCGTCCGTTCGCCAATAGGGACGCTGGCGAAAGGATTCCTGGACGTCGATGACGAGCAGTGCGGTATCCGTATGGGACATTTTCGTATCTCCTGTGCTTGAAGGATAGCTGAGATTAGGCGTCGCTTGAAAGCTTCGAAAGCCATCTGGCAGACAGAAAGGGGACAAATACGGACACGACGTGATGGTCATTACACCCTCCGGTTCGCGCCTGCGGGCCGTCTCGGGCGTTGCACCTTCGGCAAGGGCCGAATAAAGTTGACGTCGATTTCGTCCAGAGCGGAATGCCCTGTTTCGCTTTACCCCACCGTGTTCACAAAGGATCCCGCCGGAAAGGCCATGTTGCGATCATCGCCATGCGGCCGTCTGTTTGGGGACGATGCTTCAGGAGAAAGATCATGCTGCGTTTCGGAATTCTGTCGACGGCGAAGATCGGCCGGGATTTGGTCGTGCCCGCCATTCAGGATGCGGAAAACTGCGTCGTGGCTGCCATCGCCAGCCGCGATCTCGGCCGCGCCAGGCAGATGGCCGACCGCTTCTCCGTGCCGCATGCCTTCGGCTCCTATGAAGAGATGCTCGCCTCCGATACGATCGATGCCGTCTATATCCCGCTGCCGACTTCGCAGCACGTCGAATGGACGATCAAGGCTGCCGATGCCGGCAAGCATGTGCTGTGCGAAAAGCCGATCGCCCTCAAGGCGGATGAGATCGACAGCCTGATCGCCGCGCGGGATCGCAACAAGGTTCTGGTGACGGAAGCCTATATGGTCACTTATGCGCCGGTCTGGCGGAAGGTTCGCTCGCTGCTCGCCGATGGCGCCATCGGCCGTCTGCGCCATATCCAGGGTGCCTTCACCTATTTCAACCGCGATGCCGGCAACATGCGCAATATTCCCGCGCTCGGCGGCGGCGGCCTGCCCGACATCGGCGTCTATCCGACGATCAGCACCCGTTTCGTCACGGGCCGCGAACCGCTGCGCATTCAGGCGGTGACGGAGCGCGACCCCGAATTCGGCACCGACATCTACTCCAGCGTCAAAGCTGATTTCGGCGATTTCGAACTGACCTTCTATATCTCGACGCAGATGGCCAACCGTCAGGTCATGGTCTTCCATGGCACCGAGGGTTTCATTGAGGTGAAGTCGCCCTTCAATGCCGATCGCTATGGTGCTGAAGAGCTGGAGCTGACCAATCGCGGCCATTCGGAATCGCAGATTTTCCGTTTCCCCGACAGCCGCCAATACAGGCGCGAGGCTGAAGCTTTCGCCTCTGCCGCGCTTGGTAAAGGCGCCGAGGTCGTGTCGCTGGAAAGTTCGAAGCTCAACCAGAAGGTCATCGACGCCATCTACCGCGCCAGCGAGAAGGACGGCTGGGAGCCCGTTTGAGGGTTTGTCACAAATTCTGCCGGTGGCGGAAGACGAAGCGCGAATAGCCGAAGAAGCTGAACGCTGTCGCCGCCGCCGATGCCAGCGTCAGCGCAATGATCGGCCGCAATGACGGCTCGGTCATCAGCAGCGAGCTGAAGAGGGCGTAGTTCAGCAGAGCCGAGGTCAGCCCGACCGAACCGTAGCGAAAGCCCTCCGCCGCAAGCGAGCGGTCGGAGCGGCCGAAGGTGAAGTTGCGGTTGAGTACCCAGGTGGCAAGCAGCGCGCTCGGGATCGATATGGCGCGGCCGACGAAGGGTCCGAAAGGCGTGAACCAGAGCAACAGATGCAGCACGCCCGCATCGACCACGAAGCCGACACCGCCAGCGATCAGGAAGCGAAAGAGCTTCTTCATGCAGCCTTGGCCCTTTTCTTCCGGCTTGCCGGCTTGTCGATCTCAGCCATGTAAACCGTCCTGTCATCTTCGCTTTCGCGCGAGGAGGGCTTGGGCAGGCTCATATAGTGAATGCGCAACTGTTCGGCGCGGGCACGCGCCACGGAATCGAGGATGATACCAGCCGTGAACAGCATGAAGGCGATCATTGTCAGCGCTAGGGAGAGCATCCAACTCGGCATGCGCAAGACCTGTCCGGTTTCGAAATACTCGATGAAGACCGGAATGGAGAAACCAATGCTGAGCTCCATGGCGACGGCGCTCAGGATGCCGAAAAAGGCGAAAGGCCGCGTTTCCTTCATCAGCATCGCGAACATCCAGAGGATCCTCCCGCCGTCGCGGAAGGTCGAAAGCTTCGAATGCGAGCCTTCCGGCCGCCGTCCGTAGTCGAGTTCCAGCTCGCTGACGGGCAGCTTCAGCCTGGAGGCATGAACCGACATTTCCGTCTCGATCTCGAACCCGCCAGATACGGCAGGAAAGCTCTTGACGAAGCGGCGCGAAAAGGCGCGGTAGCCGGAAAATATATCGGTGAAATCGGCGCCGAAGATGCTGCGATAGAGCCAGTTGAAAATACGGTTGCCGAAGGCATGGCCCTGCCGGCCAGCGTCGTTGCGAACGTTGCGGCGAGTGCCGACCACCATGTCGGATCCCTCGGTCAGCAACGTGCGGATCAGCTCTTCGCCGTCTTCGGGCGCATAGGTGCCGTCGCCATCGGCCATCAGATAGATGTCAGCTTCGATATCGGCGAACATGCGGCGCACCACGTGCCCCTTGCCTTGCCGACGCTCGCGCACGACAGTCGCGCCGGCAAGCATGGCATGCAGCGCGGTGCCGTCCGTCGAATTATTGTCGTAGACATAGATCGCGGCCTGCGGCAGCGCCTTGCGGAAACCGCGCACGACCTCGCCGATCGTTGCGGCTTCGTTGTAGCAGGGCAGGAGGACGGCGATATTCAGCTTCTCATTCGACATGGTCTTGGCCGGTTGCTGCGTGTGAAGTTAAGTCGAGGCCCGATTGACGATCCGGACGAGAGCTTATCCCGCTGGCTGTTAATAAGACCCTATGGCTGCCCAATAAAAAAGGCGGGATACCGGCGCTGCGAAAAACATTATCGTGATAAAAGCGGCTGTAGGCAGCGGCTTTACTTTTTTTTGATCGGCAACCGTTAGCGTATCGCCCCGACTATCCTTCCAACATGGGGTTCATCGAGATGGCGCAAACGCTGGCAATGCCGCCCGAGGCAGCCGGAACGGCAGAAAAGAAGGCGCCTCTGCGTTGGTCTCATCCTGCTCTCACTGCTCTGGTCTATACCGCCATCGTCATCGTCGCGCAGCTCATCATTCATCGCAACCTCGCGGACTATGTCGGGCCGGATAATGACGACGCCATGCGTCTTGTCGAAGTGCGCGATTTTCTCGCGGGCCAGGGCTGGTTCGACATGATGCAGTACCGTCTCGGCCTCGCAGGCGGCACGCTGATGCACTGGTCGCGCTTCATCGATCTGCCGATCGCAAGCCTCATCCTCTTCTTCCGGATGTTCCTTTCACCGGAAGGCGCCGAGGCGGCCGCGCTGACGGTATGGCCTCTCATGCTCGTCCTGCCGCTGATGTTCTTCATGGGTCTTGCAGGTCGGCGCATCGCCGGCGTGGAAGGCATGCACTTCTCGCTGATCCTGACGGCGCTGTTTGTCCTGCTTTCGCCGCGCTTCGTGCCGGGCTCCATCGATCACGACAATGTTCAACTCGGCCTCGTTGCGCTTACCGTTGCAATGCTCGTCGATGAAAACTATCGCCCTCGCAATTTCGCCATTGCTGCTATCGCCCTTGCCATCCAGCTCGGTATCGGCGCGGAGACAACGCCCTTTGTCGCCGTCGCCTGCATGTCAGTTGCCTGTTTGTGGGCCTGGAAAGGCGAGATATTCGCACCCGCTGCCAAGGCTTTTGCCCTGACCCTGACGATCGCCGTCAGCGCCGCCTTCTTCTCGCTGGTGCCGCCGCGTCTTTATTCGATGGTCACATGCGACAATCTTTCGCTCGGCTTTTACGGCATCACCAGCGCAGGCTGCGTCGGGCTTCTCCTGTCGTCCATTTTTGCCAGCCGTCTGTCCCGGCCCTGGCGCATTGCAATTCTCGCGGTCAACGGCGCATTCGTGTTTGCGATAACCGTCGCACTTGCGCCGCAATGCCTGCGCAATCCGCTTTCCGATCTGGACCCCATGCTGGTGGATTTCTGGCTCAGCAGAGTGGCCGAGGCACAATCGATTATCTCCGTGGCCAACCGTCAGCCGGATACGCTCGGCGTCTTCTACGCAACGGGTCTTCTGGCGATGCTCGTCTGCGCCTTTCGTATCCTGCGAGGCACCCGGCCGAGCCTCCACGCAATGCTGATGGCGCTGATCGCGATCAATTGGGTGATCACGCTGGTGCAGGTACGCGGCACAGAATTCGCCAATCTCCTGGCCATACCGCCACTGGCATTGATGATCGCCGAATTGCGAAAAAACTACATGGCCGATCCCAAAAATCTGCGTGCGATCCTGCTTTATGCGGGGACATTATTGGCCTCTGTCCCAGCCGTTTGGGCCGTGGGCGGCGCGCTTGCAAGCAAGGGGGGCGTCAATGGTCTTATGGTCGCGGCGCCAGTCAAGGCGGAGGAGACTGCCAACTGTATATCCCAGCAGGCCCTGCGACCGATCGCGGGTCTTGCGCCGGGGGTGGTCGCGGCGGCTTCCAACCTGGGAGCGCCGCTTCTGCGCTTCACCCCCCATCGCACCCTTTCTGGTCCCTATCACCGCGATCCTGATGGAATGATGGCCGAGCTGCTTATTGGCCTTGCGGAGCCGCAACAGGCAGAAGCGCTTCTGCATGAGGCGAAGGTAACGATTGTTGCCTTCTGTAAGGGGGATCCGCAGGTGGAGTTAGTGAGTGAGCGGGCGCCGAAGGGACTTTATGCGCAGCTGACTGCTGGGCATATTCCCGTCTATCTGGAGCCGATTGCGGCGCCGGCGGAATCGGATGTGCAGTTCTTCCGCGTCAAGCCGCAGAATTGAGCTGGAGCTGTTCAGCTCTGCGCGGAATCTCCAAACCACGCCATTAGGAGCGAGAAGCCGCAGAATACTCTTAGATATTGTGTCTAAGCCCGGCGCTGTTCCAGCATATCGGCTGTCATGAGATAGCCGATAAAGCCGAGATTGTAGCCGCCGAGCGCGATAAACAATGTCGTTAGCGGCGGCGGAACGATCGATATCGCAACGGCCGCCATGAAGGCTATGCTCACCAATGCCACGCCGAACAGGGCGCCGATCGTCGAGCGCTGCAGGCCGGCGGCAATTCCGATGATCGTGGCGGTCACGAATATCATCGCTCCATATCCTCTTTACCAAGAACCAGTTTGCACAGGTTTACGCGCGGATGGCTAAGAAAGGCTTTGTCGATAAGGTTAACGCTTGATGATGCAATAGGCTCCGCGCCCTTTATGGGACATGCAAAGGAGGCGGCAGTACCTTAAATATGCGCACAATCCTGGCTTCGATCGATTCAGACTTAAGCGGTATGCGCAAGGCTCCGCATTTTCCGCGAGATCGGCTAGAAAGAGGACATGAGCAGCTTTTTTGAGAATGATTCGCCCTCGAACCTGACGGAATATTCCGTCTCGGAACTATCCGGATCGATCAAGCGCACAGTCGAAAATGCGTTCGATCAGGTGCGCGTGCGCGGGGAAATTTCCGGCTATCGCGGTCCACATTCCTCAGGCCATGCCTATTTCTCACTGAAGGACGATCGCGCCCGCATCGATGCGGTGATCTGGAAAGGCACATTTTCCAAGCTGAAATTCCGCCCTGAAGAGGGAATGGAAGTCATTGCAACAGGCAAGGTGACGACTTTCCCAGGCTCCTCGAAATACCAGATCGTCATCGAAACCTTGGAGCCTGCCGGGGCAGGCGCCTTGATGGCGCTGCTGGAGGAACGCAAGCGCAAGCTCGGTGCCGAAGGCCTCTTCGATCCCGAGCGCAAACGCCGGCTGCCCTTCATGCCCAAAGTGATCGGTGTCGTAACCTCGCCGACAGGCGCCGTCATTCGCGATATCCTGCATCGTATCTCCGATCGTTTCCCCGTGCACGTCCTCGTCTGGCCGGTGAAGGTGCAGGGCGAAGGCTCCGGCGATGAAGTGGCCAACGCCATTCGCGGCTTCAACGAATTTGGGGCCGGTGGCCCGATCCCGCGCCCGGACGTGCTGATTGTCGCACGTGGCGGCGGCAGCCTCGAGGATCTCTGGAGTTTTAACGACGAGGCGGTCGTCCGCGCCGCAGCCGCGAGCGAGATCCCGCTGATCTCGGCCGTTGGCCACGAGACCGACTGGACCTTGATCGACTATGCCGCTGACGTGCGCGCCCCAACGCCGACCGGTGCGGCGGAAATGGCCGTGCCTGTTCGGGCCGAATTGGAAGCGCAACTCGCAAGCCTTGCTGCCCGGCTGCAGGGAGGGATGACGAGACAGATGGATCAACGGCGGCAGGCCGTTCGCGCGCTGCTGCGCGCCTTGCCTTCCCTCGACCAGATCCTGGCCCTGCCGCGCCGGCGCTTCGACGAAGCGGCCGCCGGCCTTGGCCGCGGGCTGGGGCTGAATACGCTCAACAAGCGCCGCTCCTTCGAGCGCACCGCTTCGCAGCTGCGGCCGGATATCCTGTCGAACCGGATCACCGAGCGCCGGCAGCAGTTGAGCGAGCGAATGACCCGCGCGGAGCGAACCATCGAGCGCATGCTCGACCGCTCTCGTGCCCGTATCGAACGGGCCGATGCCGTTTTTGCTACCTTGCCGTCACGCCTCGAAGCGCAGACGGGCAGGGCGCGTGATCGCCTCGGCAATCTCGTCCGTCACGCCGATACGGCCATCCGTCATCAGCTGACGCGCTCCCGCAGCGAGCTTACGGCGCAGGAGCGTATTCTGCAGTCGCTCTCCTACAAGAACGTCCTGAAGCGTGGCTACGCCGTGATTCGTGACGAGGATGACCGCCCGGTGTCGTTGGCGGCAGCACTGTCGGCAGGTGCGGCTATTTCGATCGAGTTCGCGGATGGCCGCGTCGGGGCGGTCGCCGGCGGTGATGCCTCCCCACCTTCGTCTTCATCCACGTCATCAGGCGCTACGCCTGCGAAGAAGCGGGCAACCAAACCGGTAGAACCCACCGCTCCGCCGAAGCAGGGAAGCCTCTTCTGATGCGCATCCTGCTGGTGCTGGCTCATCCGCTGGAGGATAGTTTTGCCGCCGCCGTGGCGAAGATTGCACAGGAGACGCTTGTTGCCGGCGGGCACGAGGTCGCTCTGCTCGATCTCTATCGCGAGGGCTTCGATCCGCGTCTGTCCGAAGCCGAGCGGCGCGGCTATTTCGACCAGCCCTATGATACCTCTGGCGTCGATGCCATCGTCGCACGGCTGCAGGCGGCGGAGGGACTGATCCTCGTCTTTCCGCAATGGTGGTTCAATTTTCCGGCGATCCTCAAGGGCTTCTTCGACCGCGCCTTTGCGCCCGGCATTGCCTTCACCCACGATGTCGCCGGCGGGCGTATCGTGCCGAAGCTCACCAATATCCGCCTCTTCTGGGCGCTGACGACAACCGGTTCGCCCTGGTGGATCGTGCACCTCTATATGGGCAATCCGGTGCGGCGCCTATTGAAGCGCGGCATTGCCGCCTTCTGCGCCAAGCGGTTGAATTTCCGCATGCTGGCGCTGCATGACATGGATCGCGTAGCCGAGGCCGGACGCAAGGCGCATCTCGAACGCGTCAAGCGAGCGCTGGCGACGATCTGATCTCACGATTTCATAAAAAATATGCCGCGGCAGAGATACCGCGGCATGATCGCATTCGAGTGTCCGAAGTTGGTTATGCCCACTCGCCCTTGCGCATGACCGGCACGCGCGAGCCATCGGCATTGATGCCGTCGATATCGACCTTGTCGGAGCCGATCATCCAGTCGATATGGATCAGGCTGGAATTGCCGCCCTGCGCCTTGATCTGCTCCTGGCTAAGCTTGGCGCCGTCGATGAAGCACTTGGAATAGCACTGGCCGAGCGCAATGTGGCAGGAGGCATTTTCGTCGAAGAGCGTATTGTAGAACAGGATGCCGCTCGCCGAAATCGGCGAGGAATGCGGCACCAGCGCCACTTCGCCGAGCCGGCGGGCGCCTTCGTCGGTGTCGAGCACCTTGTTCAGCACTTCCTCACCGCGCGTTGCCTTGGCCTCGATGATCCGGCCGCCTTCGAAGCGTACCTGGATATTGTCGATGAGGGTGCCCTGATGCGACAGCGGCTTGGTGGAGGAAACATGGCCTTCGACGCGCAGCGCATGCGGCGTGGTGAAGACCTCTTCCGTCGGTATGTTCGGGTTGCAGGTGATGCCGTTCTTGGCCGTCGAGGCGCCGCCGTGCCATTCATGGCCGTCTGCAAGACCGACCGTCAGATCGGTGCCCGGTCCCTGGAAATGCAGGGCGGAAAAACGCTGGCCGTTCATCCAGGCCGAGCGCTTGTGCAGATTGGCATTGTGTTCGGCCCAGGCGGCGATCGGATCTTCGACGTCGACGCGCGAGGCCGAGAAGATCGCCTTGGCGAGCTTGGCGACTGCGATTGCCTCCGGGTCGTTCGGGAAGACGAGCTTTGCCCAGGACGGGTTCGGGTAGGAGACGATGTTCCAGTTGGTGTCGAAATTCGAGATTTTTTCCAGCGCCGGCTTGTAGGCGGCCGAGTTGGCGCGGTTGGCGCGCGCCACCTTGTTGGGGTCCTGGCTGGACAGGAGCATCGGATTGTCGCCGGAAATGGCGAGGCGTGCCGTATTGTTGGAGAAGGCCTTGGCCATGCCCTCATAGAGCCATGTGGCGGCGCGGTCGAAGCTCGCATCCTGGCCATATTCGTAGCGGGCGAGCGTGGTCTCTTCGTCGGAATAGAAGGTCGAGACGAGGCCGGCGCCGGCCTTGTAGGCTTCGCGCGTGATCAGCCGAACCAGCGGCATCGCTGCGACCGGCGCTGTTATCAGCAGATCCTGGCCTGCCTGCAGCTGCAACCCGACCTTTACGGCCACTTCCGCAAGCTTTTCCAGCTTGGCGTGATCGACGGGATGATGGTTGGGGGAGGCTGATGTCATGACAAAACCTGCTTGGCTGATATCGAAGATGGTCTGAAGACTTAGACCGGTTTGCGGCGAAATTGAAGGCGCTTTGTCCGATCTTGCAGATCGTCAGGCAATCAGGGGCGCAGCCTTGGCTTTGAGAGCAGCCAAGGCATCCTGGGGGCTGAGGCGCACCTGCAGCCCGCGCTGGCCGCCATTGATATAGACATAGGCCTCGGTCATCGCCTGCGCCTCGATCGCTGTGGGAACGAGCTTCTTCTGGCCGAAGGGGCTGATGCCGCCGACATGATAGCCCGTCAGGCGCTCGGCATCGGCAGGCTTCATCATATTAGCCGACTTGCCGCCGAAGGCTGCGGCGAGCTTCTTCATGCTGACTTCGTGATCAGAGGGGACGACGGCGCAGACCGGCTTGCCATCCACCTCCGCCATCAGCGTCTTCAACACGCGATGGGGCTCTTCGCCCAAGGCCTCTGCGGCCTGCAGGCCGACACGCTCCGCATTTGGGTCGTAATCATAGGCATGCACGGTGAAGGCGACCTTCGCCTGGGTCAGCACTTGCGTGGCGCGGGTGGTTTTCGACATGGCTTATCTCTAGGCGGCCTTGCCGAATGCAGCCGCATAAATATCCGGCTTGAAGCCGATGAGCAATTTGCCGTCCGCTTCCAGCACCGGGCGCTTGATCATCGAGGGCTGCGCCATCATCAGCTGAATGGCCTTGTCCTTCGAAAGATCGGCGCGGTCCGTTTCCGGCAGGGCCTTGAAGGTGGTGCCGGCGCGGTTGAGGACCACTTCCCAACCGGCTTCCGTCGTCCAGCGCTCCAGATGATCCCGATCGATGCCCACGGCCTTGTAGTCGTGGAATTCATAGGCGATGCCATGGCTTTCGAGCCAGGTGCGGGCCTTCTTCATCGTGTCGCAGTTCTTGATGCCGTAAATGGTGATCGTCATGGCGAATCCGTCTTTTGCTGTCCGATAGGGCATAACACGCGAACAAAGGCGGATGAAAGCCGCTCGGGCGGGGACGCAGTTCTCTCGCCCGTTGCAGTTGCCAGCAATAAGCGCATAAATATGCAGCATGCATACTTATGACGCAGGCTGGAGCATGGCGACGGACAAGGAAATATTGCGGCTGGAAAACCTCTTTGGCGCCATGAGCCTTGCCCTGGTGGACAAGATGGAAAAGGCCTTTGTCGATGAAACCGGCCTTGGCCCAAGCGCCATTGCCGCCATCGTTCAAATCGGCACCGAGCCGGGGCTGACGATCGAGACCCTACGCCGAATGATCGCGCTCTCCCATTCTGCCGCCGTGCGCCTTGTCGACCAACTGGTGGCGTCCGGTCTCGCGTTGCGCGCCGGAGGCGTCGAGGGAGACAAGCGTGCCCGATCGCTGCAATTGACCAAGGCCGGGCAGGTACTGTTCGACAAAAGCCTGGCGGCACGGCGTGCTGTCATTCATCGAGCTTTCGCCGTGCTCGGGCCTGAAGAGGCGATGCAATTCGGCCATCTCATCGAGACGCTGCTGCCGGCCTTGGTCGATCCCGGCGATGACCAGGACGTGGTCTGCCGCGTTTGCGATCAGGGCGCCTGCGACCAGGATCGCTGCCCGATTGCCTTCATGACATAGCCACGAGATAGGATCTTGACAGTTTCATCATATATATGCACACTGCATACATATATCTCGAAAGGCGATAGCTCCCGCCTTCGATGATCTGAACATTGCCTGCATCAATTCGATCGGAGGCATGATCGTGATGGAAAATCGTTCAATTATTATCCAGCTAACGAATATTGTGCGCGCGCTCCTTGCTGGCGGGCAGTGTCACATTCGCTATCTGGGTGCGCTTCTGCGGGAATCAGCGGCGATCGCCTTCACTATGCGCTGTAAGGTGATCGATCGCCGCTAGAGGAAATCAATCCTCAAGTGTTCCTGGTTTGCGGGCGACGGAGCTTGCTCTGTCCGAACCGATCTTCATAAGATCGCCGCGCCGGCGCACCAGCCGGTCCGATACGCGGGTGACGATCAGACCTGCTTGCGGCGCGCGGACGTCGATGGTCCCGTCAGGCATACCCGGGGTGGTGATGATCGTTGCCAGCAGATCACCTTCTTCAACGCGCTCGCCGATATTGCGATGGAAGAGCACTGTACCCGCCTGCGGGGCACGGATCATCTCGACATTGTCGAGCGGCACGGCCGGGCCGTCGAATGCACCGAGTGCGATGCTTTCGTCACGGACTGCGCCGCGCGAGGCCAGGAAACGCCAGAGCCCTTCGGCATCTTTCCTTGCCATCTCGGGATAGACGTCGCGTGTGCCGCGCAACTCGACCGTCACAGAGAGCTTGCCCGGCAGCCTTGCCTTCTTTTCCCCCGGCACTTCGTATTTCCAGGCGAAGCTGACGGCCTCCTCGAATGCCGAGCTTTCGCCATCCGACAGCAGCACGGCATCCATCTTCAGCGCCGCGGCAAGATCGGCGGCTTCGGGCCAGAAGGCCTCGTCGATATAGGCATATTGCAGGGATTCGTCATCGCAATGCAGATCGATCACCAGATCGGCACCGAGCGCCATATGGATCAGCTGGCGCTTCAGCCGGTCGACGGCGGGGTAGCGTTCCAGATTTTCGATGAGGAGATCGCGGTCGCGCAGCGAGATCAGCGGGAAATCGCGATTGAAATTGGTACGCGAGCCCAAGTCGAAGCGCCCTTGCATCTCGCCGAAATGCGATTGCGCCGCGCCGATCGGATTGGCATGCGGCACCACGACGATATCGCTGAGGATCGCGCCTTCGGCTTCCGCTTTCCGAAGCCGCTCGCAGAGGAAATGTACCAAGGCAGTCCCCGGCAGTTCACCGGCGTGCAATGCAGCCTGGATGTAGATCTTCGGGGTATCCGTCTTGCTGCCGGAAAAATGCAGGACGGGCAGCCGCCAGGCGATCCCCGGAGTGTCACCTTCGATGACGATTTCGGTGACGTTCATGGGCGGGCCTCCTGCTGATGATAATCAGAGACCCATATCAAGCCCTGCAGGCGGTCCGCAACCGTTTGTCACCACATGCCAGAATCAGGGCCGGGGACAAACAGCGCCAAAATGGCTTTCAGCGGCTGCCATTCCTGCGCAGGCAGAAGCTCAGGAGCAGGCTGAGCAGCACCGCACCAACACCGAAGGAGAAGGGTGCCGCATAGCCGAGATGATCCGCGAACAGGCCGGCGATCGGGCCAGTCGAACCGAGCGACACGTCGAGAAAGATCGAATAAAGCCCGAGCGCGACGCCGCGGTTCTGCGGCGGGATGCGCTCCATGGCCTCGTTGCCAAGTGCGGGGAAGACGGGCGCGAAGCCGGCGCCGGCGAGAGCCGCGCCGATGATGGCAACGGTCGGAGATGGCGCAAAGGCAAGCGCAGCCAGGCCGACGATCTCGATAACAAGGGAAATGCGCACCAGCGGCAGGCCCCCGAAGCGGGCGACAGCCTGGGCAAGACCCAGGCGCACGCCCATGAAGGCGAGGCCGAAAGCACTGAGCGCAAAGGAGGCGCCTTCCCAGCCGCGGCTATGGAAGAACAGCGCGACGAAGGCCATGACGACGCCGAAGCCGCTTGAGGCAAGCGCAAGCGCGACGCCGTATGGTGCAACGCGGCTCAGCACCTGGCCCGTGCCGATACCTTTTTCCTTGACGCCGGGAACCGGCGGCCGCGTTTGCGCCAGCATGAAGCCGGCAACCGCAAGGATGATGGTGACGACGCCGATAGCGAAGAAACCGTATTGCCCCTGCAGCCAGGCGCCGAACGGGGCGGCGAGCGCAATGCCGCCGTAGGTGGCAATGCCGTTCCAGGAGATGATGCGGACTGTTTCGCGCGATCCCATCAGACCGATCGCCCAGGTGATTGCCGCCGTGCTCACCCAGCTCTCGCCGATACCGAGCGCCAGCCGGCCCGCAAGCAGAAGAGCAAGGCTTGCCGCCGGGACTTGGATCGTAAAAGTGGAAGCGATGGTGAGTGCGCCCGACAGACCATAGGCGAGGAAGCCCAGGAAGACCGAACGGCGCGGCCCATATTGATCGCAGAGCCGGCCGACATGGGCGCGGCTGACGATGGTCGCCACATATTGCGTGCTGACGGCGATGCCGGCCCAAACAACGCCGAAGCCGAGGCTGCTGTCGACATAGGTCGGCAGAACCGCAAGCGGCAATCCGATGGCAAGGTAGCCGAAGAATGTCAGCGCGACGATCGAGATGAGAGACAGGGTCGAAGCGGACCGGATGGTCTGGGAAGCAGTGTTCACGGGATATCGCCTGCGGGCACCGGCAGCGGTGTCCATGCTGTTTGCCACGAAGGAAGCGGATTCGTATCGGATAGCAGTGACGGCGAAGGCCCGAGGGCCGTGCGTCGCCATGGGTAATGGCTATCAGGCAACAGCAGGCGAGGTCAACGAATTGCTGCCTTGCAGCAAAACCCATTGACGGGATGAATTGATTGTGCGTGGCGATTGTCATGGGGCGTACCAGTGGCACAAACCCATTCTCCCCGAAGGGAGAATGGGCAAAAGGCATCACATCGTCAGTATGACGCTGGCCGTCGTTCGTCCTGCTTCGAGATCGGCATGGGCTCGGGCGGCATCCTTCAGCTCGTATTCCGCACCGATCGGGTTGACTAGCCCGGCCTGCAGCGCTGCCATCAGCGACATGGCGCCTTGGCGGTAGAGTTCGGGATCGTTGGCGTAAGCCAATACGCTCGGGCGCGACAAGCCGATCACACGGGGTGCGGTCAGCTCCTCTATCTTGATCGGCGGAATGGGGCCGGCGACCTGTCCGAGGCTGGCGACCATGCCGAAGGGGCGCACCGCAGCAAGCGTCTGCGACAACGTGGTCCCGCCGATCCCGTCGACGGCAAGATGTACGCCGCGGCCATCGGCGATGCGGCGCGTTTCCTCGGCCCAATCCGCGGATGTATGCAGGAGAACCGCGTCCGCACCTGCTTCCTGGGCGATGCCGACCTTGGCTTCGGATCCCACGGTAGCGATGACGTTCGCGCCGATCCGCTTGGCAAGGCGTGTGACGAGTTGGCCGAGCCCGCCGGCGCCCGCATGCACCAGCACCCACTCGCCCGCCTTCACGGGATAGGTCTTTTGCAGCACCATCTGCGCCGTCAGTCCGCGCAGCATCGTGCTGCCGGCAATGCGCTCGCTAACACCATCGGGTAATTTCACCAGCCGGCTTGCAGGTAGCGTGCGCATCTCGGCATAGCTGCCGATCGGATGGCCGATATAGGCGACACGGTCGCCGACCTTCAGATCGCCGACATCAGCGCCGAGCGCTTCGATAATGCCTGCACCCTCAAAGCCCAACACATTGTTGCCGGGTTGCAGCGGGTAAAGCCCGGAACGGACATAAATGTCGACGAAATTGACGCCGGAGATACTTTGGCGGATCAGCGCCTCGCCGGGGCCGGGTTCGGTAGCTGGGAGATCGACGGCTTTCAGGACTTCGGGGCCGCCGGGGCTGGTAATAGCAATCGCTAGGGGCATGGGAAAATCTCCTTTCGGACGATTTTTGACCATGAATCGCTGTGCGAATAAATTCGGTATGAACTCACCATATCTGTGCAATAATGCACCGATGATCGACTGGCAGGACCTTCACCATTTCGCCGCTCTCGCTCGAACCGGCTCCCTCTCTGCGGCGGCGCGCGAGTTGAGTGTCGACCACGCAACGGTCGGCAGGCGCATTGCGGCGCTGGAACGTGCGCTCGACCTGCGCCTCGTCGACCGGCGGCCACGCACCTCGCCGTTGACGGCCGATGGCCGCGCCATCGCCGAACTGGTGGCGGGTATGGAAGAAAATGTCGAGGCGATCAGACGTTATTCGAAAAGCGCCGTTTCCGGGCTTTCCGCTGCAGTCAAGGTCAGCGCGCCGCCGTCGATCGCTGCCCATCTGCTGGCGCCGAAAGCCGCGCTGTTTCATACCCATCATCCGAACATCACGCTGACCATTGCCGGCATTGCTCGGAGCGTCGCGCTCAATTCCGGCGAGGCGGATATCGCCGTGCGCATGATCAGGCCGGAGGAGAGCGATCTCTTGGTCCGGCGTATCGGCACCATGCGCTTCGGTCTCTATGCGATCCCGCCCTTAGCGCAAATACCAGAGGAGGACTGGGTGTTCATCGGCTATGATGCGGCGATGGAGCATCTGACCCAGCAGACGTGGCTTCGCAGTCTGCTGGATGGTCGTCCGATCGTCTTCCGTGCCACCGATGTATTCGGTCAGCTCGAGGCTGCTCGCGCCGGATTGGGGGTTGTGGCGCTTCCGAGATTTCTGGGTGATCGTGAGGCAGGATTGGTGCACCTGCCGGCGGAGATCCCGTCACCGACGCGCGACCTCTGGCTCGTCACCTATCCCGATCTCCGTCGCTCGCCTGCCATCCGGGCGGTTATGGACTTCGTTGCTGATGTTGTCGGTCAAAGTTGTCCCTTGCGGGACGCCTCGGACAGCGCCGTATAAGTACCGATTCCAACCCGTATTTTTCTGTTGCGGCCTCGTGGCGAATCTCTATCCATAAAAGGATGGACCACACTTACGGTCGGTGATCGATGACGAAGCTGGGCAGTTGGTTCGTGGCGGATAGGGCAGATCTGGTCGCGGGCATATCGGTTGCCGGACTGATGCTGCCGGAAGCGGTCGCTTACGCCGGCATCGCCGGCCTGCCGCCGCATCGTGCGATCCTCGCCGGCATCGTCGGCTGTCTCGTCTATGCCATATTCGGCCGCAGCCGCTTTGCCATCGTCTCCCCCACATCCTCATCCGCTGCCATTCTCGCCGCAACATTGGCGGTTGTGCCGGGTGATGCGACGATCAAGGCGGGACTTGCCACCGTTGCCGTGGCGCTCGCCGGCATTCTTTTCGTCATCGCCGGTACCTTGCGCCTTGGCGGCATCACCGGTTTCATCTCGCGGCCGGTCTTGCGCGGCTTCGCGCTCGGGCTGGCGATCACCATCATCCTGCATCAGCTGCCGATCCTTGTCGGTGTGCCCGTGCAAGCCTCGAATATCCTGGCTTACGCGGCCGCACTCTTCGGCGCGATCCTCCAGTGGAATCCGATCAGCGTCGCCGTCGGCGTGGTCGCGCTAGCGGCATTGTTGCTGCTGAAGCGATTGCCCGGCATTCCCGCCGCCTTCTTTGTGCTGGCCGCCGGCATCTTCGCCTCCTATCTGTTCGGTCTGGAAGGCCATGGCGTCAAGCTGGTCGGCCCGATCGAGATCCTGCCGCAATGGCCCTCGCTGCCGGACGCCGGCTGGGCCGCCTATTCGCGGCTGGTGCAATTCACCGTGCCTCTTGTCCTCATCCTCTTTGCTGAATCCTGGGGCACCATGCGTGCACTCGCCCTGCGTTATGGCGAGACGCTGGAGATCAATCGCGAGCTTGGTGCGCTGGGCGCTGCCAATATCGCCAGTGCCGTCGTTCAGGGCATGCCGGTCGGTGCGGGTTTTTCCGCCGGCTTCGCCAGTGAGGCGGCAGGGGCAAAGACGCGGGCGACGACCGTCTTTGCCGCCATCGGCCTCGCGATCCTGATTGCCTGTGCCGGACCGCTGGTGGCGCTTCTGCCGGAGCCGGTGCTGGCCGCCGTCGTGATCGCGGCTCTGACGCATGCGCTCGACCCCAGCCCCATCCTGCGGCTGCGCCGTCTGCATCGCGATTTCTACGTGGCACTGGGCGCCGCCATCGGCGTGCTCGCTTTCGGCGTGCTCAACGGCATGCTGCTGGCAATCGCCCTTTCGCTCGCTGCCATGATGCATCGCCTGGCATCCCCGTATATCGCCCGTTTGGGACGGCTCAACAACAGCCATGACTTCGTCGATGTCATCAGGCATGGCGATGCCGCGGAGATACCGGGCATCGCCATCTGGCGCCCCGGCGAAACCCTGTTTTTCGGCAATGCCGATACGATCTTCGTCGAGATATTGTCCGGCAGCCGCAGCCAAGCCGGATTGCGGGCCGTCATCCTCAGCCTGGAGGAAAGCTCCGATATCGACAGCACGGCGATGGACGCCTTGATGGAGTTCGACGGCGCCATGCAGCGCGCCGGTCTCCGTCTACAGTTTGCTCGGGTCCATGACCGGGTTCGCGATCTCATGACGGTCGCGGGCGTCGCCGATGTCGATAAGCGCTGCAGCTTCAGCGTCGATGATGCTGTGGCAGCTGTGATGGCTACAGTTCAGCCTGTTCCGAAACCGTAAGCGCCAGATTTAGAACCCAGATTTAGAATAATGGCCAATGCCAGACGTGGCCATGTTCGCCGTCGCCTTGAAAGCTGTTGACCAGCGTGAACGTTTTGACTGTCCAAGCGATCGGCGCTTCCAAAATCACTTCGGGAAGAATGTGGTTGCAATAAAACAGCGTCATGTGAGGTTGGAACGACTTGGATATGCCGCTTTCGAAGCCCAAGCTTTGCATTGCAGCATCCAATTCCCGACGGAGTGTCGCTAGCCCCTCGTTTCCGTCCCTACACCAGAGTACATATTGACGGTTGTTCCCGTTGCCGAATGTGCCTGCACGATCGAATATCAAGGGAAACGACTTTAAGCAGATGGTTGACCCAGCCTCCAACGCAGCGAAGGTGGCTTCCTCCTGTGAGCGGGAGACAATGTCGATGGGATAAATGGTGGCATGGTAAAGATCATGCTTTCTCGCTGTGCGCATCAACCCGTTTCGTCGACTTTGGTCGACGGTCATTTCAGCAGCCAATTTAGCGATTTCTGGGTCCGGCAATGCCGCAAAATAGAGTGCTTGCCGGCGCTTCGGAGGGCTTTTGCCCTTGCGACTAATTGGCGGTTTGCCGAGATTAAATGACAACTGATCGACATGCTGCATGGCTTCATTCAAAGCCGGTTTGGCTCTGCCTCCTTTTGTTTTCCGATCTCCAAAGCATATGCCTCAATGGCGGCGATTTCAAGAACAAAACAAGAACATTCGGAATGGCGACATCCCTTGTTTCAAAAAGCGATCGAATAAAAGGACGGCCTGATCTGTTCATTCCAAGTTCGGGCCTGCGTGCCCAATCTCACCCAAAGGAATCACGATCATGTTCACCAGATCAGTCTTTGCGGCAGTTGCTTTCGCTCTCATCGGCCTTGGTATTGCTTCTTGCTCCACCTCGGGGGATCACAATTCTGGTGGCGGCATGACGCTGAACGCGCCTCCCACCGGCGGCGGATATTGATATCCGTGCTCGCGAACCCCTGAAGGCCCGTTAGGCCGGCATCAAAACGGTGGCAATTCTCATTGCGCGCAAGAAACGGGTTGAATTCGGCGCTCCCGAGGACGATTTTCATGGCAAGTGGAAACACGGGAGGTTTCGTCATGAACGAGACAAGCCAGAATTACCTGATCTTCGAAACCGCCGGCGGCTTCTGCGGCATTGCCTGGAATGATGTCGGCGTGCTGCGCTTTCAATTGCCGACGAAGGATGCGGGCGCGACCGAGCGCCTGCTTCTGCGCCGTTTGCCGAATGCGCAGCCCGGGACCCCAAGCACGGACATCGCGGCAGTGGTTGCCAAGGTGAAGCGCTATTTCGCAGGTGAGGAGATCGACTTTTCCGATGTCACGCTCGATCTCGGCGAGCAGGATGCCTTTTTCAGGCAGATCTACGATGCCGCCCGACAGGTCGGCTGGGGCCACACGACGACCTACGGCACATTGGCCAAGCAGCTCGGCGCAGGGCCGGAAGCTGCGCGCGATGTCGGGCAGGCTATGGCGAAGAACCCGGTGGCGCTGATCATTCCCTGCCATCGCGTTCTGGCGGCAGGCGGCAAGATCGGTGGCTTTTCCGCGCCGGGCGGTTCCAACTCCAAGGCTCGCATGCTGGAGCTGGAAGGCGTTCAGCTGGCGCCGCCAAAACCGGTGCAGCAGTCGCTGGGGTTCTAGAGCAGTTCCAGCAAAAGTGCGCAGCGGTTTTGCTTCCGGAACTGCGTAAAAACAAGAAGATAGAGCGCGTTCGCGATTCGAAGGAAAGCGGAATTACTCTAGACGAGGAAGACGGCGAGAGGCTTTGGTCGCTGGCTCTATCCATGAGTTTCTGGAAGTGAAGACGTATTGCCGAAGATATGTCCGGTCGGCACTGGCGGAACAATGGCTGCAGACGATCGGCATGCTCGATCCGCAAAAGGACAATCGCGATGACAGTCCGCCTTGGGTGATTGCCAACCGACCGGGAGGGGTCGGCTATTTGGCGCGACCCTTCTCATGTTCAACCGCCAGCTTTACCTCGCGATAGTGCTCTGTCAGTTTCGTCAGATCGAACGCCCGGTTGAGGCCGCTCGGGTTCGGCAGTACCCAAATCGAAGCGCCCGCAAATTTTTCTGCTTGCCGCCCCCATTCGACATCGGCCCGGAGGCTGATGGCGGCATAGGCCGCTTTGCCGAGAAACGCCAGATTAGCCGGCGCGAACTTCCTGATCTTGTCTTCGAGCACTGGAGCGGCGGCAATGTAATCGCTCCTTTTCAGCTCGCTGGCGCTTTTCGTCGGGCGGGAGACCGCCGATGTCAGGCCGAGGCGATATTGCAGCATTTCGCGCTCTTCCTCCGCCCGCAGCAGGCGAGGGGTGAAGCCGGCAAGGTACAGGACCCGCCAGAAGCGGTTGCTGCGGTTCGAGAAATTATGCCCGTCGCGATGCGCCGTAAGCGCAGGGTTCAATCCGCAGAAGACTACCGAGAGGTCCGGTGCCAGGATTTCGGCAAGTCTGCTCGCCTGCTCCGGTATGTCTATCGGCTCATTCAGGGTCTTCGTTGGGGCATCATCCTGCATCTCGGATTTCCTGCGAAAGCGGCGGCAAGCGCGCCGCCTTCGTCACGCTAGCCGATAAGCGCCTGATCGGCCAAGGGATAAGAGGCCCATCTGCCTGCCTGAATCCTGTCGGCCTTCACGCATCACACGACAGTGGGCGGGCCGAACCACGTGGTCAGCGCCTCCGGAAGCCCCAACCGGGTCTCCTCTCCAACCCAGGCCACATATCCGTCCGGCCGTATCAATACCGCAGTGGGTGCATCAACCGCGCCGATCGCAGGAAGTGCCCATGGTCCGGCATATTGGGCATCGATCGATTGCACCCGATCCGCCCAAGGGGCGATATCGAAGCTCTCAGGCCCGCCGAGATTGAGCAGCACAGGCTGGCCTCCGTGCAGCAGCTCGAAGAGCCGCAGCGGACCGTGGGCGGTAGTGAGGTCAAGATCGGGCATGCGGCGGCCGAGCAGCGGATGTCCCTCGCCGAGATCGTAGTGAATATCCAAACCCGACATCATCGCGGCGTAGCGCCGGCGCGGCTCGTCCATGGCGAGGCATTCGGCCATCGTTTCACGGAGGATCTGCGTGCGGTCGTCGGGGCGGCGGAGCGCGACCGAGACCAGGATATTGCGCAGCACCCGGCGGCGATCGGATGACGCTCGGCGTGATAGGTCTCGAGCAGGCTTTCCGGCGATATGCCCTTGATCACCTGGGCCAGTTTCCATCCGAGGTTCATGGCATCCTGCACACCGATATTGAGACCCTGTCCGCCATCCGGGGGATGGATATGCGCGGCGTCCCCGGCGAGCAGCACACGGCCCTTGCGATAGGATGCTGCCTGTCGCACTGCATCCGTAAATCTCGAAATCCAGTGGGGGTTATGGGCACCATAATCGGTGCCATAGACGGCAATAAGAGCATCGCGGAGATCGCTGAAGCTCGGTTCGCTTGAGGTTCTCAACTGCCGCTCGGTCAGCATCACGCCTATCGGCCCCTCGTCTGGGTAAACGACCTTTCCATCGCGGATTTCATATTCGAACCTCCCGAGGGAATGCATGCCGAGCGCATCATGACGAATGCCCAGCTCCGGCTCCTCGGTCATGTCCACCTCGGCGATCAGATTGCTGACGGTCGCGTCCCATCCCGGAAAATCGATGCCTGCTGCCTTGCGGATCACGCTGCGCCCGCCGTCGCATCCGACCAGATAATCCGCTCGCAGCGTCGTCCCATCGGACAAATGGACATCGACGCAGCTGGCGTCCTGCGCGAAGCCGGTAACCTCCATGCCGTAGTGGACCGGCACGTTGAATTCGCCGATCCAGTCGGCAAGGATGCGCTCTATATGTTTCTGACGCAGGCCCAGGCCGTAATTATGCCTGGTGGGGAAGTCGCTGATATCGAGGCGCACCGAGGCGAAGCTTGCGACCTGTGCTATCTGCCCCTGTGAGAGGAACCGGCCGGCAATGCCGCGCTGGTCGAGAATTTCTATGGTGCGCGCATGCAGACCGCCGGCGCGCCAGCCAACAAGCTCCTGATTGGCACGCCGCTCGATGATCGCGACGTCTATGCCCGCCAAGGCCAATTCGCCCGCCAGCATGAGCCCTGTCGGACCGGCGCCGGCAATAACCACCGCATGTTTCGTAACAGGCATAGTCATGTCCATGCTCCCGCTTTTTCGGTTTGCATCGGCATTTGTACGGGAGGAGCCGGGTCTTGACGCAAGTCCCTTGTGCGCCACATATGTAGACTAGAGAGAGCGAATATCTGCTCTCGCGGTCGAATATCGACCTGCGAAATCCTTCACGAAACGTCTGCCTCCCCATCCAATAAAATATTTAATCCGCGCCCTAACGCGTTGTTATTGCGCGCTTTGGAACCAAAGGTCCTGCGAGATCGTTTGTCTTTGACTTTATACGACGCTGACGTCGTGCCCGGCCGGCTGGGTAAGCGGCGCATTTGAGGAGCAGCTCATCATGAATATTTCATCTGGATTTCGGTCGGTCGCGGTTGCCGCCATCGCCGCTGCAGGAATTGGCTTCGCCAGCGCGGCACATGCCGATAGCGGCACCATCCGCTTCTCCGTCTACAAGGCGGCTTTCTTCGTCGGCGGCTCCGGAGGCGAGGGCACGGTGACCTTCCACGGCAAACGCTATCCGATCTCGATCGGCGGCATTTCGGGCGGTCTCGCCTTCGGTGCCTCTAAGACCTATTTCCAGGGCACTGTGCGCAATATCCGCCGCGCCCGGGATGTAGCCGGCGTCTACGGCGCCGCCGGTGGCGGTGGCGCGGTGGGCAAAGGCGCCCAGGTGATCGTCATGACCAATGACAAGGGCGCCAAGCTCGAGCTTACGGGCAGGCAGGTCGGCCTGCAGGTCAATGCCGATATCAGCGGCTTGAGCGTCACAATGAAATAAGAGCGCGTTCAGCTCTGATAATTATTGCCCGGAGGCCTGATTCGCAGGAATAGCGATCAGGCCTTCGTTGCGAAGCAGGCTACTCGCCCCCAATATACCCTCATCTGGACCGCACGCCACGCTACAGCAGGTCACCTGCGAGAAGCGATGATGACGAGCTATACTTCGCTCGTACTATCGCATCCCAAGCCGTCTCAGTTGGGAAAACCTCGCTCAAGAAATTGATAAATGCCTTGACGTTAGGGCTTGCCCGGCGGCTTTCGGGCCACAATGCGGTGATCGTGGAGCGCGGCTCGATATATTCCTGGAGAAGCGGGACAAGCTTCCCCCTCTCGACGTAACTCGCGGCGACGAAGTTGGGTGAAATTCCAATACCGCCCCCGGCAGCCAGGATCGCCGCGACTGCGTCGCTGACGTCTGTAATGATGGCTGCGTCGGGCAAAATGTCGAAGGTGCGATCGCCTTGCACGAAAGACCAGCGCAGGGCCCGCCCCGAGCTTTGGAAACGGAAATTCACGCAATCATGGTCGTCGAGATCGCCGGGACTCCGCGGTATTCCGCGCCGCGCCAGATAATCTGGAGATGCGAACGCGCAGACATTATGCGGAGCCAGTGATCGCGAGATCAGGCGGGAGTCTGCGAGATCTCCAACGCGGATAGCGACGTCGATGCCTTCCTCGATCAAATCGGCGAAGTGGTCACCCAGCCTCAGATCGATCGAAAGCCTTGGATAGCGCGCCCGGAAGCGGGGCAGGGCTGGTGCCAAAATATGCACCCCGATAGGCAGGGGCGCAGTGACTTTCAGGATGCCGGCTGGCTCGGATCGGGCGGCGAGCGCGGCTTGTTCGATTGCTTCCGCCTCGCGCAGCAGGCGAAGCGCGCGTTCGTGAAGGTCCCGTCCTTCCGGCGTGAGGGTCAACGAGCGGGTCGTCCGGCTGAACAGACGCACGCCGAGGTGATGCTCCAGGCGTTGCACGCTCTTACTGATCGCAGAGGGCGAAACGCCCAAAGCTCGCGCCGCCGCGGTGTAGCTGCCCACCGAGCCGGCACGCGCGAAGGCAATCAGGCCGGTGAGGCGATCAAGATTAATTTGTTCCATGGTGGAATAATTAAAGCGAATATCGCCCCGATTATCAAGTTATAATCTTCTTCGTAGGGTGATTTCACCGCGCTCGTTGCGTGCTTCAAACAAGGACACCTGCACATGACTGAAACACTCAAGGATCGCTCCGTCGTCATCTTCGGAGGCACCTCCGGCATCGGGCTGTCGGCAGCCCAGCAAGCCAAGGCTGCGGGTGCGACGGTGATCGTGATTGGCTTCGATGCCACCGGCGCCGAGCGCATTGCCGCCGAAAACGGCTTCGCCGGCTGGCGTTCTGCCGATGTGACCAAGCCCGAAACCATCGGGGCTGCACTCGCGGATATCGATCGCGTCGATCATCTGGTGCTTCTCGCCGGCACGTTCGTCGCTGGCACGATACTGGAGGCTGATGTCGGGCATCTGAGGCGAGCGTTCGACGAGCGCATTTGGGCAGCGGTCCATGCACTTCGCGCGCTGGGCGATCGGCTCGATGCCGATGGGTCGGTGACCTTCATCTCGGGTGCTCTGTCCGATCGTCCGACCGCTTATGGCACAGCGGTACTGGCTGCCGCCTCGGCAGCGATGGAGGCGCTCGGCCGCGGCCTGGCGCTGGAAATGGCGCCTCGCCGCTTCAACACAATCTCGCCCGGCACGACCGATACGCCGCTGCTCGCCCGCACCCTGGGGGACGCCCGCCAAGCATATGTCGAAGCACTGAAGGAAAAACTCCCCCTTCATCGGCTTGGCACGCCGCGCGAAGTCGGAGCCGCCATCGTCTTTCTCATGAGCAATGGCTTCATGAATGGCGAGGTCCTGCACGTCGACGGCGGTTCCCGCCTCGTCTGATCTTGGTCGAGGAATTGTCATGCCCAACCTTTTCGACCCGATCCGGCTTGGCGCCATCACGGCACCCAACCGCATCCTTATGGCGCCGATGACTCGCGCGCGAGGCACGCGCGAGCATATGCCAACGCCGATTATGGCCGACTACTATGCCCAGCGCGCCTCGGCTGGGCTGATCATCAGCGAAGCGATCGGCATCTCGCAGCAAGGCCTTGGCTGGCCCTATGCAACCGGCTTGTGGAGTGGCGAACAGATCGCCGGCTGGCGTCATGTGACGGATGCTGTCCATGAGCGAGGCGGGCGCATCATCGCGCAGCTCTGGCACATGGGGCGCGTCGTTCACCCAACTTTCCTCGGCGGCGCGCAGCCGGTGTCGGCTTCGGTCACGACCGCTCCCGGTTATGCCCACACCTATGTCGGCAAGCTGCCCTACGCGGCCGCGCATTGCCTAAGCGCATACGAGATTCCCGGCATCGTCGCGGATTACGCGGCCGCCGCCCGCAACGCGCGGAAGGCCGGCTTCGACGGCGTTCAACTCCACGCATCCAATGGCTATTTGATCGACCAATTCCTGCGCGATAGCTCCAACTTCCGCAGCGACGCCTACGGCGGATCGATCGCCAACCGGGTGCGCCTGCTCGCCGAGGTGACGCAGGCTGTTGCCGATGCCATCGGCGCCGATCGAACCGGCGTCCGTCTCTCTCCCAATGGGGAGACGCAAGGCGTGCGGGACAGCGAACCGCTGCCACTGTTTATCGCGGCGGCTGAGACGCTCTCTGCGATCGGCATCGCACATCTTGAACTGCGCGAGCCGCCGCTCAATGGTACTTTCGGTGTCGGCTATCTTGATCCGCTCGCTCCGCAGATCCGGCCTCATTTCCGCGGGCCGCTCATCCTAAATTCGGACTTTGACGCGACACGCGGAAACGCTTTGATCGAGGCAGGCATCGGGGATGCCGTTGCCTTCGGCCGACCTTTCATCGCCAATCCCGATCTGCTCTCTAGATTGATGGAAGGGGCGCCCCTCTTGCCCGACGATCCTGGAACGTGGTTCACACAAGGACCAGAGGGCTATGTCGACTACCCTTTCATGGGAGATGCCGCTGAGGCGCGCTCCGGACGCTTGAACTAGGAATTCCGCAACCGACAGTCCGGGGCCATTGATGGCACGAGGCTGCCGCTCGATCCCCACACCAAGAGGCAATAGGCAAATGTCGATCAATGAGCTTGATTTTGACGCGCTGCTTGGCAGCAATCTCGCGCGCGTTTTTAACGAGCGCGATAGCGCCCGACGCGAAGCGGCCATCAGCGAACTGTTCGTTACGGATCCCATCATGTACGAGCCGGACAATGTCGTGGAGGGTCGCGCAGCAATCTCCGCCGTCGCCGGTGCTCTTCTGGAACAGTTCGGCCCCAACTTCCGCTTCACGCCTATCGGCAACGCGGTAGGGCACCACGGCATGGGTGTGTTGCATTGGGAGGCCGGCCCCCAAGGCGGACCGGTTGCCGTGACGGGAGCTGACGTGGCCGAAGTCGTCGATGGGAGAATTTCACGCCTGTGGGTATTGCTCAATAGAGCAAGCGGCTAGAGCAGTTCCAGCAAAAGTGCGAAGCGGTTTTGTGTTCGGAACGGCGTAAAAACAAGAAGATAGAGCGTTTTCGCGATTCGAAGAAAAGGGGAATTGCTCTAGAGTGCCCCATGCAGCAGTCAGAGCTGCCGAAAGTCATTGTATTTTCTGCGAAATTCTACTCCAGAGTTGCCAATTCTCCTATTCCCACTCCGTTGTTCTAGCTCTAGTTAGGCCATTGATAGAGTTAGACGTTCAATTCTTTGCCGCACAAGAAGCCGACCGTCAAAACGTTACAATCTTGATTTTAAAGGAAAAAATAGCACGAAATTTTTTGTGCGGTTTCGGCATCTATCGAAGTCGATCGCCCTTCCGGACCCACTTTGGGCAACTCAGGTGGGTTTTACAGCGAAGGAAGAAAGTACCGTCACCCCTTTGCGGACCGGCCTGAGCCTAGGAATCGTTTTGCTCAACTACCCTTCGAGGCGGCTGACCGGCCAAAGACACCCCATCCACCGAGCGGGGCGTCTCCGCTGCTAATCCCTGTCAGCTTGCCGGATTGCGCGCGGTGACGATCCACGCTGCGCCGTCGATCATCACCGACCGATCGCCGGGGCGGTCCGCGAAGGCGGCCCGAACCGCGGCCGAGGCGCGGGCGCGTATGTCGTCGGGCTGATCAGCGAGCGCGCGCGACAGCGGGCCGACCTCGACCGCCATCTGCACCGCGTCGTCGATCGCCGCGTCCCGCGTCGCGCCCTGGCCAAACGGGACGGAAGCATCGAAGGGCGCGATAGCGATATCGGTGAAGCCGGCCGCCGTCAGGATGCGCGCCACCCGCCCCCGGTCGCCGAACGAAAACGGGCCGGGCGCTTTGGGATCGGGCGGCGCGGTCGGCGGGACGATGCCTTTGATTGCGCCCATCGGCAGGCGCATCCAATCGTTCTCGGCCGCGCCGCGCCAGCAGACGAAAGCGACCCGCCCGCCTGGCTGGAGCGCGCGGCGCATATGCGCGAACGCCCCTATCGGATCGTCGAAGAACATCACCCCGAAACGCGAGAACAGGATGTCGAACGCGCCCTCGGGCAGCTCGGTGCTGCTGGCGTCGGCCACTCGGAATAGGGCCGTCGTATCCTGTGGCGCAAGCGCGCGCGCTCGGTCGATCAGCGGTTCGGATATGTCCACGCCCAGCACTTGGCCCCGCCGGCCGACGAGGGCGGCCAGTGCCAGACTCGACGCACCCGCGCCGCAGCCAACGTCCAGCACGCGCTCGCCCGTCGCGGGTGCGGCCGCTTCTATCGCGGCCTGGCCGAACACCGCCAGCATGGCGTCGAGCCGCGCCTGATTGGCGACCCAGCGCTCCCCGCTTTGGTCATTCCACTGGACCTGAGCGCCACTTTGCTCTGTCATCGTATATCCTGTCTGGTTTATTCCTACTAAGCGTCCACTATTCTTTTCATTGTGGCCCTTTGCATTGATCGCGGCGTCAGGCGATTGGAAAAGGCCACCATCTTGTTCGACAGGCCCGCGATCACGATAGCCTTTCCTCGCAACAACGCCCGAATGCCGCTCGCGGCGACCGGACGAGGCTTCATGGTGAGGAGGCGCAGCAAGGCCGATGTGGTTGCGCCGGCCGCCTCGTCGAAGCCCGTCGCGGTGTGCCCCGGGCAAAGCGTCGTAACAACCACACCCTGCGGGCGGAGTTCGTTGTGCAGGGCCTCGCCAAGGGCGAGTACATATGCCTTGGTCGCCGCATAGGCCGCGTAGCTGGGAACGGCTTGGAAGGCCATGAGGCTGGCGACGAGAAGTATATGTCCAGATCGCCGCTTGGCCATATCGCGGCCGAAGAGATAGGTCAGCTCTGTGAGCGTCGTGATGTTGAGCTGGATCATGTTCGCGGTGCGCTCGATCGGCGTTTCCAATAAGTCGCCGTGCAAACCGTATCCGGCATTGTTCAACAAGATCTCGACGATCACCGACTTCGCGTCGAGACTGCATTTCAAGCGGGCGGCCGCGCCCGGCGAGGCAAGATCGATCGCCTCGACCAGCACATCCACCCCGTATTTGCGACGGAGATCGGAGGCAAGCTTTTCCATCGGCTCCTGCCGTCGAGCCGCCAATATGAGATTGACTTTCTGCGCAGCCAGCAGATCTGCGAATTCAAGGCCGAGGCCACTCGACGCCCCGGTGATCAGAGCCCATTTCCCGGCGAAGCTGTTCATTGGTTCTTTCGACATCGTTCTCTTGCTCAACTCTTCGATCCCAAGATCGCATCCCGGGTCCTCTGGTCGATCCTCCGGGATGGAATCAGCGCTCTCAAACCAGCATCGACTGCTGGGCGAAGATACCCGCCATCGCGCCTTGCGATGATGCCGTGGTGACCGAGGGCATGCCGGCGTTGGCGAGGTCGCCAGCGGCGTAGACGCCGGGCATACTGGTTTCGCGGCGCTCGTCCGCCTTGAGAGCAATGCCGAGGGGTGTATCGATCGTGGCCAAGCCCAGTGATTCATGCAGGCTCGCGGACGGCTTGTTGCGCGGATGCGCGAACAGGATGTCGACGGTGACATCGGGGCTGGTATCGAGCTTGACTGTGGCGCCATGGACCCCGTGACGGGCGATTTCAGTGATCCGGCCGTCGACGACAGGTATGTTGCGGTGCGCCACATCGGCCCGGATATCGGGCGGGATGTCGTGACCATCGGCGAAGACTGTCAACCTGTCGGTCCAATCGTGGAACAGTCTGACCTGATTGTGCGACTGCGGGCCGGACCAGACGAGGCCCCAATGCTGGCCGGCGACTTCAAAGCCGTCGCAATAGGGGCAGGGTACGATGGACGTGCCCCAGCCTTCGGCAAAGCCCGGAACATCAGGCATTTGGTCGGTGATACCGTAGCTCAGGATCAGGCGGCGCGCCTCAAGGCCTTCGCCATCGGCAGTGAGGACGGAGAAATCGTCGATGGCGCCGGAGATGCTGTCAGCCCGAGCATTGACCAGCCTGACCGTCGGATAACGCGTCAGCTGCCGCCGCGCTTCGGCCAGGATGTCCAGCGGCGGCTTGTGATCGTGGCCGAGTAAGCCATGCGAGTGGCCGGCGAAGCGATTGCGCGGCAGGCCGGTATCGAGAACAGTGACCTTGCGACGGGCGCGGCCGAGCTGCAGAGCGGCTGCGAGGCCGGCAAAGCTGCCGCCGATGATGATGACGTCATCCATGGTGATGGGCTCCGAGTTGTGAGTGGAAGGGGTGGGGCTGGGCTTGGCTTGGCACACAATGGCGTCCACAGATGCGCGCTTGAGAGGGGCAGCGAGCAGGGCTTCGGCATCTACGAGAAAGCCGCCCCTCACTGTGTTGACCGACCGGATAATGCCGCATTCGATATCGCCGAGGTGCCCGGATTTCCAGGACATGGTTGAAACCTACCCAATGGCTTGCAGATTTTAGATACTATATGGTATCGTAATTCACCAATTAAGATACTGTCAAGGACTGGAATTGTCGTGACCGAAAATAGCCAGGGCCGGCGCGGCCGGCCCGCCAATGAGGCGCTTGGCCAAACGATAGTCGACGCCGCGGGCGAACTCTTTGCGGAATTGGGTTTCCAAGCGACGACATTGGACAAGGTCGCCCAGCGAGCGAAGATATCCAAGCTCAGCATTTACAGGCACTTCGAGAGCAAGGAGGCGCTGTTTGGCGCGGCGTTTGCAGCCCGCTGCCAGCAGTTAATCCCGCGGGCCCTTTTTGAAGGCGTCGACGGTTCAGCCGAAGATCAGCTCATGGCGGTGGGATCATCGCTGCTTCGCACATTGTTGCGCCCCGACGTCCGCAATGTCGAAGCCATGGTCACGGCCGATATGACAAGTCAAAAGTCGTTAAGCAAGCTCCATTACGAAGCCGGCCCCGCCCATATCATCGCCCAAATCGAGGCCCTGTTACGTCAGTTGCACGCGAAGGCGGTTCTGAATGTGCCCGATCCTCTCCGGTCCGCCCGCTTGTTTGCCGCGCTTTTCAAAGGATCCGACCTTCTGATTATCGCACGCTTCGATGAGGCGGGAGCGGAAGACGACAACGAAATCGAATCCTATTGCCGGTCGGCCGTCGCCATGTTCATCGCGGCGCACGGGGGCAACGACCACGCGGGGGGATAGCCTAGAGCGGTTCAGTTTTTCACGGAATCTCTGAGCCGCTCTATCTCTTTGTTTTCACGCAATCCCGGACGGAAAACCGCTGCGCACTTTTCCTGGAATTGCTCTAGACGAGGCCGCGAAGGAGGGCGGCGAGCAACGGATAACGCCCGCTTTCTTGGGAGGCGGCATTCAAGCACAGCCCAAATGGATGAAACAGGCACGGCAGTGAAAATTGGCGCTTAGACTGCGCCATCACCACCGTTCCCCCCTCACTCCCACTCGATCGTGCCGGGCGGCTTCGAGGTGACGTCGTAGACCACGCGGTTGATGCCGCGGACTTCGTTGATGATGCGGGTCGCGGCGCGGCCGAGGAATTCCATGTCGTAGTGATAGAAATCCGCCGTCATGCCGTCGACGGAGGTGACGGCGCGCAGCGCGCAGACGAATTCATAGGTGCGTCCGTCGCCCATGACACCGACAGTCTGGACCGGCAGCAGCACGGCAAAGGCCTGCCAGATCGCGTCATAGAGGCCGGCCTTGCGGATCTCGTCGAGATAGATCGCATCGGCTTCGCGCAGGATTTCCAGCTTCTCGCGGGTGATCCCGCCCGGGCAGCGGATGGCGAGGCCAGGGCCGGGGAAGGGATGACGGCCGATGAAGCTGTCGGGCAGGCCGAGTTCTTTGCCGAGTGTGCGCACTTCGTCCTTGAACAGTTCGCGCAGCGGCTCGACGAGCTGCATCTTCATGCGTTCCGGCAGGCCGCCGACATTGTGGTGCGACTTGATGGTGACCGAAGGGCCGCCGGTGAAGGAAACACTCTCGATGACATCGGGATAAAGCGTGCCCTGGCCGAGGAAATCGGCGCCGCCGAGCTTCTTGGCTTCATCCTCGAAGGTTTCGATGAAGAGCCGGCCGATGATCTTGCGCTTCGTCTCGGGATCGGAAACACCCTCGAGCTCGCCGATGAAACGGTCGGAAGCATCGACATGGATCAGATGCAGATTGTAGTGCTCGCGGAACATGGCAACGACGTTTGCCGCCTCGTCCTTGCGCATGAGGCCGTGGTCGACGAGGATGCAGGTTAGCTGATCGCCGACAGCCTCGTGGATCAAAAGCGCGGCGACTGAGGAATCGACGCCGCCTGACAGAGCGCAGATGACGCGCTTGTCGCCCACCTGATCGCGGATCGCCTGAACCGCCTTGGCGCGATAGGCCGACATCGACCAGTCGCCCTTGATGCCGGCGATGTTGTGGATGAAGTTGCCGATTAGCTTGGCGCCGTCGGGCGTATGCACGACTTCCGGATGGAACTGCACGCCGTAATATTTGCGCTTCTCGTCAGCGATGAAGGCATAAGGCGCGTTCGAAGACGTGGCGACCACTTCGAAGCCTTCGGGCAGCATGGTGACGCGGTCGCCGTGGCTCATCCAGACCTGATGGCGCGAACCGTTCGACCACAGACCTTCGAAGAGGGCGCAATCCTTATCGACTTCCAGGAAGGCGCGGCCGAATTCACGGTGGTGGCCGCTTTCGACCTTGCCGCCGAGCTGCATGCACATGGTCTGCTGGCCGTAGCAGATGCCGAAGACCGGGATGCCGCTGTCGAAGATGATCTGCGGCGCCCGCGGCGAGCCTTCGTCCACGGTCGAGGCCGGACTGCCGGAGAGGATCACGGCCTTCGGCTGCAGCCGCTTGAAGCCGGCTTCGGCGGATTGGAAGGGGACGATTTCGCAGTAGACGCCCGCTTCGCGCACGCGCCGTGCGATGAGCTGCGTCACCTGGCTGCCAAAATCGACGATGAGAACGGTATCTGGATGTGCTGTCTGGGTCATGGCGAGCCTTTAATGAAAAGCGCTTTCCCTGGCAATCGGGCAAATCACGCAAACGGCGATTTTATTGTCCCGATTGTCCTACATTCTCTGTCTTTTCTCGTAATTCCGGACGGAAAACCGCCATGCACTTTTCCTGGAATTGCTTCGGTGGTTTCCAGTCCCTCAAAACCAGAATACGCCGTCTTCGAGCGCCGTAAACAGCCCATCGACCGCGTAGGAGAGTTTGCGGTCGATCACATGCAGATATTCCGTCCAGTCGGAAATGTGCTGAAGCTCAACCTTGCCATCGGAAATGCCACGCAGGCCGATCAGCGGCAGGTCACAGGTCTGGCAGGCGCGCAGCACCGCGAAGGTTTCCATGTCGACCATGTCGGTGCCGATGCGCTCATAGGCTTCGGAGCCGGAGACGATGTTGGCGCCGGTTGAAAGGCTGCCCTCAGCAATGGTGGGGATGCGCAATGGCAGCTCGATCGTTGCCGGCAGTTCCAGGAAGGGCGTGCGGCCCTTCTCGAAGCCGAGCGGCGAGGCATCCATGTCGCGGTAGGAAACCGAGGTGACCTGGTATACCTCCGTCTGCTCCAGCTTGGCGGAACCGGCCGAGCCGAGCGACACCACGAGATCGGGAAGATCGCCCTGGGCTTCGAGCTGCGCGAAGGCGCGGGTGAGCGCGATCGCAGCCTCGACCGGGCCGACGCCTGTCATCAGCGGATCGATGCGTGAGCGCAGGAAGGGTCCATACTCGGCCTCGGCCGCCATGACGAACAGGATCGATTTGCCCGATACCCGTTTCAATTCGAATTTCATCCGCTAATTCCCTCTCTGCCCCGGATGACCATCATCGTTCCCGTCATCGAGGCGATCAGCTTGGCCGGCCCGTCGCCGATGGCATAGCCGCGGCCGTCGGCGACGATGATCGTCGTGCCGGGCTTGGTGACATCGCCCCGAAACAGGAAGCGCTCGCCGCGCCCAGGCGACATCAGGTTGACCTTGAATTCGATCGTGAGGATCGACGCGGAAGGATCGATGACGCTGTACGCGGCAAAGCCGCAGGCGGAATCCAGCGCGGCGGCAATGATCCCGGCATGCAGGATGCCGTGCTGCTGTGTCAGCTTGACGTCGAACGGCAGCTCGATTTCGACCGTACCGTGTTCGACGCGCGTCAGTTCCGCACCGATTGTCGCCATCGCCGCCTGCCGCGCGAAGCTCGTTCTGATGCGGGTCCGAAAATCGCCGCCGGTCCCCGTGTCATCTGCCCCTGTCATGCCGTCCCCTTCTTTCGCGGGTGCGAAATTGGCATGGAGCAGCCATTTGGACAAGGGTTATCCGGTGGAAAAAGGAAAGCGCCCCAAGCTGCTGCGCCGGCATCGAATTTCCACGATCAACTCGCCGTGCTACCCGACGCAAGGAAGCTTGTCGTGAGGACACAGATGGCCACGATTTGGCAATCCGCGACAGCCGATGAGAGCTGGATGCGGACGCAGCTCGCTGCCGATTTGGTCGATCAGTGCCTGGCGGCCTCCAAGATCAGATGGGCAATCGTATCGGGATGCGAGATCAGCGAAAGGTGACTGGCCTTCACTTCGATGGTCTTCGCGCCCATACGCTTGGCCATGAAGCGTTCCAGATCCGGATTGATTGTTCTGTCTTCGGTGGAAACCGCATACCAGCTTGGCTTGCTGCGCCAGGCGGCCTGAGTGGTCTTTCCGGTCAGCAAAGCCTTCTGGAAGGGCTGCTGCACGGCATAAAGCACTTCGGCTTTGGCCTTGGGCAGGTCGCCGGCGAAGTCGCGCAGGAAGGCTTCCTCGGTGAGCCGTCCTTCGTCGCCGTCGAAGACGATACCGGCCGAGGCAGGGGGCGTCGGATATGTCTTGGCGAGCGCCGTATAATCTTCGCCGGCATCCGGTGCGCGGGCTGCGACATAGACGAGCGCCGAAACCTTCGGATGAACGCCGGCTTCCGTCACTAACATTCCGGAGAAGGAATGGCCGACAAGGACGGTCGGGCCGTCCTGGCGGTCGAGCATGCGCTGTACCGCCGCGACGGCTTCGGGGAGAGTCGTCAATGGGTTCTGCACGGCCGTGCAGTTCAGCCCCTTGGCCTGCAGCCGGGCGATGACTTCCGTCCAGCAGGAGCCGTCTGCGAAAAGTCCATGCGCAAGAACGACGTTGCGGGCCTTTAACGGCGCAGAGGCAGCCGCACCCGTGGTCGAGCTGCCGGCGGCCATGCCACGCGTGGACATGAGGGTGGCAGCGGCACCGGCAACAATGGCGGTCGCGAAATTTCGTCTGGTCATCATCATCGTGATACCTATCGTTTAGAGATAAATTAGCACCAGAAAGCCGTCGTGCCGGATGCCGGAACGGTAAAGCTTCTGAAATTTTGTATGTCTCGGGGACGGCATCTGCCCGGATCCTAAGGATCAAAAGCCCCATCTGCATTCCGATTGAGCGTCAAGCTTATTTTGTGCATGCAAAAGCAAGCTCAATGCCTATCTTTGTATTCTTCATATCGACTTCAGTCAATAATTGTATGTGTAACGGTTGCGTGATAGATAAATTGTATGCAAAGCTCGGATTGAAGTGATATTCTGCATACAAGTTGCAACGAGTGTCGGAGAGTTGGGAGCGATGGATGGACTAGATGGTGCGGCCGACGATCGCGAGTTGTTGTCCGACCGCATTCGCAACGCGCTGGAAGATGAGATCGCGACCGGCAAGCTTGAGGCGGGCGCAGCACTGGACGAACAGCAGCTGGCCGATCGTTTCGGTGCCTCGCGCACGCCGGTTCGCGAGGCACTGAGACAGCTGTCGGTAAGTGGTCTGGTCGAAATGCGAGCGCGGCGCGGGGTGGTCGTTGCCCGCATGACGCCTGAACGTATCATGGATATGTTCGAGACGGTTGCCGAAATCGAATCGATGTGTGTAAGGCTCGCCACCTATCGCATGACGCCGCTCGAGCGCAGCCACCTGATCGAACTGCACGATGCATCTGAAACGCTTGTGAAAACAGGCGATTTCGATGCTTACGATGTGTTCAATCGCGCCTTCCATGAGGCGATCTATCTCGCCACCCACAACAGCTTTCTTGCCGAGCAGGCGATCATGATCCGCAATCGCCTGGCGGCCTTCCGCCGGGCTCAATTGCAGCAGGAGCAGCGGCTCGAGCGATCGCGGGCAGAGCATGAAGCCATTATGCAGGCGATAGCCGAGGGAGACGGGGAAATGGCGTCGCGGCGCATGCGGGCACATATGCTCAATGCAGCGACGGCGTTGCGGCGCTTCATCGAAGCCAGCAAGCTTATTTAGGCAGTCCAGTCAAAATCCGGATCAGCCGCGGGCGATGCGGACGATGTGCTGGTCCCAGGCGACATCGTTGTGTTCGCCCAGAAAGTTGCCGTCATAGGACGAGACGGCAAAGCCATGCCGCGCCGGTGCGATGCCCGCTGCATCGGCGATGCTTTCCACCTTCAGCACCTTGCCGGTCTTCGCATCCAGCGTCACCGAAGTCCCTTCGACCGGCGATGTGACCCCGACGAGATTCTCGGCACGGTTGACTGCGATGGCGCCGACATAATTGCCAAGCGCCCGTGTCGTGTCGTCGGGCAGGGTGACGAAACTCAGGTCCTCGCCCCTCGCGAAATGGCCGACAAGCGGCGGCAGGTCGCTGCGGTGGCCTTCGTACTGGCAGGCGAACCAGACGCGGCCGCTGGCATCGATATCGACATGGCGTGTCGAAACTCGAGCATATTGCGACGGCAGCGTATGCTTCTCGATCAGCCGGCCGCTCGCGGCGTCGATCAGTGTCAGCGACGGTTCCATATGGTCGAGATTGAGCTTGGTACGGCCAAAATCCGGATGCGTCTCAATGCCGCCATTGGCGACGATCAGGAACCGGCCGTCATCCGAAACCGTCATGTCATGCGGGCCGACACCATAGGTTTCGTATTCGCCGAGGCGGGCAAACCGGTTGCCCGCATCATAGAGCCCGACGATGCCGCGATTATTGTCGAAATCGTTCTCGCTGGCATAGAGAAGCCTGCCATCAGGCGAAAACGTGCCGTGTCCGTAGAAATGTCGGCCTTCTCTGGCGGAAATGACGATCGGCTCGGCCTTGTTCCAGGGATCGAAAATCATCGCGTAGGTGCCGGGCCGGCGCGCGAAGGCGACAGTCTTGCCGGTCGCCTTCGAAAAGGCCATGCCGTGGGCGCGTGCGGGTAGCGCCACCTGATCGATGATGCGCCCCTGTTCGGTCACCGTCGCCACTGCAAAGGAGCCGTCAGCGGCGCGGATACCGGAAGCATAGACCGCATCGGCCCGCTCCAGCGCCATCAAGGCACCGGGCTTGAGCGCTGCGAGGAAGGTCAGTCCCGCTGCCTTGACGAAAGCTCTCCGATCGATGAGGCCGCTGCGCATCATGTTCTAGTCTCCGTCTGCGAAGGAGAAGCCGGCCGAAAGGCCGATGGCACCGCCATACTCGTCGCTGAAGCTGGTGGCGAGATCGCGGCTGACGGAGAGCAGCTTGTCGATCTTGGCCCGCTCCGCATCATTGCCGATGGCCGCCTCGATATCCGGATTGATCGTCGGTGCCGTTGTCGCAAGCTCGTTCAGCAGGCCGTCGATCTTGGTGGCAACAGCGCGCTTGTCCGCCGGCAGCAGGCTTGCCATGTCGGCTTTCTCCCAGAGCGTCTTCAGGCCCCCAATATTGCCCGTGAACGAGGTCCACGTATTGGCCGAGCGCCAGTAGATCGCCATCTTCGGCCGCGCCGTTGCCGGATCGCCCTTGTAGAAGGTTTCCAGCCGCTGGTCGCGGACATTGGCCGCGCCATGCACGAGGATGCCGAGCAGTGCGGTCACGGCCTCCTTGTTATCCATGAAATCGTCGCTGGTCTTGCCCGGGAATTTCCAGGATTTCTGCACGCCATCTGGCGCATCCCATTCGTCGGCGATTTCCTTGGCGGTGTTCTCGATATTGCCGGCGACAGCGGCGCCATAGCGGCAGCGGAAGCTTTGCTTATCCTTCCCGAGGACATCGGAGCCGTTGCCGAAGAGCACATATTCGAGCGCCGTCATGCTCATGAGCGCCACGCTTTTGCCGGCGACGGCTTCGACGGTCGTGTCCTGCTCGTCGGCTTTGGTAATCAACACCTGCACCTGTTTGAGGCCTACGCCCTTGCGGTCGGGATAGAACAGGATGTGCTCGAAGCGGTTCTTTTCGATGATCGGGCCGGTATCGACGATTTCGACGCGCGACCAGCTCTTCACGGTGTCGCCGAAAGCCGATTTGGCGCCGGAAAGGGTGGCGTCTGTGGGGTCGGCGCAAAGCGCCTTCATCGCGACAGTCAGTTTCGAGGCGGAGTCGTGCATGGCGCGATAGCCGGGGCGGATCACGTCATCCACCGCCTTCTGCAGTACGGCCGGCACCGCCGCCTCGTTCAGACCGGGGCCATTGGTTGTCGCATCCTCGGCGTGGGCAGGCAGGGCGGCAGCGGTAAGCAGCAGGCTGGCGGCCAGAGCAATTCCAGCAAAAGTGCGCAGCGGTCTTGCGTCCGGAATTGCGTGAAAACAATGGGACGGAGCATTTGCGTGACTCCGTTTAGAGCTGAAATGCTCCGGACGTTTCCAGTGGCGCATCAGAGGGACTCCAGAAAGTTGATGAGGGCTTGCCGATCGTCCTTCGGAAGACCGGCGAATGCATTGCGGGCTTTTTCCGCCTCTCCTCCATGCCAGAGGATGGCTTCGGTCAATGTGCGGGCGCGGCCGTCATGCAGATAGGCCTGCCGGCCGCTCACCGTCTGTGTCAGGCCTATACCCCAGAGCGGCGGCGTGCGCCAATCGCGGCCGGATGCCACGCCCACCTGCTGTCCATCCGACAGGCCTTCGCCCATGTCGTGCAGCAGGAAATCGGAATAGGGCCAGATCAGCTGGAACGCCTGCGGCGAATCCCTGCCGTCGCTGCTTTTCAGGCCGTCGCGCGTCACGAATTTCGGCGTATGGCAGGCGGCACAGCCGGAGCGGTAGAACATGTCCTTGCCGTGCAGCACCGCGGGCTGGCTCGTCGAACGGCGGGCCGGCACGGCAAGATTTTCGGAATAGAAGGTGACGAGAGGGAGCACCGGGTCCGGCGCTTCCGTGACGCCCAGGCGCTTCTGCACGCCGGTCGGCATGGTCAGACATTGCGATTCCTTGGCGGTGCAGTCGCCGTACGGGTTCGGTCGGTCCGGCGTCGAAATGCCGATATCGGCGGAAAAGGCGTCGGCCACCTGGTCGCGCACGGTTGCATTCTGGGCCTTCCAGCCGAAGCGCCCGAGCGCGAGTTGACCCGTGCGATGATCGCGGACGATGGCGGGGCGGCCGCGAATGCCGGTGCCCTTCTTATCGTCCGGATCGGCATTGGCGAGAATATCGGCATCCGGAATGGCCTCGATCAGGCCGAGGCCGATCATCGGCGGCGCAATGCGCGCTGAAAGCGTGGTGCTCGCATCCATCGGCCCATAGGCGAGATCGCTCACCCCGTATGTCGGCTTGCGCAAGGTCACGGTCTCGCCGCCGGTAAGCGTCACCGTCTCGTCGCTATAGCTGAGGGTTACCTTGCCTTCGGCGGCGAGGCCGGGAACGGCAAGATCCTGCAGCTGTGCTCCATAGGTCGAATCCGGGAAATTGAGCGCGTGAAAATCCTTGACGGCCTGCTGCTCCTCCGGCGTCACGGCGGGCCGTGCCAGGCGCAAGACCATCGAGGTCGCGGCAGCTCCCGCTTCTTCAGGCGGATGGCCGCGTCCATCGCGGATATGGCAGCTCTGGCAGGAGCGGGCGTTGAACAGCGGCCCCAGCCCATCGGAAGCCTGGGTGGAGGAGGGGGCGGAGACCCAAAGCTTGCGAAAGAGCGCGTTGCCGAGATGAAAATCCTGCCCCTGCTCTTGGTCTAGTTTGGCTGAGGGCTGGGAGAAAATATCGCGCGTGACCTTATCGATCGCAGTCAGGCCTCCGCCCTGCATCGTTTCATAGGGTTCGGCCTTGAGAAAATTGCCGGTCGCGCGGGTCGCATCGCGCACACGCTTCAGCTCTTCGGCCGAGAGATCGCTGCGATTGCTCGGAAAATCGAGGATGTCGGCAACGGCGAGCGTGATGGAAAAAACCAAAATACCCGCAGCGAGGGCGGGCAAAAGGGCGCGATTGGCCGGTAGAGCTGTCATGGGTATCGGGGTGGCGGCGCCTAATCGCGCTGCCACCCTCCCTTATTACTTCTTCTTGAAGACGGAGTTCGGATTGTCCAGGCTGTCCGAACCTTCGAGCTTGATCGTGCCGAGATCGAGAGCGGCGATGACGCGCTGGATGCTCTTCGTCTGGTCGAGTAGGCCGTCGATGGCCTTCTGAACCGTCGCGTTGCCTTCCTTGTTGCCCTCGCCGATCATCTGGTCGTATTTCTCGACCGTCTCGCCGCGATGCACCATCGCCTTCATGGCGGCAAGCGTGGTGTCGAGCTTGCCTTCCATTTCCTTGTCGAGCGCCGGATCCTTGGCCTTGACCAGATCGTGCAGCGACGGACCCTTCAGCCTGGTGCCGTCGGCGCGGGTATAGTTGCCGTTATAGGCAGACGCGATGCCAACGGCATCGCCATTGTGTTCGTTATAGGTATTGTCGGAGAAGCAATCCTGTTCTTCTTCCGGATCGTGCAGCAGCAGGCCGAGCTTCATGCGCTCGCCGGCAAGTTCGCCATAGGAAAGCGAGCCCATGCCGGTCAGGATGGTAGTGAGGCCGGCCTTCGGATCAGCTTCGACATGCTTGGTGGCTTCGCCGTCCGGCGCCCACTTGTCCGTTATGTCCTGCAGGTCGGCAACGAGCAGTGTCGAGGCGGATTTCAGATATTCGGCGCGGCGGTCGCAATTGCCGTGCGTGCAATTCTTCAGATCGTAATCGGTAGCGGGACGCTCGCCGGCGCCGGCATCCGTGCCGTGCAGATCCTGGCCCCACAAAAGGAATTCGATGGCGTGGTAGCCGGTCGCGACGTTGGCTTCGATACCGCCGGCCTGATGCAGTGTGCCCGACAGGAATTCCGGCGTCAGATGCGATGCGTCGACGTCCTTGCCGTTGATCTTGATCGTCTTGTTGGCGATGACGTTGGCGACATAAAGCGAGTTCTCGTCGCTTTCGGTGCCGTAGGAGGCATCGACATAGTCGATCAGGCCTTCGTCCAGCGGCCAGGAGTTCACCTTGCCTTCCCAGTCGTCGACGACCGGATTGCCGAAGCGATAGACTTCCGTCTGCGCATAGGGAACGCGAGCCTTGATCCAGGCCGCACGTGCCGCCTTAAGCGTCTTGTCGCTGGGGTTGGCGAGCAGAGCGTCGATGGCCTTGTCGAGTGCTTTCGCCGTCGTCAGCGCATCCTGATATTTGGCATGTGCCAGTTCCGCATAGTGCTTGAGAACGGCAGCCGGCTCGGGAGCGGCTGCGCGAGCCGGCAGGCTGAATGCGGCGGTCGTGACAACGGCCACCGCGAGCGCGGCGCCAATTCTGTTTTTCAGTTTCATGTTCCTCTCCTGTGACAGCGGGGGGCACCGTCAAAACTTGGCAATTTGTGTCATGTATGAAAAACAAACTTGTGTCAAACGCTCTAGTTTAGAACGATTTTAAGGCGATGGACCAAGGATTCAACGGCACAGGCGAAATGGATTCGCCTGTGAGTGCGCGGATATAGGCGGCTTGGCATGGGGTTGGCAGGGTAGTGGAACCGGGGTAACGACAGAACGGCTCTAATCCGCTAGTCGATCCCGCCAGCTCACATCTTCCGTTGCAGACGGCTGAAGAAGAAGCCGTCGGTATCGGTGGAGGCCGGCGTCAGCGTAATGGTCTTGCCATCCGAGGAGCGGGGCTTTGGGGCATCCTTGCCGAACAGCTTCCCCCAGGAGCCCAGAGTTTCCACCACCTCGAAGTCCGGATTCTGGGCGGCGAAACGGTTTACCTGCGCTTCATTCTCTTCCGGCAGCACCGAGCAGGTGACATAGAGCAGAGCGCCGCCAGGACGGACGAATTCGCCGGCCTGGGCAAGGGCTTCCTGCTGCTGGCTGGTGCGCTCGTCGAGGTTCTTCTGCGTCAGCCGCCATTTGGTATCGGGACGGCGCCGCCAGGTGCCGGTCCCGGTGCAGGGAGCGTCGACCAGAACCTTGTCGAACTTGCCGCGCAGTTGGAGCAGGCCGTTGCGGTCGTCATGGACTTGGACGTTGCGGGTGCCGGCCCGCTTCAGGCGCTCGATGATCGGCGCCAGCCGTCGCCGGTCGCTGTCATAGGCATGGACCTGGCCCTTGTTATGCATCGCGGCCGACATGGCGAGCGTCTTGCCGCCACCGCCGGCGCAATAGTCGAGCACCTGATCGCCTTCTTCAGGCAGAACCAAATCCGCGACGATCTGCGAACCTTCGTCCTGCACCTCGAACCAGCCCTTCTGGAAGGAGAGCTCGGCTGTGACGTTCGGCAGGCGCGAGGCGCCTTCGCCGGCGGGAATCCGGATGCCGAACCGGGCGATTTTCGATGCCTGGCCGCCAGCGCGTTCCAGCACCTTCACGACCTTGGCACGGTCGGCCTTCAGCGCATTGGCGCGGAGGTCGAGCGTCGGACGTTCGGCGAGAGCTTGCGCTTCCAAAAGCCAGCCATCGCCGAAGGCTTGGCTGAAGGAGGGCTCGACCCATTCGGGAATATCGCCCTGAATGTGACGAGGCGCATCTTCGAGATTGCGGGCCGCAAAGGCGGCCAATGTTTCGGCGCTCGGCGCCTCGGGCGCAAATTTATCGCCGTCCAGCTCGGCAGCCAGCGCCTCCGGCGTCAGGCCCCATTGGCGGAAGAGGACTGCATGGGCCAGCGCGGACGCACTGTCGTCTCCCATCAGCCAGGCATGCGAAAGCCGCATGCGCAAGGCGTCGTAGACGATGTTGCCGATCGCGGCTCTGTCGCCGGAGCCGGCGAAGCGATGGGCAAGGCCCCAATCCTTCAGGGCATCGGCCACCGGTCGCTTGCGCGCTTCGATATCGGCAAGAACTTCGATGGCCCCCTGCAATCGGCCGCCCAGACGCATTCACACTCTCCTGCTCGCGCATGACCCGGAACCCGTTGGAGCTCATCTTGGGAATCTGCGCCCTACCAAAACCGCTGACGCCTCGCCGATCCGCGCAGACAATGTCCATGGCGGCGGATTTCGAGACGTTTCAATCGCGTGGTAGCCGCGATTGGCCGAGAGAGCAAGCGTCATGCCGATTTGCCGGTGGTTCCGGCTTCCGGCGATTACTTGGAGGCGACGACCTCGTAACAGACCTTGGCGGTACCCGAAGCGACCATGCCGATGTTCTGTGCGGCAGCGCGGGAGAGATCAAGAACACGTCCGCGAATGAAGGGCCCACGGTCGTTGATGCGAACGACGACGCTGCGGCCATTGTGCTTGTTGGTGACCCGCAGGCGCGTGCCGAAGGCAAGCGAGCGGTGGGCTGCAGTAAGATTTCTGGAACTCATACGTTCCCCGGAAGCAGTCTTGGAGCTTCCCCCGTACCATGAAGCGCCTCCGCAGCCAGCGGATGCAAATGCCGGAGTCGAAACGACAGCAATGGAGGCGGATATAGTTGCGGCGATTGCCAAAGAACGTGCGATTTTCTTCAAACCGATTTTTCCCTCAAGCTATTGAACTTGCGCCCTGGGTAGGCGGCGGGCTTAAATCAGGCCAAAAATGGCGAAAAAGTGCCACTATCGATCACGGAATGTTACGACATGTAACATTTGTGATGTTAGGGGAATACTGTGACTATTCAGCGGATTTGCTTGATTGTGAAAAAAACCCAATAAAATCAGTTAAAAATGGAACGAATTTTCTCGTGGGCGTCGGGCGATGCCCGACTTCACAAAAATCGGAAAAATAATTTTCCGACTTTGCCATAATTGCTGCCGCATTTGTGCAATTTTAGAGGTCGTTAACCATAAATGCGGAGTAAATAGAACTAGAGCAGCCGGCTAAGTAGGAATTTTCATGCGGTGTCGTCTGGCATGGGGAGCGCTTTCTCAGCCGCGCCACGCTCCCGAGGACCATAATTCGGCAAGTGACATTCGATACTCTGGGTAGCGGAACTGGAAGCCGAGCGCGCGCAGTTTCGCGTTCGAAACGCGCTTGTTTTCGCCGTAGAAAGAGCGTGCCATCGGCGTCAGTTCAGCCGTTTCGAAAGCCTGTTCCGGTGGCGGTTCGACGCCCATCAGGCGGGCGGCCTCGGCAATGACATCCTGTGGCGGCGCGGGCTCATCATCGGTGACATTATATATGCCGCCGAGCTTGCGATTGGATAGGAAGCGGGCGCAAGCGCCGATATCCTCGACGCGGATGCGGTTGAACACCTGGTTCGCCTTGATGAGCCTCCGGGCGGTTCCCTTTTCCAGATTGCAGAAGGCATTGCGGCCGGGGCCGTAAATGCCGGAAAGGCGGAGCACGGCGACGGGAAGGCCGAGCCGGACGCCGACACGCAGCCAGCCGTCTTCCGCTTCTACCCGCTCGACGGAGCGGTCCGCGACCGGATGCAGTGGGGTCTGCTCGCTGACCCAGGCGCCCTTGTGATCGCCATAGACGCCGACGGTCGAGAGATAGCAGATCCATTCCAGCTTCGGCATCAATGCCATGAGATTGAGCTGCGCCAGCCGCAGCAACGGATCGCCCGATTTGCCGGGCGCGATCGATTGCACCAGATGCGTTGCCGTTTGCATCGCCTCAGCCAGAGCCGGATCGATCGTTTCACCGTCGAAGACGAAGGCTTCGATGCCTTCCTTCGTCAGCTGTTCGGCCTTGTCGGCGGAGCGGGTCGTGCCGGTGATGCGGATACCAGAGCCGGCGAAGGCCTTGGCGATGGCCGTTCCGGAATAGCCGCAGCCGAAAATCATCACATGCATCACGATACCCCTGCCAGTTTCCACTCGGCGCGGACGTCTTCGTCCGCCTCGCCATGTCTTTGTGCCGCAAACGCATGGAATTCGCCAGCCGTCATCAGCCGCGATAGAGTCCAGATCGCCATGCCGCGCACGGTGGGCGAGGGATCTCCGGCCAGTTCGCGACATTTCTCGATAAAGGAACGCTCACCCGAATTGCCGGCAGCGATCAGCACATTGCGGATGAAGCGGTCCCGGCCGATGCGCTTGACCGGCGAGCCGCTGAAGAAGGTGCGGAAGCTTGCATCATCCAGATTAAGCAGAAAGGCGATAGACGGTTCCTTGAGATCCTCCCGCGCCACCAGCTTCATCTCCGAGGCGGCGCTCGCGAACTTGTTCCACGGGCAGGCGGCAAGGCAGTCGTCGCAGCCGTAGATGCGGTTGCCGATCAACGGCCGAAGCTCGGGATCGATCGGACCTTTGTGTTCGATGGTCAGATAGGAAATGCAGCGCCGGGCATCGAGCTGATAGGGGGCTGGGAAGGCAGCGGTCGGGCAGGCGTCGAGACAGGCTCGGCAGGAGCCGCAATGGTCGATCTCCGGCTCATCCGGCTCGAGATCGGCCGTGGTGAACATCGAACCGAGAAAGAGCCAGGAGCCGAAGCTGCGGCTGACGAGATTGGTGTGCTTGCCCTGCCAGCCGAGACCGGCAGCCTCTGCGAGTGGCTTCTCCATGACAGGCGCCGTATCGACGAAGACCTTGACATCCTCCTTCGAGCGCGCCGCGAAGCGAGTAGCGATCTCCTTCAGCCTACCCTTGATGATGTCGTGATAGTCGCGGTTTCGGGCATAGACGGAGATCGCCGCCTTGTCCTGCTTTTCCAGAATGCCGCGCGGATCTTCGCCGGGACCATAATTCAGGCCGAAGACCACGATGGAGCAAGTCTCGCTCCAAAGCACGCGCGGATCGCCCCGGCGGTCGCGGGTCTCCCCCAACCAGCCCATGGTGCCGTGATAGCCCTTGTCAAGAAACTGGCCAAGCCGCACGGCCGCTTCGGGAATGGCGTCCGGCCTGGTAATGCGACAGAGATCGAAACCATGGGCACGCGCTTCCTCTCGCAAGAAAGCGGTCAGCGTGTTTCTTCGCTTGTCAGTTTTTTCCGCTTCGCGATCATCGGGCATATCGAGCCCTCGTCAGAAATCCAGATCGGCATAGTGCGAAACTGGTGTGACTCCACGCACGCGCTCCGCCAGGATCGGCCGGAAGGATGGGCGCGACTTCAGCCGCTGATACCATTCTTTGGCAACAGGCGATTCCGTCCAGTCGATCTCACCTAGATAGTCTAGCACGGAAACCGAGGCTGCGGCGGCGAGATCGGCGTAGCTCAGGCGCTCACCGGCCAGCCACTGCCGCGAACCTGCAAGCCAGGACAGATACTTCATATGCTGGCGGATATTGCCGCGCGCCATGCGCATGACCTTGGAATCGGGCGCGCCGCCACCCTGTTCGGCGGTCATCTGCAGCTTGAAGACGCGCTCGCGCGTCAGCGGCCGCGTCACATCCTGCTCCATCTTCTGCATGAACCATTCCGTCAGCCGGCGGATTTCGGCGCGCTGGAACGGATCTTCCGCAAGCAACCGACGGTCGCGCTTCAGAACGCCATGCGTCTCGTCAAGATATTCGGAAATGACCGACGCGCCACAGAGCGCCCGCATGCTGTCATCGACATAGACAGGCAGGGTGCCGGCGGGGTTCAGTGCCAGGAAATCGCGTCGCTTTTCCCAGGTCTGTTCCTCGATCAGCTCCGTCTGATAGCCATATTCCGTCAGGATCAGACGAACGAACCGGGAGGAAGATGACATTGGGTGATGATACAGCGTCGGCATTGGTACTCGGGTGTTTCTGATTGATGCTACGGAAGTCTTTTGGGTCGCGATTCTGCGGCCCTAGTCATTTGTCATCGGTTGAAGCTATAGGATCTTGGCCTAGTTTGCACAAGCGAATCGGGCCGCCCTGCCGTTAGACAAAGGACACGATATGGCTGAACAAATTATTATCGCGTTGGTTTTAGGCCTTGTGGAGGGGCTTACGGAGTTCATTCCGGTCTCCTCCACGGGCCATCTGATATTGCTTGGACATTTTCTCGGCTTCAAATCGGCCGGTACTTTTGAAGTTTTGATCCAGCTCGGCGCGATTCTCGCCATTCTGCTTGTCTATTTCAATCGTCTCGTCCAGATCGCCAAGGCGCTGCCCGTCAGCGTCAAGGCTCGTCACTTCGTTCTCGCCGTCCTGTTCGGCTTTCTGCCCGCTGCCGTCATCGGCGCTCTGGCGCATGATTTCATCAAGACCGTGCTGTTCGATTCGCCGAAGGTCATCTGTATCTCGCTGATCCTCGGCGGCATCGTCCTGCTCGTCATCGACAGGATCGAGTTCAAGCCGAAATATACCAGCGCCTATGAATTTTCCTGGCCGATGGCGGTCAAGATCGGCTTCTTCCAGTGCCTGGCGATGATTCCGGGAACGTCACGCTCCGGTTCCACTATCGTTGGAGCCTTGCTGCTCGGCGCCGACAAGCGTTCTGCCGCTGAATTTTCCTTCTTCCTCGCCATGCCGACGATGGTCGGCGCCTTCACGCTGGATTTGTGGAAGAGTCGCCATGATCTCAGCTTCGCCGATGGTCAGCTGATCGTCATCGGCTTCTTCATGGCCTTCATCTCGGCGTTGCTCGTCGTGCGCGCGCTGCTCGACTTCGTGTCCCGCCGGGGTTACGCCCCCTTCGCATGGTGGCGCATTGCCGTCGGCACGATCGGTCTTATCGGCCTCTATTTCGGCTGAGACCCATCATCCGCGCTGATATCCTGAAAAAGTGAAGGCCGGTCAAAACCGGCCTTTTTCATACCCGATTAGTTTCGGGAGGACGTGTCGATGGAACCCGTCGTGCAGGGGTCGACGCCGTAGGTCGGCGCACATTCGCCCTTGATCGAGGAGATGCTGCCGCGGGCCACGAAGGAGCCTGCGAGAATTACCAGTGCCGCGCACGCAAACAAAAGCGCGATAGACTTGCCCATCGAAGAATGCCTTTCCGCAGAAGTGTGAAGCGCGCCGCGGACTGGTTTATTGTTCAAGCCTGAGACGCGCGGCTGTGTTAGTCAGTGAGATGAGCAATAGCAATAAATGTTCATATTAAATTTGACGTTAATGCTACTATTTCCGCACTGCGTCTTTTGAGCAACGCTGAGCTGTGAATGGCGGGGCTCTGCCAGCGTTTTAAAGTACGATTCTGTCTTCGCGAGGCAATAAAAAACGCCGCTCGGCAAAGCCGGGCGGCGCGTGAATTTCGTGGAACGGCCGAATCGTCAGGCTGCTTTGCCCGAGCCCGTGAACTGGCCCTGCGGGCGGTAACGCACCAGATAGGACGGCAGCACGGAAATGAGCAGCGTCGGCAGCAGGCCGATGCCCTTCAGGGTGCGTCCTTCCGCTTCCGCCTGCTTCGAAACGACGTTGTCGCTCTTCAGCAGCGTTACCTGGTCGGCGGTGATCGGCGGCTTGATGAGCGGCACCAGCGACGCGACCGAGCCGATCAACGAAGCCAGGCCGAAGGGGATGGAGACGAAGGACTTCTTGCGATTGATGACGGCAAGCGTCGTCTCGAGACATTCGCGGAAGGACAGCACTTCCGGGCCGCCGAGCTCATAGGTCGTGCCGGCCTTCAGTTTGCCGTCGACGCTGCGCGCGACGGTCTCGGCGATGTCCTGAACGTAGACCGGCTGGAACTTCGTTTTGCCACCGCCGATCAGCGGCAGGAAGGGCGCGGTGCGGGACATGTCTGCGAACTTGTTGAAGAATTCGTCCTCCGGTCCGAACACGATCGAAGGGCGCAGGATAATCGCGTCCGGCTTGATCGACAGGATAGCCGCTTCGGCGCGAGCCTTGGTGCGCGCATAGGCCGAAGGCGAGTTGGCATCGGCGCTGAGTGCGGAAATATGCGTCAGCGAGGCGCCGGCGCCGCGGGCGGCTTCCGCAATCGCCTTGGCGCCGAATTCCTGCACGGCGTCAAAAGTGTTGCGGCCGCTTTCGGCAAGGATGCCGACGCAGTTGACGACATGCTGCGCGCCTTCGACGGCGCGGTCGATCGAGTTGCGGTAGCGCACATTGGCCTGGACGATCGAAATCTGGCCGAGATTGCCAAGCGGCTGCAGGAAACCGGCAAGATCGGGACGGCGAACGGCGACACGAATGCGATAGCCGCGCTTGGCAAGCGCGCGCACGACGTGCCGTCCGATGAAACCTGATCCTCCGAACACGGTGACGAGCGGCGGGAGGTTGGACAGGGTCATGGCAGGCTCCTCGAAAGGCTTTGAATTGGGCTTATCTGGTTTCGTCTTAGCCGATCCGCGCGCCGAGGTGAAGTGCTATCGCGCTGCATTGCAGCGTCGGCTTTTCAAGGGGTTTAAACCCCTTCGACGACGACCATTTCGGCATCCGCCACCTGCTGGCGGATTTTGGCCGCGATCTGGTATTCCGGCGAGTTGTAGCAATCGACGGCGTGCTGCAGCGACGGGAATTCGATGACGACGTTGCGGCCGCGTGCCTGTCCCTCAAGCGGCGTGAACGCACCGCCGCGGGCAAGGAAATTCGCGCCGTATTTCTCGAAGGCAGGCTTCGCAGCGGCGACGTAATCCTTGTAGCGCTCGGGGTCGCGGACATCCACGCGCGCAATCCAATATCCCTTTGCCATATCGACCTCCCTGATTTTTGCGGTGGTTTAAAGTGCGGCGTTCATCTCGGCGAGGATGGCGCGGGCAGCCTCCTTCGGATCGGCCGCCTTGACGATCGGCCTTGCGACGACGAGATGGCTGGAGCCGGCCTTGATGGCTGCGGCAGGCGTCATCACACGCTTCTGGTCGCCCTTGTCGCTGCCTGCCGGACGGATGCCGGGGGTCACCAGCGCCATATCCGGCCCGATGATCTTGCGGACCGCGGCGGACTCTTCCGCCGAACAGACGATGCCGCCCATGCCCGCGAGATGCGCCTGTTCGGCCCGGCGCAGCACCAGCGTATGCGGATCATATTCATAACCGGCGGCGATGAGATCACCTTCGTCCATCGAGGTCAGTACGGTGACGCCGAGCAGGCAGAGGTCCGAGCCCTTGGCCGCCGCGACGGCCGCCTTCATCGCTTTCGGATAGGCGTGCAGCGTCAGCATCGACATGCCCATCTTGACGATATTCTCCACGCCGGAGGCCACCGTATTGTCGATGTCGAGCAGCTTCATGTCGAGGAAGATCTTCTTGCCGCTGGCGGCCAAATCGCGCGCGAATTCCAGGCCGCCGGCAAAGGCGAGCTGATAGCCTATCTTATAGTAGAGAATATCGTCGCCGAGGGCGCCGACCACTTTTTCGGCCTCCTGAAGGTTTGGAACATCTAGTCCAACGATCAAGCGGTCGCGTGCGGTCATATCAAGCCCATCCCATCCAGTCTTCCATGGGTGTCCAGTCGCATGAGACGGCGCGCTTCGCAAGATCGAAACAGAAAAGATTGCCGCCACCCGGCGGCTGATCGCCTTGGCGCGCTATCGGTTTCCCCTCCAGATGGCATTTTAGCAGCGTGCCGACGCCGCCATGGCCGACAAAGGCGAGCGGCACGTTCGGATCGTGACGCGCAAGAACGGCCTCGACATTGGAGACGATCCTCGCCTGCGCATCGATGGCGCGCTCCCAGCCCTTGAAGCTCTCATGCGGATTGGCAAAGAACCAGTCCGCAGCTTTTTCGAACTCCGGCGGCGGCAGAAAACCTGTGGCGCTGCGATCGTTTTCATGCATGGCTTCGATGACCTCGATCGGCGCACCGCTTGCCGCTGCCAAGGCCTCCGCCGTTTCGATCGCCTTGCGCTCGCCGCTGGAAACGATCAGGCCGAGCTTGCCAGCCCAGGACCGGCTCGCCGCCAGTCGCGCCCGCTCGGCGCCAATGTCGGACAAGCCCCACTCCGGCACCGGCACATTCGGGTCGATCCGCACCTGTGGGTGCGTAACATAAAGAGCGTACATGGATTTCTCAGCGATTGTCTCAGCCGCGGCTATAGACCCAGAGCTGGGCCGGCGGAATGTTGCGGACGATGAAGTCGTAATGTCGGATATGATAGCGATCCGGCTTGGCGATGATCGGCGAGACCGGGCCGTAGGAAATCTGAACCACCGGCCTGCCGGGCGGGATGCGATCCAGCAGGCTCTCGAGAAGCGCGACGCGCGCCTTCATCGGGAAGTTGAGGAGGGGAATGCCCGAGACGACAGAATCGAAGGTCTGTCCGCGCAGCACGCCCAGCGTCTTATCGAGATCGAAGGCGTCGCCATTGATGAAGTTGACGCCAGGGTAACGGCGGACGAGATGATTGTAGAAATCGGTGGAATACTCGATGGCGACGAGATTTTGCGGCTCGACGCCACGTCCGAGGATCGCCTTGGTGATCGCCCCGGTTCCCGGCCCAAGCTCCAGCACGGGCAGGCCGGATTGCGTGTTGATGACACCAGCCATCTTGCGAGCTGTGATCGACGAAGTAGGAACGATCGACCCCACGGTCTTCGGCCCTTGCATCATGCCCTTGAAGAAACGGATCTCCTCGTCGAATTTCTTGCCAAGCCGTTCCTTGAGACGCAGCGCCATGCTCTCCCCCCATCAGATGTTACCGTCGCGACTTACATATTGCTTCTCTAGGATCTTGCAACCGAATGACGCAATAACAAGAGAAAATGTCGCAATCGACAAAAGACCAAATAAAAGCGCCCTTGCGTGGAATAAACGCATTAATGGGCGCTTTGGTTTCGCTACACGCGCATCGGCATCAGCACATAAAGCGCATCGTCCCCAGCCGTGTCGCGAATGAGCGTCGGCGAGCCGGCGTCGGCTAGCAGGAATATGGCTGCATCGCCGGAAAGCTGTGCGGTGATGTCGAGCAGGTACTTGGCGTTGAAGCCGATTTCCATCGGGTCCATCTCATAGCCGACGGCCACTTCTTCCGTCGCGCTTCCCGAATCCGGGTTGTTGACCGTGAGGAGCAGTTGGCCGTCAGACAGTGCCAGCTTCACGGCGCGGCCGCGCTCCGACGAGATCGTCGATACGCGGTCGACGGCCTGGGCGAAGGTCTCGCAATCGACCCGCATTTCCTTGTCGTTGTTGGCCGGAATGACGCGCTGATAGTCCGGGAAGGTACCGTCGATCAGCTTCGAGGTCATGACGATCGAGCCGATCGTCAGGCGGATCTTGGCGTCGGAGACTTCAACCGTGACCATCGCGTCCGGCGTGTCCACGAGCTTCTGCAGTTCTCCCACAGTCTTTCGCGGGATGATGATCCCAGGCATGCCTTCGGAGCCGGAAGGCGCACTGACATCGGCGCGCGCCAGGCGATGGCCATCCGTGGCGACAGCCCGGAGCTTCAGGTCGCCGCCGCTTTCGATCGTGTGGAAGAAGATGCCATTGAGGTAGTAACGCGTCTCCTCGGTGGAGATCGCAAACTGCGTGCGGTCGATCAGCATCTTCAGATCGGACGCCTTCAGCTTGAAGGAATGGCTGAAGCTACCGGCAGTGAGATCGGGGAAATCGGATTCCGGCAGGCACTGCAGCGAGAATTTCGAGCGGCCGGAGGCGACCGTCATCGAGCTGCCGTCGGTGTTGGTGGCGAGAAGCACTTCCGAACCATCGGGAAGCTTGCGCACGATATCGTAGAGCAAATGCGCGGGAACAGTGGTGGCGCCGGCCTGTTCGACATTGGCGGGCGTTGCCTCAGTGATTTCGAGATCGAGGTCGGTCGCCTTCATGTCGAGGTTCGTGCCGTCGGCTTTGAGCAGCACGTTGGACAGGATCGGAATCGTGTTGCGACGCTCGACCACGCGATGCACGTGGTTCAGCGACTTCAGGAGGTTCGACCGCTCTATTGTAATACGCATGGATGCTACCGCTTTCGACCGTGACTTGCCGGGCGGCCCGAGGCGCCCGAGCGACATGTTTTCGGACAAGGCCCGAAAGATTGGACAGGCAACTTGGCAGACTTCTCCATCCGAATGCAAGAGGCATAGGCGATTTGTCGGGCGCCAATTCGCCATTTCGTCGGCAATGCTCCACAGGAATTGCACCGCTCTTGCTGTCCGTGCGTGCCTCGCCCATAAAGGCTGCTTATCCCAAGTGAATTCAGGACCGGCATGAACGAAGAGCAATCAGGCGGCGGGACACGCAGTTTCCGCCTGCATAACAATCAGATCCCGGCCCGCCCCCTTGAACCGGCGCTCTATCTCGTCGCGACGCCGATCGGCAATCTCGGCGATATCACTTTGCGGGCGCTGGAGACGCTGGCCGGTGCCGACGTGCTGGCCTGCGAGGATACGCGTGTCACCCGTGTCCTGCTCGACCGCTATGGCATCCAGAACAAGCCTTATGCCTATCACGAATACAATGCCGATGAAGCAGGCCCCCGGCTGCTGCAAGCTCTGGAAGCTGGCCGATCGGTGGCGCTGGTATCGGACGCCGGCACGCCGCTCGTCTCCGATCCCGGCTACCGTCTTGCGGTGCAGGCGATCGAAGCGGGATATAAGGTTGTTCCCATCCCCGGCGCCTCCGCACCGCTCGCGGCCCTCGTCGGCTCCGGCCTGCCCAACGACGCCTTCTTCTTTGCCGGTTTCCTGCCCGCCAAGGACAAGGGCCGGCGGGATCGGCTGGCCGAGCTGGCAGGCATCCCCGCAACCCTCATCCTCTTTGAATCGCCGCATCGCATCGCTGCGACTCTTGCCGCCGCTGCCGATGTGCTGGGGGGCGAGCGTGCCGGCGCCGTTTGCCGCGAACTGACGAAGACCTTCGAGGAATTTCGCCGCGGTACGCTATCCGAACTCGCCGCATTCTATGATGCCGTTGAGAATGTGAAGGGCGAGATCGTCTGGCTCGTGGGCCCACCGGCGGAAAATGTCGCGGCGGAGGCCGATGTCGATGCCATCCTCGCCGATCTCTCAGGGACCATGCCGACCGCCAAGGCGGCAACGGAGGCTGCGCGCTTGACCGGCTTGCCGCGCAAGGAGCTTTACCAGCGCCTGCTCGACATGAAGGAGCGCCATGGCTGATACGAAGCCCGGGTCCGGCGAGAAGCTGAAGCGGCAAAAGGCCTGGCGGCGCGGCCATGTTGCCGAATATCTCGCCGCCGCCTTCCTGATGCTCAAGGGCTATCGCATCCTGGCGATCCGTCATCGCACCAAGCTTGGCGAAATCGATATCGTTGCCCGCAAGGGCGATCTCGCTATCTTCGTGGAGGTCAAATCCAGACGCGGCGCGCAGGAGGCGATCGACGCCGTTTCCTTCTCTTCGCAAAACCGCATTCGTGCCGCGAGCGATCTCTGGCTCGCGCGGCAACCGGATTTCGCCCGTCTCTCGCAACGCTATGACATCGTCGCCATGCTCCCCGGCCGCTGGCCGCAGCATTTTCCGGATGCCTTTTGAGCGCGGCGTTACAGGACCGTCACAAAATCAGCCTATTGCCGGACCGATAAGCGCTCGCGACTTCCACCGCACACACAATGCTATTTCGACAGGCCCCATCATGATCCGCAACACCGTTTCCGCCTTTGCCGTTCCCTCGCAGGAGGAACGCAAGGGTTTCCTTTCGCTTGAAAAGACCCCGGCCGTTCACGCCGAAAAGCTTGCGTCGCTCGCCTGCCTGAATGCGGTGCGCATCGGCGGGACGGGTGCCACGGTCGAGGTTCTGTCTTTCCCCTTTACCGTCGCTGCCTGGAATCTCGAGCGCTGCCTCTTTCCCGAGGAAAGTGCGGCCAAGCTGCGGGAAACCGGTGCGCCGCTCATCCTGCTGTCGGAAATGGATCTGGGCATGGCCCGTACCGAACAGCGCGACGCGACCGCGATCATCGCCGGCGAACTCGGCATGAATCATGCCTATGGTGTCGAGTTTCTCGAACTCAGTCTTGGCTCGGAAATCGAGCGCTCCTACTGCCGCGACGATTTTAATGAGAAGGGCTTTCATGGTAACGCCCTAATGGCCTCCGTCGCTCTGAAGAATGCTTTCATGATCCGTCTGCCCGGTGAGGCCGTCTGGTTCAACAACGGCAACGAGCAGCCGCGCATCGGCGATCGCTGCGCCGTCGGCGCCATCGTCGAGACAGAGGCAGGCCCCATGGTCGCGGTTTCGGTTCACCTCGAAAGCGTCGCAACCGCTGCCTATCGCGAGCGGCAGTTGGCGGCATTGATCGATGAGGTCGAGGCCTTCGCGCCCGGTCTGCCGATCCTGGTCGGCGGCGATCTCAACACCGGCAACCACACCGGCGGCGATTATTCGACGGATACGCTGTTCGCCATGGCCGAAGGCCGAGGTTTCGAATGCCATGGCGGCCCGCTCGATCAGACAAGCACGCGCCCGAGCCTGATCACACGTTTCCCCGATCGTACCATGAAGCTCGACTGGTTCATTACCCGCGGCTTGAAGATCGGCGAAAGCCATCTTGTTTCCTCCCTCAACGGAGAAGGCAAGCCGCTCTCCGACCACGATATGGTCGTCTGCGCAATCGAAGGTTTTTCCGCCTGATCGCTGCAATCGTTAAAATGCGCGCGGTTTCATGAACCCTGCCGTTACCCCTTCCATGCGAATGAGATCGCAGACGCGCATGGAATTGGGGGATTGCATGGTCTTGAAACTGATGTTGGCGAGCATGGCGGCCTTTGCCGCGCGTGCCGTCCCGGCCGTGGTCGCGCTGCCGCGGTCGAAAAGCTTCGTGGCTGGCGCCAGCAACGAAATGGAGATGAAGCCGGCGCCGATCGAGCCGTCCTGGGTTTTGTCGGGCAATCCGGTTGCCCGCATCGCCGAGCATTCGCGCGGGCAGGACGATGCAGCCATGACGGCGCTGTGGGATTGCACGGCGGGTGAATTTCGCTGGTATTTCGGCTGGGACGAAACCGTGATGATCCTCGAGGGCGAGGTGCATATCACCACCGAAGACGGCGTTGAGCGCACGCTCAGCGCCGGCGATGTGGCCTATTTCGCCGGCGGCACCTGGGCGACATGGCGCATCGATCGCTATCTGCGCAAGGTCGCCTTTTTACGCAAGCCATTCCCGAAGCCTTTGACCATGGCCTATCGCCTGCGCAACTTCGTCCGCCAGGGCGGCACACAGGGTCTTGCCGCCTGAGCGCGGCAAGGCCAGGCCGAACAAGCCCCTGACGGAAGCCTTGAATAGCCGTTGCGTTTGGATGCGGGCGGACCTACATCTGTCCGCAAATTCGAGCGAGGGCTGACTATGGCTGGTATCAAGAATGTTGCGGTCCAGATGGACCATGTGAAGAGCATCAACATTGCGGGTGACTCCACCTTCGCCATGAGCCTCGAGGCGCAGAACCGCGGCTATAAGCTCTTCCACTACACGCCCGAGCGGCTGAGCATGCGCGACGGCAAGGTCTATGCCTCCGTCGAGCCGATGATCCTGCGTGACGTCAAGGGTGATCACTTCGAGCTCGGCGAGCCCGAGCGTGTCGATCTCTCGACCATGGACGTGGTGCTGCTGCGCCAGGATCCGCCCTTCGACATGGCCTACATCACCTCGACGCATCTACTCGAGCGCATCCACCCGAAGACGCTCGTCGTCAACGATCCGGCCTGGGTGCGCAATTCGCCGGAAAAGATCTTCGTCACCGAATTCGCCGATCTCATGCCGAAGACGCTGATCACCCGCGATCCGGCTGAAATCCGCCGCTTCCGCGATGAGATGGGCGACATCATCCTGAAGCCGCTCTATGGCAATGGCGGCGCCGGCGTCTTTCATTCGACCCGCGACGACCGCAATCTCTCGTCTCTTCTCGAAATGTTCGGCCAGCTCTTCCGCGAACCCTTCATTGCCCAGCAATATCTGCCTGACGTTCGCAAGGGCGACAAGCGCATCATCCTTGTCGATGGCGAGGCGGTCGGCGCGATCAACCGCGTGCCGGCAGAGCATGATGCCCGCTCCAACATGCATGTCGGCGGCCGTGCCGAAGCGACCGAGCTGACGGCGCGCGAAAAGGAAATCTGCGCCCGCATCGGACCGGCCCTGAAGGAACGCGGTTTCCTGCTCGTCGGCATCGATGTCATCGGCGACTATATGACCGAGATCAACGTGACGTCGCCAACCGGCATCCGCGAAGTCAAGCGTTTCGGCGGCGCCGATATCGCCAGCCTGCTCTGGGATGCGATCGAAGCCAAGCGGGCCTGACCGGCAGTTTCCCCACGCTTTCGGCTGAACGATCATATTCACCCAGGCATGTCGATAATTTCGACATGCCTGGGTGAAGTTTTTGTTCGTTTATTGTTCTTGTTTCATTCCTTGTCTTGTGCCAGATTGCAACCCGAAGTTTGCTGGTCGGGGCACGTAACGGCAAACGGGTTCGGCGACAGGGGATAAGCATGGTAGCGCGCGTCAGTACGGTTGCGTTTCAGGGCATTGAGGGCGTACCCGTCGAGGTGCAGGTGATGATCGCGCCGGGCAAGGTGCTGATGCACATCGTCGGCCTTCCGGACAAGGCGGTGGCCGAGAGTCGGGAGCGGGTGCAGGCGGCATTGCACGCCTCCGGCCTTGCGCTGCCGCCGAAGAAAGTCACGGTCAATCTCGCGCCGGCGGATCTGCCCAAGGAGGGCAGTCACTTCGACCTTGCGATCGCGCTTGGTCTGATGGCGGCGCTCGGCGCGATCCCTGCCGATGCCCTGTCCTCCTACACTGTCATCGGCGAACTCAATCTCGACGGCACGATCGCGCCCGTTGCCGGCGCTCTTCCCGCAGCGATCGCCGCCAATGCCATGGGCAAGGGGCTGATCTGCCCTGCCGAAAGCGGGCCGGAAGCTGCCTGGGCGGGCAAGGAGATCGATATTCTGGCGCCACGCAGCCTGATCGCGCTCGCCAATCATTTTCGCGGCACGCAGGTCCTCTCGCGGCCGGAGCCCTCCATTCGTGCCAGCGTTGCCAATCTGCCCGATCTTGCCGATATCAAGGGGCAGGAAAGTGCCAAGCGCGCCCTGGAAGTGGCCGCCGCCGGCGGGCACAATCTACTTTTCGTTGGACCGCCGGGTTCGGGCAAGTCGATGCTCGCCTCGCGCCTGCCGTCGATCCTGCCGCCCCTGTCGACGAACGAGCTGCTGGAGGTGTCGATGATCCATTCGATCGCCGGCCAGCTTTCCGGCGGCAAGCTCTCCGATCGGCGGCCCTATCGCGCGCCGCATCATTCGGCGACCATGGCTGCGCTCGTCGGCGGCGGTCTGCGTGCGAGGCCCGGCGAGGTATCGCTGGCCCATCACGGTATCCTTTTCCTCGACGAGCTACCGGAGTTTTCGCCGCAGGCGCTCGATGCGCTGCGCCAGCCACTGGAGACCGGGGAATGCGTCATTGCGAGAGCAAACCACAGGGTTTCCTATCCGGCCGGTATCCAGCTTGTCGCGGCAATGAACCCGTGCCGCTGCGGCATGGCCGGCGAACCGGGCCACACCTGCGCCCGTGGGCCGCGTTGCGCATCCGATTATCAGGGGCGTATTTCCGGTCCGCTGCTCGATCGTATCGACATTCGCATCGACGCGCCGGCAGTCTCCGCCGCTGACCTCATCCGGCCGACATCAGCGGAAAGCAGTGCCGATGTCGCGCTCCGTGTCGCCCGCGCCCGCGAACGACAGCGGGAACGCTTCGAACGAGCCGGCATGAAGGATGTCAGCACCAACGCCCGCTGCTCGACCGCGATGATCGAAACCATCGCCGAGCCAGACGCCGCCGGCTTGCAATTGCTGCGCGATGCTGCCGAGAAGATGAAATTCTCCGCCCGCGGCTATCATCGCATCCTCAAGGTCGCGCGAACGCTTGCCGATCTGGACGATAAACCGACCGTCGGGCGCATCCATCTTGCGGAAGCCATCTCCTATCGCATCGCCGGAGAGCGGCTGGCCGCGCACGCCTGAAAATTCGAGCCCTTCGCAGCGCCTGATCGTCTCTAATCCGCACAAACAAAAAGGGGTGCCGCAGCACCCCTTTCCCAATTAGTTGCTGCCGTTAGTTCAGCCGCCCAACCCTTCGAATAGCGCCGTCGAGAGATAGCGCTCGGCGAAGGACGGGATGATGACGACGATGGTCTTGCCTTCATTTTCGGGACGCTGGCCGATCTTAATGGCCGCCGTCAGAGCGGCGCCTGAGGAAATGCCGACCGGCACCCCTTCGAGCTTCGCCACGAGCCGGGCAAGCTGGAAAGCCTCGTCATTGCTGACGGTGACCACCTCATCGTAGACATGCGTATCGAGAACTTTCGGTGCGAAGCCGGCGCCGATGCCCTGGATTTTGTGCGGGCCGGGATTGCCGCCGGAAAGAACGGGCGAATCCGCCGGCTCGACGGCGATGACCTTGATGTCAGGCTTACGGGCTTTCAGCACCTGGCCGACACCGGTGATCGTGCCGCCGGTGCCGATACCGGAAACGAAGATATCGACCTTGCCTTCGGTGTCGTTCCAGATTTCCTCGGCCGTCGTCTTACGGTGGATTTCCGGGTTGGCGGGATTTTCGAACTGCTGCGGAATGATAGCATCCGGCAGCGACGCGGCCAGCTCTTCGGCCTTGGCGATCGCGCCCTTCATGCCCTTCGGTCCCTCGGTCAGCACCAGCTCGGCGCCGAGCAGCGCGAGCATCTTGCGGCGCTCGATCGACATGGTTTCCGGCATGGTGAGGATAAGGCGATAACCCTTGGCGGCGGCGGCAAAGGCGAGCGCAATACCCGTATTGCCCGAAGTCGGCTCAATCAGCACGGACCGGCCGGGAGCGATCTTGCCCTGGGCTTCGAGGCTCTCGATCATGGCGACGCCGATACGATCCTTAACGGAGGCAATCGGATTGAAGAACTCGAGCTTTGCCAGGATGTTGGCCTTGACGCCCTTCTCCTTCGCCAGCTTGTCGAGGCGCACGATCGGCGTATCGCCGATAGTATCGGTGATCGAGGCGTAGACGCGGCCGCGGCCGGGTTTGCGGGTGTCGGACATGGGTAGCTCTCCCTAAATTGGATTTATGCAACGACAATAGGATCAAACGCGTGCGGAAACCAGAGTGCGCACCCGCTCCTCGCGTGAAGCACGTGAGAAAAGAATCTCCCGATGGCCTTTTTTGAGGATGTTTTTTTCAGGCGGCGCGCGGCGATGAAGGCAGCGGTGGCGACGAGGCCCGCGCCGGGAATGGCTGCAGCGACAAAGAGCGCGCCGCAATAGGCAGGTAGGGCCGCAAGCGTCATGAGGCTTTCCTCCTGAGATGGTATCGGCTCTATTGCACTACCTTTGCGTTTTCAAGCGATTGCGCCGATGGAGCGAACATATTACCAAGGTGTTAACGGCCCATCGCAACTGCTTTGCCCAAGGATATCATGTCTTCCGCATTGCTCCTGATCGATCTTCAGAACTCCATCCTGACGGGCCTCGGCACGCCGGATCGCCAGCCGGCTATCGATGCCGCTCTGGAGACGGTCGTTGCGAAGCTCGCAGCGTTGAAACACAGCGCCCGTGCTACCGGTATTCCCACCTTCATCATTCAGCATGACGGCGGCCCGACCCATCGTTTGGCCAAGCGCAGCGAAGGCTGGCAGCTGCGCCGGGAGATCGCGCCGGAAGCCGGAGATGTCGTCGTGCACAAGACGAGCTGCGATTCCTTCTTCGAGACGGATCTGGAGGCACGGCTCAAGGGCCGTGGGGTCACTCACCTCATCGTTGGCGGCTGCATGACGCAGTTCTGCGTGGATACGACTGTGCGGCGCGCCGTTTCGCTGGGCTTCGACGTCTCACTGATATCAGACGGACACACCACGGCGGATATGGGCAAACTGAGTTTCGAAGACATTGTCACCCATCACAATATGCTGCTTGACGGTTTCGATGCCGGGCCGCATGAAATCAAGCTGGTCGCATCGACCGAAATCTCCTTCTGAAGCGCTTTCTCCGCCGGAGCCTCCATGCCGCATCTGACCAGCATGATCACCTTTGCCCTGATCGCTCTCGGCATGGTACTGACGCCCGGGCCGAACATGATCTATCTGGTGTCGCGCTCGATCTCGCAGGGACCAGCGGCGGGGTTGATCTCCCTTGGCGGTGTCGCCTGCGGCTTCCTCTTCTACATGTTCTCGGCTGCGCTCGGCATTACCGCCTTCGTCTTTGCCGTTCCTTTCGCCTACGATGCGCTGCGGCTGGCGGGTGCGGCCTATCTTGGATGGCTCGCCTGGAATGCGCTGAAGCCCGGCGGCCGCTCGGTCTTTCATGTACGCGAGTTGCCAAAGGACAGCACCCGCCGGCTTTTCACGATGGGGCTGGTGACGAGCCTGCTGAACCCGAAGGTCGCGATCCTCTATTTGTCGCTGCTGCCGCAGTTCATCGATCCCGCCGCCGGCAGCGTTTTCACGCAATCCATTGTTCTCGGCTTCGCGCAGATCATTATCAGCGTAACATTCAATGCCATTTTCGCGCTGAGTGCCGGCTGGATCGCGATGTTTCTCACCCAGCGCCCATCCTTTGCCCTGGTGCAGCGCTGGCTGATGGGTACGGTGCTCGCCGGGCTCGCCGTGCGCATGGCTTTCGAGGCACAGCGTTGATGCGGAGCGTTTTGCTGCCGCTCGCCGCCAGCCTTCTGGTGCTCGCATCGTTCTGGAGCGCTGCTTCGGCGGCGGGGACGGGAACGCAGACGATCGTCTTCATGCGTCATGGCGAAAAGCCCGAGGCGGGTCTTGGCCAATTGAGCTGCCAGGGTCTCAACCGGGCGCTGGCTTTGCCGCCGGTGCTGACAAAGCTCTTCGGTAAGCCGGCTGCGATCTTTGCGCCTGATCCATCGAAGCGAAAGGACGATTCCGGCACTTCCTACGATTATATCCGGCCGCTCGCGACCATAGAGCCGACGGCGATCGCCCTTGGAATGCCTGTCGATACCAGCTTCGGCTATGAGGATATCGATGATCTGAAAGGCGAGCTGAAGAAGCCTGCCTATGCCGGCAAGCTGATCTTCGTCGCCTGGGAGCACAAGCAGATCGTCGATCTCGCCCGCCAGCTGATGAGCGAGAATGGCGGTGATGAAAAAACCGTGCCGAAATGGCATGGCAAGGATTTCGACAGCCTCTATGTGCTGCGCATCAGCGGGGGCAAGGCCGGATCAGGCGCGACCTTCGAGAAGATGGTCGAGGGTCTCGACGGTCGCTCCGATGTCTGTCAGAATCCGGCTAAATAATTTTAGAACACCGGCCGCATGAAGCTGCGCTCATAGCTGATGATGCAGCGTGTTTCCTCACCATAGGCAAGGGCGGCCTGGCATTCCGCATCTTCAGGTATTTTCAGCCGATATTCCTCATAGGCGGCAAGGCTCGGGAAGCTGAAAAGCGCCAAGGCGATGTTATTGGCACCCTCGTGCGGCATGAAATAGCCGTGATGCGTACCGCCCAGCCGGTTGACCAGCGGGATCCAGAGCTTGGCGTAATGCTCGAACTGGGCAAGCTTATAGGGATCGATGACATAATGCAGGTAGCAAGTGATCATTCGGCGGCCCCCTTCGAAAGACCACCGTTTCTATTCCAGGGCAGGGGGAGCGTCCAGCCGAGATTCATGCCGGCAGCAGCCGCGAGAATGATGACTGCGCCGAGGATCTGCGCCGGGCCAAGCACATGGCCGAAGGCGAAGCGATCGACGATGATGGCGGCGATTGGATAGACGAAGGAGAGTGCCCCGGTCAGATGCGTCGGCAGCTTCTGGATGGCGCCATAGAGCAGCACATACATCAACCCGGTATGCACGATGCCCATGGTGACGAGGATCGACCATCCCCCGACATCCTGGGGTGCGGCCGAGAAATCGGTGAAGGGCGCCAGCATCAGGATGCCGGTGGAGACCTGGATCAGCGCAATCAGATGCGGCGGCGTGCCCTTCAGCCATTTGGCAGCGATTGCTGCCAGCGCATAGAAGAAGGCTGCGCCCAGCGAAAGCAGTATGCCGATCGCATAGCTTCCCGAACCGGCGGCTTCGGCCGGCTTGCCTTCGACGATCACGACCATGCCGGCGAAGGCGAGGCCTAACCAGAAGAGCTTGGTGAAGGTGATCCGCTCGCCGAGGAACAATGCGCCGAGACCCAGCAGCATGAAAGGCTGCGTATTGTAGACGGTTGTGGCGATGGAAATGGAGGCGTGGGAATAGGCGGCGAAAAGCAGCAGCCAGTTGAGGACGATGGCGATTCCGCCACCGACGGCGATGGAAAATATCTTGAGATTGAGGATGCCTGGGCGCAGCAGGCCCATGGCGCCGCAAATAACGAGCAGCGTCAGCGCGCCGAAGAAGCAGCGCCAGAAGACCACACCGGTCACGGCCTGCCCGGACATCAACACGAACCAGCCGATCGTGCCTGAAATCAGCATTGCTGCCGTCATTTCCACCGTGCCGCGTTTAATCTCGTTCATTGCCTTGGCTCCCGTCTATCTACCCCAATCATATTGCGGCATCGGCGCTGATGATATAGATTTAGTAAGGTAAATTAGCCAAGATACCTAAATAAATGAGGTTTAATGATGAGTGTTCCTAATGCGAGCCTTGGCCTCGATGAGATCGATCAGCGGATGCTGGAGGCGCTGGCGCGCAATGCCCGCATATCGCTGAAGGAACTGGCGGAAGCGGCCAGCCTGTCCTCGCCGAGCGCGGCGGAACGTCTGCGCCGGTTGGAGGAGCGCGGCATCATCTCGGCCTTTACCGTGGATATCGCGCCGGAGGCGATCGGCTATCCCCTGCAGGCGATCGTCCGCATCCGGCCTCTGCCCGGTCAGTTGCACGTCGTCGAGCGGATCATTCAACAGACGCCGGAATTCATAGAGTGCGACAAGGTCACCGGCGACGATTGCTTTATCGGTCGGCTGGTGGTGCGCTCGATGGGTGAACTCGATGGCATATTGGATAAGATCACCGAGCGGGCCGAGACGAACACGTCGATGATCAAGGCGACGCCGGTCAAGCGCCGCCTGCCGCCGCTTAACGGCTCTAGAATTCCGCCATCGGCGAAAGCATGAGCGGCCCGACAATATCGGCCGCCGCTTTGCCGCGCACCATCAACATGGTGTAGCCCTCATAAGGCTCAAGCGATATCTCGCAATCCAGGCGGTCCGGAGAAAAGCAGATCTCGATGCGCTCGGGTTCGATATCGAGCGCTGAGACGATGGTCGCCAGCGAGGGGATGGCAGCTCCTACAATGTCGAGAAGCCAGAAAGTCGCGCCGTCGAACGTCCATGCAACGACCGTGTCATCCCCAAGCGCCGTCAGACGGATCGCGGAGTTGAAGGAGGCATTCAGCAGAAACATCTCCATCTGCCTGACAACGGCAAATTGGGCGGAGACAGGTTGACGGTTTTGCAGGAGCGTCTTGATGAGGCGCAGATCGCCACGTGCTTCCAGGGAGAGCTGCCGGGCTGAGAAATCAGATTTCTGAAGCGTCGGCGTCTGCACAACGAAGATATGCTGCGGCAGGATGCGAAAGCCAAACCGTTCATAGAGGGCCGGCTTGTCGGTGAGCAGAAGATCGAGTTCGCAGTCCTCAGTCGCGGTGTGGGCAAAGGCGCGCTGCATGAGGTCGCGATAGAGGCCGCGCTTGCGCCATTCCGGCCGGACTGCGCCGGATTGATAGCCCGCCGCCTTGACGACCCTGCCATTGAGGATCATCGGCATGGAGAAGGCAGTGAAATTGGCGACGCAACGGCCCTCGCTATCGAAATAGCCGAACGGCATGCTTGTCCGGTCCGGGCCGCCAAATTGGCCCAGGAGGCTGACATCGATCGAAAACGTGTCCTGCAGCAGATCGACAAGCGCATTCCAGGCGGCGGGATCGTCGAAATAATCTTGCCGGAGCGTCAGTCCGTGGTCTCGTCCTAGTTCGGACATCACACGCCGGTCGAGCCGAAGCCGCCGGCGCCGCGTGCGGTTTCGCTGATCTCGGAAATCTCGGCGACACGCACTTGCGTCACCGGCGCGATCACCATCTGGGCGATGCGCATGCCGCGCGTGATCTCGAAGGGCTCATCACCGAGGTTGGCCAAAATCACCTTCACTTCGCCACGATAATCGCTGTCGACTGTGCCGGGGGAGTTCAGGCAGGTGATGCCGTTCTTGAACGCGAGCCCGGAGCGCGGGCGGATCTGCGCCTCGAAGCCTTCCGGAACTTCGAAGATGAAGCCCGTGGGAACGAGCGCCCGCTTGCCGGGCGCAATCGTCAGCGTCGCGCCTTCTTCGACGGCGGCGCGCAGGTCCATGCCGGCTGCACCCTTGGTCTCATAGGCGGGCAGCTCCAGGCCCTCGCCGTGCGGCAGGCGGATGAGCTTCAGGGTCGGGCTGATATCAGTGTGAATGGTCATGCGGCATTAGTTTGCGCGCGAAGGCCGGAGGTCAATTGCATTTAGGCCTTTGAGTCGCTAGATACGGCGCCAATTCACAGGATTCACACGCATGGCCGAAAGTCTCGCCGAGGCGGTCTCCCGCCGCCGCACATTCGCTATTATCGCTCACCCGGACGCGGGCAAGACGACGCTCACCGAAAAGCTGCTGCTGTTCGGCGGCGCCATTCAGCTTGCCGGCGAAGTCAAGGCCAAGAAGGATCGCATGCAGACGCGCTCCGACTGGATGAAGATCGAGCGCGAGCGCGGCATCTCGGTCGTAACCTCGGTTATGACCTTCGAGTATGAAGGCAATGTCTTCAACATTCTCGATACGCCCGGCCACGAAGACTTCGCCGACGACACCTATCGCACGCTGACGGCCGTCGACGCCGCCGTCATGGTCATCGACGCCGCCAAGGGTATCGAGCCGCGGACGCTGAAGCTGTTCGAAGTCTGCCGCATGCGCGACATCCCGATCATCACCTTCATCAACAAGATGGACCGCGAAAGCCGCGATCCCTTCGAAATCCTCGATGAAGTCGAAGAGAAGCTGGCGCTGGATACGGCTCCGATCACCTGGCCGATCGGCCGCTCCAAGACCTTCTGCGGCTCCTATCATATTGCCGCGAACACCGTGCGCGGCTCCGATACCGAGGTTGAGGTGACCAAGGTAAACGGCCCGCAAGCCGTTGCCGACCGGTTGCCGGAAAACGAGCGTCAGGCCTTTATCGATGAGACGGAACTGGCGATCGAGGCCTGCCGTCCTTTCGATCGGGAATCCTTCCTCGAAGGTCATATGACGCCGGTCTTCTTCGGCTCGGCCCTGCGCAATTTCGGCGTTCGCGATCTTATCAACGCGCTCGGCGACTTCGCGCCGCCGCCGCGTGACCAGGTTGCCGACATCAGAACGGTTCACGCCACCGACGACAAGATGACGGCCTTCGTCTTCAAGATCCAGGCCAATATGGATCCGAACCATCGCGACCGCATCGCGTTCGCCCGCATCTGCTCCGGCAAGCTGGAGCGCGGCATGAAGGCTCGGCTGTCGCGCACCGGCAAGCAGCTTGGCCTGACCGCGCCGCAATTCTTCTTCGCCTCGCAGCGCCAGCTCGCCGACACCGCCTATGCAGGCGATGTCGTCGGCATTCCGAACCATGGAACGCTGCGCATCGGCGATACGCTGACCGAAGGCGAATCGCTGGTCTTCCAGGGTGTGCCCAACTTCTCGCCGGAAATCCTGCGCCGTGTTCGTCTTGAAGACGCGATGAAGGCGAAGAAGCTCAAGGAAGCGCTGCAGCAGATGGCCGAAGAAGGTGTCGTGCAGCTCTTCTCGCCGGAAGATGGCTCTCCCGCCATCGTCGGCGTTGTCGGCGCCCTGCAGCTCGACGTCTTGAAGGAGCGGCTGATGGCGGAATACGGCCTGCCGGTTTCCTTCGAAATGTCGCGCTTCTCGGTGTGCCGCTGGATCTCGGCCGACCAACCCGCCGATCTCGAAAAATTCGTTACCCAGCGCCGCGGCGATATCGCCCGCGATCTCGATGGCGATCCGGTCTTCCTCGCCCAGGACGGCTTCTCGCTGCGCTACGAGGCGGAACGTTATCCGGCTATCAAGATGGTCGCGATCAAGGAATATCACGCCGTCAAGGCGGCGTGATCCGGGAGACCTTGCAGCCACGGGCCTCCGCCTGTGGCTCACAGGGTTACCGCTCTGCGGTGGCATTCATCAGTTCCGCGTACCGAGCCTCCGTGGCGTCATCCAGCGGAAACATGCCTTCGACCCGCAGCTCCTGGGTCGAGATCATCCGCGGCGTTCCCACCGTCGTCACCAGTGAGAAAAATTTCAGAACATGCCCGTTCTTCACGAAGGAGAGGGGAATGATCGGCGCAGTCTCGATCGCCGGCGATGTCTGCCATTCAGCATTCACGTCGGGGTAAGCGAGCAGACTGTCGATCAGCTCCTTCGTCCTCGCGTCGATGACGCGGCCGACCGACTCGCGGAAGACTCGTCCCAATAAGCTTTCGGCCGTCTTCTCCCAATCAGCAATAAAGGGCCGCATGCCCGAGGGGTCGAACATCAGATGCAGGAGATTGCGCGGTTTCGGGCGCGCGGCCATATCGGTGAACTGGCCGAAGAAGCGCAGCGTTGCATCGTTGGTCATCAGTACATTCCAGTAGCGATCCATCACGACGGCCGGGAATGGCTCATGCTGACGCAGCATGCGTTTCAGCGCATTGGTGACGCCCTGCATTTCCTGATCGTCAAAGCTTCCTTCGGAATAGATCGGTGCATAGCCGGCGGCGAGCAGCAGCGTGTTGCGCTCGCGGAATGGCACATCGAGGGCATCGGCGAGACGCAGGACATTCTGGCGCCCGGGCGTGCTCCTGCCGCTTTCGATAAAGCTGATCTGGCGTTGCGAGATGCCGGTGTCGAGCGAAAGCTCGAGCTGGCTCTTCCCGCGCGTGTCGCGCCATGCGCGCAGCTGCTGTCCCAGCTCGTTCGGCAATCTCAGTTCGGCGCGAAGGGAACTCATCCTGTAAAGCCTCGCTTCGTTCGTTTGGTATGGCGGGGCTGCGTTCGGCAGCCCCGCCGGATCAGTTCTTATGAGAAGGCAACAGGCCCGACCGAGCCGTACCAATGGCGCACTTTCGTTGGGTCCGCCTCGTCCATGTAGAAAAAGTGCGTCATGACCGGTTTGACCACCGCCTGGGTGCGATCGTTGGGCGTCATGGTCACGGTCCCGCGGAACACCTTCAGCGATCCCGCGTCCCAATATTCGGTGACATCATGCAATGCGGTAAAGCCGGTGTCGATGAAGGCGCGCAGGTTCCGGCGAATGGTGTCGCGCCCCTTCCAGTCGGCAATGCCGAGATTGCATGTGGCGTCTTCCGCGAGGCAATCAAAACCTTCGCCAAAGGTCTTGTCGTCGATTTCCCGCCAGAAGGCGAGCAGCCATTGCGGGGCTTCTGTCTTGGTGAATGACATCGTTGTCATGGATTTCTCCTGGGCCTGCCGTTGGAATGACGCCGTGGCCATCGACGTCAAGCCGGGTGAAGGCTCCTTTTGGTTGAAGGGCTGAATAAGCTCTTCCTGCAAGAAGACAGTCTTTAAATACGCCGGGACGAATGCCGCTCTCAATTACATCGGATGTAATGAAGACCGGCCGATCGCGTCTCATGCTGATCCGATCGGTTCGGATGCGTTTCGTTTTGGAATACTGCCGCCGCGATGTTCCATCCGATATAGCGCTATGCCATAGTGCCGCCCCGAGGTCCCCTCGATCAGAATGAGCAGCTTTCATGATGAGATTTCTTGCGGTTCTTGCTCTGGCCTTCGTCGGCCTGATGCCGGTCGCAGCCGAGGCGCGAATCATCACCGATGCGGCCGGACGCACGGTGTCCGTGCCTGATAAGATCAACCGCATTCTGGTGGCCGGACCGCCAGCCGCCGTCCTGGTCTATGTGCTTGCGCCGGAGAAGCTGGTGGGCTGGGTGCATGCGCCTGATGATGCCGCCAAGGCCTACATGATGCCGTCGGTGCGATCATTGCCGACAATCGGGCGCCTGACGGGCAAGGATGGCGCGATCAGTTCGCAGGCGGTCACCGACGCCAAGCCCGATATCATCCTCGATGCCGGTACGGTCGATCCCATCTACAAGGCGCTGGCCGATAAGGTGCAGTCCGACACGCATATTCCCTATGTCCTTATCGACGGCAGCTTCGCCCGCACCGCCGATACGGTGCGCGATGTCGGCGCGCTGATCGGCGTCGAGGATCGCGCCAACAAGCTGGCCGATTATGCCGATTCGGCGATCAAGGACCTGAACGAAAAGCTCGCGACATTGCCGAACGACCCGCGCCCGCGCGTCTATTACGGCCGTGGTGCCGATGGCTTGGAAACCGGGCTTTCCGGCTCGATCAATCTGGAAATCCTCGATGCCGTCGGCACGATGAATGTCGCTGCCGCTGCCGGCAAGGGTGGCTTGACCAAGGTGACGCCGCCGCAGGTCGCCGGATGGAATCCGGATATCATCATTGCCGAGAACCCTGACTTTGCAGCCTCGGTGAAAAGCGATCCGCAATGGGCTGGGATCAAGGCGGTCAAGGACGGCAAGATCTTCGTGCCGCCGTCTCTACCTTTCGGCTGGTTCGATTCCCCGCCTGGCATCAACAGGCTGCTCGGCGTGCGCTGGATGGAGAAGCTCATTTATCCGAAGCTCTTCCGCAGCGATTTTTCCGACGATGTGAAGCAATTCTACAAGCTGTTTTATCAGGTCGATCTGACTGACGATCAGCTGGCGGCGTTGCTAAAGGGCATGAAATAACCGCTCTGGTAAGGAAGGCATTCATGGTCCGGGAAAACGAAATTCGCGAAAACGAAGTGGCCGTCGAGCCGCCCGCAGCCTCGGATGCTGGCCTCACCTTCATCGGCCGCATTTCGACACCCTGGACCTCGCGCATGGAAACGCCGCGCCAGGGCCGGCATGATGGCCCGATCTGCCGGATCGAAATCTTCGAGCCCTGGGTAGCGGCGCTGCAGGGTGTGGAAGCCTTCGAGCGGCTGGAGGTTCTCTATTGGCTGGATCGGTCCCGCCGAGATCTTGTGCTGCAGAGCCCGGCCAACAGCGGCAAGGTACACGGCACCTTTTCGCTGCGCTCGCCGGTGCGGCCCAATCCCATCGGCACATCCATTGTCAAGCTGGAAGCGGTCGAAGGGGCCGTACTGCTGGTGCGCGGCCTCGATTGCCTTGACGGCACGCCCTTGCTCGATCTGAAGCCGGATCGCACGCTGTTCAAACCGATCGCGCCGCCGCAGCCCGGAGACTTCCAGACCGGCGACGGCGAGACGGCGCGTTATTGCCAGAAGCGAGATGCCTAGAGCGCTTCGTGAAACCGCTCCAAGCTATTGCCATCAGTCCACCATCGAAATCCTATTCGCCGCGCGGATAGCGCTGGTTTTCCTCCAGCACGTTGAGATCCATATGGTTGCGCATGTAGCGCTCCGACGCTTTCTGCAGCGGCTGATAGTCCCAGGGATAATAGGCGCCGTTGCGAAGGGCCGTATAGACCACCCATCGCCGCGCCTGGCTCTCGCGCACGGCAGCGTCGAAGCTTGAAAGATCCCAGCGCGCCATGGCCTGCGCCGTCAGTCTTTCCAGCGTTTTCGCATAAGCCGGGTCACCGGCCAGATTGGTGAGCTCCTTCGGGTCCTCCCTAAGGTCGAAGAGCATCGGCGGATCCTTTTCGCAAAGGGTCAGCTTGTATTGGCCGTCGCGCAAGCCGACGAGCGGTGCCTCGGAACCTTCCGCCGCATATTCCATCGGCACGGGGCTGCGGCTTCCGGTTCCACGAGCCAGCGGCGTCAGATCTTCGCCATCCGTCCAGCGGCGCAGCGATGCTATGTCGATCCCGGCAAGGGCTGCCAGCGTCGGAGTAACGTCCAGCGTCGAGACCGGCTGGTCGATCCGCTTCGGCTGCCAGCCGGGCGCTGCGATCATCAGCGGCACGCGGGCCGATCCTTCGAAGAAGTTCATCTTGAACCAAAGGCCGCGTTCGCCAAGCATGTCGCCATGGTCGGAGACGAAGAGGATGATCGTGTTGTCGGCCATGCGGCCGCGCTCGAGCGTTTCGAGGATCTCCCCGATCTTCTCGTCGACATAGGAGATATTGGCGAAGTAGCCGCGCCGCGCCCGGCGGATTTGCTCTGGCGTGATGTCGAAGGCGGTGTGATCGCAGGCCTTCATCAGCCGCTGCGAATGCGGGTCCTGCCGCTCGAAGGGGATTTCGCCGACTTCCGGGTCGAGCGCCGGGCAATCCTCATACAGATCCCAGAAGCGGCGACGCGCGACGTAAGGGTCATGCGGATGGGTGAAGCTGACGGTCAGGCACCAGGGTCTTTCGTCTTGGCGGCGCGAGAGATCGTAGAGTTTGCGGGTCGCGTGATAAGCGACCTCGTCGTCATATTCCATCTGGTTGGTGATCTCGGCAGTGCCCGCGCCGGTGACCGAACCGAGATTGTGATACCACCAGTCGATGCGCTCGCCCGGCTTCGTATAATCAGGCGTCCAGCCGAAATCGGCAGGGTAGATGTCGGTCGTCAGCCGCTCTTCAAAACCATGCATTTGATCCGGGCCGACGAAATGCATCTTGCCCGAGAGCGCCGTCTGATAGCCGGCGGCGCGCAGGTGATGGGCGAAAGTCGGTATATCCGAGCAGAATTCGGCAGCATTGTCGTACACGCGCGTGCGGCTCGGCAGCTGCCCCGACATGAAGGAGGCGCGCGCCGGCGCGCAGAGCGGGCTTGCCGTATAGCTGTTGGCAAAGCGCACGGAGCGCTTCGCCAGAGCCTTCAGGACCGGTGCATGTAGGAATTCGGCCGGGCCGTCCGGGAAGAGCGTGCCGTTGAACTGATCGACCATGAGGATGAGGATATTCGGGTGGGACATGCTGGTGTCTTTCTCGGAAATCAAAGGCCGATGGCGGTTTTGACGGCCTCAAGGCCGGGCTTGCCGTCGATAGTGGTGACGCCGGCAAACCAGGGCGTCAAGGCATCCGGATGCGCCTTCAACCAGGCGGCCGCCGCATCCTTGGCGCTGTCACCGCCAAGGATCGAGCCCATCAGTGAATTCTCCATGCCGATGTCGAAGGTGAGATTATGGAAGAGCTTGGCGGCATTCGGGCATTGGGCGGCCCAGCCGGTGCGCGCCAGCGTATAGACTTCGGCGCCGCCGTAATTCGCGCCGAAATAGGCATCGCCGCCGGAAAGATAGGCGATCTTGAAGCGCTCGTTCATCGGATGCGGCGCCCAGGCGAGGAAGACGATCGCCTGCTTGTCTTTGGAGGCGCGCTCTACTTGCGACAGCATCGCCTGCTCGCTCGATTCCACCAGTTCCCAGCCTTTCAGACCGAAATCGTTGGTGTCGATCATTTTCTGGATATTGGCATTGGCCGGTGCACCCGGCTCGATGCCGTAGATCTTGCGGCCGAAATCGTCGGCATGCTTCTGCAGGTCGGAAAAGTCCTTGATGCCCTTGTCGGCAACATAGGTCGGAACGGCCAGCGTGAACTTGGCGCCCTCAAGATTGCGGTTCAGCACCTCGGCCGCCTTCGCCTTGTTGAGATCGTCGACGAAAGCCTTCTGCGCTGGCATCCAGTTGCCGAGGAAAACATCGATCTCGCCCGTCTTCATCGCCTGATAGCCGATCGGCACGGAAAGAGTCTTGATGTCGGGCTCATAGCCAAGGGCGGTCAGCAGTACGCCGGTCACGCCATTGGTCGAGGTGATATCGGTCCAGCCGGGATCCGACAGGTGGATCGTCTTGCAGCTGTCGCCATCAGCCCGGGCGATGCCGGCAAAGGAAAGGACGGAAAAGATAGCGCCGGCAGCGAGCCGGCCCATTGCAGACATGCGCATGACCATAGTTCCCTCCTGTTATTGGATTATTTTATTGAACATCAGTAGAGTTCCTGCTGTGAAGCAGGCATTTTTCGATGGATGCCAAAAGGAAATTTTATGGCTGAACGTCTCGTCGATCTTGGTTGGCTGCGGATATTCTTGGAAGTGGGTCGTTCCGGCAGCCTTTCTGCCGCCGCTGCAGCGCTTGGCCTGACGCAACCCGCCGTCAGCTATCAGATTCGCCGCATCGAAGAGCAGGTGGGCGTGTCCCTGTTTCATCGCCAGCATCGCGGTGTCGTGCTCTCGCCCGAGGGGCAGCGCCTCTTCGAAATCGTAGAAAAGGCGGTCGGCGGTGTCGATAATCTGGTGCGCAGCTTCCGCGTCGAGGCGGAGCGCCCGTCCGTTCGTTTGCGCACGGATTATGCTTTTTCCGCTCTGTGGCTCATTCCGCGCATGCATGCGTTCCGCCTGCTTCATCCCGAAGTCGATATCCAGATCGTCGCCACGCAGCGGCTGGATCGCGGCGCTCCGGAAAGTGGCGATATCGCCGTCTTCTTCGGGACACGCAACGAGTTCGGTTCGGGCGCAACGCTGCTTCTGCCGGAGAAAGTCGTGCCGATCTGCACGAGAGGTTTTGCAGAGCGGCACGGTCCATTCACCGATCCCTCGCAGCTTGCCGGCACCACGCTTGTTCACCTGGATACCGAAATGCCGTCGCCATGGTTCGACTGGCAGAGCTATCTTGCCGCCCTCGGTGTTGCCCGGGATGCCTATGCCGGCCGCGGCGACCTGCGCTTCAACACCTACTCGCTCGTCGTGCAGGCGGCCCTCAGCGAACAGGGCGTCGCCATCGGCTGGATGGGCCTTGTCGATTCCCTGCTCACAGCGCGGACCCTGGTGACGGTGGGTCCCATGCTGGAGGCGCCGGAGCGCGGCTATTGGCTGCTGCCGCCAGCGGCCGCAAACCCGGAGGCGGAGCAGCTGGCGCAATGGCTGCTCACAGAAGCCGCTGCCGGATGATAATCATGCTCTATTCCGCCGTAAGATCGGCAAGAAACGTCTCGCACCAGCGCGATACGTCGTTTTCGAGCAGATAATCCATCATGCCGCGCCAGCGCTCCTGCCGCTCCTGCAGCGGCATGTTGATGGCGCGCGCCAGCGCATTGGCGGTGCCGTCGACATCATAGGGATTGACCAGCAGAGCGCCCTTCAGCTTGCGCGCCGCGCCGGCAAAGCGCGAGAGCACCAGCACGCCCGGGTTTTCAGAGTCCTGCGCCGCGACATATTCCTTGGCGACCAGGTTCATGCCATCGCGCAGAGGCGTCACCAGCCCGACCTTGGCGAGCCGATACAGACCCGCCAGGATTGGGCGGCTGATCGAACGGTTGATGTAGCGGATCGGCACCCAGTCGACCGTGCCGATCGCGCCATTGACCCGGCCGGCCTGTTCGGCAACCGCGTTCTGCATCGCCTCGTATTCGGGGACTTCCGAGCGGGATTTCGGCGTGATCTGCAGATAAGTGATGCTGCGCTGATGAGCGGGGTTGTTGGTGATGAAGCGTTCGAAGGCATCGATGCGCTGTGTGATGCCTTTGGAGTAATCGAGCCGGTCGACGCCGAGGATCAGGTCGCGGCCTTCGATGCTTTGGCGCACTTTCTGCACCATGCTGTGCGACGCTGCCTTGCGGGCGAATTCGGCAAAGCCCGCCGTCTCGATACCGATCGAATAGGCGCCGCCGCGAAAATCATGACCATGAGCGCTGAAATGGCCGGGACTTTTCTCGATACCCATGCCCTCGCGCTTCAGGCAGCCCGCGAAGTTTTCAAGATCGTAATCGGTTTGGAAGCCAAGGAGATCGTAGGAGGAGAGGCCGCGCATGATCTCCTCATGCACCGGCATGGCGAGCACGACATCGGCGGGCGGCCAGGGAATATGCAGGAAGAAGCCGATGCGGTTCTTCAGGCCCATCTGCCGCAGCTCCGCTGCAAGCGGGATGAGATGATAGTCATGCACCCAGATGATGTCGTCAGGCTCGATCAGGGGTGCGAGCCGATGGGCAAAGAAGCGGTTGACGCGGAAATAGCCTGTCATTTCCTTGCGGGCATACTCTGCGAGATCGAGCCGGTAATGGCAGATCGGCCATAGCACGCGGTTGGCAAAGCCCTGATAATATTCCTCGACATCGGTCTGGGTCAGATCGGTAAGCGCATAGGTGATATTGCCGTCCTGCGTCATCCGCAGCGGCTCAGGCTCCGCGTCGCCGCTCGATTTGCCGGACCAGCCCATCCAGATGCCGCCGCGCTCGGCGAGCGCCGCCTGCAGCGCCACCGCGAGGCCGCCTGCCGCCGCGGCACCTTTATGGTCGGGTACGGAAACACGATTAGAAACAATGATGAGTCGACTCACGAATTCTTCCTTTCGAGAAGGCTGGGAGACATCGCCATGATCGAAAATTACTTGACGAGCGTTCCCAGCACGTCCCTTAAACGCGCAGGTGAGCCAATGGATGCACGCGCCAGTGTTTTTCCGTTGGCATCGCCGATGCGCACGGATTGGCCGCCGAGACGGTTGGCGGCGGCAAACATCGTCTCGTCGGTCACGTCGTCGCCGATCGCGACCGGACGGCGTCCTTCGAAGGGCGCTTCTGACAGAAACGCCTCGACGGCATGTCCCTTGCTGGCGTGGGAAGGGCAGATTTCTAGGACCATTTTGCCACGTTGAAGGTTCCAGTCGGGACCCGCTTCCTCCAGATGGCGCTGCATGACTTCGCCGATCTCGGCCTCATATGCGGGTGCATAGCGAAAATGAACCGCGACGGCCGCCCCCTTGTCCTCGACGATGGCGCCGGGCCAGGCTTGGGCCTCGTAGGCGATGGTCTGCTTCATCGCCTGAAAGGCGGGCGGAATATGCGCCCGCCGCAGCCGTCCGGCCGCATCACGCCGTTCTGCGCCATGGAGGCCTGCGACGGGAAAGCGGAAGGGCGCAAAAAGAGGATCGACGAATTCGATGGCGCGGCCGGTGACCAAGGCCAGCGCGCCGCCGAGCTGGCGGGAAAGCGCATGGAGGGTACCGGGCAGATAATCGGGCACGACAATCGCTTCCGGCCTTTCGGCGAGATCGAGCAGGGTTCCGTCGATATCGAGGAACAAGGCCCAGTCCTGCGGATACAATGAGAGTGCGGTAAGGGCCGGCTCGTTCAGCGGCCTCGGCTTGGCTTCACCCTGTTCGGGCTGTTCCTGAGAAGACATGCTGGGTTAGCTAAGGCGCTCTTCCCGTTTGGCAAGGAAAAAACGAACGATTGAAAATCAAAAGGGGCCGCTTTAAGCGACCCCCCATGAGCTTTGGCCCGTAACTGGCCTGAAGCGGCAAACGCTTCGGGAAGGTGTTGATCAGAGCGAGGGCTGCCTCGCGACGCTCACAACCATTTCCATGCCGTATACAAAGACCGAAATCTCACTAGACATTGGATCACCTTCCTTTCGTTACGTTTCAGACAAGCTAAACGTAGCTCAAATTCGAGCTGATGCAAGGGGTTCGATCCACGGAAGCTTCACACTTATTGTCGCAGTGAAATGTGTTGCCCGCCGCATCTTGAGCAAGAGCGCTGCCGCAGCGGCCCTTACAAAAAAATGTTGCGATGCGAAATGTGAACGGACGAGGCGTCAAATATCTGTCATCTTGCGCCGCACGGCATGGAAAATTAAGACTTTATTACCCATTCCGCATAAACAATCGTCCAAGATTTGCCATTCTCCCGCGGGACAGGAAGACAGCAGGAATCGGAGTGAGAGACGCATGTGTCGCTGGGCAGCCTATCGTGGAGACCCCCTCTATCTGGAGGAGCTGGTGTCTTCGCCTGCCCACTCCCTGATCGAACAATCCCATTGCGCCACGCGCGCCAAGACGGCGACCAACGGCGATGGCTTCGGTATCGCCTGGTACGGTGATCGGCCAGAACCGGGCCGCTACCGCGATATCCTGCCGGCCTGGTCCGATTGCAATTTGAAAAGCTTGGCGCGGCAGATCCGCTCGCCGCTCTTCCTCGCCCATGTCCGTGCGGCCACCGGCGGCGGCACGCGCCGCGACAATTGCCATCCCTTCGTCTTCGAGAACTGGTCGTTCCAGCACAACGGCCAGATTTCCAATTTCGATCGCCTGCGCCGGCCGATGGAAGCCATGCTCGACGACCGGCTGTTTCATGCCCGCAGCGGCACGACCGATTCCGAGCTCCTGTTCCTGCTGGCGATGCAGTTCGGTTTGGCGACCAATCCGATTGCGGCGATCGCTCAGACCATCGGCTTCGTCGAAGGGCTGTCGTTGCATCTGACTGGCTCGGTGCTGGTGCGCTTCACTGCGGCCTTCTCCGACGGAAAGTCGCTCTACGCCATCCGCTATGCGACCGACCGCAAGGCGCCGACGCTCTATGCCTCGCCAGTCGGTGCGGGATACTGCCTCGTGTCGGAGCCGCTGAACGACGACATCGATGCCTGGCGTGAAATTCCCGATGGCAGCGCCGTCATGATCGATGATACCGGCGTCCATGTCACGCCCTTCCAGCCGGAAGAGCGCGCGTCCGCAGAGCGCCCGCCGATAGCCGCTATCCCTGCGTAAACTGAGCCGCTATCAGCGTCGCCAGCCGCACGGCCACTTCATCCTTGTCGAGATCCGGCCATTGCTCGACACCATCATGGCTGATGATCTTCACTTTGTTTCTCGCGCCGCCCATGATTCCGGTCGCGGGCGAGACGTCGTTGGCGACGATGAAGTCGGCGCCCTTGCGCTCCAGCTTGGCGCGGGCGTTGCTCTCGACATCCTGCGTTTCGGCGGCAAAGCCGATCACGAGTTTCGGCCGCTGCGTGTGATGTCCCACAGTCTTCAAGATGTCGGGATTTTCCGTGAGCGCCAGCGTCGGGATCGATTCGCCGGGATGCTTCTTGATCTTCTGGTCCGATGCGGAGGCGACGCGCCAGTCGGCAACTGCGGCCACCATCACCGCGATATCGGCCGGAAGGGCCGCTAAAACGGCATCGCGCATCTCATCAGCCCGCTCGACATGGATGACGTGCAAGCCGACTGGATCGGGAATGGTGACCGGGCCGGAAACAAGCGTGACGTCGGCGCCCAGCGCCGCAAGTGCTGCGGCAATCGCATGACCCTGCCGTCCCGACGAGCGGTTGGCGATATAGCGCACCGGGTCGATCGGCTCGTGTGTCGGCCCGGAGGTGACGACCGCCTTCTTGCCGGCAAGCGGCTTGGCGCCGTCATCCAGCCGTCGCTCGGCTGCCGCGACGATATCGAGCGGTTCCGCCATCCTGCCAGCGCCGCTTTCGCCGCTCTCGGCCATTTCGCCGGTCATCGGGCCGATGAAGGCAATGCCGTCGCTGCGTAGAGTTTCGATGTTCCGTCTGGTTGCCGGATGCGCCCACATTTTCGGGTTCATCGCGGGCGCTGCAAGCACAGGCCGGTCTGTGGCGAGCAATATGGTCGAGGCGAGATCGTCCGCCAGCCCGTTTGCCATCTTGGCGAGTAGATCGGCAGTTGCCGGGGCGATCAGCACTAGATCGCAGTCGCGCGCCAGCCTGATATGGCCGACATCCTGCTCGTCCTCTCGCGAAAATAGATCGGTGAAAACATGGTCGGCGGCAAGCGCGCCGACGGCAAGTGGCGTGATGAACTCCTGCGCGCCCGATGTCATGACGGGCCGCACGCTCGCGCCGCGCTCGCGCAGCCGGCGAATGAGATCGAGGCTCTTATAGGCCGCGATGCCGCCGGAGATGATGAGAAGGATGCGCTTATCCGCGAGAACCATGCCTGAACCCGTCGCCTGTTCTTTTGCCAATAAGCCTAAGCCTTTGGTGTGTCATAGGCAATCGTCGCGTGCTTCCATCGAGCCCGGCGTGTTGGTGATTGCGACGCAAGTGATCGGATTTTCCGCTATTGCAGCCAATGACCACGTCGGCATCACCAACTTGTCATTTGCGGACATCTTCGCCCTCGACAAAAGTGAATATGTTAACGACAAAAGGAGCAACGCCTTGAAATTGATGAAAGCCGCTGTCATCGCCCTGCCAATCATGGCCGCTGCCATGCCGGCCTTTGCCGAACGCGCCTATTCGCCGCAAGAGCTGAAGAACAAGGAGATCGTTCTGGATTTCTACCAGAAGGCGCTGAACGACAAGGATTTCGACGCGGCTTCCAAATATCTCGGCAAATACATCCAGCACAATCCTCTTGCCGCCGATGGTCCCGAGGGTCTGCGCGGCTTCCTCGAGTACCTGAAAAAGAACTACCCGCAGTCGAAGAGCGAGATCAAGCGCGTGATGGTCGACGGCGATTATGTGATCCTGCGCGTCCACGCTGTTCGCCAGCCGGGCGACCGCGGCAGCGCCATCGTCGATATTTTCCGTGTGGAGGACAACAAGATCCAGGAACATTGGGATTCGGTGCAGCCGATCCCCGAGACGTCGAAGAACGATAATACGATGTTCTGAGTGGAGGGGCCGCCAGGGAAGTAGGATCCGCGGCCCGTCCTTATTCATTCAAAGCATTCCGACGCGACAATTGCGTCGGCTAAATACTCGGTCAGGTCCGCGTGATCGAGAGGCCGCCGTCAACGAGAGAAGCCGTGCCGCTGACGAAGCTTGCATCATCGGAGGCAAGATAGAGGACCGAGCGAGCGATCTCTTCCGGACCGGCGACGCGCTTCAGCGCATGTAGATTGGTAATGAAGGCCTGCTTTTCGGCGGTGTCGTTCATGTCGCGATACATGTCGGTATCGACGGCACCCGGCAGGATGGCATTGACGCGAACATTCTGCGGGCCGAATTCGGCGGCCAGCGTCTGCGTCAGGCCGATCAGGCCGGATTTGCTGGCGGCATAGGCGGCAACGCCGGGGAAGCTGACGGTGTGGCCGACGAAGGTCGACGTGAAAATCACGGAGCCGCCGCCGTGCTTTACCATTTCACCAATCTGGTGCTTGGCAGCTAGGAAGGATGCGGTAAGGTTGATCGCCAGCGCATCCGCAAAGCCTGCCTCCGAAACCTCGGTGCTGGGACCGGCCTCGCCGAGCGTGCCGGCATTGTTGAAGGCAATATCGAGCTTGCCGTAGCGCTCGACAGCAAGGGCGACCAGCGCCTTGTGATAGTCTTCCGAACGCACGTCGCCAGCCAGTACGGCTGCTTCTCCGCTGGCAGCCCTGATTTCGGAGGCAAGGCTTTCTAGTTCAGCGGCGCGGCGAGCGCCGACGACAACCTTGGCGCCTTCGGCGGCGAAAAGCTTGGCCGTGGCGCGGCCGATGCCGGAGCTGGCACCGGTGACGATTGCGACTTTTCCATTCAAGCGGTTCATCATTCCATCTCCTATGTGAGGACGTGTCTTTCGGTTTGTCCGATACATGGAAGATGGCCTTTTCCGATCGTTCGGATTAGTCTGCAAATAGTGGAATTCGAATTCGGAATTGCCGAACGATGTTGAAGATCGATGGGATAGTGACCTTCGTGACCGTAGCCGAAGCCGGCTCGATCAGCGAGGCGGCGCGACGGCTGCGTCTGTCGAAATCCGTCGTCAGCGAGCGCCTGTCGGAAATGGAAAAGGCGTTAGGGGCGACCCTGCTTCACCGCACGACCCGCAAGCTGACCCTGACCGAGGATGGCACTGCCTTTCTGCAGCGCGCGACCCGCATCGCACAGGAAGTTCGCGAGGCGGCGGCCGATCTCGCCGAGCGGCGCGGCACGCTGATGGGACCTCTGCGCATCGCAGCTCCCGTCACCTTCGGCCGCCTGCATCTGGGGCCGGCTCTCTATCCGTTTCTCGCCGCGCATCCGGAGATCGAACTGACACTCGATCTCGACGACCGCCGGGTCGATGCCGCCTCGGACGGTTACGACGCGATCATTCGCCACGGCCTGATTGCCGACTCGCGCCTTGTCGCATGGAAGCTTGCCCGCAGCCGCCGCCTTCTCGTGGCTTCGCCGGATTATCTCAGCCGCAACGGCAAACCTGCTTCGCTCTCCGATCTCCAGGGTCATCGCGGTATTTTTTACACCAATCGCGGTGTCGCCGACTGGCGTTTCGAGGGACCAGAGGGCGCGGTGGTCATCCGTGGAAAGCTGGCGCTGGGCGTGAACAATGGCGATGTCCTTCACGATGCCGCGATAGCCGGCCTCGGTATCGCATTGCTGCCGGCCTTCATCGCCGGACCTTCGGTGAGGGAGGGGCGGCTTGTCGAGATCGACGTCGGCTACCGGCCGGAGCCGGAATTCATCTTCATGGCCCATCCCGAAGGGCGCAACCCCTCGGCCAAACTGCGCGCCATGGCCGATCATCTAAAGAAGGCATTCGGCGATCCGCCTTATTGGGAGCGGGAGCAATTCCAGCAAAAGTGTGAAGCGGTTTTGCGTCCGGAATTGCGTGAAAACAAATAGCTAAGCAATCAGGCTCATGAGATTGGCGATGACGGGCGATCGCTGCGCCTTGAGACTGGCAAGGCCGAGACGCGCCACGACCGGCGGCCCGTCGATTTGCCGATAGGCCACGCCGTCGAGCTTGATCTGTGCGATCGAAGCCGGAACGATGGAAACGCCCAAGTTTGCGGCCACGAGATTGACGACGGAGGGGATCTGCGGCGCCTCCTGTGTCACCACGAGGTCGAAGCCCGCCTCGCGGCAGGCGGCGACGATATCGTCATAGAGGCTCAGCCCCACCATGCGCGGGAAGAGGATGAAGGGTTCGCCCACGAGCGCCGCAACCGGCACGCGTTCCTTTTTCGCCAGCGGATGATGAGCCGGCAGCGCGATCAGCATCGGCTCATCGGCAAAACGCTTCAGCCGCACGTCTCTCGGATCTTCAAGGCCCGGGCGAATGAAGGCCGCGTCGATCTCGCCGCGCATCAGCCGGTCCATCAGCGCATTGGTGTTCATCTCGGTCAGCGATATCAGCACTTCCGGCCAGTGCCGGCGAAACTCGCGAATGGTTGAGGTGACGATGGTGTTGAAGGCGGAAGAGGCGGTGAAGCCAAGCGACAGGCGGCCGATCTCGCCGCGATTGGCGCGCTGAGCCGCGAGCTTTGCCTTTTCCGCCGCATCGACGGCCATTTTCGCTTCCGCGAGAAATGCCTCGCCGGCCACCGTCAGTTCCGCACCATGCGGCACGCGGTGGAACAGCTGCGCACCCACCTCGTTTTCCAGGTCCCGGATCTGCTGGCTGAGCGGCGGCTGGCCGATGCCGAGATTGGCGGCCGCGCGGGTAAAGTTTCCGGCTTCCGCCAGCGCCAGAAAATAGCGGATATGACGCAGCTCCATCGCTATCTCCAAAAGCTATTGAGATCGCCTGTTCCATATATTGGACTAATGGAGCTCGCCTGGCTAGATTCCAAGGCAAGAAAGGTCAGGTGCCACCGATGTTTCGCGCCGCAAGCAAGCAGCAAACCACTGTGTCCGAAGTTCCCTCCCGCCCCGAATTGACACTCGTCAGAAACGAGCCGCCGACCGAGCCCCGCAAATTCCTGACGCGCGGCACGCCCGCTTTCCGCCGCGCAACCATTGGGCTGTTTCTCTCGGGCTTTGCCACCTTCTCGTTGCTTTATTGCGTGCAGCCGCTGATGCCGATCTTTTCTCAGGATTTTGGCGTTACGCCTGCTGCAAGTTCGCTGTCGCTGTCGCTTTCGACGGGCTTCCTGGCCTTCGCGATCTTCGGCGCCGCCGCCATTTCCGAAAGCCTCGGCCGCCGCAGCCTGATGTTCATTTCGCTGCTTGGCGCGGCCATCTGTACGCTCGTCTGCGCGGTATCGCCGAGCTGGCATATGCTGCTTGCCGTCCGCGCTCTTGAGGGCTTCCTGTTGGGCGGCGTCCCGGCCGCCGCCATGACTTATCTGGCCGAGGAGATCGAACCGCGCGGCCTCGGCGGCGCCATGGGCCTCTATATCGCCGGCAACGCCTTCGGCGGCATGGCCGGGCGCGTGGTGACCGGCACGATCGCCGAATATCTGAGCTGGCGGCCGGCTTTGGCGACCGTTGGCATTCTCGGCCTGATCGCCGCCATCGGCTTTCTCTATCTGCTGCCGCCGTCGCGCAATTTTACGCCGCGAAAGGGCTTCGATGTCGGCTTCCATGTGAAGGCCTGGAGTGGTCATTTTGGCAATGCAGCACTGCCGCTGCTCTTTGCCATCGGCTTTCTCGTCATGGGCTCCTTCGTAACGGTCTATAACTATGCCGGTTTCCGTCTCGTCGCCGATCCCTATGATCTCAACCAGACCGAGCTTGGACTGATCTTCACCGCCTATCTCTTCGGCATCGTCGCCTCGTGGGCGGCAGGCCTCCTCGGCGATCGCATCGGCCATTTCATCGTGCTGCCGATTGGCGTTCTGATCGCCGCGCTCGGTGCGGCGGTGACGCTTTCCAGCTCCTTGCCGCTGATCATTCTCGGCATTGTCCTGGTGACGATTGGCTTCTTCATGGCCCATTCCGTCGCCAGTGCGCTGGTGGGACGGCTGGCCGATGGCTTCAAGGGGCACGCCTCCTCGCTCTACCTGCTCGCCTATTATCTCGGCTCCAGTATAGCAGGCTCGGTCGGCGGCTATTTCTGGCTTGCCGATGGCTGGAATGCCGTGGTTGCCTTCATCCTGGTCATGCTGGCACTCTGTCTGGCCAGCGCCCTTGCCGTTGCCAGGCTGGCGCGTCGCTGAGCCCAGGAGGCCACCATGATCCGTATCGACCATCTCGATCATCTGGTGCTCACGGTTGCGAGCATCGAGGAGAGTTGCGATTTCTATACCCGTGTCCTCGGTATGGGTGTCGAAACTTTCGGGGAGGGCCGCAAGGCTCTCATCTTCGGCAACCAGAAGATCAATCTGCATCAAGCCGGCCATGAGTTCGAGCCCAAGGCCGAACGGCCGACACCGGGTTCGGCCGACCTCTGCTTCATCAGCACCACGCCGCTCGATGAGGTCGTCGCTCACTTGCAAGCTGAGGCCGTCGCGATCGAGGAAGGCCCCGTGCGCCGAACCGGCGCGACCAGCCCCATTCTCTCCGTCTATTTCCGCGATCCGGACCAGAACCTGATCGAAGTTTCCAACGTCATTTCCTGAGATTGCGTGCCGGCAGCAGCTTCTTGACATCGCGTGCCTGCGTCATATATTAAACCAATAAGTTAATTAACTATATGGTTTATAAATGGACACGTTGAGCGCGACCCTTTCGGCCCTGGCCGATCCCACCCGCCGGGCAATCTTGGCGCGGCTGACGACCGGCGAGGCATCCGTCTCCCAACTGGCCGAACCCTTCGAGATGTCGCTGGTCGCCGTCTCCAAGCATTTGAAGGTGCTGGAGAAGGCCGGCCTGATCTCGAAGGGTCGGGAAGCGCAATGGCGACCCTGCCGGCTGGAAGCGAAGCCGCTGCGCCAAGTCGATGACTGGCTGGAGAGCTATCGCCAGTTCTGGAACGACAATCTCGATCGCCTAGAGGACTACGCGGCACTATTGCAAAAGGGAGGAAAGAATGACCCCAGCAACTGAGGGCGGCAGCGTGCGGCCGCCGCGGGAGATCGTGCTGACCCGCGACATTGCCGCGCCGCGTGTCCTGCTGTTTCGCCTCTGGACGGAACCGCAGCATCTGATGCGCTGGTGGGGACCGCAAAACATGACGGCCCCATCCGTTTCCGTCGACCTGCGGGAAGGGGGCGCCTGGCGGCACTGCATTCTCACGCCGGAGGGCAAGGAATATTGGAGCCATGGCCGCTATCTGGAGATCGTTCCGCCCGAACGCCTCGTCTTCACCTTCGCCTGGGAAAACCAAGAGGGGAGGCCTGAACATCCGATGCAGGTGACCGTGGAATTTCACGAGCGTGGTGAGAAGACACGCCTCGTCTTCCGCAAGGTCGAGCTGCCTGACGATACAGAGCTGAGATTGCAGACCGGCGGCTGGGAACAGGCGCTCGACAAATACGCCGCCTACGCAGAAGCCACCTCAAGGGAAGGATGAGAGTAATGAAGAAGACCTATCACGGAAGTTGCCATTGCGGCGCGGTGAGCTATGAAGCTGATCTCGATCTGCAGAGCGGTACCTTCAAATGCAATTGCTCGATCTGCAAGAAGAAACGCAACTGGCTGGCCGTCGCCACGCCCGCCGATTTCCGCCTGACCTCGGGCGAAGACAACATTGGCGAATATCAGTTTGGCCCGCGCATCCTGCATCACCTCTTCTGCAAAAATTGCGGCATCAGCTCCTTCAACTGGGGTGAAAATCCAGCCCTCGGCGGCAAGTTCTATGCGATCAGCATCAGCTGCCTGGATGATGCCACCGATGAAGAGCTCGCCTCGCTTCCCGTCGGATATTTCGACGGCCGCGACGACCGCTTCGATCGCGCGCCGGAGGAAACGCGCTATCTTTAGCCGCTCGGCAAGGACTCCCAGTCTTCAAAACGCAGCCGGTCAACGCGTTCGAACTCTCTGACATTGTGCGTTATCAGGATCAGATCGCGGGCGACGGCCTGCCCCGCGATCAAAACGTCATAGGCACCGATCGGTGTGCCAAGGGAAGAAAGGTTTGCGCGAATTTCGCCGGCTACACGGGCATCTTGCCCATCGAAGTCCAACGTCTCGAACTGAAGGGCTTCCACACGCGCAAGATTCTCGGCGACGCGCTGGCCCTTATAGGCGCCATAAAACAGCTCGTGTGCCACGATGGCCGGAATGGCGAAATCTTGCGGCCTGTGTCTGCGCAGCTCGCTGACGAAGCCGAAATGTCCTTTCATCAGGGCGATGACGGCATTGCTGTCGAGCAGATACTTCACTTGAAGATATCCAGCTCGGGGCGTTGCTGCTCAGCGGGCTCTTCTTCGGTCGCTTCTACGAAGTCTTGATCAACCGGCCCTGTAACAGCTTCCAACCAATCCCAATCTTCGGCGATCGGCTCCAGAATGATTGCTTTTCCCTGCCGGCGGATGCGCACTTCCTCACCATCGAGGCGGAATTCCTTGGGCAAGCGCACGGCCTGCGAGCGGCCGGACCAGAAGATCTTTGCGGTGTCCATGCCATAACTCCTTTGAGATATGACATTGATATATAGCATCTCGAGCGCTATTTCAATTCGACGCGTTATGATCCCGATTTTGTGGCGAGCCAGATGACATGACGCGCGCCCGTTTTGCCATTGGCACGCGTATTGACCACCTCGGCGGTAAAACCACTGTCGCGCAGACGTCTTGTGAAGCGCTCGTCAGGCCCTGAAGACCAGACCGCGAGCACGCCGCCGGGCCGCAGCGCATCACGCGCTGCCTTCAGGCCCTGATAGTCGTAAAGACCATCATTGGCTTCGGACGTAATGCCGTCCGGGCCGTTGTCGACATCGAGCAGAATGGCGTCGTAGGCCGCCTTGCGGGCGCGGATAAGTGGACGCACATCGCCCTCGTGAATGGCGACGCGCGAATCGTCGAGACAACCGTCAAAGACGGTCGCCATCGGTCCGCGTGCCCAAGCCACGACCGCCGGAACAAGCTCCGCGACCCTAACCTTGGCATCCGCATCAAGTTCGCCGAGGGCCGCGCGCAAGGTAAAGCCCATGCCGAGGCCGCCGATCAGTATGTGCGGCGCCTTCCGGCCCTTGATCTTCTCGCAGGAAAGCGTGGCTAGTGCCCGCTCGGAGCCGCTCAAACGGCTGTTCATCAGCTCGTTGGTGCCGAGCATGATGGAAAATTCCTGGCCGCGCTGCTTCAAACGCAGCTCGCCGCCGCCAGGGATTTTCGCAGTGTCAAGCAAGGTCCAGGGGATCACGGGCAACTCTCCAAAGCAATTCCAGGAAAAGTGCGCAGCGGTTTTCCGTCCGGAATTGCGTGTAAAACAGGTCGACTTTAGTTGCCCGGACCATAGTCTTTCAATGTCGGCAAGAACAGACGCGCTTATCCCAAACGAATATAGGGCACATCCTTTTTTGCAACTTCGTCCAGCGCTTCCTCATAGCCGGCATCGGCGTAGCGCATGACGCCGAGCGCGGTGTCGTTGGTCAGCGCATGGTCGAGTCGTTCGTCGGCGGCAGCCGTGCCGTCGGCGACCACGGTGACGCCGCAGCTCGTCATGTAGCCGGCATAGCCGCCGCCGCCGGAATGGACGACGACGAGGTCCGCCATCGACGAGCAGAGCATCATGGCGTCGATCAACGGCCAGTCGGCGATGGCGTCGGAGCCGTCCTTCATGCGCTCGGTCATGATGTTCGGATGCGCCATGGCGCCGGCATCGAGATGGTCGCGTGAGAAGGCGATCGGCCCCTTCAGCTCGCCGTTCGCCACGAGCTCGTTGACGCGGCGGGCCAGCGCCGTGCGCTCGCCATGGCCGAGCCACGCGATGCGTGCCGGCAGACCTTCGAAAGGCACGTGCTGGCGGGCAAGCTTGATCCAGTTGGTGATGATCTTGTTGTCCGGGAACATTTCCAGCAGCAGATCGTCGATGCGGGCGATATCGCTTTCCTCGCCTGATAGCGCCATCCAGCGGAATGGACCGATGGCGCGGCAAAAGAGCGGTCGTAGATAGGCTTCGGTGAAGATTGGGATATCGAAGGCATTGGCGACGCCGCCTTCCTTCGCCTGGGTGCGGATCAGGTTGCCGTTGTCGAAGACTTCGGAGCCCTTTTTCTGAAAGTCCAGCATGGCCTTCACGTGCTCGACGATCGAGGCGCGGCTTGCTGCCATCAGCTGCCCCTGGCCGTCATCGCGCAAGTCCCGAACCTGTTGCAGGTTCATGCCCTTCGGCACATAGCCATAGACGAGATCGTGCGCCGAGGTCTGGTCCGTGACGATATCGGGCACGATGCCGCGGCGTGCAATCTCGGGATAGATCTCCGCCGCATTGCCGACCAGCCCGACGGAAAGCGCCCGCTTTTCCTTGACGGCAGCATCGATCATCGCCAGCGCGGAATCGAGATCCGGGGCGATTTCCTGCAGATAGCCGATTTCCTGGCGCTTCCTGGCGCGCTCCGCATCGATATCGACGCAGAGGATGGCGGCACCCGCCATGCGGCCGGCGAGCGGCTGCGCACCGCCCATGCCGCCGAGACCGGCTGTGAGTACGAAGCGGCCGAAGAGGTCGCCGCCGAAGCGACGCTCGGCGATGCGCATGAAGATTTCGTAGGTGCCCTGGATCACGCCTTGGCTGCCGATATATTGCCAGGCGCCGGCCGTCAGACCACCCCAGCAGATCAGGCCCTTGCGCTGCAGTTCGTAGAAGACTTCCGCCTTAGCCCATTGCCCGACGATGTTGCAGTTCGCCATGATGACGAGGGGCGCCTTGTCATGCGTACGGATGAGGCCGATCGGTTTGCCGGATTGGATGAGCAGCGTCTGGTTCTCCTCCATTTCGGTGAGCGCCTTCACGATGCCCTTATGCGCAGCCCAGTTGCGCGCCGCCTTGCCGAGAGCGGCGTAGACGACGAGATTGTCCGGATCTTCGCCGACCGAGAGCACGTTTTCGAGCAGGCGCAGCAGAGCCTCCTGCCGCCAGCCTTTGGCACGCAGCTCCGGGCCGCCCGGAATGGGGAATTTCGGATGACGTGGATTGGCTTTCGGCATGGATTTCCCTTCCCTGTCTCAATTGTTTGTTTCGGTGGCCCGGCTATTTCGGCGGCAGGCCTTCGACGAAATTCAGCGCGGCCAGAAGCAGCCGCTTGCGCAGCATATCGTTGCCATAGGCTTCCGGCCCGGCGCGCACCCAGCCCTGCATTGTCCGGCCGCCCATCTGCATGCGGTTGACGTCGTGCTGCTGAACCGCCCAGCTATCGTTGCCCTTGCCGAGGCGGATCAGCATCCCGTCTTCGCGCGCGCCGCACAGCAGATGGCCGTTGAGAAGAAAGGCCCAGCCGCCGAACATCCCTTTTTCGCTGAGCCCGGGTCGTTCCCCGAGCTCTTCTCTCAGCAATTCTTCGAGACCTGCGTCACGCGCCATCTGCGCCTCCCGCGCCTTTCAGCCTTTCTTGCCGGCCAGAGCGTATTTCGCGATCTCGATCCCCATGGCCTTTTCGACGGAGGGATAGACCGTGGGGTCGAGCACGCTGGCAGACAGCGGAATGATATCCATCGGCACATGCAGGATGAAAACCTTCATGCCTTCGTGCAGCTGGCCGACGCTCAAGGGTTCGCCTTCCGGCGACAGCGTGGTGATGACGGAGGGGAAGGTCGCCAGGCGCTTGCCGCCGGCATCTTCGACCGCCATGTATTCGTTCATCACATGCATGGTGACGGCCCTGTCGCCGCTACCGACCGTGATAGTGCCGATGTCGAAGGCTTCCTTCGTGTAGACGACGTCCTTCTTGGCGATGGTGCCTTCGGCAAGGATATGGCCACCGGTGGTCTTGCAGATGGCGTCGATGACAGCGCTGCCGCCCTTCTTTTCCGCCTCGATGATCGCTTCGCCGAGCGAGAGCGCCATGGAGATGCCGCCGAGCGCCGCATGTGTACGGACATAAGAAGCGCGCAGCGGATTGCGGCAGGAGGCGATGAAGCCGCCGGACTGGTCGGATGCCGCACGTAGGATCGGCGAAATCTTCGCCGTCGCGCCCTTCACGACGAGCTCGATATAGCGGTTTTCGGCCCGGTTGCCGCCGACGGCGGTCTGGATCATCTGCTCTGGCGAACCCGCCATGCCGATCGAGCCCATATCGCCAGTCGGATGGGCGCGGATGTCGCCGACCGCATCCACCACCTTCGTTCCGAGGATCGCCGATGGCAGCCAGCCGTTCAGCGTCGAGGACCGGCCGTTCTGGCCGATGATCAGGCCGGAAAGCTTTTCGCCAAGCTCGTCCTGCAGCAGTTGCGCGGCCTTCACATAGTCGATGCCCTGCATTTCCCAGGGGGTCGTGGAGGCCGGTGCGCCGATGGCGGCTGCCGTGGCGATCCAGTCGTTGTCGTTGAGTTCCTCGATCGACACCAGCTCCGGCTTGCCGACATTGACGGCCGCATAGCCGAGCATGCGGCCGTGATCGGCCCAGCCGCCACCGCCCGCGGCGTAAACGGAGCCGCCCTTGACAGCCGCTTCCACATCCTTGGCAACGAGTACGCGTCCCATTGGCTACTCCCGGTTCTGTTTGAGGTTCTTGTCCATGTCGCGCACCGCTTCGAAGAGCACGGCAGCACCCATGGCGATGTCGTCATTCTCGGCCCATTCCTCGGCGCAATGGCTGCGACCTTCCTTGCAGGGCACAAAGATCATGGCGGCAGGCGCGACCTTGGCGATCCAGGCTGTGTCGTGGCCGGCGCCGGAGGCCATGCGGCGATGCTTTGCACCAACCGTATCGCAGGCGCGCTCGAGCGTTTCGAGCAGCACCGGAGCACCCGGCGTCGGCATGTTGTCGGAGACACGCACCGGCGGGTTGATCGTGACGCCATAATCGGCGGCGATGGTCTTCACCTCACCGTCGAGCCAGGCGAGGAAATCCTCCATGTCGCTGCGGATTTCGGCGCGTCCGTCGATCAGCAGCACGACCTTCGAGGGCACGACATTTGCCGCGTTCGGCTCGATACGGAATTCGCCGACCGTCGCAGCAAAATGACCCGGCGTCTTTGCCTGTTCAGCCGCGCGGCTCCTGATGTCGAGTACGAGCTGCGAAGCTGCCACCAGCGCGTCGGCGCGTCGGTCCATCGGCGTTGTGCCGGCATGATCGGCGCGGCCTTCGACGGTGATTTCGATGCGGGTGATGCCGGCGATCGCGGTGACGATGCCGATATCCTTGTTCTCGGCTTCCAGCACCGGACCCTGTTCGATATGCAGCTCCAGGAAACCGGCAAGATCCGGACGCTTCTGGGAGAGCAGCACGGCGGGATCGCCGCCGACTTCGCCAATGCCCTGCGACAACGTGCGGTCGCCGCTGACACGGGAGAGCCACGCCTCGGGGATCTGCCCGGTCATGCCGCGGCTGCCGATGCAGGACACGCCGAAGATGCTGACTTCTTCGGCGAGGAAATCGACGATCTCCAGATCGTGATCGAGCTCGATGCCGCGATCCTTCAAGGAACGTGCGACTTCGAGCGCGGCGATCGTACCGGCGATGCCGTCGAAGCGGCCGCCATCGGGAACGGTGTCGGAATGCGATCCCACAAGGATCGTGCCGAGATCTGGCTTGGCGCCGGCGCGCCGGCCGATCAGATTGCCGGCGGCGTCGATGCGGGTCTCAAGCCCTGCCGCCTTCATCCGAGCGTCGATATAGGCGCGGCCTTCGAGGAAGAGAGGCGAGAAGGCGCGGCGCGTCCAGGGATGGCCCGGCTCGGTAATGCCGGCCAGCGCATCGATATCCTCGGCGATACGATCGGCATTTACGGGCAGGTTGTGGCGCTTGGTTTCGGTCATCAGGCTGCATCTCCGGCAAGAATTTGGCGAGGCAAGGGACGGACGAAGCTGCCTGAGCCGGGCTCGGCGAGCACTTTCTGTCCCTCGGTGATCTGCTTGCCTCTAAGGTAGGCGGCGGACACCGTCCAGGGCAGACGGATGCCGTTATAGGGGCTCCAGCCGACGACATTGTTGCCGCTAGCAGCCGCATCATAGATCGTTTCACGCGGTTCCAGTACGACGATATCGGCGTCCTTGCCCGGCGTCAGCGCGCCCTTGATATGATCGAGGCGGAAATGCTTAGCCGGGTTTTCCGCCATCAGCTTTGCAGCCCAGGTCAGCGGCACGCCGCGTTCGAGAGCACCCTTGACGAAGAGCGGCACCATGACCTCCAGTCCCGGCACGCCCGAAGCATTCGCCAGCATGTCCGGATTGGTCTTGCGGTTTTCCGACCAGCTGACGTGATCGGTCGAGACGAGCCAGACATTGCCTTCCGCCACCTTGCGCCACAAGGTTTCCACTTCGGCGCGCGGGCGGATGGGCGGATTAATTTTCGCCTTGCCGCCAAGGCGCCGCACATCGTTTTCCTCATCGAGCGTCAGGTAATGGATGCAGCATTCAACGGTCGCTTCGAAGCCGTCGCGGCGATAGGCACGGGCGATGTCGTAGCCGCGGCCGAGCGAGCAATGCACGACGTGCGCCGGGCAGCCGGTATTCGCACCCGTCTCGAAGATCGTGTGCATGGCAAGCAGTTCAGTGATTGGCGGGCGGGAAAGGCCGTGAGCGCGGTAGTCGGTGACGCCGCTCGCCTTCACCTGCTCCATATAGGTGCGGACCGCTTCGTCATCCTCGTTGTGGACGCCGGCGGTGAGGCCGGTCGGCGCGATCGCGGCAAAGCAGGCGTCGAGCAGGGCAGGCGGGATGCGGGGAAAGCGCTTGGGGTCCGTGCCGAAGGTCGAGAATTTGAAGGCGGCGACACCGGCCTCGACCATTTCGGCGATGCGCGCCGGGCCTTCTTCGGGATCGACGGTGCCGTAGAGGGCGAAGTCGACGCGCGATTGCGGCGCTGCGTGGTCGATCTTCTTCTTCACCGCCGCTGCCGAGCAGACGAGATCGCCTTCGTCATAGGGCATGTCGACGATGGTGGTGACGCCGCCGGCGGCTGCAGAGCGCGTCGACCAGATGAAATCCTCCTGGTCCTTCTGGGAAAGGGAATGGACCTGCGCGTCAATCGCGCCAGGCAGGATCAGCGCCTTGCCGAGCAGGTGCCGCTCACGCGCTGCCGGCGGCACGCCAATGCCGACCTCGGCGATTTTGCCGTCGCGCACGGCGACATAGCCGGCTTCCACGATGCGTTCAGGCAGAACCACGGTGCCTTGCAGAACAAGATCGAAATCGGCCATGTGCGTTCCCTCCGCGCGTCGTTAATTCAGATGGCAATCGTGTCGCGATAAAGCCGCTCTTCGACCCGCTCCAGCGAGCCGAGCGCGAAGAAATCATCATAGGCGAGGATCGGCTTGTGAGCGATCAACTCTGAAACGAAAGCCTCCGAGCCCAGTTCCTCCTCGATCGCTTCGACTTCGGCCGAAAGGGGACGATCGACGACATAGAAGTCGGCATGCTTGCGCACGACGTCATAGAGCATACGCGCCACGCCTTCCGGCTTGTCGCCGAGAATGTCCATCGCCTGGGCCGACAGCAGGGCTTCAAGAGCGGCCAGACGCTTCAGTGCCCGCATCTGCCGCTCGAAGCGCTCGATGACCAGTGGCAGGAAGGCGGCCTCGTCTTCCATGCCGGCCGCAACCACCAGCGACTGTGCCGAGACCGGATTGGACATGGAGAGAACACGCGAGAAGATCTCGCCGGCGAGCTTGATGATCGGGCCGAAGCCGGTCGCGATCCTGCCTTCCGGCACGAGATTGACGGGAAGGCCGCGCCGCTGGCCGTTGCCGAGCAGGACGCAGCGATTGAAGGCGTTGCGGGCCGCATGGGCCATGCAGATGACGGCCGCTTCCAGAAGCACGGTGACATCGAGCGGGAGGGAGCCGCCGGAGGTCATCACACGGCCATCGACGATGACCGGATTGTCGTCCGAGCGGCCGGTGGCGGCCAGAATCTTGTGGCCCGCCGTCAAAAGGTTCTCGATAACGGCGCCGAAGACTTGGGCGATCATGCGCAGGCTCAGCGGGTCCTGCACATGGGTTGCGACCGGCCAGGGCCATTCTTCAGAGGCGTTGCAGAGCCAGGCGCCGATCAGTGCCTCGCGGGCGGTGCCGACATGGCGCACGGAAATCCACGGATCGCGCGAGGCGCCGAGCGCGCCGGCCGCCATCATGCCGGTCGCAAGCAGCACGCGGATCGAGGCAGCAGCATTGCGGGTTGTCTCCGCGGCGGCGGCGAAGCTGACCGCATTGACGCTGAGCGAGGCAAGGCTGTCGCGCGGCATCATCCTGACGGGAGCGATACCGGCGGCATCGAAGGCATCGGCAGCCTGCATGCGGCGACCGCGATAGACAGCCTCGCCAACGCCGGTCAGAACCGCGCCGATCTGGCCCATCAGGCCGATATCCGCGCAGCCGATCGAACCCGTGCGCCTGACGACGGGAATGACATCCGAGCTCAACAGCTGCAGATAGGCTTCGATCAGTTCCTGCGAACAACCTACCTGGCCGGTGAGCGCGGTGTTGACCCGGATCGCCATGGCATTGCGCACGACCGACATGGAGAACGGAGCGCCAGTACCGAAATGATGAGCGCGCACGAGGCCGAGATTGAAGGCATCGAGATCTTCAGGAGACCATTCGACATCTTTCATCGCACCGACACCGGTTGTCGAGCCATAGACCGGCATGCCGGATTGGATCGTGCTTTCGAGAACGCTGCGCGCCAGCCGCACCCGGGCCATGCCGCTTTCCGATGCCGACGGCAGGACGGCTCCCGCGCCAATCCGCACCAGATCGCTGAACCCAAGGGGTTGCCCGCTGAGCTCGATACCGGCTCTCTGATGCTCCATCTCTGCTGTTCTCCTTTTTTGCAAGGCTATGCGAGCCTTATCGTCAATGGGATATCCCAAATGGCGAACACCTTGATCCGTGCCAGACAGACTGATTTTGAGGCGAGTGCATATATTGCGCAACTCTATGTTTGCGCGCGCATATGGCTTCGTGCCCCGGCCGAGTTATTTGGGCCAAGGCGAGGAAGAAGCATCAGAAAGCTTGGCGATCAGCTCAGATGCCAGGCGACATAGAGAAGCGTCAGCGCAATCACCCACAGCGCAAAGCGGCCGGAGCGGCTGTGCTTGGCCTCGGCCTTGCCGATCGCTTCGGCGGTCTGCGGATCGAAACGCAGGCCGTTTTCGCTCATATGCAGCAGTTCGTGATGGAATTTCTCGGTCTTGGCGGCGATCTCGGGTGCGGCTTCGGCGAGCTTCACGGCCGCTTTCAAACCGTCCTTCAAATCTGTCATGATCCGCTTCGGGCCGAGATTGGTGCGAATCCAGTCGCCGACGACCGGTTCCGAGGCCTTCCACATGTTGAAGCGCGGATTGAGCATGCGCGATACGCCCTCGACCACGACCATGGTCTTCTGCAGCATCACCAGCTCGGGCCGCGTTTCCATGTCGAAGAGCTCCGTTACCTCGAAGAGCAGGGTCAGAAGCTTGCCCATGGAGATGGTTTCGGCCGGTTGGCCATGGATCGGCTCGCCGATGGCACGGATGGCCTGCGCAAAACTCTCCGTGTTGTGATGCGCAGGTACATAGCCGGCTTCGAAATGCACTTCGGCCACCCGGATATAGTCGCGGGTGATGAAACCGTAGAGGATTTCGGCCAGGAAACGGCGTTCCTTCTTCCCTAATCGCCCGACGATCCCCATGTCGACAGCGACGATCATGCCCGCTGCATCGACGAAAAGGTTGCCGGGGTGCATGTCGGCGTGGAAGAAGCCGTCGCGCAGCGTGTGGCGCAAGAAGGACTGGATCAGTGTATCGGCGAGCGCGTTGAGATCGTGGCCGGCCGCCTTCAGCCCATCGACGTCGGACATCTTCACGCCGTCGATCCACTCCATGGTGATGACGTCGCGGCCGGTGCGTTCCCAGTCGACTTTCGGAACGCGGAAGCCCGGATCCTTCTCGGTGTTTTCGGCGATCTCGGAGAGCGCGGCCGCTTCCAGCCGCAGATCCATCTCGACCTTGGTGGTCTGCTCGAGCGTCTTGGTGACTTCCACCGGGCGAAGGCGCCGGCTGGAGGGCATGAACCGCTCCTGCAGCCGTGAAACCAGATACATCGCCTTGATATCGTTAGAAAAGCGCTGACGTACGCCAGGCCGGACCACCTTGACGGCAACGCGCTTGCGGCCCTCTGCCGTCTCGATTTCGGCCGGATGCACCTGCGCTATCGACGCGGCGGCGATCGGCGCGTCGAAGCTGGCATAGAGATCGTCGATCCGCCGGCCGAGCGAAGACTCGATGGCTGCCGTCGCCGTTTCATGCGGGAAGAAGGCCATCCGATCCTGAAGCTTGGACAGGTCGTTGGCCATATCCACGCCGACGACATCGGGCCGGGTCGCCAGGAACTGACCGATCTTCACATAGGAGGGGCCGAGCCGCTCAACCGCTTGTGCAAGCCGGTCGCTGCGGGCCTGGCTCTTCGCCTTCCGGCGCGCAAAGATGCTGACGAAGGACTTGGCGAGACTGACGGAGGGCGGCAGCCCCTCCGATGGCAGCGCCATGACCACGCCTTCGCGCACGAGCACCCAGCCGACCCGAACAAGGCCGAAATATGCGCCGAAAGCACTCATGGAGCAATTCCAGGAAAAGTGCGTAGCGGTTTTCCGTCAGGAGTTGCGTCAAAGCAAAAAGATGGCACCTCAAAGTCCTGACGAGCGGAAACCTTCGGCCGCGTCATGTGGCTCGACATCATGCTTCAGAGCTTCCAGCCGGAGTGCAGCGCGGCGATGCCGCCGGTGTAATTGGTGAAGCTCACACGCGAGAAGCCGGCCTCGCGGATCATCGTCGCGAAGTCCCGCTGGTTCGGGAACTTGCGGATTGATTCCACCAGATATTGATAGGGCTCGGCATCGCCGGTGATCGCCTTGCCGAATTTGGGAATCGCGTTGAAGGACCAGGCGTCGTAGACGCGGTCGAGCAGCGGCAGATCGACTTCGGAGAATTCGAGCACGAGCAGCCGGCCGCCGCGCTTCAGGACACGATAGGCCTCCTTCAAAGCAACATCGATGTGCGGCACGTTGCGGATACCGAAAGCGATCGTATAGGCGTCGAAGGAGTTTGGCTCGAAAGGCAGTTCCTCGGCATTTGCCTCGACGAAGGTGAGGTTGTCGGAAAGCTTCTTTTTCTCAGCACGCTCGGCGCCGACGGCCAGCATCGAGCCGTTGATATCGAGCACCGTTGCATGCGCCAGGCGGTTCGAGGCTTCCACGATGCGGAAGGCGATGTCGCCCGTGCCGCCGGCAACGTCGAGCACCTTGTAGCCAGGCTCCTTGCGTGGGTTGAGCGCTGATATCATCGCGTCTTTCCAGGCACGATGCATGCCCATGGACATGACGTCGTTCATGACGTCATAGCGCTTGGCGACCTTGTGGAACACCTCGTTGACGAGGCCCTGCTTTTCGCCGTCGGCTACTTCGCGAAAGCCATAGGATGTTTCCATGCCGCCATCGGCGGAGGTGCGGCTGTCTGCCATCGGCTCAACTCCGTTACACAATTAAGCGGCGGACCATAGCGAAATCGCGTTTGCCACGCTATCTCATCAGCCAGATCACCAGCCGCAATGCCTTGGGCTATAGCTCAGATCATAAGCGGTTGAAACATAAAGATGGATAGCCATGCCGGAATTACCAGAGGTCGAAACCGTCAGACGCGGCCTTGCTCCTTCCATGGAGGGTGCCGTTCTGAAGGAGCTGGAGCTGCGCCGCAACGATCTGCGCTTTCCTTTCCCGGCCGATTTCGCTCGGCATGTTGCGGGCCGCGGCATCACGTCGCTGTCCCGCCGCGCCAAATACCTGCTGATCGATCTCGACGACGGCAACACAATTATTGCGCATCTCGGCATGTCTGGTTCGTTCCGGGTGGAGGAAGGTGCGGCGGCCGAGACGCCAGGAGCCTTCCATCATCCCCGCTCCAAGGACGAGAAGCACGATCACGTCCTCTTCCATCTGGCGGGCGCAAGCGGCGATGCGCGCGTCGTCTATAATGACCCGCGCCGCTTCGGCTTCATGGATCTCGTCCGGCGGGCCGAAATGGCCAGCCACCCCTTCTTCCGTGATCTCGGGCCGGAACCCACGGGCAATGAACTGAGCGCCGATTATCTGACTAAGCGCTTTGGCGGCAAGGCGCAGCCGCTGAAGAGCGCGCTGCTCGACCAGAAAAACATCGCGGGCCTCGGCAATATATATGTATGCGAGGCGCTGTGGCGTTCTCACCTGTCGCCATTGCGCGCCGCCGGGACGCTGGTCACGGATGCCGGACAGCCGACGGAGGCGCTGTTCACGCTCGTCGAGGCGATCCGCGAGGTCATTGCCGATGCGATCGCCGCTGGCGGCTCGTCGCTGCGTGATCATATCCAGACGGACGGTTCGCTCGGCTATTTCCAGCATTCCTTTTCCGTCTATGATCGCGAAGCGCAGCCTTGCAGTACGCCCGGCTGCGGCGGTACGGTCAGTCGCATCGTCCAGGCGGGGCGCTCTTCTTTCTACTGCGCCTCCTGCCAAGGGTGATTGACGGGCCAAAGCTGATAAAAGGGAGAGAGAAGTGGCCTACGAAACCCTCATTGTCGAGACACATGGGGCCGTCGGCCTCGTCCGGATCAATCGGCCGCAGGCGCTGAACGCGCTGAACTCAACGGTCCTGTCCGAGCTGAAGCAAGCCTATGCCGCTCTTCATCTTGACGATGCCATCGGTGCGATCGTGCTCACCGGTTCGGAAAAGGCCTTTGCTGCCGGCGCCGACATCAAGGAAATGCAATCGCTCGATTTCGTTGACGCTTATAAGAATGACTTCTTCAGCGGCTGGGCCGAGATTGCCAATGCCCGCAAGCCTGTCATCGCGGCGGTCAGCGGCTTTGCGCTCGGCGGTGGCTGCGAAGTGGCGATGATGTGCGATTTCATCATCGCCTCGGAAACCGCCAAATTCGGCCAGCCGGAAATCACGCTCGGCGTCATCCCTGGCATGGGCGGTTCGCAGCGCTTCACGCGTGCGGTCGGCAAGGCCAAGGCGATGGACCTCATATTGACGGGCCGGATGATGGATGCGGCAGAGGCGGAGCGTTCCGGCCTTGTGGCGCGCGTCGTACCGGCAGACAAGCTGCTCGACGAGGCACTGGCGGCCGCCGCCAAGATCGCTTCTTATTCCGGTCCCGCCGTGATGATGGCCAAGGAGGCGGTCAACCGTGCCTTCGAAACCACGCTCGAGGAGGGACTGCGCTTCGAACGCCGCCTGTTCCATAGCCTGTTCGCCACAGAGGATCAGAAGGAGGGCATGGCGGCCTTCGTCGAGAAGCGCAAGCCGGCTTTCAAGAACCGGTAGGGACCAAGATTCCGGAATTACGCGGGTTTGGCGAGAATCCGCGTTGACGCCGCGGCTCATTCCGGTTATATGCCCGCCACAGTTTGGAAAGCCGCTCTGGTTTTCCGCAATTGCTCCCGCATTGCTGGATGAAGTGGCCATGGGGCCTACGCCGCAACGATGGAGTTTTGTTCGAATTCTAAGAGAGGCATACATGGCCAATACTACCTCGGCGAAAAAAGCGACCCGCAAGATCGCCCGCCGCACCGATGTCAACAAGGCTCGTCGCTCGCGCGTTCGCACGTTCGTTCGCCAGGTCGAAGAAGCCATCGCATCGGGTGATGCGGATCGCGCAAAGACAGCCTTCGTCGCGGCCCAGCCGGAACTGGCTCGCGCAGCAAAGAAGGGCGTGCTTCACGCCAACACCGCTTCCCGCAAGGTTTCGCGTCTTGCCAAGCGCGTGAAGGCCCTTTCGGCCCCGACTGCATAATCTTTCGTTAACGAGTCTATCGTTAGTATTAAGCCCGGCCCTCGCGCCGGGCTTTTTGGATTCAGCCAAAAAAACGCCGCATTGCCAAAATTGACTGCTCGATCATGTCAGTGCCGTGACAGAAATATACATTTTAAAACAATGGCTTACGGCAGGATATCTCAGCGCTGGGTGATCTGCATGACGCATTGCCGGCTCACAACTGAGTCAAGGGATATTTTATTTTTTTTCTTTTGAAAGCTGTGAGAATCGCGTTCGACAGGAATCTCTTTGATTCAACAGCGATTCTTTTTTGAAGGGCTTGTGACAGTCAAAAATGGCCTCCTGAGTCAATGGCCGCCTCTTAATTTTGTGTAAAATTCATCGTTGATATCTGCCTTCGATCCTGCCTAAATGGATTTCAACAAGGGGCGCGGATTTCACCTTAAACGGCTTCGGCAAACACCGTTACGTATGGCGGTGGAGGTGGTTTTGTCTCTTGTGACGGAGCGGTTCAGTTCCGTTTTTTCAAACAGTTGACGAGTAAGAACCGGAAGCGGCGACGCTTGCGGAACGAGGAAGCTTGTCTGTCCTTTGCGGCCCAAATTATTGGCGCGGCTGCGGGGAGGGGAGAAAAATTGACAGCCATTGGAGCGGTCAATCGGAATACGAGGGCCGATTGATGCTCCGGTTACAGACGCCGAGACGAATGCTGCTTTAAAGAGCGGTTTTCGCCACAGTGTTCCTGTAAAGCCCGCTGGCCGGGCGTGGCTGATGAACCGGTATGCGGCGCTGCTTGGGACAACGAGCGCGATCGTCATGCCATGGCGAAGAACCAGGGGCGGCAGTGATGTGCTCCCGCCCTATAAAGAGACTTTGGAAGGCGGCACTATATGCAGATACATACGAGGGCGACGGGTGCGTTGGAAAATGGGGACAATGCGCAGGCGTTCGGTGCGGTTTGCTTAGAAGCGGCGGGGGAAAAGGGCGACGTGGCGCGAAGTAATTTGTTCGAGCGCGTCAGCGCGCGCTTGAAGGCTCAGGTCGGACCCGATGTCTATGCCAGCTGGTTTGCGCGGCTCAAGCTTCATTCGGTATCGAAGAGCGTCGTTCGCCTCACGGTCCCGACGACATTTCTGAAGTCGTGGATCAACAACCGCTATCTCGATCTTATCACTAGCCTGTTCCAGGCTGAGGACGCCGAGATCCTTAAAGTCGAAATTCTGGTGCGCACTGCAACCCGGCAGGGCGCGAAGCCATCTACCGATGAGCAGCCAGTGGTGCCGGACCAGGCGGCTGTCGCGCCGATCCGTCGCGCCGTCGCCCAGCCGGCCGGCCAGGTCGTTGCCCAAGCCGTGAGTGCGGCTGCGGCTGCGCGGCCCGCAACGGCAGGTTCGCCGCTCTTCGGCTCTCCGCTCGATTCTCGCTTCACCTTCGATACTTTTGTCGAAGGCAGCTCGAACCGCGTCAGCCTTGCCGCGGCAAAGACCATCGCCGAAGCCGGCTCCGGTGCCGTGCGCTTCAACCCGCTCTTCGTCCATGCAACGGTTGGCCTTGGCAAGACCCACCTTCTGCAGGCGATCGCCAATGCAGCCGTGCAGAACCCGCGCGGCCTGCGTGTCGTCTATCTGACGGCGGAATACTTCATGTGGCGCTTCGCAACCGCGATCCGCGACAATGATGCGCTGACGCTGAAGGACTCGCTGCGCAATATCGACCTGCTCATCATCGACGACATGCAGTTCCTGCAGGGCAAGATGATCCAGCATGAGTTCTGCCATCTGTTGAACATGTTGCTCGACAGCGCCAAGCAGGTCGTCGTCGCTGCCGATCGTGCTCCCTGGGAGCTGGAATCGCTCGACCCGCGCGTGCGTTCGCGCCTGCAGGGCGGTGTGGCGATCGAAGTCGAGGCGCCGGACTATGAAATGCGCCTTGAGATCCTCAAGCGCCGTCTCGATGCTGCCCGCCAGGACGATCCGTCGCTGGAAATCCCGGCCGAGCTTCTCTCGCATGTCGCCCGCAACGTGACCGCCAGCGGCCGCGAACTGGAAGGAGCCTTCAACCAGCTTATCTTCCGTCGCTCCTTCGAGCCGAACCTGACGGTCGAGCGCGTCGACGAACTGCTGGCGCATCTTGTCGGCTCCGGCGAGCCGCGCCGCGTCCGCATTGAGGACATTCAGCGTATCGTCGCACGTCACTACAACGTGTCGCGCCAGGAGCTGGTTTCGAACCGCCGCACGCGCGTCATCGTCAAGCCGCGCCAGATCGCTATGTATCTGTCGAAGACGCTGACGCCGCGTTCCTTCCCGGAAATCGGCCGCCGCTTCGGTGGTCGCGATCACACCACGGTTCTGCATGCCGTGCGCAAGATCGAGGAGCTGATTTCCGGCGATAGCAAGCTGTCGCACGAGATTGAGCTGCTGAAGCGCCTCATCAACGAATAGGCCGGGTATCGGCGTTCACCACACAAGCTACGGCCGGCTTCATCGCCGGCCGTTTCTTTTGGGCGATCAGGCGGGCGAAGTACGCCTATGCCGATGGCGTCGTGCGTGAGACCTCGGAAAATAGCCACGCACGCAGCGCCGCTATCGCCGGCCTTTCCAGCGCACCGGGCTGATAGACAAGGTGATAGGCAAGCGCGCTTGCAAATCCCGTCGGAAATGGCGCAACAAGCGTGCCGTCAGCCAGTTCCTGCTCCACGAAGGAGCGGCGCATCAAGGCGATACCAAGGCCAGCCTTCATGGCGTGGTAGGCGCCCATGCCGTCGGTAAAGACCGGCCCATGCATGGCATTCACCCGCGTTGCCCGGACGGCCTTCAGCCAGAGCTCCCAGTCACGCCGGTAGACATCATGGATCAACGTCAAGGTGGCAAGATCGTCAACCGCAGGGGAGGGGCCGAGTGCAGCCGCCATTTCCGGCGTACAGACCGGAACATATTCGTCATCGAGAAATCGTTCGCTTGCCAATCCCTCATAGCCGCCGAGGCCGTGGCGGATGGCAAGATCGATCCCATCCCGCTGGAAATCCATCATGCGATAGGAGGCGCTGATGCGCAGGTCGATATCGGGATGGGCCTCCTCGAAGCGCCGCAGCCGCGGCACCAGCCAGTGTGTGGCGAAGCCGGCTGTGCAGGTAAGGGTCAGCACCGTATCCTTGGAGCGCATTGCGAGAGCCGCTGTCGCCTCGCGGATGAGGCGGAATGCCGTTCGCATCGTCGCAAAATATTCGGCACCTTCACTCGTCAGCGCCAGGCTCCGGGCTCGCCGCTCGAAAAGCCGTACGCCGAGGGTGCTTTCGAGGTCGCGGATCTGCAGGCTGATGGCGCCCGGCGTCACATGCAGCTCATTTGCCGCCAGTGTCATGCTGAGATGCCGGGCGGAGGCTTCAAAGGCGCGCAGCGCCGAAAGGGATGGCAATTGATCCATGATGATTGAGCTCAGCTAAATCATGATTTGAAAAAGACTCGCTTGTCAGAGCCCCTATATAGCGAGATTATTCCAGCAATATCGGTGGTTGGCAATGATGTCACGATTGGTCACTGATAAGCAAAACTCAATCAGCTGATGCTGGAGATAGTCTCATGCTACAGAAATCCATGGGCGCGGTCGAATGGAGCATGCTGGTGGGGCTATCCATCCTGTGGGGCGGCTCCTTCCTGTTCAACGGCATTCTGGTGCGCGAACTGCCGCCCTTCACCATCGTTACCGCACGCGTCGCGCTCGCCGCCATTGCCTTGCATGTCATCGTACGCGCCACCGGCCATGCCATGCCGAAAGACCGCCAGACCTGGCTCGCCTTCTTCGGCATGGGCTTCCTCAACAATGTCATTCCCTTCCTGCTGATCGTATGGGGGCAGACCCATATCGCCAGCGGCCTTGCATCCATCCTCAATGCCACCACGCCGCTCTTTGCTGTCGTCGTCGCCCATTTCCTGACCGAGGATGAGAAGATGACCGGTAATCGCCTGATCGGCGTCATCGTCGGCTTTGCCGGCGTCGCCCTGATGATCGGCCCCTCGGTGCTTGCAAGCCTCGGCTCTAACGTGCTGGCGCAGCTTGCCGTGCTGGGTGCCGCCTTCAGCTACTCGCTGGCCGGCATATTCGGCCGCCGTTTCCGCCGCATGGGGCTGGCGCCGATCATTCCCGCCGCCGGTCAGGTGACTGGATCGGCGATAATGCTTCTGCCAATCGCGCTCTTCGTCGATCGTCCCTGGACGCTGGCAATACCGTCCACTGAGACCTGGCTGGCGCTCGCCGGCCTGGCAATCCTGTCGACCGCCATAGCCTATGTGCTGTTCTTCCGCATTCTGGCAACGGCTGGCGCCACCAACCTGATGCTGGTCACCTTCCTCATTCCCGTCAGCGCAATCCTGCTTGGCGCGCTCATTCTCGGCGAGAGCCTGCAATCGAAGCATTTTATCGGTATGGCGCTGATCGCGGTGGGTCTGGCGGCAATCGATGGAAGGCTATTCACCCTCTCCTTAAGGGGGAGGGTCGGCACGTAAGTGTCGGGGTGGGGTGATCATGTTTGGAACTGAAGGCTCAATTGTGCCTTCAGCAATCACCCCCGCCTGCCGCTTCGCGGCGACCTCGCCCTCAAGGGAGAGGTGTTAACAGGCGAGATCGGCGACGACCGAGTCGAGAACCAGCATTCCCGCCGGCGTGCAGCGCAGGCGGGAATTGCCGATCCGCTCTATGAAACCGTGTTCCAGTAAAAACGCCTCGCGCTGCGGATCTGGATCGCGGCCGGACAGCTGCTGCCAGCGGGCTAGATCGACGCCCTCCCGCAGCCGCAGGCCCATCAGCAGCAATTCATCGGCCTGTTCGTCAAACCCCAGCATTTCCTGGTCAATCATGCCGTGGCCGTCGCGCTCGACCATCTCGAGCCAGCTCTCCGGCTTACGTTCGGTCGCCGTCGCCAGCTTCTGTGGGCCACGCGTCAGGCGGCCATGGGCGCCGGGGCCGATCCCCGCATAGTCGCCATAGCGCCAATAGGTGAGGTTGTGCCGGCTCTCTGCGCCGGGACGCGCGTGATTGGAAACCTCATAGGCCGGCATGCCCTCGCGCTCGGTAATCTCCTGCGTCGCCTCATAAAGCAGCGCCGATTGATCGCCATCGGGCACGATCAGCTTGCCGGCCTTGTGCAGGCCATAGAAGGGTGTGCCTTCCTCGATCGTCAGCTGATAGAGCGAGAGATGATCGACCGCATAGGAGATCGCCTCTTTCAACTCGCGTTCCCATTCCTCGACGGTCTGGTTCGGGCGAGCATAGATAAGGTCGAAGGACATGCGCGGAAAAATCTCGCGCGCCAGTCTGATTGCCTTCAGCGCATCCTCGACATTGTGCAGCCGGCCGAGGAATTTCAGGTCGCGGTCGTTCAGTGCCTGCACGCCCATCGATACGCGATTGACCCCGGCGGCGCGATAGCCTCGAAAGCGCTCTGCCTCGACGCTCGACGGATTGGCCTCCATGGTGATCTCGATGCCGTCAGGCACATGCCATGTCCTGGCAATGCCATCGAGGATCGCGCCCACCGTTTCCGGTTTCATCAGCGACGGTGTGCCGCCACCGAGGAAGATGCTGGTCACGGTTTTGGGGCCGCTGATCATCCGCATCGTCGCCATTTCCTTCAGAAAGGCGGCGGCGAAACGCTCCTGATCGACAGGCTGATGGCGGACATGGCTGTTGAAATCGCAATAGGGACATTTGGCTGCGCAGAAAGGCCAATGCACGTAGACGCCGAAACCGGGTTCGCCGGTATCGGGCAGCAATTGCGCTCCGCGCATCAGATCCTGCGTATCTACGACTTCCACGGGGTTAGCTTACGCCTCCAGGCAGGTTTCGACAAAGATCTTGAAGGCGCGGGCGCGATGCGAGAGCGCCTGCTCGTCACCGGGCTTCCAGCCATGCTTCTGCTCGGCGCTCATTTCGCCAAACGTAGTCTCGTATCCCTTAGGCTGGAAGATCGGGTCGTAGCCGAAGCCTTGGCCGCCGCGCGGCGGCCAGACGACCGTGCCTTCCACTTCGCCGCGGAAAAGCTCGGTATGCCCGTCCGGCCAGGCGAGGCAAAGCACGCTGACGAAGCGAGCGGTGCGGCTCTCCGGCGTGATGGCGCCGGCCTTTTCCAGGGCGGTTTCGACCTTCTGCATTGCCATTGCGAAGTCACGCGTGCCGTCAGCCGTTTCGGCCCAATTGGCGGTGTAGACGCCGGGATCACCGCCGAGCGCATCGATCACCAGGCCGGAATCGTCCGAGAGTGCCGGCAGGCCGGAGGCATTGGCGGAGGCGAGCGCCTTGATCGTCGCATTTTCCTCGAAGGTCGTGCCCGTCTCGTCCGGCTCGATGAAGTTCAGATCGGCGGCGGACTTGGCGGTAAAGCCGAGCGGGCCGATCAGATCGCGGATTTCCTGGATCTTGCCGGCATTGTGGCTGGCGACGACAATGGTCTTGGTGTCGAGCTTGCGCATGTGCTGTCCTGTCATAGGCCCCAGATGCGGGGTTCGGCGCATTCCAGGCTGTTGCCGGCCGGATCGCGGAAATAGATCGATCGGCCGCCATTCGGCCAGTGAAAATCGGCTTCGATATCGACACCGGCTGCCTTCAACCTCTCGGCCATGATCCCGATCTCGTTGCCATCGACGCGGAAGCAGACATGACCCTGCCCCTTCGTGCCATGCGGCGGCACGGGAAGGGCACCCGGCTCGTGCGGCTTAACCGTTTCCTCGCCGTTGAAGATCAGCAATACGCCCGGTCCGCAGCGATAGAAGACATGACGGTTGCCGCCGCGCGAGATCTTCTGCAATCCGAGTATGCCGCCATAAAAGGCCTCGGCTGCATCGAGATCGTCCGCATAGAGTGCGGTTTCAAGGACGCCTGCGAGGGCCGGGTCAGCCATTCAAAATATCCTCAGGCGATAGCCTGCTTCTGCAGCTCCACCAGTTCGGCAATGCCGTTCTTGGCCAGATGCATCAGCGTGGCGAATTCCTCTTCGCTGAAGGGGGCACCCTCAGCCGTTCCCTGGATCTCGACGATGCCGCCCTTGCCCGTCATGACGAAATTTGCGTCGGTCTCGGCCGAGGAATCCTCAAGATAGTCGAGATCGATGACAGGCTGATCGGCGAAGATGCCGCAGGAGATGGCGGCGATGTGATCCTTCAGCACGCGCTCGACCTTCACCATGTTGCGGCTTTCCATCCACTTCAGGCAGTCGTAAAGCGCGATCCAGCCGCCGGTGATCGAGGCCGTGCGCGTACCGCCATCGGCCTGGATGACGTCGCAATCGACGGTGATCTGGCGCTCGCCGAGTTCCTTGAGATCGACGACGGCGCGCAGCGATCGGCCGATGAGGCGCTGGATTTCCTGCGTGCGGCCGCCCTGCTTGCCGGCGGCAGCTTCGCGCTTCATGCGCTCGCCCGTGGCGCGCGGCAGCATGCCGTATTCGGCCGTGACCCAGCCCTTGCCGCTGTTGCGCAGCCATGGCGGCGTCTTGTCTTCCAGGCTTGCCGTGCAGAGCACATGCGTATCGCCGAATTTCACCAGGCAGGAGCCTTCCGCATGCTTGGAAAAATTGCGCTCGAACGACACCTTGCGCATTTGGTCGGTTTTTCTGCCTGAAGGCCGCATTCCACTCTCCTGAATGTTCGTTGACCGCTTCTACGACCCGCAGGCCGCTTTTGCAAAGGAAAAGCAGGCTGCAAAGCCCCTCGGCAGCCATGGCGACATTTTTCCCTTTTGCCATTGCTAACTGAATGATTATATTTTGCCTAAGGCTCAACGGAATGGATCTGACAGCGAAATGGTATTCACGACATCGTCGGTCTCGGATGTCATTGCTGCACTGGACGAACGCTCCAAGGAAATCTTCCGTCGCATCGTCGAAGGCTATCTTGAGAACGGCGAGCCATTGGGCTCGCGCAATCTCTCGCGCCTCTTGCCCATGTCGCTGTCGCCAGCTTCCGTGCGCAATGTCATGAGCGATCTGGAAGAGCTGGGGCTCATCTATTCGCCGCATGTGAGCGCCGGGCGATTGCCGACCCAGGTGGGCCTGCGCTTCTTCGTCGATGCTTTCATGCAGGTCGGCGATCTCTCGGCCGAGGACCGCGCCAATATCGACCGGCAGGTGCGCGGCAGCAATCGCGACCAGCCGGTGGAATCGATGATGTCGGAGGCAAGCCGGGTGCTATCGGGCATCTCGCGCGGCGCCGGTCTTGTCATCACCTCCAAGAGCGATCCCGTTCTCAAGCATGTGGAATTCATCCGGCTGGAGCCGACCAAAGCACTCGCCGTGCTTGTCGGCGAGCACGATCAAGTGGAAAACCGCATTATCGAGCTGCCGGCCGGCACCACATCGTCGCAGCTGACGGAAGCCGCCAACTTCCTCAATGCCCATATGACCGGCCAGACGATGCCGGAATTGCGGCGGCAGTTGCAAACTCTCAAGGAAAGCGTGCGCCAGGAGCTGGATAGCCTCTCCCATCAGCTGGTCGAGCGCGGCATCGCCGTCTGGTCCGGCGGCGATGACGACGGCAAGCCGACGCAGCTTATCGTTCGAGGTCATTCCAATCTACTCGCCGAAATCGGCGGCGCGGAGGATCTGGATCGTCTGCGCCTGCTTTTCGACGATCTGGAGAAGAAGGACAGCCTAATCGAGATCCTCAATCTCGCCGAAAGCGGACCAGGCGTGCGCATCTTCATCGGCTCGGAAAACAAGCTCTTCTCGCTGTCCGGCTCCTCGTTGATCGTGGCGCCCTATCGCGATGATGATGACCGCATCGTCGGCGCCGTCGGTGTCATCGGCCCGACGCGGCTGAACTATGCCCGCATCGTGCCCATGGTCGATTATACCGCGCAGCTGATCTCGCGGCTTTCGCGGCCCGGAATCTGACTGGAATCTGAGGAGAGGATCTAGAGCAATTCCAGGAAAAGTGCGTAGTGGTCTTCCGTCCGGAATTGCGAGGCAACAAAGAGATAGAGCGGTTCAGGGATTCCGTGGAAAACTGAGCCACTCTAGCGGCTAAGGTCAATCGGGAAGCAAGGTTCCCGATCCGCCCATCTCGGCTGGTAAATCCTTCTGCTTCGGCAGTCCGTCCTTCAGATGCAGTACCGTCGTCTCGTAGTTGACATGCACGCCAGGCTGAAAATCGAGGTCGGGCAGGACGGCCGCGTAGACATCGGTCACGCCCCACGGCGGATGTTCCGTCAGAAGATGACCGCCGCAGACCGTGCACCACTTGCGCACGCTCTTCTCGGTCTTCTGGTAGCTGCCGATCTTGTCCGCGCCTTTGGTGACGTGCACGGCTTCCGGCGGCCAGAGCGAGAAGGCGTTGACCGGCCCTGCCGACCATTCCCGGCAGGAGTCGCAATGACAGTAGCCCATCGCCATTGGCTCGCCATCGACTGCGATTTCCACCGCGCCACAGAAACACTTGCCTGAAAGGGATTTGCCATTAGACATTGATGTCACCCCACGCTGTGCTGAGATGTATTTCAGAATACCACTGGTAGGGAGGGCTGAACAGCTGATGTCACAAGCGGCAGCAATGAGCAGGCAGAGTATTGCCGTCATCGCAAAGCCGCGAATTGGCTGTTCTTCTCGACAAAGCCTTGATTTTTTCCGAGCAAACCTCGATATCGGGCACATCCAAAGACCAAGCAATTCGGAGACCGTCATGACCGACGAAACAACAAAAACCGGACCTGACGCCACGGCGGCCGACACGTCAGCGGATTTCGCGCAGGATGCAGCGGAAACCGTAGATGCGGCCGAGCCGTCCCAGCCAGATCCGGTTGAGCTGCTGAAGGCCGAAAACGGCGAACTGCGCGATCGCTATCTTCGCCTGGCTGCTGAGATGGACAACCTCCGTCGCCGCACCGAGCGCGATGTGAAGGATGCAAAGTCCTATTCCGTGGCAAGCTTTGCCCGCGACATGCTCTCGGTGGCAGACAATCTGCGCCGCACGCTGGATGCCATTCCGGCTGAAGCACGCGCTGGTGCCGATGCGGGCCTTAAGACGCTGATCGAAGGCGTCGAGATGACCGAGCGTTCGATGTTGTCGGCTCTCGAGCGTCACGGCGTGCGCCAGCTCGAACCGATCGGACAGAAGTTCGATCCCAATTTCCATCAGGCCATGTTCGAAGTGCCCAATCCCGAGGTGCCGAACAACACGGTCGTTCAGGTCGTGCAGGCAGGTTTCGCCATTGGCGATCGCGTTCTGCGCCCGGCCATGGTCGGCGTTGCCAAGGGTGGCCCGAAGATCGTCGAAAATGCCGAGCAGGGCGCCAACAGCCCGCTCGACGAAAAAGATGCCTGATTTTCAAAGTCATCGCTAAAAAATAAGAGCCGGAACGATCTCTGATCGTCCGGCTCTTATTTTTGCCTTGGATGCAATCCAAGCCGTCAGGCAGCGTTGGATGCCTGCTCCTCGTTGAGGAAGGCGTAAATGGCGGAGGCGGAATCGGTGGCGCGGAGCTTGGCGACGAGATCCTGGTCCCGCAGAACGCGGGCGATGCGCGAGAGCGCCTTCAGGTGGTCTGCGCCGGCCCCTTCGGGTGCAAGCAGCAGGAAGACGAGATCGACGGGCTGATCGTCCAGCGCCTCGAAATCGACAGGCGCCTCAAGGCGCGCGAAAATGCCGGCGATGGACTTGATGCTGGCGAGCTTGCCGTGAGGAATGGCTATACCGTTGCCGACGCCGGTGGAGCCGAGGCGCTCGCGCTGCAGCACGACATCGAAGATTTCGCGCTCGGGCAGTCCGGTCAGCTTGGAAGCTTTGGCGGCCAGCTCCTGAAGCAGTTGTTTTTTGGAATTTGCCTTCAAGGCGGGGATGATCGCATCTTGCTGTAGCAAATCTGCCAATGCCATTCTCTTTATCCTTCGTGTCGCCGAGAACCGATGACGGGCAAGCGGCGGCCAGCTGCGATAATGCGCGGCCGCCGCTTATCTTCTATTCTCAGCCTTTGATATTGGCTGCGTCGATCCAGCCAATGTTGCCGTCCTGACGGCGGTAGACGATGTTCAAGTGCTCGTTGCCGGGGCTGCGGAAGAGCAGCAGCGGTTCGTCGGTCATGTCGAGTGCCATCACGGCAGTCGCCACCGACATGGTTTTCAATTGCTTCGTACTTTCTGCGACGATCGCTGGCGCGAAATCGGCAGGAATTTCCTCATCGTCATCCGGAATGCTGTCCATGACCGTATAGGCGACTTCCGCCTGCCCGTTCACATGGCTGCCAGCCTGATGGTCCTTGAGTTTGCGTTTGTAACGGCGCAGGCGCTTTTCGATGCGCTCGGATGCTGCATCGAAAGCAAGCTGCGGGTCCATGGCTTCGCCTGCAGCATGCAATACCACGCCGCTATCGAGATGAAGCTTGCAATCGGCCGCGAAGCGCGAACTGGACTTGTGTACAGTTACCTGACCTGAATACCCCCCGTCGAAGTATTTGGTCACGGCCATACCGATCTGGTCTTCTATCCGCTGCCGGAAGGAGTCACCAATTTCCATATGTTTACCGGAGACACGCACACTCATGGAGTTTCCCTTCTTGTAGTGGTTATTGCGCGTATCAGTTTACGCCAAGCCTCAAGCTCATCCAAGCACTTCACGCAGTCAAAGGCAAATTGCGTATATCGACCGCCTTTTGGATGGTGGGGATAAGTTTCATGGTCGTGCTGTCCTGCAGCGATTGCGGCGGGCTTCTAGCCCTGCCGCATGGGAAAGTCAACTGCGTCTTAACGGACTGTTAGGAGTTCGGCAGCCTGTGGTTGAGGGTTGCCGCCCGTCAGAAACCGGAAACTTTGGCCAAAGCCCGCTTCTCCCGGCGCCGTTGCACGGAGGAGGGGATGTTCATGGCTTCCCGGTACTTTGCAACCGTGCGGCGAGCAAGCTCTATCCCGCCCTTCTTCAGCGTATCGACGATATCGTCGTCGGATAGAACCGCATCCGGGCTCTCGTTCGTGATCAGCAGGCGGATCTTGTGACGTACGGCTTCGGCGGAATGGCTGTCGCCGCCTTCGACGGCGCCGATCGAAACCGTGAAGAAATATTTGAGTTCGAATAGACCGCGCGGCGTCAGCATGTATTTGTTCGAGGTCACGCGGCTGACCGTCGATTCATGCATCTTGATGGCGTCCGCCACGGTTTTCAGGTTGAGCGGCCGCAGATGGTCGACGCCATGCAGCAGGAACGCGTCCTGTTGCCGCACGATCTCGCTAGCCACCTTCATGATCGTCTTGGCGCGCTGGTCCAGGCTGCGGGTCAGCCAATTGGCGTTCTGCAGGCATTCCGATAGGAAGGCGTGGTCCTGGCTGGTCTTGGTGACGGAAGCGAAATAGGACTGGCTCACCAATACCCGCGGCAGCGCATCGGGATTGAGCTCCACCAGCCAGCTATCGTCCGCAGAGGGACGCACGACGATATCGGGCATGATCGCCTCCGATATCTCGGTCTCGAAACCGCTGCCCGGCTTGGGGTTGAGCTGACGGATTTCCGTCATCATGTCGAGCAGATCTTCCTCATCGACACCGCAGACCCGCTTCAACGTAGCAAAATCGCGCCGCGCGAGCAGTTCAAGGTTTTCGATCAGTCGCTCCATGGCGGGATCGAAGCGATCCTTCTGCCGAAGCTGGATCGCCAGGCATTCGCTGAGGCAGCGGGCAAAGACACCGGGAGGATCGAGCTGCTGCAGGGTGTCCAGAACCCGTTCCACATCGGCAAGCGTGGTGCCGAGCCGTTCGGCCGTTTCGTTGAGCTCGGCGCGCAGATAGCCGGTGTCGTCGAGCTGGTCGACAAGATGCTGCGCAATCAGCCGATCGGCCATGGCGGGAAGCGAAAATGGGATCTGTTCGTTCAGATGATCGCGCAGCGACACCTGGCCGGCGACGAAATCGTCAAGATCATAGCTCTCACCGGCTTCCCCCCCTGGCATGGACTTCCATTGGCTGAGCAGCTCCGGCGCATCGGCGCGCTGCGGACTGCCGTCGTCAGGAAAGATATCGCCGAAATTGGTGTCGAGCTCGTCGCTCAGCCGGTTGGCATTGCCGGTATTGTCACTCTCATACCAGTCGCTCGCAAGGTCGCCGGCATTGCGTTCGGAGCCATCCTCGCCATGGGTTTCCTCCATGGCCTCGAACCGTTCGTCCTTCGGCTCACGGTCGCTGGTACTGCCTAGATCCTCGTCATTTGACGCAAATTCCAGCAGCGGATTCTTCTCGACTTCCTGCGCGATGAATTGGGTGAGCTCGAAATGCGTCATCTGCAGCAACTGGATGGATTGCATCAGTTGCGGTGTCATCACCAGGCTCTGGCTTTGGCGCAGGAAAAGATTGGCCGATAGTGCCATGGCGGACGCGGGACTCCCCTTGAACTCCTCGGGAATCCGCGTCTTTTATCACTAAAATTCTCGCGAAATTCCAACTGGCCCAAAAATTGCTTTTTTATTGGATTTGGTCAAGCGGAACTGTGAAACCGAAGTAAATTTCCGGCGCGCGGTAGCATCCGCTAATATTGGCGGATTGGAAGATGGCATTTCAGCCTATCAGAGGCTGAAATTGTCACCCAGATACAGCTTGCGTACTTCCGGGTTGCTGACGATATCGTTCGCCCTGCCATGGGTCAGCACCTCACCCGCATGGATGATATAGGCGCGGTCGATCAGGCCGAGCGTTTCGCGAACATTGTGGTCCGTGATCAGTACGCCGATTCCGCGTGCGGTCAGATGATGCACAAGGTTCTGGATATCCGCGACCGAAATCGGGTCGACGCCGGCGAAAGGCTCGTCGAGCAGCATGAAGGTCGGGTCGGTCGCCAGCGCACGGGCGATTTCGAGGCGGCGCCGTTCGCCACCCGAAAGTGCGATCGCCGGCACGGTGCGCAGATTGCGAATATGGAACTCTTCCAGCAATTCGTCGATCTTGCGCTCCCGCTTCGTCTTGTCCTTTTCATGGACCTCGAGCACGGCGCGGATGTTTTCTTCCACGGTCAGGCCGCGGAAGATCGAGGCTTCCTGCGGCAGATAGCCGACGCCGAGCCGCGCACGGCGGTACATCGGCATCGACGTGACGTTGTTGCCGTCAATTTCGATCGTGCCCTCATCGACCGGCACCAGCCCGGTGATCATGTAAAAACAGGTCGTCTTGCCGGCGCCGTTCGGCCCCAGCAGGCCAACAGCCTCGCCACGCCGTACCACCAGCGAAACGCCATTCACGACGCGACGCCTGCCGTAGGTCTTGGTGAGGCCGCGGGCGATCAGCGTGCCTTTATAGCGTGCCTTGTCGGCGGCCGGTGCGCCGGATGCCGCAGAAGACGGCCCGGGCACGCCGGGCAAGGTGGAGGTTGTCGATGTCGTCACGAGGGGACCGGTATCAGTTTTTCTTTTGTTGTTGCTGCACTTGCTGCGACTTCGGGTCGAGCTGGATCTGGACGCGGCCGCCACAGGAATCCAACTGGGCTTCGCCTGTTGCCATGTGCACGGTAAGCTGGCAGCCGGTGAAAACGTTCGGCCCGTCAGTCAGAACCACTTTCTTGCCCTTGAGGATGGCAAGCTGGTTGGTCATGTCGAAGGAGCCGTCCTCCGCCGTCGCCGTCTGTGTTCCGGAAACGAGGTAGACCTTGTCGTTGACCAGAATGTGGTCGATGTTGGCATCGCCAGACACCAGCGACTGGTTCTGTTCCTTGGCGGCCTTCGCGACCGGATTGTCGGGCTGCTTGGCGTCACCCGCCTGCTTCTTCTTGTAGAAGACCGTCATCTTGCCGGCCTGCATGGTCGTCGTGCCCTGCACGACTTTGACGTTGCCGGTGAAGACGGCCTGGCTTTCCTGGTCGTGAATCTCAAGCTTGTCGCTTTCGATCTGGATCGGCTGATCCTTGGAAAGGGCAAGGCCCGGCATCGAGCTGGTCGTCGACTGTGCGCCGGCCTCGGCAGCGGCGAAGAATGCTACGGCGCCAAAGGCACAGAGAAGGCCTGCCTTGGGCAAGCCGGAATTGAAAATTGAATTAGGCCAATACTTTGTCATGAACCGCCCGGCTTCTGTTGGCTATCTGAATTATGGAGAGTGGCGGGTTGGATGTTCATCCGAACCTGCCCGTCGAATTCGATTACGCTCCCCTTATCCGTCATCTTGAGCGAACGCGCAACAACCGACATACCGCCTCGGCTGATTGCGACCTGATCCTGGCTGGAAAGGTCTCCCTTCTTCACGTCCAGGAAGGCAGTCTTGAATTCCGCGTGCAGGCCGTTGTCCATAATGATGGTGAAGGGTTCGGTCAGCTTCAGCGTATCGGCCTGGCGATCGAAATCCGCGCTTTGGGCCGTGACGTGGGCGATCACATCCGTATTGACCGGCATGGATGCCTTGATGGTCTTGAGCGTGATCATATTCGGGTTCTTGATATCCTGCAGTGCCTTTTCAGCAAGCAGCGAATAGCTGATGCCATCCTTGTTGCGGCCGGATATGGCAGGGCGCTCCATGACCACCTTGCCATCCTCGATCTTGGCACCCTCGATCCGGATGTCGGCAGGCAGATAGGCGCGGATGACCGAGACGACGATAAACAGGAGCGAGACCACGACGGCGGCAAGCGGCAACAACACTCTCAGCCGCTTTACGCGGTTAGAGTGGAAAATCGCGTCTTTATACGCGTTCCGTTCCGGCACCGAGCGCATTGCCTCGCCGGGGGGCTCGATCGTATTGAGCATGCAACTGGTCCGTCTTCTATGATCCGGAAAACCGCATTCACGCTATGCGAGGCTGTGCCAAAAAGCCTATCGGATCGTTTCGCATTATTGCACTGGCTTGCCAATATGGATTTTTTCCTGCCATGGGCGAATTTTAGCAGAAAAATATGCCATCGGCCGGTTTCATCAGGTCGGGCGATGTCCTATCTGATGAACGACAGAGCGACGCCCCGCCGACGACATCGAAAACGGGAAACGCTTTTCTCTGAGGATTGTGCCCGTTTCAAGGTGTCATACATCCGGCTTGTAGCGCTTTCAATTTGTTGCGGGGAGAAATAAGGCGTGATGGACAGTTCTGCAATCGCGGATCGGCGACAATTGCGACGCAAGCTCGGTTTCTGGCGCATTGTTGCCGTTTTGCTCCTGGTGGCATTGGGCTTTGCGTTTTATCGCTTCGTCTCTGCCGATCTGCCCGATGCGCGCGGTCAGCAGATCGCCCGCGTCAAGATTTCCGGGCTCATCCAGGACGATCCGGAGCTTCTGGAGCGGCTGAAGAAGATCCGCGACAATGACCAGGTCAAGGCGCTGATCGTGTCGATCTCCTCGACGGGCGGAACGACCTATGGTGGGGAGCGGATCTTCAAGGCGATCCGCGCGGTCGCCGCCAAGAAGCCGGTCGTGTCGGACATTCGCACCGTTGCGGCCTCGGCTGGCTACATGATCGCGACAGCCGGCGACGATATCGTTGCGGGCGATACCTCCATCACCGGGTCGATCGGCGTCATCTTTCAGTATCCGCAGGTCAAGGATCTGCTCGACAAGGTCGGCGTTTCGCTCGACGAGATCAAATCGGCGCCGCTGAAGGCCGAGCCGTCGCCGTTCCATCCCGCCAGCGAAGACGCCAAGAACATGATCCGCAACATGGTCATGGACAGCTACGCCTGGTTCGTCGATCTGGTCGCCGAGCGTCGCAAGCTGCCGCGTGACGAAGTGCTAAAGCTTGCAGACGGCAGCATCTTCACCGGCCGCCAGGCGCTGCAGAACAAGCTGATCGACACGCTCGGCGGCGAGGACGAAATCCTTGCCTATCTCGAAACGCGCAAGGTCAAGAAGGATCTGCCGATCGTCGATTGGAAGCCGGAAGACAAAACTTCGTCCTTCTTTTGGCCGGGTGCCGCTTCCTGGTTGCTAAATCGCCTCGGTTATGATGATTTTATTAAAGGAGAGAGCCTCCAGAAAATCATGACCGATAAGTTGTTTCTTGACGGCCTGCTTTCTGTTTGGCAGGGTGCAGCCAATTGATAAATCAATGATTTAAGGGGATAGCTGTGATTAAGTCGGAACTGGTGCAGATTGTTGCCGCCCGCAACCCGCATCTCTATCACCGCGACGTCGAAAATATTGTCAATGCTGTCTTGGATGAGATCACCGATGCGCTCGCAGCGGGAAACCGAGTTGAGCTTCGCGGCTTCGGTGCCTTTTCCGTCAAAAACCGGCCTTCACGCTCCGGTCGCAATCCGCGTACCGGCGATACCGTCTTCGTCGAGGAAAAATGGGTTCCCTTCTTCAAGACGGGCAAGGAATTGCGCGAGCGCCTGAATCCGGGCGCCGGCGACGATGAGGAAGACGACAACTGATCGGGCCATTCCGGCCGAGTTTTCCCAAATGCGCCGACGAAAATAGTTGTCGGACATGATTGTGCCGCGACGCGGTGGCACTTGAATTCAGCCGCCTCTTTTCTATTCTGCGGCTGAAGGTGGCTTGGGTGCGTGGCACTCATGGCCGCGGACAAAGGAGCTGCGCAATGGCCAAGAAGATCGTCAATCTGCTGATATTGCTGCCGCTCGGCATCATCCTCATCATATTCTGCGTTGCCAACAGGCAATCCGTCACTTTGGCGCTCAATCCCTTTCGGCCGGAGGATCAGGTGCTGTCGCTGAATGCGCCCTTGTTCGTGCTGTTGTTTGTGGCGCTGATCCTCGGCATGATCGTCGGTGCCGCGGTCACGTGGGTCAATCAGGGAAAGCATCGCAAGCGCGCGCGTAACCAGTCGCGAGAAGCGGTACGCTGGCAGGCTGAAGCCGACAAGCATCGCACGCGCGCCGAAGAGATCGCCGGGCAGCTGCCGTCAAAGTGAAGCGGCATCGCCAAGCCGCATCTCTTTATAATCCCCTTCCGGCGACGCGCCGTCGCCGATGATCTCGAAGCCGAGCATCCTGTAGAACGCCATGGCGCGGATGTTTTTGACCAGGCATTTCAGCCGATAGCGGCGCCCTGGCCAATCCGGCAGTGCGGCCATTAGTGCCTTGCCCGCGCCACGGCCCTGGAAGGCCGGCAGGATATAGAGCATGTGGATGAAGTCGTCCGGCTCCCAAATCGCGGCGAAGCCGGCGATCGTGCCATGCTCATCTTCGCAGACGAACAGACGCTCGCCATTCGTGTGAGTGGCAAAGTCTTCCAGTATAAAGCGATCGGGGTCGACCCAGCGGAATGTCTCGCGGCGGACCTGGAGATAAATCTCCGCGAGCGTCCGCATATCCTGTTCGCGTGCGGGCCGGATGGCCCATGTCTGAGATTTCGATGTCATGATCGACTATATGGGCGCCAAATATGCGCTCGGCAATCAGGCGCCGGACTGGTCGTTGATCGCCGCGGTGAAATCGGAAAAAAACTGCTGTGCCAGCTTCTTGGCGCTCGAATCGACCAGCCGCGAGCCGAGCTGCGCGATCTTGCCGCCGACCTGCGCCTTGGCCTCGTATTGCAGGATGGTCTCGTCGCCGTCTTCCTTGAGCACGACGTCGGCGCCGCCCTTGGCGAAACCGGCAATTCCGCCCTTTCCTTCGCCTGAAATCGTGTAGCTTTCCGGTGCATTGATATTAGAAAGCTTGACCTCGCCATTGAAGGAGGCGGAAACCGGGCCGATCTTCAGCTTTACGGTCGCGGTCAGTTCCGTCGGCGAGATCTTCTCCAGGCTCTGGCATCCCGGGATACATTGCTTGAGGATCTCCGGATCGTTCAGTGCCGCCCATACGGCGTCCCTGGGTGCTGCGATCCGCTCCTCGCCGGTCATGTCCATGCGCAATCCTCCCAATGTGACATTTTGTGCATGGATCATCGCAGATCGGAAAGCGCTTTGCCAAGTGGCGGCCAGATGCTATTTGCACGCACATATCAATTTTGAGACAAGTATGGTGAAACATAGGGAAAGCCGGCCCGGTCAGAAAACTGCGGGCGGTCTCGGGGCAAAACCCCGGCGTGATATGTCCGGCAAGCCGCCGGCAAAGCCCGCGCATGCTTCGAGGCCAGCCAAGCCGACGCGCGATCATGGCGAGCGGGTGACCGAGCCGCGCGATGCGACGACCGCTTCCGCAGCGCCGGAACGTCCGCTGATTGCGCGGACTGGCGAGCGTCCCCCGGAGCGCGTGCCGGTGATTCTCGAGTCACTCGGTGCCGGCGATTTCCACCTGATCGACAGCGGCAATGGCCTTAAGCTCGAACAATACGGTCCCTACCGCATCGTGCGGCCGGAAGCACAGGCGCTATGGCCGCCGTCGCTCGCCGCGCATGTCTGGGACAATGCCGATGCGATCTTCACCGGCGATACCGATGAGGACGGCATGGGCCGCTGGCGCTTTCCGCGCGAAGCGCTCGGCGAGACCTGGCCGCTGCAATTGCTCGGCGTCGATTTCCTCGGCCGCTTCACCGCCTTCCGACATGTCGGGGTCTTTCCGGAGCAGATCGTGCACTGGGCCTGGATGAAGGAACAGGTCGAGGCGGCGAAACGACCGCTGAAGGTCCTGAACCTTTTCGGCTATACCGGCGTGGCGTCGTTGGTGGCAGCCGCTGCCGGCGCGGAAGTGACCCATGTCGATGCCTCCAAGAAAGCGATCGGCTGGGCGCGGGAAAACCAGGCCTTGGGCCGCATGGAGAAACTGCCGATCCGCTGGATCTGCGAGGATGCGATGAAGTTCATCCTCCGCGAGGAACGGCGCGGCAATAAATATGACATCATCCTTACCGACCCGCCGAAATTCGGCCGCGGTCCGAACGGCGAAGTCTGGCACCTGTTCGAACACCTGCCGCTGATGCTCGATATCTGCCGCGAAATCCTGTCGCCGAAAGCGCTCGGCCTCGTGCTGACGGCCTATTCGATCCGCGCCAGCTTCTACTCGATCCATGAGCTGATGCGCGAGACCATGCGCGGCGCCGGCGGCGCGGTCGAATCCGGCGAACTGGTCATCCGTGAGGCCGGCCTTGACGGCCGCACGCCGGGCAGGGCGCTTTCCACCTCTCTCTTCAGCCGCTGGGTGCCGAAATGAACCAGGATTTCCGCAGTGACGGCCCACGCAAGGTCGGACAGGTCAAGGAGGTCACCTCGCTTGCCAATCCGATCGTCAAGGACATCAAGGCGCTGACGGTCAAGAAGTCCCGCGAGGAAAGCGGCGCCTTCCTGGCGGAAGGGCTGAAGCTCGTCATCGACGCGCTCGAACTTGGCTGGACGATCCGCACGCTTGTTTATGCCAAGGCGGCCAAGGGCAAGCCTCTCGTCGAACAGGTGGCCGCCAAGACGGTCGCGGCCGGCGGGCTGGTGCTGGAGGTCAGCGAAAAAGTCATCGGCTCGATCACCCGCCGCGACAATCCGCAGATGGTAGTCGGTGTCTTCGAGCAGCGCTGGCAGCAGCTTCGGGACGTCAAGCCGAAGGCCGGCGAAACCTGGGTAGCGCTCGACCGCGTCCGCGATCCCGGCAATCTCGGCACGATCATCCGCACCGCCGATGCGGCCGGCGCCTCCGGTGTCATCCTCGTCGGCGAGACGACCGATCCGTTTTCGCTGGAAACCGTACGCGCCACCATGGGCTCGGTCTTCGCCGTTCCTGTCGTCAAGGCGACGCCGGAAGAGTTCCTGGCCTGGAAGAAGAAGGCTGAGGTTTCCGTTGTTGCCACCCATCTGGCTGGCGCGGTCGATTACCGCACCATCGATTACAAGAAGAAGCCTGTCGTCATCCTGATGGGCAACGAGCAGTCCGGCCTGCCGGATGCCCTGGCGAAAGAGGCCGATGCGCTCGCCCGCATCCCGCAGGCCGGCCGCGCCGACAGCCTCAATCTGGCGGTCGCGACGGCAGTCATGCTGTTTGAAGCCCGTCGCCATATCCTGACCCTGAGCGAGACCCGATGACCGAAAGCGAGACCCACGAACAGCCGACTGCAAGGCCAGCCCTGTTTTCGCGGCCCCTGCCAATCCTGATTTTCATTGTGGTTGCTGTGGTTCTCGACCAGGCCATCAAGATCATGGTCGACAACTGGCTTCCTCTGCAGGAAATGGTGCCGGTCATTCCGATGCTGGCGCTCTATCGCACCTATAATCTCGGTGTCGCCTTCTCGATGCTGTCGGGCATGGATGGCTGGTTCATCGTCGGGATGCGGCTCGTCATCGTCGCCTTCGTGCTGTGGCTCTGGCGACGCACGCCCGATCACCGCTGGCTGGCGCATACGGGCTTTGCCCTGATCATCGCCGGTGCTCTCGGCAATCTGCTCGACCGTTTTCTCTATGGCCACGTGATCGACTACATCCTCTTTCATACGCAGACGTGGTCTTTCGCCGTCTTCAATCTTGCCGACAGCTTCATCACCGTCGGCGCAGGCTGCGTCATTCTCGACGAGCTTCTCATGCCGAAAAAGGCAAAAGCGTAAAATTCTATCGAATCCCTGAAGGCATCGGGAAGACTGCCCATGATAGCCAGACGGCATGAGCACTCTGGCAGATCTGCAGGAAAAGCTTGCCGCCGCGGCAGTTCACGACCAAACGGGACCGAGCGAAGGGCCGGCCGCCGACGAGTCGTCGCTTGTAAAATCGACAGTACCGCGTGAGGCGGGGCAGCAATCGCTACCGCCCGCGCAGGCCCGGTCGTTGCTGGGCCATTGGCTGAATGGCGGGGGTCTTGTCGCTGGGGCAGCCTTTCTGGTGATTGGCTTTGCCGGAGGGCCGCTGCTGCTCGCGGGTCTGTTTGGTCTTGTGGCCCTTGCGCTTGCCGCTATCGGCATCGTCAAAGCTCGAGGCGCTGCGGACGAGCCCGAGATTGCTGCTGCCAATGCCAGCGAGAGCGAGCATGATCGCCTGTGGGAGTACAGGGAAAGCGCCAATCTCCTTGCCACCATCCATGATGCGCTCGGTGACATCACCGTCACACGCAGCATCGACCGGCGGATTATGCATGCCAATGCCACGTTCAGCCGATTGACCGGCAGGCCGCATCCGGAGGGCCTGACGCTGGAAGAGACCGGCCTCGTATTCCGTACCGTCACCGGCGCGAAGCATCAGGATGCGGAAATCGCAACGCCCGAGGGGCGGCGCATTTTTGCCTGGCACGATGTCATGTTCCGCGACGCGACGACGGGGCAATTATGCATACAGAGCGTCGCGCGCGACGTGACGGAGGAGCGGCAGGCTGCGCGCCTGCGCGAAGACGCCAGATTGAAGGCCGAGTATAACAGCGCCGCCAAATCCCGGCTGCTCGCCACCGTCAGCCATGAGATCCGCACGCCGCTGTCTGGCATTCTCGGCATGAACCATCTGCTCGCCCAGACGCCGTTGACCCTGGAGCAGGCAAATTATCTTACCGGCATTCGCCAATCGGGTCACGCGCTGGTGCAGCTGGTCGAGGATCTCCTTGATTTCTCCACGATCGAAGTCGGTCGCTTCCAGTTGCATCCACGGCAGGAGGCTTTACGGCCGCTGCTGGAAGGCGTCATCGAGATGCTCGCCCATCGCGCCCATGAAAAGGGCATAGAAATCGCTGCAAGCGTTGCGGCCGATGTTCCGGAGAACTTGGAGTTTGATCCAGCCCGGCTGCGCCAGATTCTGTTCAATGTTATCGGCAACGCGGTGAAATTCACCCAGACCGGCGGTGTACTTGTCGGCGTCGATCTCAATGGCCGGGATTTGACGATATCGGTGCGCGATAGCGGTCCCGGCATGACCGAGGAGGAGCAGGCCCGTGTCTTCGGCGAGTTCGAGCAAGCCGGTACCACGGTAGAAAGAAGCGCCGGCACCGGTCTCGGCCTTGCCATCTCCGCCCGCATCCTGCGCGAATTCGGTGGCGGCCTCAGCGTCGCGAGCGAGCGCGGCAAGGGCAGCGAGTTCGTCATCTCCTTCCCGGTCCGCCTGGTTGCCGGAGAGAACGGAAGCGACCGGCGCAATACCATGCTCAGAGGCTCTCGTATCCTGCTGCTTGCCCCCGAAGGCGCGGCAAGTACGGCCATCATGCGGACCATACAGACGCTCGGCGGTCGCTGCCGGCTGATCGGCCCCGGTGACATGGACGATCTTCTGCCTTCCTTCCCCATGGGCGAAGGCGGGGTGTGGACGGATCTCATCGTCGATCATCGCATGGCGCCCTGGTATTTCAGCGAGGGAAATGCGCTTGCGGTGCCTCGGCTGCGCAAGATCTTCCTGGTCAATCCCGAGGAGCGCAACACTCATCCGCTCGATCTTTTCGATGCCTGGCTCATCCGGCCGCTGCGCGAGCAGTCGCTGATCGATGTGCTGAGAGGCCGCATGCGCGGCATGGAGAGACGCGACGCCTTGATCGAGGCCGTTTCCGAGATCGGTATAACGACGCCGGAGGCGGAGGAGGACCGTGCGCTCGATATCCTGCTGGGCGAGGATGACCCGGTCAACGCGATGCTGGTTCGGGCCATGCTCTCCAAGGCCGGCCACAGGGTCCGCCTCGTCGAGGATTTCGATGGCCTTCGAGCCCGCATCGAAAAGCTCGAAACGCGGCCGGAGGTACTGGTCACGGATTTCAACATGCCGGGCGGCACGGGTGCGGCCGTGCTTGCGCAACTGCGGGCCCATGAACGAAGGCATGGCCTTCCTTCGCTGCCGATCGTCGTACTGACCGCAGACAGCCGCGATTCGATCCGTCGCCAGGCGCTGTTGGCCGGTGCCGATGCCGTCATCATAAAGCCGGTCGATCCTGAGAAGCTGAAGACAGTGCTGAACGGCCTATCCAGATCGGTTTTCGAACGCGCCTGAAAATTATTTTCCGATCTTCGAGTGACGAACAAGGAAGCCGGCTCATCAATGTTCGATAGAGGCCGAAAAGAAGGCTCAACCTGCGGCATTTGCGGCCGCTAAGTTGGGGACGGGGCGCCTATTCGAATATTGCAATGGGCACGGTTCTTGCATTTAGCAAGGCTGCGTGTCACTTTCCTGTCGCACGAATTTGGTTTATGGCGCTATATCGGCCCGCAGGGGGAGAATCGCCATGTCCATCGAAATTTTGAATCGCGAAGCTCAGGGCGAAATGGTTCAGTCTTCAAAGGCAACGGTTGAGCCGGTTGCCAGCGATGTGCTCGGACGCATCGGAAATCTCGAAACGCGCCTTGCCCGCACGGCGCGCGAAATCGATGCCGCTCAGGCCGTACGCTACCGCGTTTTCGTCGAGGAGATGAACGCGCAATTGCCGGCTGACGCCATGCGTCGCCAGCGTGACGTCGATAGCTGGGACGCCATTTGCGACCATCTTCTGGTGCTGGATCGATCGATCGAAGGCGATTCGGAAGACCAGATCGTCGGCACCTACCGCCTGCTGCGCCAGGAAGTGGCCATGGCAAATGGTGGCTTCTATTCGTCATCGGAATTCGACATCGACGCACTGCTTGCCCGTCATCCCGACAAGCGTTTCATGGAACTCGGCCGTTCCTGCGTGCTGCCGGATTACCGCAACAAGCGCACGGTCGAGCTGCTCTGGCAGGGCAATTGGGCCTATGCGCTGAAGCATGGCATGGGCGCGATGATCGGTTGCGCCTCCTTCCCCGGTGTCCTGCCGGAACAGCACGCGCTCGCCTTGTCCTTTCTCTATCACAATGTTGTCGCCAAGGATGACTGGGCCGTCGGTGCACTGCCGTCGCTCGCCCGGACCATGGACCTGATGCCGGTCGAGGCCATCAATCCGAAGAAAGCGCTGATGGCGATGCCGCCCTTGATCAAGGGCTATCTGCGCCTTGGCGCCATGGTCGGCTCGACCGCCGTCGTCGATCAGGCCTTCAACACCACGGATGTCCTGATCGTCCTGCCGATCGCCAGCATCTCCAACCGCTACGTGAACTACTACGGAGCGGATGCCGGTCGCTTTGCCAGCTGAGGACTATCAAGGGATCGCGAAAATATCGATCGCGTCGGTGATGCCGCGCAGCGCGACATGATGCGATTGCGGCGTGAGACCGCGTCTTGTCATCAGTTCGGCAGCGCGAGGATGATCGAGCACCGAACTGGTGGCGAAGATTTCGCGTGATGTGGCGAGATGCTGGACGCGGGATGCGATATTGACCGTCTGCCCGAAATAATCCTGTCGTTCGTTCAGGCTCACGGCGATGCACGGCCCCTCGTGGATGCCGATTTTCAGGAGAAGGTCGTCGTTGCCGCGCTCATTGTTGAGGCTGAGCATGGCCTCGCGCATCCGCATCGCCGCGGTGAGCGCCCGATCCGGCGTCGGGAAGGTCGCCATGACCGCATCGCCGATCGTCTTGACGACGGCACCCGCCTCCGCTGCCACGATCTCGTGCAGGATGCCGAAATGCGTCTTGACCAGATCGAAGGCAGCGAGATCGCCGACCCTTTCGTATAATTCCGTGGAACCGCGCAGGTCGGTGAACAGAAAGGTGAGGCTGGTGATCTTCAGCCGCTGATCGATGTCGATCGTATCCGTGCGGTAGATGTCGCGGAAGGTCTGGTTGGAAAGCAGGTGCTTGGCGGTCAGAAATGGCCGGCGCTGTCCAAGCAGCGTATGAAGAGCCTCGTTTGCCACGCAGATCGACGGCAGCACGCGAAGGTCCGTGTGGTTCTCCATCTGGATGCGCAAGGGGCCGGGCCGCAACTCGATAGCTTCGCTGTGCCGGTGCATGCGATCGAAAACGATTGAAAGAGCCTGCCTTTCCCTAGACGGCTCGCCCTTCACATCGAGGAATTGCGCCGCATGCGTGACAGGCTCGAAGATAATGGTGAATTCCGCCGGCAATTGAAGCGATATCACTGCTTTCTCGCCGGGCGGCAGCTCGAGCGATTCCAGAACGAATTGATCGACTTTTTCTTCATATCCCTCGTCGGGAAGGTCGATACCCGAGCCCCAATAGATCTGACGGAAATATTCGAGCGGCGGCAGGTCGTGCGGATTGTGCGCTTCTATGTGGCGCACACGCGGACTGACGGTGAAGGTGACTTCCACCATCTCATCGAGCGTCGGCTCGTAGCCGGCTGCGCAAAGTGTACAGTTATAGGTGTCGCTTTGCACGGTTTTCAGCGAGGTATTGGCATCCAATACCCCGCCGCAGCCGGGGCAAAGAACATTCCACGACATCTCGAACAGGCCAAGGCGCGACGCGTGCAGGAAGGCATTGATAGTCTGTTCTTCATCGAAGCTATGGTCGGCGGCGAAGGCGAGTGCATTCACACGGTTGAGCTTGCGGTCGGGTGCCTCAAGGACGAGCCGCTCGATAGCATCGACAATGTCAGGCTGCGCTGAATGGCGCAGCACTCCGAACAAGACCTGAGCTTCACTCATCCCTCTATTTTACACCGAATTGACACGGGAGCCCATCACCTTTGTTGGGTCGCCGGCTCAATTTCATAAGGTAGCGTCTACGACCCCGCACCATAGGCCGCGATGGCGGCCATATTGACGATATCGGAATCCTTGGCCCCCATCGATGTGATCTGCACCGGCTTGTCGAGGCCGACGAGCAGCGGCCCAATGACCGTCGAGCCGCCGAGCTCCTGCAGCATCTTGGTGGAGATCGCCGCGGAATGGAAAGCGGGCATGACAAGCACGTTTGCCGGTCCGGATAGCCGCGAGAAGGGATAGAGGCTTTCCATGAGCTTGCGGTCCAGCGCCACATCGGCGGCCATTTCGCCATCGAATTCAAAATTGACGTAGCGCTTGTCAAGAATGTTCACCGCTTCACGGACCCGCTCGGAACGTTCGCCCGGGGGATGGCCGAAGGTGGAATAGGCGAGCATGGCAACGCGTGGCTCATAGCCCATGCGCCGCGCGAAACCGGCAGCCTCTTCCGCGATATCGGCCAGTTCTTCGGAGGTCGGCATATCATGCACGGCGGTATCGGCGACGAAGACGGTGCGGCCGCGGGCAAGCACGATCGAGATGCCGATGACCCGGTGGCCCGGCTTGGCGTCGATGCAGCGGCGCACGTCGCCGAGCGCGGTCGAATAGTTGCGGGTGACGCCCGTCACCATGCCGTCGGCATCGCCCAGCGCGACCATGCAGGCGGCAAAGTGATTGCGGTCGTTATGGATCAGGCGGGTCACGTCACGATGCAGGTAGCCCTGGCGCTGCAGCCGGGCATAGAGATAATCGATATAGGCATCGCCCCGCTTCGAGATACGGGCATTGACGATCTCGAGGCCGGGGCGGTTGAGATCGATGCCGGCGCGTTCGGCCGTCGCCTGGATCAGATCTTCGCGGCCGAGCAGGATCGCCGTGCCGAGCCCCTGATTGGCGTAGGAGAGGGCGGCGCGCATGACCTGCTCCTCTTCCGCTTCGGCAAAGACGATGCGCTTCTGGTGCCGGCGGACGCGCTCGTAAAGCTGCGCCAGCGTCGAGGCGATCGGATCGCGCCGAGCCGAGAGTTCGCGTGCATAGGCTTCCATGTCTGCTATTTCGCGGCGCGCGACGCCGCTCTCGATCGCGGCTTTTGCGACAGCTACGGGAATTGCCGAGATGAGCCGCGGGTCGAAGGGCACGGGGATGATGTATTGCGCACCGAAGCGCGGCCTTGCACCTTGATAGGCCGCAACGACATCGTCGGGCACGTCTTCGCGCGCAAGGCTCGCCAGCGCGTTGACGGCGGCGATCTTCATCTCGTCATTGATGGTCGTGGCGCGCACGTCGAGCGCGCCACGGAAGATATAGGGAAAACCGAGGACGTTGTTGACCTGGTTCGGATAGTCCGAGCGCCCCGTCGCCATGATGGCGTCGTCGCGGATGCGGGCGACTTCCTCCGGCGTGATTTCCGGATCGGGATTGGCCATGGCGAAGATGATCGGCCGGTCGGCCAGCGAGCGGATCATCTCTTCGGAGAAGGCATCCTTCTGCGACAGGCCGAAGACGACGTCGGCACCCTTCATCGCTTCCGCCAGCGTGCGCTTGTCGGTCTTGACCGCGTGAGCCGACTTCCACTGGTTCATGCCCTCGCTGCGGCCCTGATAGATCACGCCCTTCGTGTCGCAAAGGGTGACGTTCTCCGGATTGAAGCCCATCGACTTGATCAGCTCGATGCAGGCGATGGCTGCAGCACCCGCGCCGTTGCAGACGAGCTTGGTGGTCTTGAGATCGCGGCCGGTCAGTTCGAGCGCGTTGATGAGGCCGGCAGCGGCGATGATGGCGGTGCCGTGCTGGTCGTCATGGAATACGGGAATGTCCATCAGCTCGCGCAGGCGCTGCTCGATGATGAAGCAGTCGGGTGCCTTGATATCTTCCAGATTGATGCCGCCGAAGGAGGGGCCGAGATAGCGCACGCAATTGATGAATTCGTCGACATTCTCGGTGTCGATCTCGAGATCGATCGAATCGACGTCGGCAAAGCGCTTGAAGAGGACCGATTTGCCTTCCATCACCGGCTTGGAGGCGAGTGCGCCGAGATTGCCGAGGCCTAGGATGGCCGTGCCGTTGGAGATGACGGCAACCATGTTGCCGCGCGAGGTATAGTCGTAGGCGGTGGCCGGATCGGCAGCGATCGCCTTTACGGGAACGGCGACGCCGGGGGAATAGGCAAGGGAAAGATCGCGTTGTGTCGCCATAGGCTTGGTCGGGTTGATCTCAAGCTTGCCGGGGCGGCCGTTCTTGTGGAAGTCCAGTGCTTCCTGATCGGTAATTCCCGTTCCCGGACGTGACTTGCTCTTGCTGTCAGCCATAGTTCCTCCAAACCTCCTGTGGGCGACCGGTCCCTCTTGCCCGATAGCTGTTGTCTTCTATAGCGGCGCGCGGATAGGGTGGCACCTCATTTTTTTGGAAAAACTGCACCTCCGTGAACGAACGTATTAACGCCAGCATCGATGCTTTCTCGGCCGCCGAGCTTGCCTCGGAGGAAAGCCGCGCCTCGGCTACTCCGATGATGGAGCAATATATCGAGATCAAGGCGAGCAATCCCGGTTCGCTGCTGTTCTACCGCATGGGCGACTTCTACGAATTGTTCTTCGAAGACGCCGTCGATGCCTCGCGTGCGCTCGGCATCACGCTGACGAAGCGCGGCCAGCACATGGGGCAGGATATCCCGATGTGCGGCGTACCGGTTCATGCCGCCGACGATTATCTGCAAAAGCTGATCGCCCTCGGTTTCCGCGTCGCCGTCTGCGAGCAGGTGGAAGACCCGGCGGAAGCCAAGAAGCGTGGTGGCAAGTCGGTGGTGCGGCGCGATGTCGTGCGCCTGGTGACGCCGGGCACGATCACCGAAGAAAAGCTGCTTTCGCCTTCGGAATCCAATTATCTGATGGCGCTGACACGCATTCGCGGTGGCGCCGAGCCGCAGCTGGCGCTCGCCTGGATCGATATTTCCACAGGCGTTTTCCGCCTCGCCGAGACGGAGGCGTCAAGGCTGCTCGCCGATATCCTGCGCATCGATCCGAGAGAGCTGATCCTGCCGGATACGATGTTCCACGATCCGGAATTGAAGCCGGTTTTCGACATTCTCGGCCGGACTGCCGTTCCGCAGCCGGCCGTGCTGTTCGACAGCGCCAGCGCCGAAGGGCGAATCACCCGTTACTTCGGCGTGTCGACGCTCGATGGTTTCGGCACGTTCACCCGCGCCGAACTGGCCGCCGCCGCCGCCGCCATCGCCTATGTCGAAAAGACCCAGCTCGCCGAGCGGCCGCCGCTAGGGTTGCCGGAGCGTGAAAGCGGCGCCTCGACGCTTTTCATCGATCCCGCCACCCGCGCCAATCTGGAACTGGTGCGCACGCTCTCCGGCGACCGCAATGGCTCGCTGCTGAAAGCGATCGATCGCACAGTGACCGGCGGCGGTGCTCGCCTCCTCGCCGAGCGGCTGATGTCGCCGCTGACCGACCCCGCCCGTATCAATGAGCGTCTGGATTCGATCGGTTTTCTGACCGAGGAGCCGTCGCTCTGCAGCGATCTGCGTTCGGCATTGAAGCATGTGCCTGACATGCCGCGCGCCCTGTCGCGCCTCGCACTCGATCGTGGCGGCCCCCGCGATCTCTGGGCGATCCGCCAGGGCTTGGCAGCCGCAACCGACGTTGCCCGCATGCTCGGAACTGCACTTCTGCCGGAAGAGCTGAAGGCTGCATTGACCGGGCTCGTTGCCTTGCCCGCCGATCTTGAAGCGATGCTCGCCGCGACACTTGCCGACGAGCTGCCCCTGCTGAAGCGTGATGGCGGTTTCCTGCGTGAAGGGGCGAATGCCGAGCTCGACGAAGTGCGGGCATTGCGCGATCAGTCCCGCCGCGTCATCGCCGGCCTGCAGCTGCAATATGCCGAGGAAACCGGCATCAAGTCGCTAAAGATCAAGCACAATAATGTGCTCGGCTACTTCATCGAGGTCACCGCCGGCAATGCTGGTCCGATGACGGATACGAGCGAAGCCAAGGCGCGCTTCATCCATCGCCAGACCATGGCGAATGCCATGCGGTTCACCACGACCGAACTTGCCGATCTCGAAAGCCGCATCGCCAACGCTGCCGACAAGGCGCTGGCAATCGAGCTCGAGGCCTTCGACCGCATGGTCGCAGCCGTGGTGGCTGCTGCCGAGGCGATCAAGGCGGGCGCCCGCGCGCTCTCGGTGATCGATGTCGCAGCCGGCCTTGCGCTCCTTGCCGAGGAGCAGGCCTATTGCCGACCCATCGTCGATGGCAGCCGCATGTTCGCCATCGAGGGCGGCCGCCATCCGGTGGTGGAGCAGGCACTCCGCCGTCAGGCCGGCGGTCCGTTCGTCGCCAACAATTGCGATCTCTCGCCGAAGGCCGATGGCAAGGATGGCGCCATCTGGCTCCTGACCGGCCCGAACATGGGCGGTAAGTCGACCTTCCTGCGCCAGAATGCTTTGATCGCCATTCTCGCGCAGATGGGTTCCTTCGTGCCGGCCGCTTCCGCTCACATCGGCATCGTCGACCGGCTGTTCTCGCGCGTCGGCGCTTCCGACGATCTGGCCCGCGGCCGTTCGACCTTCATGGTCGAGATGGTCGAGACGGCGGCGATCCTCAATCAGGCGACGGAACGCTCTCTCGTCATCCTTGATGAGATCGGGCGTGGCACCGCAACCTTCGATGGCCTTTCCATCGCCTGGGCCGCCGTCGAACATCTGCACGAGGCCAATCGATGCCGCGGCCTCTTCGCCACGCATTTCCATGAACTGACAGTGCTATCGGAGAAGCTCGGCCGACTTTCCAATGCCACCATGCGCGTCAAGGAATGGGATGGCGATGTCATCTTCCTGCACGAGGTCGGGCCGGGTGCTGCCGATCGCTCCTACGGCATTCAGGTCGCGCGTCTTGCCGGCCTTCCGGCGTCCGTGGTGGCGCGAGCCCGCGATGTCCTGACGCGGCTTGAAGATGCCGACCGCAAGAATCCGGCAAGCCAGCTCATCGACGATCTGCCTCTCTTCCAGGTGGCAGTCCGCCGGGAGGAGGCCGTTGGCCGGCGCGAGCCGTCCAAGGTCGAGGAACGGCTGAAAACGCTGGATCTGGACGATCTGACGCCGCGCGCCGCTCTGGATGTGCTTTATGAACTGAAGAAAACGCTTACCAAAAGCAGCTGACCACAGGCGATATTCCAAGGGCAATATGATGTATCTCGAAGTTCTTCTCGCCGAAGTCCGCACTCTGGGTGAGCGCTTCTCTCCGATCGCCGCGCGCGGCAAGATCTGTGGCGAGGGGGAGCCTCCGGATTGTGACTCCGATCGTGGCCTGCTCGATATTACGCTGTCCTGCAGCCGCATTTCCGATATTTGCTCAAAGATCGCCAAGGCCGGTTATTGGGAATGCGAGCGCGAAATGGTGACGCAGATCGGCGCCCAGTCGCGAAACATATTATATAGCTTGAACGAGCTCAGACGGGCGATCGAGCCGGCAAGGCCCTAAAACCGCCGGCTTCTGCGTCGATTGCCGTCACGCTTCGTCAACTTTGGCCCGGTAGAAATCATGGAAAGACCAGGCCCAGAATACCTGTGTTAATCGCGGGTCAAAGAGGCTATAGCGCATGCAGACGAAAAGACAGGCGCGCCGGCAACGGGCCGCGGTCAGCGAAGAGAAAGCCGATCGGCAGAGCATGGAAACGCATCATATCGATTTTACGACCATTCTCGATGTATCCGCGCTGAAGGCGGAGTGCGAGGCTCTCGCCAAACGCGGTCTGGAGAAGAATGAAGAGCGCTCCGTGCTGCTGGCGCTGTTGAAAAAGGCAAGCCAGGATGGACGGGAAGAAGCACGGCAATTGCTGATGGCCGACGGCAGCGGGCTCAATTGCGCGCACCGGATTTCCTGGCTGCAGGACCAGATCATCACCGTCCTCTACGATTTCACCGTCCGTCACGTCTATCCGAAACAGGCAGGCGCCTTCTCCGTCACCGCCGTCGGCGGTTATGGCCGCGATACGCTGGCGCCGGGCTCCGATATCGACCTTCTCTTCCTCTTCCAGCCGAAGCCGGCGAGCGAGACGCACAAGGCGGTCGAATTCATTCTCTATATGCTTTGGGACATGGGCTTCAAAGTCGGCCACGCCACGCGCACGGTCGAGGAATGCATCCGCGAGGCCAAGTCCGATATGACGGTGCGCACCGCCATCCTCGAAACCCGCTATATCTGCGGCAACATCGCACTGGAGCGCGAGCTGCAGGCGCGCTTCGACAAGGAAATCGTCACCAATACCGGCCCGGAATTCATCGCCGCCAAGCTCGCCGAACGTGACGAGCGCCATCGCAAGGCCGGCGATACCCGCTATCTGGTCGAGCCGAACGTCAAGGAAGGCAAGGGTGGCCTGCGCGATCTGCACACGCTGTTCTGGATCTCGAAATATTACTACCACGTCCGTGATCCCGCCGAGCTGGTAAAGCTCGGCGTGCTCTCGAAGCAGGAATATCGTCTCTTCGAAAAGGCCGAGGATTTCCTCTGGGCCGTGCGCTGCCACATGCATTTCCTGACCGGCAAGGCGGAAGAGCGGCTTTCCTTCGATATCCAGCGCGATATCGCTGCAGCCCTCGACTATAACGCCCGCCCGGGCCTTTCCGCCGTCGAGCGGTTCATGAAGCACTATTTCCTCGTCGCCAAGGATGTCGGCGATCTCACCCGCATCCTCTGCGCTGCATTGGAGGACCAGCAGGCGAAGGCCACTCCGGGCCTCACCGGCGTCATCAGCCGTTTTGCCAACCGTTCGCGCAAGATCCCCGGCACCGTCGAATTCGTCGAGGATCGCGGCCGCATCGCGCTTGCCAATCCCGATGTCTTCAAGCGCGATCCGGTCAGTCTCATCCGGCTGTTCTTCGTCGCCGACATCAACGGCCTCGAATTCCATCCGGATGCATTGAAGCGCGTCACCCGCTCGCTGAGCCTGATCGACAACGATCTGCGCGAGAACGAGGAGGCGAACCGCCTCTTCCTCTCCATCCTTACCTCGAAACGCGATCCAGCGCTGATCCTGCGCCGCATGAACGAGGCCGGTGTGCTCGGCCGCTTCATTCCGGAATTCGGCAAGATCGTCTCGATGATGCAGTTCAACATGTATCATCACTATACGGTGGACGAGCATCTGATCCGTGCCGTCGAGGTGCTGTCGGAGATAGACAAGGGCAAAGCGGAGGATATTCATCCGCTCACCAACAAGCTGATGCCCAATATTGAGGATCGCGATGCGCTCTATGTCGCCGTCCTGTTGCACGATATCGCCAAGGGCCGCGAGGAGGATCATTCGGAAGCCGGTGCCGCAGTTGCACGCAAGCTCTGCCCGCGCTTCGGCCTTTCACCGAAGCAGACGGAGCTGGTGGTCTGGCTGATCGCGGAACATCTGACCATGTCGATGGTCGCCCAGACGCGCGACTTGACCGACCGCAAGACGATCATCGATTTTGCCGACCGCGTGCAGTCGCTCGACCGGCTGAAGATGCTGCTGATCCTGACTGTCTGCGACATCCGCGCCGTCGGCCCTGGGGTCTGGAACGGCTGGAAGGGTCAGCTGCTGCGCACGCTCTATTATGAAACCGAGCTGCTGCTGTCAGGCGGGTTCTCCGAGGTGTCGCGCAAGGAACGGGCGGAGGCTGCCGCCGAAGCGCTGGAACACGCACTTGCCGATTGGAGCCAGAAGGAGCGCAAGGCCTACGTCAAGCTGCACTATCAGCCCTATCTGCTGTCCGTGCCGCTGGAAGATCAGATCCGCCATACGCAGTTCATGCGTGAATCCGACAAGGCGGGCAAGGTCCTCGCCACGATGGTGCGCACCGATAGCTTCCACGCCATTACCGAAATCACCGTGCTCTCGCCCGACCATCCGCGTCTTTTGACTGTGATCGCCGGCGCCTGCGCCGCTGCCGGGGCCAATATTGCCGATGCGCAGATCTTCACGACATCGGACGGCCGCGCGCTCGACACCATCCATGTCAGCCGCGAATTCCCCGACGATGCCGACGAGCTGCGCCGCGCCGCCACCATCGGCAAGATGATCGAGGATGTGCTGGCCGGCCGCAAACGGCTGCCGGAGGTCATCGCGACGCGGACGAAGAACCGCCGCAAGAACAAGGCTTTCGTCATCCCACCGTCGGTGATCATCACCAACAGCCTCTCCAACAAGTTCACGGTCATCGAGGTCGAATGCCTCGACCGCCCGGGCCTGCTGTCGGAAATCACCGCCGTTCTTTCGGACCTGTCGCTCGATATCCAGTCTGCCCGCATCACCACCTTCGGCGAAAAGGTCATCGACACCTTCTATGTCGCCGACCTGGTGGGCCAGAAGATTTCCAACGAGAACAGGCGAGCCTATATCACCGCCCGCCTGAAAGCCGTCATGGCGGGCGAGGAGGATGAAATGCGCGAGCGCATGCCCTCCGGCATCATCGCGCCCGCCGCCACGCGTGGCGTCGCCGTCGAAAAGTCAGACACCGAGAAGAAAGCCGGTTCAGCCGCATGAGCCTAGTCAAGAAATTCATCACCGTCGGTGGCGCGACGCTCGGCAGCCGCATCTTCGGCTTCGCCCGCGAAACGCTGATGGCCGCCGCCCTCGGCACGGGGCCGATGGCTGACGTCTTCTACGCTGCCTTCCGCTTTCCGAACCTCTTCCGCCGGCTGTTTGCCGAAGGTGCCTTCAACGCCGCCTTCGTGCCGCTCTTTGCCAAGGAAATCGAGGCGAACGGCATTGATGGCGCCAAGCGCTTCTCGGAAGAGGTGTTCGGCGTTCTCTTCTCGGTCCTGCTGCTGATCACCATCGTCATGGAACTGGCCATGCCGCTCCTGGTGCGTTGGGTCATCGCGCCTGGTTTTGCCGACGATACCGAGAAATTCGACCTGACGGTCCGGTTGGCGGCCGTGATGTTCCCCTATCTCATGTCGATGTCGCTGACGGCGATGATGAGCGGCATGCTGAATTCGCTGCATCATTTCTTCGCCGCGGCCGTGGCTCCGATCTTCCTCAACCTGGTGATGATCAGCGCGCTGTTCTACGCGATCTATTTCGGCGCCGATCCGCTGACCACCGCCTGGTATCTGTCCTGGTCGGTACTGGTGGCAGGCGTGCTGCAGCTGGCCGTCGTCTATATCGGCGTGCGCCATGCCGGCATCAATATCGGTCTGCGCTTTCCGCGCTTCACGCCCAATGTCAAGCGGCTCTTGCTTCTTGCGATCCCAGCGGCCATCACCGGCGGCGTCACTCAGATCAATCTGGTCATCGGCCAGGCGATTGCCTCGGGCAAGGAAGGCGCAATCGCCGCCCTGCAATATGCAGACCGCATCTACCAGCTGCCGCTCGGTGTCGTCGGCGTCGCAGTCGGAATCGTGCTTCTGCCGGAATTGGCGCGTTCGCTGAAGTCGGGCCATATCAAGGAAGCCGCCAATATCCAGAACCGCTCGATCGAATTCGTGCTGTTCCTGACGTTGCCGGCCGCAGTCGCCCTGTGGCTGCTCTCCGACGATATCATCCGCGTGCTTTACGAGCGCGGCGCCTTTAACGCGAACAATACAACGCTGGTCGGCTCCATCCTCGCCATCTTCGGCCTGGGTCTACCGGCTTTCGTGCTGATCAAGGCCTTGCAGCCCGGCTTTTATGCCCGCGAAGATACGAAATCGCCGATGCGCTACACGGCGGTCGCCGTCGCCGTCAATTCGGCGCTGTCCATCCTGCTTTTCCCGGTGCTGGCCGAGCGTGGCATTGCGCTTGCCGAGGCGGTTGCCGGATGGCTGAACGCTGTACAGCTCTTCGTGACCCTCTATCGCCGCGGGCATCTCGTCTGGGAATGGTCGCTGGTGCGGCGCACCGCCATGTTGCTCGTCTCCTCCGCCGTCATGGGTGGCGTCATCGTATATTTGTCTCATCGGTGGGAGCCGCTTCTGGGTTCCGGCTCGACGCTGCTCACCAAGACCGGCGTCCTGGGCTTGCTCATATTGATTGCGATGGCAGTATACTTCATTGCCGCCTTCCTGATCGGCGGTGTGGATGTGGGCATGATACGCCGCAATTTGAAGCGCAAGCGCCCGGCGCCAGCGTCGGATGCGAAGGCGGTGAATGGGGAGTAGACAGCGACGCCGGCTGTCGCGCGAGCTGAGATCGCGTAACCCCCCTCTGTCGCTGCCGCGACATCTCCCCCACAAGGGGGGAGATTGTTGGGAGTTTGCCGCGCCCTTCGTAAACAGTAGGCCCACCCTTATGAGCACGTTAATGATTAGATATGAGTAGGTGCCACGCGCTACCGATCTCCCCCTTGTGGGGGAGATGTCCCGATAGGGACAGAGGGGGATACGCACCCTCCACATATGCGCAGTTTATTTTGTTCGCGGAGCCCCAATGCCCCAATCCCTCTTCCTCGTCGCCCTCGTCATCGATGATTACGACCGCGCCAAAGCCTTCTATTGCGATGCCCTTGGCTTCGAGTGCTTGGCTGACGAGGTGCAGCCGGAGGGCAAGCGCTGGGTTGTCGTCAGGCCGAAAGGCACGGAGGGCGCCGCGCTATTGCTCGCTCAAGCCGCCAGCGACAGCCAGCGCGCGGCGATCGGCAACCAGACCGGCGGCCGCGTCGGCTTCTTCCTCAAGACCGATGATTTCACCCGCGATCATGCCACGATGAAGGCAAAGGGCGTGCGTTTTCTGGAGGAACCGCGCCATGAGGTCTATGGCACGGTGGCGGTCTTTGCCGATCCCTATGGCAACACTTGGGATCTGATCCAGCATTCTTCCTGAGACTCTGTCACATAGCCACTTGATCCCCATCGATCCCACGTGCATAAGCCGCTCGAAACCAAGGGTCGAGCATTGCTCACCCGGGCCCTCCACAAGCCTTTTGAGGACGACATGACCGAATTCAAGCCGCTCGTATTCTCCGGCGTTCAGCCTACCGGCAATCTCCACCTCGGTAACTATCTTGGCGCGATCCGCAAGTTCGTGGCCCTGCAGGCCAACAACGACTGCATCTATTGCGTCGTCGACATGCATGCGCTGACGGCGCAGCTCGTCCATGAGGACATGCCGAACCAGACGCGCTCGATCACCGCGGCCTTCCTTGCCGCCGGCATCGACCCGGAAAAGCATATCGTCTTCAACCAGTCGGCCGTGCCCGGCCATGCCGAGCTTGCCTGGATCTTCAACTGCGTCGCCCGTATCGGCTGGATGAACCGCATGACGCAGTTCAAGGACAAGGCCGGCAAGGACCGCGAGCAGGCCTCGCTCGGTCTTTATGCCTATCCGAGCCTGATGGCTGCCGACATTCTGCTCTATCGCGCCACCCATGTTCCAGTCGGTGACGACCAGAAGCAGCATCTGGAGCTGACCCGCGACATCGCTATGAAGTTCAATCTGGACTACATGGAGCATATCCGCCGCACGGGTTATGGCATCGATATCACCGTCGGCGACGAGCCGGTGCACGCCTATTTCCCGATGGTCGAGCCGCTGATCGATGGCCCGGCGCCGCGCGTCATGTCGCTGCGCGACGGCACGAAGAAGATGTCGAAATCCGACGCATCGGACCTCTCGCGCATCAATCTGCTCGATGATGAGGAAAACATCTCCAAGAAAATCCGCAAGGCGAAGACAGATCCCGATGGCTTGCCGAGCGAAATCGCCGGTCTCGCCGGCCGTGCGGAAGCCGACAATCTGGTGGGCATCTACGCGGCCCTCGCCGACAAGTCGAAGGCGGAGGTCCTCTCCGAATTCGGCGGCCAGCAGTTCTCCGTCTTCAAGCCGGCGCTGGTCGATCTCGCCGTACATGTGCTCTCGCCAATCACGACGGAAATGCGCCGCCTGATGGCCGATCCCGGCCATATCGACGCCGTTCTGCGCGATGGCGGCGCCCGCGCCCGCGCTCGTGCCGATGTGACCATGAAGCAGGTTCGCGATATTATCGGCTTTCTATATTGATATCGGCATGCAGGCCGCCGCCTGAATCGGGGGCTTGCAAAACGTCGTCTTCGGGTGTCAGAATCGCCGCATGGTTTCAAAACGTCTCTCACGGCTCGAAGGTCATCGCCGCAAGTTCATGGCGGTCATCGACGGCACCCCAGAATGCCAGCGCGCCGTCCATTATGCCGGCCGGCGCGCCAAGAACTCCAATGGCGGCCTCGTTCTGCTCTATGTGATTCCCGAGGGTGACTTCCAGCAATGGCTTGGCGTCGAGGAGATCATGCGGGCGGAAGCGCGCGAGGAAGCGGAGGCAGCAACGGCAAAGGCGGCGCAGGCCGTGCGCGAGAATGTCGGGATTGACGCCGAAATTGTCATTCGTGAGGGATCGGCCGCCGAGCAGATCAATGCCTTGATTGAAGAGGATCGGGACATCGCGCTCCTCGTTCTTGCGGCAGGGTCTGCCAAGGAGGGTCCCGGTCCACTGGTTTCGTCGATCGCCGGTCGCGCAACCGCTTTTCCGATCCCGGTGACGGTGCTTCCGGACACGCTGAGCAACGAGGAAATCGACGCTCTGAGTTGATGGGCAGACGCCATTTCTTGAGAAACATTCTCTTGAATAGAATGGCCAAAAGGCCTATCTTCTTTTGAAATATTCTAAAGTCGGGACAGGGTTTCCGCCCGCCGCATGGAGATCAAGATGTTCATTCAGACCGAAGCGACGCCGAACCCCGCGACCCTCAAGTTCCTGCCGGGCAAAGTGGTGATGGAAAATGGCACGGCCGAGTTCCGCAGCGCCGAGGAAGCCGAAGCTTCGCCGCTGGCTGCCCGACTCTTCGAAATCCCGGGCGTCATCGGCGTTTACTTCGGCTACGACTTCATTTCCGTCTCCAAGGAAAATCAGGAGTGGCAGCATCTTAAGCCCGCTATCCTCGGTTCGATCATGGAGCATTTCATGTCCGGCAAGCCGGTCATGGGCTCGGCGTCGGTTCTCTCCGAAGTGCAGGATGCCGGTGGCGAATTCTTCGATGAAGGCGATGAATCGATCGTGCTGACTATCAAGGAGCTGCTGGATACCCGCGTTCGCCCGGCCGTTGCCCAGGATGGCGGCGACATCACCTTCCGCGGCTTCCGTGACGGCAAGGTCTATCTCAACATGAAGGGTTCCTGCGCCGGTTGCCCGTCCTCGACGGCGACGCTAAAGCATGGCGTGCAGAACCTGCTGCGCCATTTCGTGCCCGAAGTTCAGGAAGTCGAAGCCGTTTAATATTCAGGCTTTTCGGAAAATTTGACATGATCGTACTGGCGCTCGACACGGCAGGTGTGGATTGCGCTGCCGCTGTGTATGATAGCGGCAGTGATTCTGTGATGGGGGAGGTCACGGAAACGATCGGACGGGGGCATGCCGAGCATCTGATGCACGTTGTCGACGGAGCGTTGGCGAAAGCCGGCATAACGCTTTCGGCGGTCGAGCGTGTCGTCGTGACCGTCGGCCCCGGTTCCTTCACCGGTATCCGCATCGGCGTTGCAGCCGCACGCGGATTTGCACTTTCCCTCAATGTTCCAGCAGTTGGCGTCACGACCCTCGAGGTCATGGCAGCGACCGCGCGAGCACAGAATCCGGGCAAGTCGGTTCTGGCTGCCATCGATGCCAAGCGCGAGGAGATCTATCTCCAGAGCTTCGGTGCGGATGGCAACCCGCTGGACGAGGCTCGGGCCGTGACGATCGACGAAGCGCGGGCGATTGCCAGCGCCTTTGACGGCATCGTTACCGGCACGGCCGTCGCCCGGTTGAGCGACGCGCCGCCGGCAGAGCGGCCAGACGCATTTCCGATTGCCATCGTCGCCCGGCTGGGCGCCGGCAAGCCTGCCGGCGAAAAGCCGAAGCCGCTTTATCTTCGCGGACCCGATGCCAGACCGCAGGCCGGATACGCAGTTGCCAGGCAATAGACATGCTCGAATCCTATCTTACCTTGAAAGCCGAATACGAAATCGTTCCGATGGAACTGAAGGATTGCGCCGAAGTGGCGCTCCTGCATGGCGAACGGTTCCCGCGGGTTTGGGACGAGACTGAATTTCAGGGTCTCCTTTCGCAGGAGACCACCTTCGGCTTCGTCGCCCGTCAGACCAACGCCATCCTGAAAAAGGCGCTTCCCGGCTTCGTGCTGGCGCGGCATGTGGCGGGCGAGGGCGAAATCCTGACGATTGCCGTCAATGCCAAGCTCGGACGCTCCGGTCTCGGCTGGCGCCTCATGCAGGCGGCGCTGCGGGAAGCCCGCAATCGCGGCGGCGAAACCATGTTCCTGGAGGTCGATGGCGGCAATCAGCCGGCGCTAGGCCTCTACCGCAAGCTCGGTTTCGAAACCGTCGCTGAGCGCAAGGCCTATTATGTCGGCGAAAACGGCCAGAAGTCGACGGCGCTTGTCATGCGCCGCGTTCTTCGCTAGAGCATTTTGCAGCCAAGTGGCATCACCTGGCGTCGCACAAATGCGGCAAAACAAATAGTTAGAGCAGCAATTTGACGCTCTAACTGTTGCCACAGTCCACACAGACCGAAGACAGCGATTGATGGAAGACGCCGTAAAATCCCTGGAGGAGCTTTGCGCCGAGCGCGGAATGCGCATGACGGAGCAGCGCCGGGTCATTGCGCGCATCATTGAGAGCTCCGGCGATCACCCGGATGTCGAGGAACTTTATCGCCGCTCGGTGGAGGTGGATGCCAAGATCTCGATTTCCACGGTCTATCGCACGGTAAAGCTTTTCGAGGATGCCGGCCTTCTTGCCCGCCACGATTTCCGCGATGGTCGCTCCCGCTACGAAACCGTGCCGGAAGAACATCATGATCACCTGATTGATCTGAAGAGCGGCCAGGTGATCGAATTCCACTCGCCGGAGATCGAGGCGCTGCAGGAACGTATAGCCCGCGAACACGGCTTCAAACTCGTCGACCACCGGCTGGAGCTTTATGGCATCCCGCTGAAGAAGGACGAAGGTTGACGTGAAGGCTTTCAAGCAGGAGCGAATGATTTGATGACCTGGCTGCGCATCGGCTGTGCCGCCGTGGTCATTGGCGTTGTCAGCGCGGTGATGCTGCCGCTGCAGATCCTCTGCCTGCGCTTTGACTGGAAGCTCCGGCGCTATCTGCCGCGCTACTGGCATCGCATCGTCTGCTATTGGCTTGGCGTGCGCATCCACGTGGTCGGCAAGATGGAGACGAGCCGGCCTCTCATGCTGGCGTCCAACCATTCGTCCTGGCTCGATATTCTCGTATTGTCGGCAGTTGCTGACGTCTCCTTCATCGCCAAGTCGGAAGTGCGGGACTGGCCGATCTTCGGGCTTTTCGCGCAGTGGCAGAAAAGCGTGTTCGTCGAGCGGGAGCAAAAGCGCAAGACCGGCGAGCAGGTGAATGAGATCGCCGACCGCATGGCGGACGGCGAAATCATGGTGCTGTTTCCCGAGGGGACGACCTCGGACGGCAATCGGCTGCTCGAAGTCAAATCCTCGCTGTTCGGTGCTGCCGCTGCCGCCCTGCCGAAGGCGCCGGATGCCGTCGTGCATGTTCAGCCGGTCGCGGTCGCCTATACCCGCGTCCATGGAACACCGATGGGCCGCTATTATCGCCCGCTGACGGCATGGCCTGGCGATATCGAGCTTGTGCCGCATCTGAAGGGCATCATCCAGTGCGGCGCCATCGATGTCGACGTCTGTTTCGGCGAGGCGGTGGATTATCGCGCCGGCACCAATCGCAAGGAAGTCAGTGCCACCATCGCCAAGCGGATCCGTAAGATGCTTGCCAGCCGCCTGCTCGGGCGCGAGATCGCCTGATTTCCAGGTGATTCCAACTTTTTCATTTTCTCCGAAAGCAAAAGCCACTACATAGCGGCGTATGACCAAGGATAGCCTGACCCTCGACGCCCCGGCGACCGACGCTTTGCAGCTCGGTTCCCGCGACGGCTCCAACAGCCGCAAGGTCTTCATCAAGACCTATGGCTGCCAGATGAACGTCTATGATTCCACGCGGATGAGCGATGCGCTCGCGCGCGACGGCTATGAGTCGACCGAGGACATGGAAGAGGCCGATCTCGTCCTTTTGAACACCTGCCATATCCGCGAGAAGGCCGCCGAAAAGGTCTATTCCGCGCTTGGTCGCCTGCGTGAGATGAAGAAGCGCAAGGCCGCCGACGGCCGCGAAATGATGATCGGCGTCACCGGCTGCGTCGCGCAAGCTGAGGGCGAAGAGATCCTGCGCCGCGCGCCTGCCGTCGATGTGGTCATCGGCCCGCAGACCTATCATCGCCTGCCGGACGCGCTTCGCCGCGCCAAGGAAGGCCAGCGCGTCGTCGATACGGAATATGCGATCGAGGACAAGTTCGAACATCTGCCGATCGCCGAAAAGACCAAGATCCGTGCTCGCGGCGTCACTGCCTTCCTGACGGTGCAGGAAGGCTGCGACAAGTTCTGCACCTTCTGTGTCGTGCCCTATACGCGCGGCTCCGAAGTCTCCCGTCCGGTCTCACAGATCGTCGAGGAGGCCGAGAAGCTGGTGGATGGCGGCGTTCGCGAGATCACGCTGCTCGGCCAGAACGTCAATGCATGGCACGGCATCGGCCCGAAAGGCGAAGCCTGGAGCCTCGGCGATCTCCTCTATCGCCTGGCGGAAATCCCCGGTCTCGCGCGCCTGCGCTACACGACCAGCCATCCGCGCGACATGGACGACCGCCTCATCGGTGCCCATCGCGACCTGCGAACGCTGATGCCCTATCTGCATCTTCCGGTGCAGGCCGGCTCGGATCGCATCCTGAAGGCAATGAACCGACGGCATACGGCGGCCGAATATCTGACGCTCATCGAGAAGATCCGTCTTGCGCGCCCCGATATCGCTCTCTCCGGCGATTTCATCGTCGGCTTCCCGGGGGAGACAGACCAGGATTTTGAGGATACACTGAAGCTCATCGAGGAGGTGAATTATGCACAGGCCTTCTCGTTCAAATATTCGACGCGGCCGGGCACACCCGGTGCGGAGCTGAAGGATCAGGTGCCCGAAGAGGTCAAGACCGAGCGGCTGGAGCGATTGCAGGCATTGCTGCTGCGGCAGCAACATGCGTTTGCGGAGGCTTGCGTCGGCAAAACAGTGGATATCCTTCTGGAAAAGCCGGGCCGGATGCCTGGCCAGTTGATTGGACGCTCCCCTTGGCTGCAATCTGTGAATGTTGATGCAAAAGCATCGCAAATCGGTGACATTATTAACGTACGAATCACCGGAACCAGCACCAACAGCCTTTTCGCTGAATTGCTCTAGGTTCCGGACGGACCAAAGGAGCCGCACCGCTTGAACGGACAGGAATTGGTTTCTTCTTCATCGCGCCAGCCCCGCACCGCGAGCGACGCCAATCACTTCACCCTGACGTTCGAAAACAATCGGTTCGCCAGTGAACTCTTCGGGCAGTTCGACCAGAATTTGAAGCTGCTTGAGGAACGTCTCGGCATCGATGCCCGCGCCCGTGGCAATTCAGTCGTCATCACGGGCGACGTGCTGGCCACCAATCAGGCGCGCCGCACGCTCGATTACCTCTATGACAAGCTGCAAAAAGGCGGCAATGTAGAGCGTTCCGATGTGGAAGGGGCAATCCGCATGGCGGTTGCCGCCGACGATCAATTGACGCTGCCGACCATGGAGAGAAAAGCAAAGTTGACAATGGCGCAGATTTCGACGCGCAAGAAGACGATCATTGCGCGGACGCCGACTCAGGATGCCTATATGCGGGCCCTGGAGCGCTCCGAGCTCGTCCTCGGTGTCGGTCCGGCCGGTACGGGTAAAACCTATCTCGCCGTCGCGCATGCTGCCCAGCTCCTGGAGCGCGGTGCGGTCGAAAAGATCATCCTGTCGCGCCCGGCCGTCGAAGCCGGCGAGCGTCTGGGCTTCCTGCCCGGCGACATGAAGGAAAAGGTCGATCCCTATCTGCGCCCGCTCTATGACGCGCTTTACGACATGATGCCCGGCGACAAGGTCGAACGTGCCATCACGGCAGGCGTCATCGAGATCGCGCCGCTCGCCTTCATGCGCGGCCGCACGCTTGCCAATGCCGCCGTCATCCTCGACGAGGCGCAGAACACGACATCCATGCAGATGAAAATGTTCCTGACGCGTCTCGGCGAAAATTCGCGGATGATCGTGACGGGCGACCCAAGCCAGATCGACTTGCCGCGCGGCGTCAAGTCCGGCCTGGTGGAGGCGCTCGAGCTGCTGAACGGCGTCGAGGGCATCACCATCGTCCGCTTCAAGGATACGGACGTCGTCCGTCATCCGTTGGTGGCGCGCATCGTCCGGGCCTATGATTCCACCTATGCCGTAAAGGCAGAGGAAAGCGATCCGCAGATTTGATCTGCGGCACGAAAGCTCATGGCCGAACTCGATATACAGATCAGCGTGGAGGAGGGCGATTGGCCCTCCGAAGAAATATTGCAGTCGCTTGCCGAGCGCGTGCTGGGCGAAGCTGCAAATTATCTTAGGAAACACGAGAAGCAGCCATTTCCAAAAATGGCTCCCGAATTGTCGCTGGTTTTCACCGACGATGCCTCGATCCGCGAGATCAATGCGGAATGGCGCTCTCAGGACAAGGCGACGAACGTTCTTTCCTTTCCAGCTTTTCCGCTTGAACCCGGCGGCAAGCCCGGCCCGATGCTGGGCGATATCATCATCGCCAGGGAGACGGTGGAGCGTGAGGCGGTAGAACTCGAAAAGAGTTTTGACGACCATCTCACGCATTTGATGGTGCATGGTTTCTTGCATCTCTTCGGCTACGACCATATGAATAATAGCGAAGCCGAAAGAATGGAGGGGCTGGAGACTCGTATTTTGGCTAGTCTTGGCCTATCTGATCCCTATGCGGGACAAGACCCCATTTGATCTGAACCCTGTCTGACCAGGAACAATGAGCGACTTTACGACAAGATCGGCCCCCGAGGCCAAAGACGGAGCCGATGCAGCCTCCTCCGACGAGGTAGGCAGTAGTAGCAACGGCAAGCGATCCCACTCTTCCTTCTGGGCACGCGCCGCGCGCATTCTGCGCCCGGCACAGGATTCCGCCCGGTTGCGCGAGGACCTTGCCGACGCGCTGATGACCAATGCGGCCGGCGACGACGCCTTCTCCGCGGACGAGCGGGCGATGTTGCACAATATCCTGCGCTTCCGCGAGGTGCGCGTCGAGGATGTCATGGTGCCGCGCGCTGACATCGAGGCCGTGGATCAGAACATCACCATCGGCGAGCTGATGATCCTCTTCGAGGAAAGCGGCCGCTCACGCATGCCCGTCTATGCCGATACGCTGGATGATCCGCGTGGCATGGTGCATATCCGCGACCTGCTGTCCTATGTCGCTAAGCAGGCTCGCAACAAGCGCCGCAGCGGCAGCGCTAAGACAGCGGCCGCTGCAACGGCAGCACCTGCGGCCGAAAAGCCGGTGCGGTCCGCCAAGCCAAATTTCGATCTTTCGCGCGTCGATCTGCAGAAGACGCTGGCTGAGGCCGGCATCATCCGCAAGATCCTCTTCGTGCCGCCCTCGATGCTCGCCTCCGACCTGCTGCGCCGCATGCAGGTCAACCGTACGCAGATGGCCCTCGTCATCGACGAATATGGCGGCACGGATGGTCTGGCCTCGCATGAGGACATCGTCGAAATGGTCGTTGGCGATATCGACGACGAGCATGATGATGAAGAAGTCATGTTCAAGCGCGTCTCCGAGGACGTCTTCGTTGCCGACGCCCGTGTCGAGCTCGAGGAGATCGCCGCCGCGATCGGTCCGGATTTCGATATCGCCGAGCAGGTGGACGAGGTGGATACGCTTGGTGGCCTGATCTTCTCCGCGCTCGGACGCATTCCCGTGCGCGGTGAGGTGGTGCAGGCGCTTCCAGGCTTCGAGTTTCATATTCTCGATGCCGATCCGCGCCGCATCAAGCGGGTGCGCATCACACGCAAGCGTCATGCTGTCCGGCGTCGTCCAGCAAAGCTCGAGGGCGAAGCGGGAACGTCTGAACGCGGCTTGCTGGCACACGACGCGATCGCCGAGGAAATGCCAACCGAACGCAATGCCGCCAGCCAATAAATGGCGCTTCAGCGGGACAAAACGCTGCTTTTTTGAAAGACTGCCGCCAGTTGATTCGCGATTGGACGGAGCTGGCGCATGGAATGGCTTTCGGGCAAGGTGATCCTCGTCTGGGGTTTCAAACGTGCGTTGCTTGCAATCCTTGCTGGAGCCATCGGGGTGCTGGCACTGCCGCCCTTCGGCTTCTTCGCGGCGATGTTCATTTCTTTCACGCTGCTGGTCTGGCTGCTGGATGGCGTTGCCGCTGGGCCGGATAGTGGCCTGTTCGGGCGTCTGTGGCCGGCTTTCTTCACCGGTTGGCTGTTCGGCTTCGGTTATTTTGTCGCCGGCCTCTGGTGGCTCGGCCACGCGCTGCTGATCGATGCCGACGAGTTCGCCTGGGCCTTGCCGCTCGCGATCCTTGGTCTTCCCGCCTTCCTGGCGGTCTTCTACGGTGTCGCGACCATGCTTGCCCGTGTCCTGTGGTCCGATGGCATGGGACGCATCGCCGCGCTTGCGTTCAGCTTCGGCATTCTCGAATGGCTGCGCAGCTTCCTTTTCAGCGGCTTTCCCTGGAATGCCATCGGCTATGGCGCCATGCCCATTCCGCTGATGATGCAGTCGGCGCATGTGATCGGGGTGCTCGGGGTCACCGTGCTTGCTGTCTTCGTCTTCGCGGCACCGGCATTGCTTGGTACGCGCCAGGGCCGGGTGCCGGGGCTCGGGCTTGCCGTTCTCATCGTTTCAGCCCATTTCGGCTATGGCTATTATGCACTGAGCCAGCCGGAGGCGCCGTTGGCAGATGTGAAGACGGCGCCTGTCGTGCGCATCGTCCAGCCTTCCATCGACCAGGAAGCCAAGATGGACACCGCCGGCGATCGCGCCGCCATCTTCGACAGGCACCTGGCGCTTTCCGTGCAGCCGCCTGCCAATGGCGGCAAGCGGCCTGACATCATCGTCTGGCCAGAAACGGCCGTGCCCTTCATCCTCACCGACAATCGCGATGCGCTCGCCCGCATCGCCGATCAGCTCGACGACGACCAGATCCTGATTACCGGTGCCGTCCGCATCGAAGATATGGGACCCGGCGTCGATCCGCGTTATTACAACTCCATTTACGTCATCGATGGGCGAGGTCAGATCATCGGGGCCTCCGACAAGACCCATCTGGTTCCTTTCGGAGAATACGTCCCCTTCGAACATATCCTCGGCTATCTCGGCATCGAAAATGTCATCGAACTGCCGGGAGGGTTTTCAGCGGCCGCCAAACGGGAATTGCTGAGCATGCCGGATGGCCTGAAATTCTATCCGCTGATCTGTTACGAGATCATTTTTCCGAACGAGATGACCCCGGAAATCAGGCAGGCCAACGCCATCCTCAACGTTACGAACGACGGCTGGTTTGGCGATACGCCAGGGCCATACCAGCATTTCCTGCAGGCAAGAGTGAGAGCGGTGGAGCAGGGATTACCGCTGATTCGGAGCGCCAATACTGGTATTTCAGCATTTGTCGATGCACACGGACGTCTGCTTTCTGGTATCGATTATAACCAGCAAGGCTTTATTGATGCTACTCTGGGTGGCGCAACCGTTTCGCGCATCGACGATAAGGCCAGAAAAACATACTTTTGGTTGATCATCGCCGTGGCCGGTATGGTCGCTACGATTTCGCGCATGGGTTTTATTTTTAGGGTGAATTGACCAAAAAACCCTAAAATTGCATAGTGCTAGACATCCGCCTTTTGAACGTAGACTGGAGGCCTTGGGGGCATCGGCTGCAACGTAGCGTTATAGGGGTGGAGAAGGGTACCGGGTGGCAGGTCCTGAATTCAACCTATGTTAGGGTAAAATGATGATAGAGAATAAAAAGAAGCCGAACCCCATCGACATTCATGTCGGTAGCCGCATACGCCTCCGCCGCACGATGCTTGGCATGAGCCAGGAGAAGCTCGGCGAAAGCCTCGGAATTACGTTTCAGCAGATTCAGAAATACGAAAAAGGCACCAATCGCGTCGGCGCCAGCCGCCTCCAGAACATCTCCAGCATCCTCAATGTCCCGGTCTCCTTCTTTTTCGAGGATGCGCCGGGTGACCACGCAGCCGGTGCCGGCGGCATGGCCGAAGCATCCAGCTCCAACTACGTCGTCGACTTTCTGTCCTCTTCCGAAGGATTGCAGCTTAACCGCGCCTTCGTGAAGATTTCCGATGGCAAGGTCCGACGCAAGGTTGTCGAGTTGGTCAAGGCACTCGCGGCCGAGGCCGACGCTGAGTAAGCAGTACTTCGAAAGCAAGAGAAGATCGAGAAAGTCGGGAGGCGGCCGTTTTGGCCGCCTTTTCCCTATTTAAGGCAAAATTTTATCACTTTGGCGGGGATATAAAGATATATTTATGTCCTTGTGCGACTTGTTTTTCGCGCCGGAGACGAATATCAAAAGCAGAGATTTGTTCTTTGAGGGGAATCCCGTATGCGCGCGAATTATCTGTTTACGAGTGAGTCTGTTGCCGAAGGTCACCCGGATAAAGTTTGTGACCGCATTTCCGATGAAATCGTTGATCTGGTTTACCGCGAGGCCACAAAGACCGGCGTGAACCCTTGGAGCGTGCGCATTGCGTGTGAGACCCTTGCCACCACCAACCGCGTCGTCATCGCCGGTGAGGTTCGTCTCCCGCCGAGCCTGATGAAGAAGGACAAGGACGGCAACGACGTCATCAATCCTTCGAAGTTCAAGGCCGCCGCCCGCCGCGCCATCAAGGATATCGGCTACGAGCAGGACGGCTTCCACTGGAAGAAGGCCCGCATCGATGTGCTTCTGCACTCGCAGTCCGCCGATATCGCCCAGGGCGTCGACAATGCCGCCGACCAGCAGGGTGACGAAGGTGCCGGCGACCAGGGCATCATGTTCGGCTACGCCTGCAAGGAAACGCCTGACCTCATGCCGGCGCCGATCTACTATTCCCACAAGATCCTGCAGCTGCTCGCAACCGCCCGCAAGAAGGGCGATGGCGAAGTCGCCAAGCTCGGGCCTGACGCCAAGAGCCAGGTGACGGTTCGCTATGTCGACGGCAAGCCCTCCGAAGTGGCCTCGATCGTGCTGTCGACCCAGCATCTCGACGACAGCTGGGATTCGAAGAAGGTACGCGCCGTCGTCGAGCCCTATATCCGCGAAGCGCTCGGCGACCTGAAGATTGCCTCCGACTGCAAGTGGTACATCAACCCTACCGGCAAGTTCGTCATCGGCGGTCCGGACGGCGATGCCGGCCTCACCGGCCGCAAGATCATCGTCGATACCTACGGCGGCGCAGCCCCGCATGGCGGCGGTGCCTTCTCGGGCAAGGACACGACCAAGGTCGACCGTTCCGCTGCCTATGCTGCGCGCTACCTTGCAAAGAACGTCGTTGCCGCCGGTCTTTCCGATCGCTGCACGATCCAGCTCTCCTACGCGATCGGCGTTGCCCAGCCGCTGTCGATCTATGTCGACCTGCACGGCACGGGCAAGGACGTCACCGAGGATCAGGTCGAAGCGGCCATCCGCAAGAACATGGACCTTTCGCCCACCGGCATTCGCCGTCACCTCGACCTCAACAAGCCGATCTACGCCAAGACCTCGGCTTACGGTCACTTCGGCCGCAAGGCCGGTCGCGACGGCTCCTTCTCCTGGGAGCGTACGGACCTGGTGAAGGCTCTCAAGGAAGCCGTAAAGCTCCGGGAAGCCGCATGATCGATACCGAGCGCCGGTCGCGGGCGACGGAAGCATTCTTCGGCCGCCGCAAGGGTAAAGCCTTGCGCGGCCAGCAGGCCGAAAAGCTGGAAGCATTGCTGCCGCAGTTCATCCTCGATCTTTCCGCCCCGGCGCCGCAGCCGCTGAACGATCTCTTCCCGGTGCCGACCGAGCGTCTGCGCCTTGAGATCGGTTTCGGCGGTGGGGAGCATCTGATCCACCGGGCGCTGGAGCAGCCGAAGATCGGCTTTATCGGCGTAGAACCTTTCGTCAATTCGATGCAGAAGCTGCTTGCGAGCGTCGACGACGCCGGCGCGCGCAACATCCGTGTCTATAATGACGATGCGACGCAGGTGCTGGATTGGCTGCCTGACGCCTGCCTGGACCAGATCGACCTGCTCTATCCCGATCCCTGGCCGAAGAAGAAGCATTGGAAACGCCGCTTCGTTTCGCAGGTGAATCTTGCCCGCTTCCATCGTGTCCTGAAGCCCGGGGCGCTCTTCTGCTTCGCATCCGACATCGACACCTATGTCAATTGGACGCTGCAGCATTGCCAGGCGCATGGTGGCTTCGAATGGACTGCGCAGAATGCCGCCGACTGGCTGACGCCCTATGAGGGGTGGCCAAGCACGCGTTACGAGGCTAAGGCCAGGCGCGAAGGGCGCTCATCGGCCTATCTGACCTTCAAGAGGGTCTGATCGCTCCAATTACGGGCGAGAATCTCAAATTGAAATATTCGCATCATCCCGTGAGGACCGCCGCTCGAGGCGGTCTGGATCATGCGCATGCGCGGCTATGCGCCGCCGCCTCGATAAGGTCCTTGCGGACGGTGTTTCACCGCCGGACGAGGCTCATGGTCAGTGCAGGCTGACCGTCTTCAATTCGTCTTCTGCAGCACGATAGAAGGTGCTGGATCGATTATCGGTCAGCAGAATAGGGGTGCCGTCAGCGCCGAAAAGCGCCCAGAGATCGACATCCGGATCGATATCCGGCGCTTCCGGGAAGCAGCGGGATACTTCGGACCAATCCATTTTTCTGATATAGGCGACCTCGCCGGTGCCGATATTGGCAAGTTCGGATGGGGTCAGGCGGGCGGTGGCTTCTTTCAACAACATGCTCGTACCTCCAGTATGAGGGACCAACGGCTCCAGAGCATGATGACCAAAAGTGTGAGCGGCTTTCGGGCGACGTCGTGCTCTAGTTCTTTGATTCTAGAGCCGATTCGGACTTCAGGTTGATTCGGCCTGAAATCATCCGGCTCTAGGCCGTTGTCCTACTGTGAGACCGAAATGTTAATTTTCTTTACCACGCGGTCCGGTTCCGGCCGAATGAGATCGACGGAGAGCAGACCGTTCTTCAACGTGGCGCCGAGCACCTGCATGCCGTCGGCAAGGACAAAAACACGCTGGAACTGCCGGGCCGCGATGCCCCGGTAGAGATAGTCTCGCTCGCCCTGTTCCGTCTGGCGTCCGCGGATCAGCAGCTGGTTCTCTTCCGTGGTGACGTCAAGCTCGTCTTCGGAAAAGCCGGCGACCGCCAGCGTGATGCGCAGACGTTCCGGCTCGCCCGACAGGCGATCCGCACGCATCCGCTCGATATTGTAGGGAGGGTAACCGTCGCTGACCTTGGAAATTCGCTCAAGCGTCTTTTCCATAGTGTCGAAGCCCAGAAGCAGCGGGCTGGCAAAGGGAGTCGTCCGGCTCATCGTCTCAAAGTCCTTGGGTGTCAAGCGACCGTTCCGGACCTGATCTTCAGCACCCGGTTGTCCCTAATATGGGAGTACGCGCCTGCGAGTGCAAGCCATGAGGTCTTCGCATTTGCGAGATCGAAATCCGTGGTGAAAAATGGTTTTGTCACATGGCGAGCGAGCGCTTGACAAAGCCGGACCGGACCCGCGACAAAGCCTGTCGATCTGTACCGGAGGAAAGTTGAAGACATGACCGAACCTAGAAAAATCATCATCGATACCGACCCCGGTCAGGATGACGCCGCGGCGATCTTTCTTGCCTTCGGCAGCCGTCAGGAGATCGATGTGCTTGGCATCACGACCGTCGCCGGCAACGTGCCGCTGCGGTTGACGAGCCGGAATGCCCGCATCGTCTGCGAGCTCTGCGATCGTCGCGACGTCAAGGTGTTTGCCGGCGCTGATGCGCCGCTCAAGCGCAAGCTGGTCACGGCCGAACATGTACACGGAAAGACCGGCCTTGACGGTCCGGAACTCTCCGAGCCGACGATGGAACTGCAGCCAGGCCACGCCATCGATTTCATCATTGATACGCTGCGTAAGGAGCCGGAAGGCGCCGTGACCCTCTGCACGCTCGGCCCGCTGACCAATATCGCAATGGCGTTCCAGAAGGCGCCTGACATCGTTGGCCGCGTGCGCGAACTCGTGATGATGGGCGGCGGCTTTTTCGAGGGCGGCAACATCACGCCGGCCGCCGAGTTCAACATCTATGTCGATCCGGAGGCGGCAGACGTGGTGTTCCGTTCGGGCGTTCCCATCGTCATGATGCCGCTCGACGTTACCCATAAGCTGCTGACGCGCAAGGATCGCGTCGAACGCATTGCTGCCGTCGGCACGCCGCCAGCCAAGGCCATGGTCGAAATGCTGCAGTTCTTCGAGCGTTTTGATATCGAGAAATACGGTTCGGACGGCGGTCCGCTGCACGATCCCACAGTCATCGCCTACCTTCTGAAGCCCGAGCTCTTCAAGGGCCGAGAATGCAACGTGGAAATCGAAGTGACGTCGGAACTGACCGTCGGCATGACCGTCGTCGACTGGTGGCACGTCACCGACCGCAAGCGCAACGCCAAGGTCATGCGCGATGTCGATGCCGACGGCTTCTTCGCGCTGTTGACGGAGCGCTTCGCCCGCATCTGATTAACTTATAAAAAAGGCCGCCGGAGCGATCCGGCGGCCTTTTGTACCTTTTACCTGTCCAGGGTCGGCTCAGAACTCTTCCCAGTCGTCCTGGGCGAGTGCGTTGGCGCCCTGCGTCTGTGGAATTGCCTTGCGTGCCGGTGATGCAGCGGTAGGAGCTGCCCGCCGCGGCGCGGCCGGAGCCCGCATCTGTTGAGCGGTCGCCCGCAACGCGCTGGCATTCTCCTGGATGGCACGTGCAGTGCGGAAGCGCGCAACGAGTGTCCGAAGTGACTGGGCTTCTTCGGCAAGGGCAACGCTCGAGGCTGTGGTTTCCTCGACCATCGCGGCATTCTGCTGGGTTACCTGATCCATCTGGTTCATGGCAGAATTGATTTCCTTCAGGCCGATAGCCTGCTCGCTCGCGGAAGCGGAGATCTGACGGATCAAGCCGTTGATCTCCATGACCTGCTGGGCGATCTTGTGCAGGGCATCGCCCGTGCGGCCGACCAGATCGACGCCTTCCTTGACCTGTCCGGCCGAGGCGTTGATCAAAGTCTTGATCTCCTTTGCGGCATTGGCCGAGCGCTGTGCCAGCTCTCGCACTTCCTGCGCGACAACGGCGAAGCCCTTGCCGGCTTCACCCGCGCGGGCTGCTTCGACGCCGGCGTTGAGCGCCAGGAGATTGGTCTGGAAAGCAATCTCGTCGATAACGCCGATGATGCGCGACACTTCCTGCGACGATTGCTCGATGCCGTGCATGGAGGAAATGGCCTTCTGCACGATCTCGCCGGAATGCTCGGCATCCTGAGACGCCGCGTTTACGCTGCTTGCCGCCGTGCGTGCGTTTTCGGCGCTGGAATTGACCTGCGCGGTCAGCTCGTTGAGGGCTGCCGCCGTCTCTTCGAGGCTGGCCGCCTGCTGTTCGGTGCGGCGGGCGAGATCCGAGGCACTGTTGCTGATTTCGCCGGTGCCGCTGCCGATATTGCCTACGCTGACATTGACGGTATGAACCGTCTCCTCAAGGCTCGCCAGCGCAGCATTGAAGTCCTGCTTGAGCTGGGCATATTCGCCGGGGAAATCGTCCGTGATCCGCTGTGTGAGGTTGCCCTTGGAGAGCTCGGCGAGGCTATTGCCGAGAATGCTGACGATGTGGCGCTGGAGGGTGACGCTCTCGTTGCGTTCGCTCTCCGAGCGGCGGCGTTCGCCCTCGGCAGCCAGACGCTGGTCGTTGGCTTCGCCTTCGAGGCGCTTAGTGTCGGCAAGCGCAAAACGGAAGCCTTCCAGTGCCTTGGCGACCGAGCCAACTTCGTCTGCACCTGCCTGACCGGCGACCGGTTCGGCATAATTGCCGGTGCTGAGGCGATTGACGCTTGCGACGAGGCCGGCGAGCGGCTTCTGCACGAAACCGCGCACAGCGACGTAGAGGGCGAGCATGACGGCGGCAAGCACGAGAATGCCGGCAACGATCATCATATAGGTCTGATCGCGTACCGGCGCCGCAATGGCGCTATGCGGCACGTCGATGAGAACGACCCAGGTGGCATTGAGGCCGGGAACGGCGAAAGGGTAGACGACGCGGTCGAATGCTTCGCCGCCATTTTCAGAAAGGTTCTTGAGGACGCTTGAAGAAGAGGTGGTCAGTGCCGCCTTGATGACGTCAGCGCCAGAACCGTTATAGTCCTTCATCAGCAGGTCGACGCTCGGTGCCACCAGCCACTTGTTGTCCTGGGAAACCAGCAGCACGCGGCCGGTGCCGAAAGGCTGCATCTTCTGCAGCTTCGTCGAAAGCGAGCCGAGAGAAATGTCGACCCCTGCGACACCGATCAGCTTGCCGCCCGACATGACGGGATAGGCGATCGAGCTCATGGTCGTCGGAACGTCGGTGCCCTGAGCGAGATAGGGCGGCGTGATCGCGCCCTTTCCGCTGTCGGCGGCAAGCTTCCACCAGGCGGCGCTGTAATCATTGTCGAAAGTCGAGAACTGGATGCCGCCATCCTTAGTCTTCGACCAATAGGGCGTGAAGGCGCCCTTGTCGTTGACGGCCTGATCCTTGTTGTTGGCAAGTTCGGTCGTCTTGCCATCCAGCGCGCCGAGCTGCTCACAGAACCAGCTGCCGAAGGCAAAGGCATTCTGCTCGACATTGGCCTTGAGGATATTGATCATGCCCTTGCGGTCGAAGGTATGACCCTCGTGGCCGCGGCCGATGATGGCGGCCATGGAGCGGGCGGCGCTCGCCAGTTCGCCGACATTTGCGGCGATCTCGTTGGAAATGGACTTGGCCTCGGTATTCGCCTGATCCATTGTCAGCGTCTCGACGCGATCGCGGGTCTGGGAAATCAGCAGAAAATTGGAAACCAGCAGAACGAGTGCGATCGCCAGCCCGGTGACCAAGATGAGCTTGGCCGCAAGCGACTTCATGCGAAAGATGAACATCATTTCCTCGAAAAAGCGATGCGTCGGATACACATTATCCGAATGCAAGGTCGGCGCAGGATGGCCCTGTCATGGAGCCGCCGTTAAGATTCCTGCCGCAACCGGAAGGCTATACGCGCCAGGCCAGAGGAGAATGATATGGAAGCGCAAAAATTTAATTAATTGCGCTTCCCGATGCGTGGGGAATTTTAGCTTTAAAGCTTTTCGGCGACTTCGCTGGCAACCGGAATGGACGGCTGTGCGCCAGGCTTCAAGCAGGCGAGCGAACCGGCGACGGCAGCCCGACGCAGGCTGGCATGGAAATCCAGGCTTTGATCGAGGCTGGCTGCAAAATAACCGCAGAAGGTATCGCCGGCGCCGACGGTGTCGACCGGCTCGATCACGAGACCCTTGGCGCGCGCGAGCTCGCCGTCGCGAATGGCGATGACACCATCGCCGCCAAGCGTGACGATCAGCGTCTGGCCGGTTTCACCATGTAGGCGAACCAGGGCTGCCTCGCGCTCGGAAGCCGACATGTTGTCCTGGCCGGCCAGTCTTTCGAATTCGGTTTCGTTTGCGATGACGATATCGGCAAGGCGGCCGAGGCGGGCAGCTTCCGGGATCAGCGGCGCCAGATTGAGCACGGTGCGCACACTCTTTGCTTTCGCGGCGTTCAGCGCCATCTCGACGGCCGCGACCGGAATTTCGAGCTGAAGCATCAGCGTATCGCCGGCATTCAGAGCAGCAACGGCGGCCTCTGCGTGTTCGGCGGTGTTCGTACCATTGGCGCCCGGCACAACGGCGATCATGTTCTCGCCGTCACCCCCCACAAGGATGAGAGCCGTGCCCGTCGCTTCGGATACACGCCGGACGGTGGAAAGATCGGTCCCTGCCGTATCGAGCAAGGCAAGAGCGGGCTCCGCGAAGGCATCATTGCCGACCGCCCCGCTGAGGCGGACCGTTGCGCCGGCGCGGCGCGCGGCCAGCGCCTGGTTGGCGCCCTTGCCGCCGGCGGCCGTGGAAAAGCCGTTGCCGGCAACCGTTTCGCCCGGCTTCGGCAAACGATCCGTGGTGGCGATGAGGTCCATATTGATGGAGCCGAAAATAGTGATCATGCAATGTCCTGCCCTGGGTGTTGCGCCTGCATGATCCTGCCCAGAAGGCTGCCTTTGTCTTTTCGGATCATGCATCGAGTGGGCGCGACACTGCCGAAGCGATCAGTCTTCGTCAACTACCCTGAGCTTGAGTTGGCTTGTGCGGTTGTCGACAGGCTTGGGCCGTTCTTCCGCGCGCGCCTTGGCAGGCTCTTTCGCTGCCTCGAATTCCAGCGCCTCTATCCGCTCGCCGCGCCTCGCCAGCTTGTCGGCAGAGGTGACGATCATGTCGACATCCTTCTGCGCCATGGCGAAATGCCCCTGCAGCTTGCGCACGCGTTCATCGAGGCGCGAGAGGTCATCCATCAGATGCGCCACTTCGCTCTGGATCACATGGGCCTGCTCGCGCATGCGTTGATCCTTCAGGACAGCTTGGATGACCTGGATCGACAACATCAGCAGCGAGGGTGAGACGATGACGATGCGCGTGCGCTGGGCCTTCTGCACGATCGTCTCGAAATTCTCGTGGATCTCTGCAAAGATCGACTCGGACGGCACGAAGAGAAAGGCCGTATCCTGCGTCTCGCCGGGGATCAGATATTTTTCCGAGATATCGCGGATATGCAGTTCCAGATCCCGGCGGAACTGCTGTGCGGCGACCTTTCCGTGTTCGGGGTTGGCAGCAGCGCGAATGGCATTCCAGGCTTCCAGCGGAAATTTCGCGTCGATCACAAGCGGTGGCGAACCGTTCGGCATGCGAACGGTACAGTCAGGCCGTGAGCCGTTCGATAGCGTCGCCTGGAATGCATAGGCGCCCATCGGCAGCCCATCGGCGATGATGGTTTCCATGCGTGCCTGGCCGAAGGCGCCACGCGTCTGCTTGTTGGAAAGGATGGCCTGCAAGCCGACCACATCCTTCGCCAGCGTCTGGATATTGGTCTGGGCGGCATCGATGACGGCGAGCCGTTCCTGCAGGCGGCGCAGGTTTTCATGGGTCGAGCGCGTCTGCTCGCCGATCGTCGCCGTCACCCGCTGCGACATGCCGTCGAGGCGCTGGCCGATGGCTTGATTGAGCTCGGCCTGTCTGGAGCCGAAGACTTCGGCCATGGTGGCGAGCCGTCCCTGCATCTCCGCCTGCGACCGTAGCAGCGCCGCCATCGTATGCTCGGCGTCGAGCGCGTCGTCTTCCGCGCGTGCCTTGCCGCGGACGAAAAGGACGATCACTGCGATCGCAAGCAGGATGACGAGGCCGGTCAGAACTTGGACGGTGGAAATGGCTTGGCCGAAGATGATGAAAGACATGAAACCTGGCGCGCTGATGAAGTTCTTATGGGCACCATAACAAAACCATCGCGAATATCCAGATCAAAACGTGAACATAATTTCTGGATCATTTGCGCTGATCCAGATGGCCCTCGTTGAAAAAACACTGTCTCACCGCCATCTTGGCGATTCCATCGCACAACAAGATGCGTTATGGGAAACGTCATGACGATCAAGCCACTCATCATTTTGCCCGATCCGCTGCTCCGCCAGGCTTCCAAGCCCATCGAGCAGATCGATACCGAAATTCAGCGCCTCGCCGACGACATGCTGGAAACCATGTATGACGCGCCGGGCATTGGCCTTGCTGCGATCCAGATCGGCGTTCCCCGCCGCATGCTCGTCATCGACGTCGCGCGCGAGGGCGAAGAGAAAACGCCACTCGTCTTCATCAATCCGGAGATCGTCGCGTCTTCGGATGAACGTTCGGTCTATGAGGAAGGCTGCCTCTCCATTCCGGATTATTATGCAGAGGTGGAGCGCCCGGCGCGCGTCACCGTCAAGCATCTGGACCGCAACGGCAAGGAGCAGCTCACCGAGGCCGACGGCCTGCTTGCGACCTGCGTGCAGCACGAGATCGACCATCTGAACGGCGTGCTCTTCATCGACTATATCTCGCGCTTGAAGCGGGAGATGGTGATCAAGAAATTTACCAAAGCCGCGAAGTCCAAGGCTCTCTGATCCCAGACATTGAAAGATCGGCTTCAAGCTCCTATGATATCATTGATATCATAGGAGGCGCGAATGAGTGATCTGTTGCTGCGCGGCATCGACGACAGCTTGAAGAAGCAGTTGCAGGCCAATGCCAGCAGGCATGGCCGCAGCCTCTCGGATGAGGCGATCGAACTACTGCGTCAATCGCTTGGACGCCAGCAGGGTGGGAGCAACTCGGCGGGGGAGGGGTTGAGAGCAATTCTTGGCGCAGAAAAGCTCAGCGAAGAGGAAATCGAGGCAATCAATGCTTTTCGGAATGCGCCGGATCGCGATCCGCCCCATTTCGAATAGTGCTCTGGCCTGCGCATGATCGTTCTGGACACAAATGTCGTATCGGAGTTGCAAGGGCGGCTGCATAGCGAGCGCATATTATCCTGGCTGGATAGCTTCGCCGTCGAGGCCGTTTTTCTGACCACCATCACCATCGGCGAGATTAGGTTTGGACTGGAACTCCTGGCTGACGGGAAGCGCAAGGCGGCACTGGTCGCGGAACTGGATGCGATAGAGGCAGAGTTTTCGGGCCGCGTTCTGGGATTTTCGAGCAACGCAGCCCATCAATACGGATTAATCTCCGCTCAGCGCCACAAGATTGGGCGAAGGATGGAAACGAAGGATGCCATGATCGCCGCCATCTGCCTTGCGAGCGATGCGACATTGGCGACGCGCAATACAAAAGACTTCGAGGGGCTTGATCTCAAGCTCGTAAACCCGTTTGAAGGCGGCTAGCATTGGACTCGATGGCATGTACCGCGGCCGCTGGGTCATTCTAAATCTGATATCTTAGCCGGATGGATCGCATGTCGCTTAACATCATCTTTATGGGAACGCCCGAATTCTCCGTGCCGACATTGCGGTCCCTAATCGATGCCGGCCACAAGATTCGTGCCGTTTATACGCAGCCACCGCGTCCCGGCGGGCGGCGAGGGCTCGACCTGCAGAAATCGCCGGTGCATCAGGCGGCCGAATTGCTGGGCCTGCCGGTTTTCACGCCCGTCAATTTCAAGGATCCCGATGAACGCCAGCGTTTTCGCGATCTGGATGCCGACGTCGCTGTCGTCGTAGCTTACGGCCTCTTATTGCCGGAAGCGATTCTGTCAGGCACGCGTCTCGGCTGCTACAACGGTCATGCTTCGCTGCTGCCGCGCTGGCGCGGCGCCGCTCCCATCCAGCGAGCGATCATGGCCGGCGACAAAAAAACCGGCATGATGGTGATGAAGATGGACAAGGGGCTGGATACCGGTCCGGTCGCGCTGACACGCGAAGTCGAGATCGGCGACACCATGACTGCGGGCGAACTGCATGACAGGCTTATGCTCGTCGGCGCAAAGGCCATGGCCGAAGCGATGAACAAGCTGGAGCATGATGAACTATCGCTGACCGCTCAGCCGCCCGAAGGCGTTCTTTATGCCGCAAAGATCGACAAGGGTGAAACCCGTATCGATTTCGGCAGGCCGGCAGCCGATGTCCATAATCATATCCGTGGCCTGTCGCCCTTTCCCGGCGCCTGGTTCGAGGCCGAAATCGCCGGCAGGCCAGAGCGTATCAAGGTGTTAGGCTCTGAATTGGCCGAGGGCAACGGAGCCTCGGGTCACGTTCTGACGGATGATCTTGTCATTGCCTGCGCTTCCGGCGCGGTCAGACTGACCAAACTGCAAAAGGCCGGTGGCAAACCGCTGGCGGCCGCCGATTTCCTGCGCGGCACGCCGATCGCGCCGGGCACCGTGCTCGCCTCGGAGCAAGCCTGATGCCGCGTTACAAGATGACCGTCGAATATGACGGCATTCCCTATGTCGGCTGGCAGCGTCAGGAAAACGGCCCCTCCGTGCAGGGCGCAATCGAAGGCGCCATCCTGTCCTTGACCGGCGAGACCGTTTCGATCCGCGGCGCGGGACGCACCGATTCCGGCGTGCATGCCATGGGGCAGGTCATGCATGCCGATCTCTCGAAGGAATGGAAGGTCTATACGCTGCGCAATGCGCTCAATGCCCATCTGAGGCTTGCCGGGAACCGTATTGCTATTCTCGATATCGTCGAGGTCGACCAAAGCTTCGATGCGCGCTTTTCAGCCATCCGTCGCCACTATCTCTATCGCATTATCGCCCGTCGTGCGCCGCTTGCATTGGAAGCCGGACGTGCCTGGTGGGTGCCGAAGGATATAGATCACGAGGTCATGCATGCCGCGGCCCAGACCCTTGTGGGGCGGCATGATTTCACCACCTTTCGCTCGGCGCATTGCCAGGCAAACAGCCCGGTGCGCACGCTCGACCGGCTGGATGTGACCCGCAGCGGCGAGCTCATCGAGATCCGCGCCACGGCGCAAAGCTTCTTGCACAATCAGATCCGTTCCTTTGCCGGTACGCTGAAGCTCGCGGGCGAGGGCAAGTGGACGCCCGACGATGTGCGCGCGGCGCTCGAGGCAAAGGATCGCAAGGCCTGCGGTCCTGTCGCCCCGCCGGATGGGCTCTATTTCATGCAGGTGGATTATCGTGACGGCGCCGGTTTGGCCGGCGGCGAAGGGGAGGATATCGATGTCGGTGACGATCTATCATAACCCAGCCTGCGGCACGTCGCGCAATACGCTGGCGATGATCCGCCAATCTGGCGAGGAACCCGTTGTCATCGAGTACCTGAAGAACCCGCCCAGCCGGGAACAGCTGGCGGGACTCATATCCGCCATGGGCCTGAGGGCTCGCGATATTATCAGGCAGAAGGGAACGCCCTATGACGAACTCGGCCTTGGCAATCCCGATCTTACCGAGGATCAACTGCTTGACCGGATGATTGAGCACCCGATCCTGATCAACCGCCCGATCGTCGTGACAGACAAAGGTGCACGCCTCTGCCGTCCGTCGGAACTCGTGCTCGATATTCTGCCGAACCCGGACGTTGGCCCGTTCACCAAGGAGGACGGTGAAGTCGTCGTTCGTTAGACGCTGGCGTCAGACCGGAGGATAGACGCCGAGGAAGCGTTGCAGGAAATCCGTCAGCAGCATGGTCGGGATCAGCAGCACCAGCGTCAGCGTGCCGATGAAGAGCGGATGCGTGCCGCAGATCATCCTCAGAATGCGCGCCAGCGCAAAGATGGTCGCCATGGTGAGAACCAACGATAGAAGCGCTGCCAACCCTTTTGAGGCCGGGACAAAGACAATCATCGCAACGAGAAGTGCGTTCAAATAATTTGCCGGCACGAACAGCCAATTTACGGTAACGACGATCGGCGTAAACTTATCGTCGAAGCGGAAGACCAGAAGCAGCACGCCTGCGAGAATGGGCGGGATCAGCCAATTCGCCGCCTCGACCAGCGCCAGCCTCAGAAAAAAGGCGAGGCCGGTCGCTGTTTCCGGCGGCATGGCACGCAGATAGGCCTGCTGCCACCACAGCCAGGAAATGCCGATCGAGGGAAGGCTCCAGAAAATCGCCCAGAAGGAGCGCAGCATGCCGCGGTCTGAAATATCCAGATACTGGAATCCGCGCGCATCCATCCGGATCAGCAGCCACAGGCCGGACAGGTAATACTGGACTTCTTTAAAGCTCGGCATTCTCGAACCAGCGCTGGATGAAGGTCTGGTAGATCTCGGTCAGCGTTTCGAGATCCGAGAGCGCCACGCGCTCGTCGACCATATGCATGGTCTGGCCGACAAGCCCGAATTCCACGACAGGGCAATAGTCCTTGATGAAGCGCGCATCCGACGTGCCGCCGGTGGTCGACAGCGCCGGCCTTTGACCGGTGATGTTTTCGATGGCGGAGGAGAGCGAAGCGATCAGCGCATTGTTGCGCGTCAGGAAGACCTGGCTCGGACGCTCCGACCAGACAATGTCGTATTTCGTCGGCGGACGTCCGGGCCGCAGCGTCTGGTCGGCAGCTGCCGCATCCAGGCGCGCCAGGATTTCGGCCTTCAGCGTATCGGCCGTCCAGGTGTCGTTGAAGCGGATGTTGAAGGCAGCGGTCGCCTTGGCGGGTATGACGTTGGTGGCGGTATTGCCGACGTCGATCGTCGTCACTTCGAGGTTCGACGGCTGGAAATTGTCCGTGCCGGCGTCAAAGGGCGGGTCGAGCAGCGCTTCCGTCAGCTTGATGATACTGCGCACCGGATTGTCGGCGAGATGCGGATAGGCGGCATGGCCCTGAACGCCGTGGACGGTGATGAAGCCGGAGATCGAACCGCGGCGGCCGATCTTGATCATGTCGCCGAGCCGCTCGGGGTTGGTCGGTTCGCCAACGAGCGACGCATCCCATGTCTCGCCGCGCTCGGCCGCCCATTGCAGCAGCTTGACCGTGCCGTTGATCGCCGGCCCCTCTTCGTCGCCGGTAATCAGGAAGGAGATCGAGCCGGCGGGCTTGCCATGCTTCTCGATATGACGCGCAACCGCTGCCACGAAGCAGGCAATACCGCCCTTCATGTCGACCGCGCCACGGCCAAAGAGTTCGCCATCGGCGATCTCGGCGGCAAAGGGGAGATGGCTCCAGGAAGCGGCATCGCCGACCGGCACGACATCCGTATGGCCGGCAAACATCAGATGCGGTCCGTCCGTCCCGAGCCGCGCATAGAGGTTTTCGATATCGGGCGTTCCCGGCTCGCTCGCCGTCATGCGCTCGACCTTGAAGCCGAGCGGTGCCAGCATATCGGCAAGCGCGGTCAGCGCACCGCCCTCGGCAGGCGTGACAGAAGCGCAGCGGATCAGGGTCTGCAGGTTCGTGATTGGATTCGTAACGGTCATCGGAGGCAACTTATCCGGCGGGAAATGGCAAAGCGATGGCAAAGGATCGGTGACGACTCGAAAATCTTTGTCGCGATTCCAGCAATCGCACAGGCATGCTCACCCGGCAAGCATGAGGGAAGCGCGATATGGCAACCGCGCTTCCGAAATTTGCGAAATCAGTCGCGCAGCAGTTCGTTGATGCCGGTCTTCGAGCGGGTCTTTTCGTCGACGCGCTTGACGATGACGGCGCAATAAAGGCTCGGGGCTGGCTGGCCGTTCGCCATGCTGTTGCCGCTCGGCAGCGCGCCGGCGACGACGACCGAGTAGGGCGGAACTTCACCATAGGTGATCTCGCCGGTGGCGCGATCGACGATCTTGGTGGACTTGCCGATGAACACGCCCATGCCGAGCACGGAACCTTCGCGAATGATGCAGCCTTCGACGACTTCGGAGCGGGCGCCGATGAAGCAATTGTCTTCGATGATCGTCGGGCCGGCCTGCATCGGTTCCAGCACGCCGCCGATGCCGACGCCGCCGGAAAGATGTACATGCTTGCCGATCTGGGCGCAGGAGCCGACGGTCGCCCAGGTGTCGACCATGGTACCTTCGCCGACATAGGCGCCGAGATTGACGAAGGACGGCATCAGGATGGCGTTGGGGGCGATATAGGCGGAATGACGCACGACGGCGTTCGGCACGGCACGGAAGCCGGCTTCGCGGAAGCGGTTCTCACCCCACCCTTCGAACTTCGAGGGAACCTTGTCCCACCAGGTGGCGCCGCCGGAGCCGCCTTCGACGATCTTCATATCGTTCAGGCGGAAGGAGAGCAGAACCGCTTTCTTGAGCCACTGGTTGACGGTCCAATTGCCATCAGCACCACGTTCGGCCACGCGAACCTTGCCGCTGTCAAGGAGATTGAGCGCCGTTTCGACGGCATCGCGGACTTCGCCGCGCGTCGACGTGTTCACATTGTCGCGATTGTCGAAGGCAGCCTCGATGGACTTTTCGAGGGAGGCGAGGTCGGTAGCGCTCATGGGAATTCCTTACAACGTCGGGGCCTATCGTGATTTCCGGATAAAGGTCCGGAAGCGGTCGATTGGTCCTATAGCATGGATGCCGAAAATGGAATGTCTTTTCCGCGCCGATTGAGCTTGGATTCAAGGCGTTGTAGGGGCATATGCAAGAGCTTGGCTATTTCCGTTCGCGGACGGAAACGGCGGTCATGATCGATTTGAAAGGCATGAATAGATGAGCAAGGGGAAGAACGGCAGGCTGAGGCGCAAGGATGGGGTTTGGGACCCGTTGAAGACGAGCTCGGCGGACAAGCAACGAGCCGAATCCGTGCCGCGCACGCCGCAGTCGATGTCGCCGTCCTACCGGCTTGCCTATGCGGACGAAGATTTCCTGTGCCGTGAGGAGTTACGCCCCATCCGCCTGCAGCTGGAACTGCTGAAGACCGAAATGTCGCTCACCGAGCGCGGCATCAAATCGACCGTCGTTATGTTCGGTGGCGCGCGCATTCCTGCCCCCGGCACCAATGCCTGGGCCGCCCGCAACGAGGTGCAGCGCGCCAATCTCGAAGCGGCATCGGTCTATTACGAGGAGGCGCGCAAGTTCGCCCGGCTTTGCTCGCGGTATTCCGCCGGTTTTGACTTCCATGAATATGTCGTTGTCACCGGCGGCGGTCCCGGCGTGATGGAAGCGGGCAATCGCGGCGCGGCGGAAGAAGGGGCTCCCTCGATCGGCCTCAATATCGTCCTGCCGCATGAGCAGGCGCCGAATGCCTATGTGACACCGGAGCTCAGCTTCAATTTTCATTATTTCGCGATCCGCAAGATGCACTTCATGGTGCGCGCCAAGGCGATCGCGGTGTTCCCCGGCGGCTTCGGCACGCTCGACGAGCTGTTCGAATGCCTGACGCTCATTCAGACCGGCCGCATGGAGCGCCTGCCGCTTGTTCTCTTCGGCGAAAAATTCTGGCGCAACATCATCAATTTCGAGGCGCTGGCCGAGTTCGGCACCATTGCGCCCGACGATGTGAACCTCATCAACTTTGTCGATACCGCCGACGAAGCCTGGAAGATCGTTGCCGATTTCTACGAGCACGATAACGGCAACCACGATAACGGTCACTGAATACCGAAAGCCCGCCATCGCTTGGGCGAGGGCGGGCTTTTGTTCATGGGTTTGTTGCCGGAGCGATCAGCTTAGAGCAGCGGGCGGCCCGGCATGTCGTCAAGGTTGACAACGCCATCGTGGTTGCGGTCCAGCCGGTCGAAGAGCTTGTTCATGGCGTCTTCGGCCTCCTTCTTGCTGATCTGTCCGCTTTGATCGGTATCGGCAAAGCGGAAGATCATCGCTTCATGCATGAAGCGGCCATGTGGTCCGTGATGGCGAGGGCCTTCGCCGCCCTTGTCGTTGTCATTGTCGTTTTGAGCCTGGTCGGCCGGCGCCTGGTTGCCCTGCGCCTGATTACCCTGGGCCTGATTGCTTTGTGCCTGGTCGCCGCCTTGCGCCTGGCCATTTTGAGCCTGATCGCCATCGGCCTTGGCGTGTTCGGTCCGCCACTGCTTCATCTGCTCCTGGCGGTAGGCGCGATATTCGCCGGGGGTGATTTCGCCGTCGTGGTTGACGTCGATCTGGTCGAAGATCTTGTCGACGCCTGCCTTGACCTCATCCTTGGTGAGCTTCGTGTCACCGGGATTGCCGAATTCCTTCAGCATGCGCACGTAAAGGACTTCGGGCGAAATATGCGGTCTGTGCCAGCGGCCGTGATGATGATGTCTGTCCCCACGGTCGCTATCATGCGAAGCGGCGAGCGCCACCTGTGCGGCACCGCCGAGAAGCAGGGTAGCGGAAAGTCCGGCCAGAAGAAGTTTTTTCCCGTTCATCGCTTTTCCTTTCGTGTCGAGGAATGGGCAAACGATACGGTTGGCGGTCAAAAACGGCCAATTAAACCTCTGTAAGGCGCATGAAACTTTCGTAACCCCGCCTTGGGCGTGTGTTTCCGCATTCCGAACGGAAAACCGCTGCGCACTTTTCCTGGAAGTGCTCAAATGAACAGTTAAACCAGCGCCTTCAGGAAAGCGGTGAGGTCGTCCGTCACGTAGTCGATGTGGTCATCTTCGCCGGTCGTTCGTTCCCACCATTCGACGATCGTCGTCTCGAGATTTTGCGGTACGAGAAGCACGGTCTTCATGCCGAGCGCCTTGGGCACGGTGAGATTGCGCGGCAGGTCCTCGAACATGACCGCCTTCTTCGTATCGACGCGATGGAGGCTCATGAACTTGTCATAGGTGCTGCCGGCAGGCTTCGGCACGTAGTCGGCAGCGACGATATCGAAAATGTCGTCGAAGCCGTCGAGAATGCCGAGTGCGCCGGCCGTCGCCTGGGCGTGTTTGACGCTGCCGTTGGTGAAGATGAACTTGCGTCCCGGCAACGCCTTGATGGCGGCGGCGAGCTCCGGCTGCGGCGTCAGCGCCGAATAGTCGATCGCATGCGCCTTTTCCAGGAAATCGTTGGGGTCGATGCCATGATGGATCATCAATCCCTGCAGGGTCGTGCCGTGCTCGAGATAATATTGCTTCTGCAGCTTGCGGGCGTCTTCACGCTCCATCTGCAGCAGTGTCGAGACGTAAGCCGTCATGTTCTTGTCGATCTGCGCGAAGAGATCGACATGATGCGGATAAAGCGTGTTGTCGAGATCGAACACCCAATCGCGGATGCCGGCAAAATCTGAAGGTTCGGATAGCGTTTTTGTCTGGTTCATGCCCGTCTTATGGCACGCACGGTCGGCACGGGGGAAGGAAAATATTCATGCTGCTGCATCCCCGGCCATAGGAGAGATTGCCGTGCGATTCAATGCCGGCTATGATTTTACTATTGATTTCCGGGGTTTTACGCTATTTGCCATGTGAGGGAGAGCTTACGCTCTTTATGGTCGCGGAGGGGAAATCGCCCGATTGGGCTTTTCGGAGGGGATGCGATGGGTCAAGTGGAAAAGGCGCTGGAATTTGCGCGGCTGCACAAGAAGGGCGAGCCGCTGATCCTTTTCAATATTTGGGATGCCGGCTCTGCCAAGGCTGTCACGGAGGCCGGCGCCAAGGCGCTAGCAACGGGTAGCTGGTCGGTCGCCGCCGCCAACGGTTTCGGAGACGGACAGGCAATTCCGCTATCGCTGCTGGCGGTGACCGCCAGGCTGATTTCGGTGACGAGCCCGTTGCCGCTGTCGGTCGATTTCGAGGGCGGCTATGCCATCGAACCCGAGGAGGTCGCCGCCAATGTCGAAAAGATCATGGATCACGGCGCCATCGGCATCAATTTCGAAGATCAGGTGATCGGCGGTCAGGGTGTTCATCCTATCGAAACGCAGGCGGCACGCATCCGCGCCATCCGTGAAATGGCTGATCGCCGGGAAATACCCTTGTTCATAAACGCCCGCACCGATCTTTTCCTGCAGGAAAGCGATACGGCGCATCATCAGCTCCTGCTGGATGACGCCTTTCAGCGCGCCGATGCTTTTGCCGAGGCCGGCGCCAGCGGCTTCTTTGCACCGGGCCTGGTCGAACCGGATCTGATTGGCGCCCTTTGCGAACGTTCGCCACTGCCGGTTAACATCATGGTGCGCCCGACGACCCCGGACAATGAGACCATGGCAAAGCTTGGCGTCAGCCGCATCAGCTATGGGCCGGCTCCCTACCGCTCGGTCATGGGAATGCTGAAAAGCGAGGCCGAAGCGATCTATCGGCCGTCCTGACGGAACAGCCAGCGCTTCGCAATCAACATTTGCGAAGCGCCTTTGAGACACGGCAGGCTAGGCTGATTTACGGAACGATCAGCGTGCCCGCGCCACGCTCCGTGAAGATTTCGAGCAGCACGGAATGGGCCGTCTTGCCGTTGAGGATGACGACGCCCTGAACACCGGCCTTGATGGCGTCGATGCAAGTCTCCACCTTCGGGATCATGCCGCCGGAAATCGTGCCGTCGGCGATCAAGGCATGGGCCTGGGCGACGGACAGTTCCTTGATGAGCTGACCCTGCTTGTCGAGGACGCCCGGAACGTCCGTCAGGAAAAGCAGGCGCGTGGCGCTGAGCGCACCGGCGATCGCGCCGGCAAAGGTATCGGCATTGATGTTGTAGGTCGCGCCGTCGCGGCCGGGGGCAACAGGGGCAATGACCGGGATCATCTCGGACTTGGCAAGCAGGTCGAGCAGCGTACGGTCGACTTCGACCACTTCACCGACGAAGCCGAGATCCAGCACGCGCTCGATGTTGGAGTCCGGGTCTTTGATGGTCTTGCGCGCCTTTTCGGCAAAAACCATGTTGCCGTCCTTGCCGCAAAGGCCGATCGCCCATTCGCCGGTCTGGTTGATCAGCGCGACGATTTCCTTGTTGATCGAGCCGGCGAGCACCATTTCGACGATCTCGACCGTCTTCTGGTCGGTGACGCGCAAGCCGCCTTCGAACTTCGATTCAATACCCATCTTCGTCAGCATGGCGCCGATCTGCGGGCCGCCGCCATGGACGACGATCGGGTTGACGCCGGACTGCTTCAGGAGCGCGATATCGGCTGCAAAGGCCTTGCCAAGCTCGACATTGCCCATGGCATGGCCACCGTATTTCACGACGATGGTCTTGTTTTCGTAACGCTGCATATAGGGCAGCGCCTGTGCGAGCAGGTTGGCTTGGAGTTCGCTTTGGGCTTCGGACATGGTGCACCCTTCGAAATTGTTCGCGGGCCTTTTATCTCAAGTTTTTGACAGAGGGAATAATGATCTCGGCAATAAAACATGTCGCGTGAAAGTGCGCAGCGGTTTTGCCGCAATCGCACACGCGAAATCAAATACCTAAAGCGCGAATGCCGATCTGAAAGATCGCGCTGTGCTTTCATTGACGCTATGTCACATTAGCGTCGCGGAAATTGATGGTGCGGACACGTTTGCCGAAGCGAAGTTTTCTTCTAAAGATGGTGCAGGCGTCGCACCCTGGGGATTTGGATGGCGAGCGAGGAGACGGAAGCGCTGATCGGCCGCGTCGCCATGCGCGATCAGAAAGCCTTTGCCGCGCTCTACAAGCGTACCAGCCCGAAACTTCTCGGTGTTTGCTTGCGTATCGTCGGCAACAAAACGGATGCGGAAGAGGTTTTGCAGGAGGTCTATATCAAGGTCTGGCAGCGAGCCGAACAATTTGCTGTTACGGAAGGGCCTGCAATGCCCTGGCTGACGGCAATAGTGCGCAATCGAGCCATCGATTTCGTGCGTGCCCGCAAGCCGGTAGCCGATGAAATAGACAGCGCCTACGATCTCGCCGACCTGGAACCCGGCCCCGAAGAGCAAGCAATCGTGAAGGGGGAGGGAAGGCGGATTGACAGGTGCATGGAAGAGTTGGAAGCTGATCGCGCGCGGGCGGTCCGCAGCGCCTATGTCGAGGGCTTGAGCTACCAGGAGCTCGCCGACCAACACGCTGTACCATTGAACACGATGCGCACCTGGCTGCGTCGAAGCCTGATCAGACTGAGAGAGTGCATGGACCGATGAGTACGCCCGATCAAAGCAAGGGAGGCCGCTCCCGCGATGAAGTCCTGGCCGGAGAATATGTGCTTGGCGTGCTCTCCCTGGAGGACCGGCAGAAGGTCGAGCGCCGGATGCGCAGCGACCGCCAGTTTGCCGCCATCGTCAGCCGCTGGGAACAGAACCTCTCGGAATTCAATGAGGAATATGAAACGGTGACGCCGTCTTCTTCGGTCTATCCGAAGATCGAGAAGCGGATTTTCGGTGACGTGGCATTCGGTGCCCAGCTCTGGAACTCCCTTTTGGTCTGGCGCTCGATGGCCTTCGGTTCGCTGTTCTTGGCGGCCGGCGTTCTCGTCTTTGCCATAACCAATGAAGGTGCCCTGCGCGGAACATCGGGCAAGCAATTGACGGCATCGCTTTCCGGTCAGAATAGCCCGATCACGCTCCTCGCCAATTATGACGTTGCCAATGGGCGTTTGAAGGTGACGCCGGTGGCTGCGGGCAAACCCGAAGAAAAGTCGCTGGAGCTCTGGCTGATTCGTGGCAGCGATCCCGCCGAAGCGCTTGGCGTTCTGCCGCAGGGTGGCGATGGTGAAATCGTCCTCCCGCCGGAGCTTCACAGTAAATTGACGGAGGGCGCAATCATCGCCGTCAGCGTCGAGCCCTTTGGCGGTTCGCCGACCGGCAAGCCGACGGGCGATGTGGTCGCTTCCGGCACGATCCATTTGCCCTGACGAATTTCTGCTCGCAAAAAGCGATCCAAGCTGAAACTGTTTGAAAGCGTGCTCCGTATCTTCTTCCGATCCCGCCCGATCGGGGCAATAGAGAGGAAGAGGAGACGTTATGATCAAGACCGTATTTCGCATTGCTGCCGCAGCCGCAATGTTGTCCGTTGCGAGCAGCCTTGCCTACGCCAAGGACCCGATGGTCGGTGGTGCTGCAATGTATGCCAGCAAGAACATCATCCAGAATGCCGTGAACTCCAAGGACCACACGACTCTGGTCGCAGCCGTGAAGGCGGCCGGTCTCGTCGATACGCTTGAGGGTAAAGGCCCGTTCACCGTCTTCGCACCGACGAATGAAGCGTTCAAGCAGCTGCCGGCGGGCACCGTCGAAACGTTGCTGAAGCCCGAGAACAAGGAGAAGCTGGTCAAGATCCTGACCTGCCATGTCGTGGCTGGTGATGACATGGCGGCCGCCATCCAGAAATGGGCAAAGAGCAAAGGCGGCGAATACGATCTGAAAACCGTCGGCGGCTGCACGATCAAGGCTATGGCCAAGGGCAGCAAGCTGACGCTGACCGACGAAGCGGGCGGCACCGCTCACATCACCATCGCCGACGTCAAGCAGTCGAACGGCGTAATCCATGTCGTCGACAAGGTGTTGTTGCCGAAGATGTGATCTTCATCGGCAACACGGCCGTCGTCTCCTGATACGAGGTCAGGGGCGGCGGCCTCATTGTATCGATGCGGTCTTCAAACCTGGATGCCGACCGTCAGGCCAATGGCTTCGCGTAATTCTTGAAGCCCAAGGCCCTTTTCCGAAGACGTCGCAAGAATGCCGGGATAGGCGGCCGGGCGCTTGCGGATTTTTTCGGCGGTATCAGCGAGCAGCTTCGGTATGCCCGCCTCCTTGATCTTGTCGGTCTTGGTCAGCACGATCTGATAGGAAACGGCGGCCTTGTCGAGAAGGTCCAGAACCTCCGCATCGTTCTTCTTGATACCGTGGCGGCTGTCGATCAACACATAGACGCGCTTCAGCGTCGTGCGCCCGCGCAGATAGTCGAAGACCAGCTTCGTCCAGGCATCGACCTGATCCTTCGGTGCTTCGGCATAGCCGTAGCCGGGCATGTCAACCAGAGCCATCGGCGGCAGGTCGCCAGCCTCGCCGGAAAAGCCGTCGGGAACGAAATAGTTGAGCTCCTGTGTACGTCCGGGCGTATTCGACGTGCGCGCCAGTCCCTTATGCCCGACCAGAGCATTGATCAGCGACGACTTGCCGACGTTGGAGCGGCCGGCAAAGGCGATTTCCGGCGGCCCTTCCGGTGGCAGAAATTTCATCGACGGCACGCCGCGGATGAAAATCCAAGGGCGCCCGAAAAGCGGCTTGTCGTCTTTGGTCGTCTGGTCTGCCATGCGCTCGCGATCTTTGCTTGGTTTCGTGGATTGGCTTCAAGCTTTTGTCCGCGAAAGTCAAGTTTGGATCGGCATTTGGCTTCGTGCTGCCGAGCTTCGGTGTCGGCCAAGGAGCCGGTAATGACTAGCCACAGCACTTGGCAGCATTCGCTGATCCACAGCAGGTTGCCGCTTGGGTCTGTTCTGCCAGCCACCGGTCACGTGGTTTGCAGCTGGCTGCGCGGGCAATGAGCTCGACATAGACGGCATCGTCGCCGATAACAGGAGCTGATGCGCAGTAGAGCTGCATCGGCTGCACCCCGTCGCTCACCTCAAAGGTCAGCCTCGCGGAGCCGTCGAGCTGCACGTGCTCGGAAACTTTGCGGATGATAGCGGCGAATTTGCCCGCCGGCATATGCGTGCGGTTGCCTTCCTCGATATCCCAAAGCTGCACGAAAATCTCAGCCCATGCTTCCGGGTTGGCCCCGCAGTCCAGTGCCGAAAACTGCCCGGCCTTAACTTCTGTGACGTGATAGCCCGGCCTCACCGGCCGACCGTCATAGCGGAATACAAGGGGCAGATCGCCGGCAACGGCCAAAGTCTCAAGCAGAAGGCCGAGGTTGATATCCGAAGGCAGGCTCTTGTCGATCGCATTCATTTGATGTACTCCATATTTCAACATTTCAAGGATTGTTGAAACATGGATGAAGGTCAAGCCCTCGCTTCGTTCGGCGCACTCTCTCAGGAGACCCGCCTGCAGATCGTCCGCATGCTCGTCGTTGCCGGTCCTGATGGGATGGCTGCGGGCATGATTGCAGAGAAGCTCGAGGTATCGCCCTCGAATGTTTCGTTCCATCTGAAGGAACTGGATCGGGCCGGCCTCATTGGCCAGCAGCGGGAATCCCGCTCTATCGTCTACACCGCCAATTACGATGTGCTCGGAGGTCTCGTCCGCTTCCTGATGGAAGACTGCTGTGCGGGGCATCCGGAGGTCTGCGCGCCGGCGGCGCAAGTCGCTGCCTGCTGTGTACCAGCTGCGGGTAATGTTCCATGAATATGCTGATCTGGGGTCCGAAGCCGTGACATCTTTTCCGCTTTCGCGCCGCCTTGTCTCGGAGGCCTTGGGCACGGGCCTTCTGGTCGCGACGGTCGTCGGTTCGGGAATCATGGCGGACAGGCTGACGAGCGATACGGCGCTTGCGCTGCTCGCCAATACGCTGCCCACGGGCGCGATCCTCGTCGTGCTGATCATCGTCCTCGGGCCGATATCCGGCGCTCACTTCAACCCGGCGGTATCGCTCGTCTTTGCGATACGCCGCGAGCTGACCGCGATGTCGGCTTTGGGCTATGTCGTCGCCCAGATCCTTGGCGGGATTGCGGGGACGATCCTCGCGCATGCCATGTTCGAACTGCCGTTGCTGCAGGCCTCGACAACCATCCGCAGTGGCGGCGCGCAATGGCTGGCCGAGGTGACGGCCACCTTCGGCCTCGTCTTCGTCATCCTCTCCGGCCTGCGGTTTCGCGCCGACGCCGTGCCATGGCTGGTCGGCCTCTACATCACGGCTGCATACTGGTTTACCGCTTCCACTTCTTTCGCCAATCCGGCTGTCGCAATCGCCCGCTCGCTGACGAACACCTTCGCCGGCATCCGTCCTGTCGATCTGCCGGGTTTTATCGTCGCGGAAATCCTCGGCGCATTGCTGGCACTGACGCTTGCGAACTGGCTGCTGATGGATGCCCGCAATCCTCAAACTCTCGCTGAAACGGAAACCGTCCCATGACCATGGATGTTGCGATCTACCACAATCCCGACTGCGGCACCTCGCGCAACACGCTGGCGATGATCCGCAATGCGGGCATCGAGCCGACCGTCATCGAATATTTGAGAGATCCGCCAAGCCGCGATGATCTCATCAAGATGATTGCCGATGCGGGTTTGACCATCAGGCAGGCGATCCGCGAAAAGGGCACACCCTATGCCGAGCTCGGCCTCGATAACCAGGATCTAACCGATGCCCAGTTGCTCGATGCCATGTTGAAGGATCCGATTCTGATCAACCGCCCGTTCGTCGTTACGCCCATGGGTGCGCGTCTGGCCCGGCCTTCGGAAGTTGTCCTGGATATCCTGCCCGATACGCATAAAGGCCCGTTCACCAAGGAAGATGGCGAGCAGGTTCTCGACGCCGACGGCAAGCGCCTTGTCTGAACGCGTGCCGCTTCATGCCGTGTTTGCGCTCGGCATCACGCAGATCATCGGGTACGGCACCCTCTATTATAGCTTCAGCATCCTTGCGCCCGATATGGCCATGCAGTTCGCATGGTCGAGCGAATGGGTCTTTGGTGCACTGTCGGTCGCGCTTCTGGCAGGCGGCCTTACCGCGCCGTGGCTGGGCGTGCTGTTCGACAGGATCGGTGCCGCACGGGTGATGACGATCGGCTCCTTCGTGGCAGCCGCAGCTCTGGCCGCTTGCGCCCTAGCGCCTAACAAGGCGGTCTACGTCGTCGCACTCATTGCGATCGAGGTTGCCGCCAATCTGGTCCAGTATGGCGCGGCCTTTGCGCTGCTCGTGCAAATCCGACCACAGGTCGCTTCCCGCAGCATAACCTATCTGACGCTGATTGCCGGGTTCGCCTCGACAATCTTCTGGCCGACAACCACGGCGCTCCATGCGCATCTCGCCTGGCAGAACGTCTATCTGGTTTTCGCCGCCCTCAACCTCTGTATCTGCCTGCCAATCCACGCATGGTTGTCGCGTCAGGGATCCACGCAGGGCGCGAAGGCATCGACCGTCGCTACGCGCGTCGAGGGGGTATTGCCACCTGCCCGCCGTCGCCTCGGCTTTGCGATCATGGTTACGGGTTTTTCGCTGATGTCGCTCGTCAGTTCGGCCATTCTGGTGCATCTGGTGCCGCTGCTGTCTGGTCTCGGCCTCGGCGCGACCGCCGCTCTCGTGGGGACACTCTTCGGCCCGTCGCAGGTCGGCAGCCGCCTCATCAACATGGTGTTCGGCAAGAACCTGCCCGCACTCCATCTGGCCGTGATCGCCTCGATGCTGATCCCGGGCGGAGTGCTGGTGCTTGTGCTTTCTGCTCCCTCCGTACTCAGCGCCATGGCCTTCGCGATGATCTTCGGCATGGGCAACGGCCTCCTCAGCATCGTCACCGGCACGCTGCCTCTGCATCTTTTCGGCAGCGATGGCTACGGAAAGCTACAGGGGAAGATGATGGCGGCACGGCTGATCCTTTCAGCTCTCGCCCCGTTCGTCCTGGCCTTCGCGATGCAGAATATCGGCATCACGCCGTCACTCGCCATCGCGGCCGCTCTGGGTGGGCTTTCCATCGCTGCTCTATCTTCCATCGCAGCATTACGATGACCGTTATTGGCGGCACATCGGTGCCGGAGTTCGCGCCGATGGCACCTGTCGCCACAAAAGAAAAAGCCCCGCCGAAGCAGGGCTTTTGTCGTCATTTCGATGGCGCCGGTTTTCGTTTGAAGAGGCCCTTCAGATTGTCGAAGAGCTCCACCTTCACGCCATGGCGCTTCATGATGATCGACTGCTGGATGACCGAGAGCGTGTTGTTCCAGGCCCAGTAGATCACGAGACCGGCCGGGAAGCTCGCCAGCATGAACATGAATACCAGCGGCATCCAGTTGAAGATCATCGCCTGGGTCGGATCGGGAGGAGTCGGGTTCATGCGCATCTGGAAGAACATGGTGACACCCATGATCAGCGGCCAGACGCCGAGATGCAGGATGGTCGGCGCCGCAAACGGCAGCAGGCCGAACAGGTTGACGATCGAGGTCGGATCCGGCGCGGAAAGGTCCTGAATCCAGCCGAAGAACGGCGCATGGCGCATCTCGATGGTGATGTAGATCACTTTATAGAGCGAGAAGAAGATCGGGATCTGCAGAAGCACCGGCCAGCAGCCCGCGATCGGATTGATCTTCTCTTCCTTGTAAAGCTGCATGGTCGCCTGCTGCAGGGCCATGCGGTCGTCGCCGAACTTGGCCTTCAGCTCCTCCATCTTCGGCTGCACGCGCTTCATATTCGCCATGGAGGCATATTGCCGGCTGGCGAGCGGGAAGAAGAGCGCCTTGACGACGATGGTGGTGCAGAGGATGGCGACGCCGAAATTGCCGAAGTAGCGGAAGAAGAAATCCATCAGCTTGAACATCGGCTTGGTGATGAAATAGAACCAGCCCCAGTCAATCAGGCGGTCGAAGCGCGGGATCGAGTAGCTGGTCTCATAGCGGTCGATGACCGGGACTTCCTTGGCGCCGGCGAAGACCAGGTTCTTCAGATCCTGCGACTGGCCGGGAGCGATGGTGACCGCATCCTGCTTGTAATCGGCCTGATAGCGCGGAGTGCCATCGGTAAAGTGCGAGAAGCGGGCGTCATAGGCCGTCGCCTGCGGCGGCACGATGGTCGCAGCCCAGTACTTGTCCGTCATGCCGAGCCAGCCGCCGGTCGCCTTGGCGGGCGTCGTGGCTTCCTTTTCGGTCGAGGCGTATTTGGTTTCGATCAAACCATCATCGCCGATGACGCCGATAAAGCCTTCGTGCAGAACGTAAGCCGACGGCGTCTCGGGCTTGTTGTAGCGCGTGACGCGGCCGTAGCTCGACAGAGAAACTGGAGCCTGGCTGGCGTTGGCGATCTTGTCTGTGATCGTGAACATGTAGCGATCATCGACGGAGATCGTCCGGCTGAAGGTGATGCCCTTTTCATTGGTGTAGGAGAGCGTCACCGGCGTCTTGTCGGTCAGCTTGTCGCCGCTGGTAAGCTTCCACACGGTCGAGGGGCCGGGGACTGCGCCCGTCGCGTCGCTGCCGACATAGCCGAGTTCGGTAAAATAGCCGTCCTTGGTGTCCGCCGGGCTGAAAAGCGTGATGATCGGGCTGCTCTTGCTGACGGTCTCGTGGTAGGCCTTGAGCTGGAGGTCGTCGAAGCGGGCGCCTTCCAGGTTGATGGAGCCGGCAAGCGCGGGCGTGTCGATGGTGACGCGCGACGAAGCGGTCTTGGCCACGGACTGCTCGAGGGTGAGAACCGTCGGCGCCGTCTGGCCACCTGCGGGCAGCGAACCGTTGACCGCAGTGCCCGCGGGAGCTGGCTGCGTCGTCTGAGCCTGCTGATGCTGCTTGGCGGCCTGCTCGGCCTGACGCTGCGCTTCGAGGCGTGGGTTCATATAGAAAAACTGCCAGCCGAGAACAATCAGCACAGACAGTGCAATTGCAATGAAGTAATTGCGGTTGTTTTCCATCATACTTTCCTGGAGCGGTCCTTTTCCGACCGCCGGTGTTTCGGCCTGGTTTCGATGCGGCTTACGAGTTCGCTCGCCAGTTTTTCGAAAGGCGCGGTCAGCACCTCGCGTCGCGCGACAACCACATAGTCGTGTCCGGGCTGCATTGCAAATCCGGCGTGAAGCCGCACGGCTTCTTTCAGCCTGCGCCGCATGCGGTTGCGCTCCACCGCGTTGCCATGTTTTTTGGTAACGGTAAAACCGACGCGGGGTTCGGCGTCGGCGGTCTTGCGGTCCAGCATTTCGATGAGGAAGAAGCTGCCTCTGCGCTTCTCGCCTTCGCGGACTGCAAGAAACTGCGGCCGGCTTTTCAGCCGCCCGACAGTCTTTTTTGGTCGTTCATTCGTCAATTTGCCCGCCATCCTGGATTATCGGGCACTTCGGCCCTTAGGCCGAAAGACGCTTGCGGCCGCGGTTACGGCGAGCGGAAAGAACCGCACGGCCGCCCTTGGTGGCCATGCGCGCACGGAAGCCGTGGCGACGCTTGCGGACAAGCTTGGATGGTTGGTAGGTACGCTTCATTTATTTAAACACCGCGGAGTGCGGCCCTTCTTGAGCTTTGCTTTACAGCAAGGAGCGTTGTTGATTATGGCGAACGGACTTGGCCCGCAAATGCAGGCTCCATGACCGGACGTGCGCGGGCTTATACGGATCAAGCCTCCGGAAGTCAATTATATGGGTGCAGATTCCTTTAAGACAGGCAATTTCGCGCGATCGGCGGCGGCCGATTGCCGTCTGGCTG
>NZ_JBXSOV010000009.1:0-227266 GCF_057784355.1 Martinezella sp. CNPSo 3959
AACGCTTGAGGGCTTCTATTCCAAGCTCCGTCAGCGCGTAGATGCCACGGTCGATGCGCTCGAACCAGCCATAGACATTATCTCTCAGAATTTGTGGCGCCTTCGGTGCCGCTTCGCGCATATCCTTCGGGCGTTGCACGCCGTTTTCGATAGCGGCAGCGCAGGCAAGGGCCTGTTGGCGATAGGCGGTCATGATCGGCTTGCGGGTGCTGCCGCCAAGAGCGGGGTCGCCCTTGCGCCGACGATGTTCGTCGACAAGGCGCGATCTGCGCCGTGCATTCTTGCGGGGCATCGGCGCGACGGGACTGACGACGATGTCGACTTGGTCGTTGTCGGAGACGGTGAGCATGCCGAAGCCGAGCCTTCGGCATAAATCGCGGAACCGGCGATCGCCTTCCCGACCCTTGCCCTTTGCCGAGACGCGGGCTGCGATCCAGACCTCGTCACTGGCAGCGGCGCGATCTACCGCCTGTAGGATGAGTTCGAGGTTGAAGGTCATCTTCAGTTCGCAGATGACGACGACGGGCGGCTCGCCATCAGTCAGGCCGACAAGGTCGCAGCCGCCGATCTCGCCTTTTACCGCATAGCCGGCTGCTTCGAGAAATGACTTGATCGGGAGATAGAGCGCCGTTTCCAAATCCGCCTCCGGGCTTTGCACATCCGGGTGAGCTTAGTCGATTCGGTTAACCAGAAAGTCGATAAAGACGCGGCAATAGGTAGCCAAGTTAAAGCGAAGGCGCTGAGGTCGATTCGCCGGATGCATATGCCGGCGCCCGACAACCGCCATTCTCGCCGCAATTCGGACAGCCCTGACGTCATCGATATAGACAAGCCCAACCCATCAACAAAACAATGGCTTACTGCCATATTTGATCTCGCGGAGAAGCTTCCATCGAGATAAATAGTCGGAATTTCAATCTGATAGCGGAGGTTGTGTGCGGCGTGTTGAGGTGATTACCTGATGGAGACTTGGCTCGTACTGTCGAATTGCCAAACCTACGAACTTGCGAACTCCCTGAGGCTTCTTTCCTCTCGTTTCCATATCGATGCAATCGACATATGGGCATTCACGAAAAATATCGAGAAATACAAGCAGGAATTACCCCGTTATTTCAGGGTGCTTCTCCATCCCCGCTTTTACAGTATGGATTTCGATTTCAGTATCGCCCAGAATCTCGATTTCATCCCGTCGATCAGCTTCGATGCCTATCATCCAGATATCTGCTATGCCTTCTCGCCTGGCCCGGTCCAAGGCCCGATGGGCTTTTATCATTCCATGATCGTCCTGGCGGCGTACGAAGTCGGGTTAAGTGTAGAAACGACCCGGAAGTTCTTTCGGCGCGATGTTTTCGAACGATGTGGCTTTTTCGCACGCTGGGAACAGGAGCGGGCGCGGCTCCTTAAGCATTTTGCAGAATATGGTCTGGATATCGCGCCCTGCTTCGCACAATGGTCGCGAGGCGAAGCCTTCATGTATTCGGTGAATCATCCGAAGATCCGCTGCATCCACGATATTGCCGGCAACTTTTTGAAGCGGCTAGGGGTCGAGCCCATTGCAAGTGGTATCAAGCCCGTCGACGATTTCCTGAACGGGGCGTGCTATCCGGTCTATCCCGAAATTGCCGAGGCTTTCGGAACCCAGGGCTCCTACCTTTTCAAGCTGCCGGACGAGTATCGACTTATTTCCCTCGAGAGGTTCGTCGAGCTCAGCTTTGCCGCGTATTCGCGGCTTCCACCGCGATCCATTCAGGTCGAATCGACCTTTCGTGCGCGCTATGACCATGTGAAAACAGTTGTGGTGGAGGCGGCTCGATAACCGATTGCTAAACCGGCCGGGTATCATCAGCCTGTGCCGTGCTGATCGAACTGTTGCGCTTCGCACGCACCGGCGGTAGCCTGCGTGAGAAAAAAGGCCGCAAAAGCGGCCTTGTTCATTTGATCTTGCTCAAGCCCCGAAATCCAGCTTGACATCGCAAGCGCCGATCGAGGCCGGCAACAACGGCTTGCGGATACGCTCGCCGAATTGCCGCTTGAAGCCGAAAACGTTGCCGATCAGGCTCTTGGTGTAGAGACCAGGGCCGCTCGAATAGATGCGCCAGCCGCCATCGACGGCGATGTCGCCGGCCTTGACGCGTGCCCATTCCGCAGAAGCCTGATAACGGTCGGCGAAAGCCGCGTCGCTGCTGCTGAAGTAGGTGTTGCGCTGGCGGAGCGACGCATGTTCCACCCGGCCGCTGACCGCAATCGGGTTGGCGAGCGCAAGTGCCGCCCACACCGCCTCCGCGTCGTCTTCGAGCGCTAGGGCTTCGCAGTAGCGCAGATGCGCATGCACATACATGAGCCCGATCTCGCGACCGAAGAAGGACGAGGATTCGGCACGCCGGAAGAGCTTTTCCGGACCACCGGAATAGGTCGCCGGCTTTTCCATCAGCCGCACACCGTCCGGGAACAGTAGGTTCTCGCGGATTAGCTTCATGTGCGCGTGGCGCTGCTCTGGAGTGAACAGCCCGCCGATCATCGGCTGCGTCATCGCGATCAGCGAATAATGCAGGCCGGTGCGGGTATCCTCCGGATGCAGCAGCAATTCGACGCCGTCATGGCTCGGATCGAAGACGCCGTAGCCAGCGACGATGCCGTCCCGCATCAGGAGCCTGTTGAAATCGGCGTGCATGGCAACGGCGGTCGCCTGCAGCGACTGCGCTTCCTCATTGCGGCTGGCGAGCGTCAGGATGTTCGCATAGCGCACAAGCTGTTCATACAGAAGTGAAACGGTCCAGCTGCTGACCATCCAGTCGCGCAAATGCGGATCGGCCGGCTGCAGGCTGTCGTTCCAGTCGCCTTCGCCGTAGCGGATGAGGCTTGTGCCCGGCACGAAGCGGCTGCGCACGGTGTCCAGCAGTTTTTCGATGTGATCGGAGATCGTCGCGCGTTCCGATGTCAGCTGCATCGTGTCGTCGGCACGCCACGGCACCGTTTTGGCAAGGAAGGCGATGTCGCCGGTCGCCTCAATGTAATCGCAGAGCGCCTTCAGCGGCCAGACAACGATATCGCCATGCGCCTCGCCGGCGCGGATATTGGCGTAGGGCTCCAGCATGAACCATTGCGGCCAGTCGCCGCGATCGCGGTACTGCTCGGAAAAGAGCGTTAAAAGGATCCGCCGGACTTCTTCGTCATGCTCGTAGGCAAGCAGGAATTCGATCGGCCCCTGGCAGACATCGCGCGTGCCCCAGGCAGCTCCCGTATATTGTTCAAGCCCGTGCGGCACGCTGAGATGCACGATGGCGTCATGTGCGATCCAGGGCAGCATCACGGCCTGCGCCGCCACATCTCGGCCATCACCCTCGATGCGCGCGCCCCGCGTCACATGGCTCCAGAAGCGGCGCGCGGGCGCGAGCATTTCTTCGCTTTCAACACCCGCGGCATAGCGCGCGGCAAGGGCTTCGGCCGTATCCGGATCGGTCATCGAGCCCGTGACGGCAAAGCGCAGTGCTTTCGTCGGGTGCGATTTCAGAGCGATGAATGGGCCGTTGCGGGCGTTGCCGTCGCTGTAGAGTAGTTCATCGCCACCAACGGCTTCGAACGCATCCGGGGTCGAGGTGACGAGATGGTATCCAGCCTTCGGATACCGGTCCCACAGCCAGGACGGCTGCGGCCGGAAAGAGATGCGCTTGCCCGCCGTATCGACCGCGATGTTCGCCACAGCTTCATAATCACGTTCGCCAAGCACGATTTGACCGAATACGAGGAAGCGGCAGGCGGCGCCCTCTACGGAAACGCTCCATTGCATCGCCGGGTCGTCGCCGGAGGCGATTGCCGATACGGTGATGGTTCGACCGGAAAGCCGGTAGATCCAACGCGTGTCGCTCAAGCCCATTTCGAAGGCGGCAGGCACGCCAAGCAGGCGCCAGCCATCGCCGAGATCAACGAGGATGCGCAGGCCGCTCGACCGGGTCAGATTGTAGGGATCGCGCGAGACCGAAAACAGCTTGTGGAAAGACGTGTTGCCGATGGTCAGCTGCGCCGCGAAGATGCCCTGCATCCAGCAGGTGGCCGCCAGTGTCTGGTCATCGAGCAGCATGTTCTGGCCGCTGCGGACGATGGCGCCATGGCGGCGGGCTATGTGTCGCTCCTTTTCGCGCAGCACGATGTGCCTGTTATGCGGCCCGTCGGACACGAAGAAGGAAAGCGGCTTCCCGTCGGCGTGTTCTTCCAGCATACGCTGGGGGTAGAGCGTATTGATCGCGGCTTGATCCAGATCGTCGCTTTCGGCAAGCGGCGCGTCCTGCACGAGGCTGCGCACCGGTTGTCCAGCTGCTACCGTCTCCGCTGCCAGCTCACTTTGAAGCGCCGGCAGGCTATCGAGATTGGCAAGATCGGCGTCGCTGGAAGCGGCCGGATGATCGGCAACGAAGAGGCCGAAGAAGGTCGTCGCGGCGGCGGCACCTGCTGCAAGGGAAAGCGGCTTCGACTGTATTGTCGGGCAGGCGACTTCGTGCTGGCGGCGCACGCTGGGCAGGCTGGCGCCGAAGTCCGGCACCATGACGCCATCATTGCCCTTGGACGGCACGAGAAGCTGGATTGCATCGGTCGCGTAGGCCGCCGCACCCTCGAGGCAGCCTTGTGCGAGCCACGGATTTCGCCCGCCACCCTGCTTGAGGTTCTGCCTGACCATGATGACAGGGCCGAAGGCGCTATGATCGGCAATGTGGTGATCGATATATTGCGAGGCATAGGCTTCGCTGTTCATCAGGAAGCCGCGATCGCCGAGGCCGACATCCTGAACGAGAACGAGGTCGGCCGAAAGCGTCGCATTGGTGCTGTTTTCCAGCGAAACTTGCCAGAACCATACGGTCTTATTCGGGTGCAGCCGCAGGCTGACCGTATGCTTCACACCTGCCGTCTCGCCGCTCCAGGAAAAAGCGTTTCTGCCATGGCCGAACTGCACGGTAGCCTTTGGCCCGACGATTTCCGCAGTCGCCGGCGCCGCACCGCCGACGCGCAGATAGAGCCGGCCTATGCCGCCATAGACCGGCGAACCGAGGACCTGATTGATCATGACGCCGCCCTGCTGGTCGGCAAAGTCGATCGAAAACAGCGTGCCATTCGGCAGGGCCGAAGCCGAAAGACCGGCGGTATTGCTGAGGGTGATGAGGCCAAGTTCTTCGCGGCGGGGCGTTTGAAAGCTGCGATTGGTGCCCGAGGACATAAGCGTGATCTCGCTGATTCATGGATCGGATGAGGGGCACTAGATCACAAGGCGGCGCCCGATCATAGAAGGCAATTCGCCATTCACCGACGCAATCTTTTGTGACGGCATACGGAAAATATAGGCCTCGATCCGGCGCAATGCGCCGGGTATTTTCCGCGAGAGAGTACCCGGTGTCAGTGATGCGGGCATTCCGCAACCTGATTGGCCGTGCGAAGGATTGCCGAAAGATCGGCATCGTCGAAAGCCTCCTTTGAGATGCCTTTTATCTTGAACGTCCTGCTTTCGCCGGGCGCGAGATTGACCAGCATGTCGTCGACCTCGGCATTCGGATTGATGCGATCGACGAACAGGCAGACATCGCGCAGGAGCGACTGGGCGGTGATGGTTACGGTGATCCCGTCCGTCGTCTGGATGGTCTCGATATCAAAGCGAGGCTGGGGGTATTGCAGCTTCATGTCCTTCTCGAAGAACCACCACGCTTCCGCATCGCCGAGGCGGGCGCGCAGATATTCGCGGCGCGGATCGCTTGGGGTCGCGACCTCGGCCGGGATCTCGGTATCGGCGTTCTCGAAGCGATCGCACAGGATGCGCCAGACGTGGTGGCGGGCAAGCAGTTTGCCGTTGAAATCGAAGCGCTCGACTGTGAAGGGCACGCGCCAGAATAGGGTCGCGTCATTAACGGCGACCGCAGCCAAGCCATCACCACGCGGCTGGATGGTGAGGAGATGCGGCGCATAGCTATGCTTCAAGGCATACCAGAGCGGCTTCTTCCGGCCAGCGCCATCGACGGCCGCCCAGGAGGTCACCGGCCAGCAATCGTTGAGCTGCCAGACGATGGTTCCCATGCAGGTCGGCCGATGTGAGCGCATGTGGTCGATGCCGAAGCTGATCGCGCGCGCCTGGTTCAGCTGCGTGACGAAGAGCCAGTCGTCGAAATTTTGCGGGTGAGGAAACCAGCCTTCCAACCCTTGCAGAAGCTTGTCGTTGCCGCCGGTTGCCTTCTGGTGGTGCATGACCGCGGGAGAGGCCGGGGCGCGGTCCTTCTCGCGAACGGATTGGGTAAGAGTTGCGAAGGTCGGTGGTGCCTGCCAGCCGAATTCGGAGCAGAAGCGTGGGATATAGTTGCGGTAGGTCTCGTAGCCTACCTCGTTCCAGACGTCCCATATGTGCTTGCAGCCATGCTCGTCCGCGTTCGGCGCGATCTCCATGGAGCCAGAATAGGGGCTGCCCGGCCAATAGGGTCGGGTGGGATCGATCTCGGCTACCAGTTTCGGCAGGAGGTCGAGGTAGTAGCCGGCGCCCCATGGGCGATTGCCGAGCACATCCTGCCAGCCCCAGTCGAAATAGCCCCAGATATTCTCGTTGTTGCCGTTCCAGATCACCAGAGAGGCGTAGGGCATGAGCCTCGTGATCGCCTCGCGCGCTTCCGCCTCGATCTCGCTGTAGACGGGCTCTTCTTCGGGATAGGTGGCGCAGGCAAACAGGAAATCCTGCCAGACCATGATGCCGGCGGCATCGCATTCCTCGTAGAACGTATCGGTCTCATAGATGCCGCCGCCCCAGACTCGCAGCATGTTCATATTGGCATCACGGGCCTGGGCGATCCGCTCACGGTAGCGTTCACGCGTCACGCGCGGCAGGAAGCAATCATCGGGGATCCAGTTGGCGCCGCGGGCAAAGACCGGCACGTCGTTGATGACGAGTGTAAAGGCCGAGCCGATCTCGTCCGGCGTCGTATCCAGCCGCACGGAGCGGAAGCCGACGCGCCGCTTCCAGCCGTCGAGCGCCGCACCGTCCGAGCCGAGCAGCTGCAGGTCGAGATCGTAAAGCGGCTGACCGCCCATGCCATGCGGCCACCAGACCTGCGGGTTGTCGATCCGGCATTCGATCAGCGCGTGGGTCTCGCCTTGCGCGACACGCACTTCCGCGCGCTTGCCGCCGATGGAGAGGACAAGTGCAGCACTATCCGTGCCCTTTTCGGCCCATTCGACCTCGACATGCAGGCGCGCGACGCCCTGGCTGCCTTGCAGGGTAATTTCAGGGCGGATGCTGCCGAGACGGGCCTTCGACCAGCTCTCGATGAGGATGGGCTTCCAGATGCCCGATGTGACGACGGTCGGACCCCAATCCCAGCCGAAATTGCAGGCCATCTTGCGGATGAGATTGCTTGGGCCAGGATAATTCTGGGGAATATCGGCGGCGCTGCCGAGCTGCTTGCGGACTTCCTCGCCATGCTCATAGGCGGATTGGAAATCGATGATCAGCTCATTACGGCCGCCTTTCAGGTGATCGCCGATGCCGAAGCGGTAGCTGCGATGCATGTTGCGGGTTTCGCCAAGCAAACTGCCGTTCAGTTCCAGGCGTGCCGCAGTGTCGAGGCCAAGGCAGGAAAGATCGATGCGTTCGGCGTCTTCGCCATCCCAGTCGAAGGCTAGACGATAGCGCCAGGCGGCGCGACCGACCCAGTCCTGAGAAATCTCGTTGACGTCGAGATAGGGGTCGGTGATCAGCTGCGCCGCCATCAGGTCGAGATGCACATTGCCGGGGACTGCTGCCGGGATCGTATTGGGCAGGGCCGGTGCACTGGATGGCGCGCGAAGGCGCGAGATGGTCCAGCCGGTGTCGAGCGTCTGTCTTTTCATGTCATGTATCCGTGATGAAATGGATGTCTCAAACAGCCTTTGGCGCGATGAATTGCAGGCCCGCCTGCAGGTGGCGGTTCATGTGATAGGCGTAGGCGATTCGATCCCGTTGTTCCAACGCTTCGATGATGGCGCGATGGTCATGATAGGCGCTGTCGACCGCTTCGCGTGAACGCTTGCCCGCCTCCATCAGCCGCTGCAACAATGGCTGCAGAATGCCATAGACTTGTGACAGGGTCTGATTGCCGGCGAAGCCGACAAGGGCGGCGTGAAACCTGAAATCAAGTTCCGCCGCCTCGGCCAATGTCGATGCGGCCTTCATCGCGTCGTTGATGGAGCGCAGCCTGTCGATGGCGGTTTCGTCGAGAGTTTCGAACAGAAGATCGCTGAGATTGACCTCGATGAGGCGACGAAACCCCTGGATATCGAGAAAGCTTTCTGCCGAGATGTCGATAGCGAAGGAGAAGAGGTCCATCAGCGCCTGCTGGCGGCGATCCGTAATCACCGCGCCGACCTTCTGGCGGCTTTCGACGATGCCATAGGCCTTCAGGATGCGGATCGCTTCGCGCACCGTATTGCGGCTGGCATTGAACATGGACGCGAGCTCGGCTTCCGAGGGCAGTGCGTCTCCGAGGCCAAGATTGCGCTCGCGCATCAGCCGTCGCAGCGCGTCGACCACCTGATCGACCGCCGAACCTCTATCTTCGATATTAGCGGTATCTGTCACCATCTCTCCTCCGCTATCGGACCATATTGTTGGTCAATAAGGGGTGTCAACCGTCGTATGTTGGTAGACATTTTCCTTTTCAAGGATATTTTGACCCACAAATGGGGAGGTGTCATATGGAAAGCTGCTGGCGTTGGTTCGGCCCGAAGGATCTCGTTCCGCTCTTGCATGCGCGCCAGGCAGGCGCCACGGGCATCGTCACGGCGCTGCATGAAGTCTCGCATTCGCGCGTCTGGATGCCGACCGAAATCGAAGCGCGAAAGGCGCTGGTCGAGGCGGCGGGGCTGCGCTGGAGCGTGTGTGAATCGATCCCCGTTCCGAGCGCGATCAAGCTCGGCGGGGCAGGGGCGAAAACTGCGATCGGTGTCTGGAAGGACAGCCTCGTTAATCTCGCCCGCTCCGGCATCAAGACGATCTGCTACAATTTCATGCCAGTTGTCGACTGGACGCGCACGGATCTGCGCTTCGAAATGCCGACCACCGCGCTCGCATTGCGTTTCGATATGGTGGAGTTCGTTGCCTATGACGTCTTCGTCCTGGGCAGGCAGGGTGCCGAAGAAAATTATGCGCCGGACCTGCTACGGCGTGCCGAAGAGCGGCTGAGACGGCTTTCGCCGGAGGCCGTGCAACGGCTGGAGAACAACATCATCGCCGGTCTTCCCGGCGGTGAGGACAGCTATGGCCGCGACGCCATCCGCTCAGCCATCGCCCTCTTCAACGGAATGACGGCAGAAGATCTCCAGGCCAATCTCGACGCTTTTCTGCAAGAGGTCGTGCCGGTTGCAGCCGAATTCGGCGCCAGGCTTGCGATCCACCCCGACGATCCGCCGATTTCCCTCTTCGGCCTGCCGCGCGTCGTTTCGACGGCGGCAGATCTGCGCCGCATCCTGGGCATTGTCGATGATCCGGCCAACGGTTTGACGCTCTGTGTCGGCTCTCTCGGCTCCCGTGCCGACAATGATGTGCTGGCGATCGCCCGCGAATTTGCCTCCCGCATCAATTTCGCGCATCTGCGCGACGTTGCGATCGAAGAGGATGGCTCCTTCGTGGAGGCTTCGCATCTGGAAGGGCGCAGCGACATGTATGCCATTCTGCGCACATTGCTCACGGAGGAGGCGCGGCGCCGCAAAGAAGGCCAGGAAGATCATGTGATCCCGATGCGGCCGGACCACGGACATCTGATCGGCGATGATATCGATAAGCCCACCAATCCCGGCTATTCCCTCATCGGCCGCCTGAAAGGTCTTGGCGAGCTGCACGGCGTCATCCATGCGATCGGCAAGGCGGCGCTTTGAACCTCACGGCATTTGCGGTCCCATATCGATGAAACGGGGCGAATGGAATAAAGCCTGTCGTTGCATATTCGATGGGCTTTTGCCTAAAGTTTAATCTTGTTACTGTTTTGATTTTATTTAGTTTTTTCGTCTATCAATATCCAATTCGCTAATCTTCAAACTCGAATTGGCAAGGTCGACCTTCCTATGAATTCCGTTTGGCCCGACGCCCCGAACGACGATTTTCGGTCGCTTTTCAAGACACATCCGTCGCCGATGTGGGTCTATGATCCGCAGACGTTGAAGTTTCTGATCGTCAACGATGCGGCCCGCGACCTCTATGGCTATGGCGATGCGGATTTCGCGGTCATGACCGTGCTCGATATCAGGCCATCTGTGGAGCGCGAGCGGATGCTGGATGCCGTGCACCACCGCACCGACATCGAGACGGCGCAGCGCTGGACGCATCTGAAGGCGGATGGCGAGACTTTCGAGGTTCTGACCTATGGGCGGGAGATCCGCTTCGACGGCAAGATAGCAATCCTGGCGATCGTGCAGGACCGTACCGAGGTCAATGCGGCACGGCGGCAGGTCGATGCCACCCAGTCGCTGCTCGACAGCATCGTCGATAATCTCCCCGTCGGCGTCTTCGTCAAGGATATGGAGTGGGATGGCCGTTATATCCTCTTCAATGAGGCGTGCGGCGCTATCGCTGGGCACGCAGCACAAGATGTGATCGGCAAGTCGGATCGGGCGATATTCTCCGATGAACAGACGGCGCTTTTCCGGGAGCAGGACAAGCTTGCCTTCGAAACCGCCGAAACCGTCTACTTCGAGGAAACCATTCACACGGTGGATGGCGTATTACGTATCCTGAAGACAGCGAAGCGGGGACTTCCCGCTCCGTCAGGGCAAGCGCCGCGCTATGTTCTCGGCATTTCCCAGGATGTGACAGAGGAGCGCAACGTCGAGGCAAGGCTTGCGCATCTTGCCATGCATGATTCCCTGACCGGCCTTCCGAACAGAGCTTTCTTTTCCGAGAACATCGTGCGGCAGGTGGCCGCTGCGAGGCCGGAAAAGCCAATCGCACTGCTCTACATCGATGTCGATCATTTCAAGCATATCAACGACAGCAAGGGCCATGCTGCGGGCGATATGCTCCTGCGACAGGTTGCCGAGCGGCTCCAGCAGCTTGCCGAGAGGAGCGATCTGGTCGCGTGCCTGGGCGGCGACGAGTTCGCGCTGGTTTTAAGGATGACAGATGCCGGGCGAGCCCGGCGCTTCGCCGACCTGTTGTTGCAATCGCTCTCGGCACCCTTCGATCTCGACGGCGTGCGGGAACATGTGACCTGCAGCATCGGCATTGCCATGGCGCCGGAGCACGGCAACGATGCTGATGTGCTGATGCGAGACGCGGATCTGGCGCTCTATGCCGCCAAAGCGAGTGGCCGCTCAACCTATCGATTCTATCAGACGGAGATGCGGCTTGAAGCTGAACGCCGCCACCAGCTCACGCTGGAGCTTCGGGAGGCATTGCAGAACGACGAATTCGAACTCCATTACCAGCCGATCATCCGTCTGGACGGAGACGCTCTTTCCGGCTTCGAAGCTCTGATCCGATGGCGCCATCCCAAGCGTGGACTTATCGCGCCGGCGGAATTCATCCCCGTCGCCGAGGAGACGGGGATGATCGTTCCGATCGGCGACTGGGTGCTGCGGGAAGCGTGCCGGACCGCCATGGAGTGGCCGGAACATCTAAAAGTGGCCATCAACCTGTCCGTCTATCAGTTCCGGCATGCGAGCCTGCTGGCCACGGTCGTTTCTGCGCTGAGCGAGACAGGTCTTTGCCCCGGACGCCTGGAGATCGAGGTCACCGAATCCATCCTGCTTTCCGAGGTCGAGCAAAGCCTGTCACTGCTGCGTGCTCTCAAAGAGCTTGGCATTCGCATCGCGATAGACGATTTCGGCACGGGCTATTCCTCACTCAGCTATCTGCGTTCCTTCTCTTTCGACAAGATCAAGCTCGACCGCAGTTTCGTCGCCGGCATGGATGCCGATCCCGGCAATCTTGCCATCGTGCGGGCCGTTGTCGGTATTGCCTCCGGCTTCAATGCAGTGACCTTGGCCGAAGGTATCGAGACGGAGGCGCAATTGGCGAAATTGCGGGCCGAGGGCTATCACGAGGTGCAGGGTTTCCTGCTCGGGCGACCAATGTCACGCGAGGATGCCTTGGCGCGAATTTTAAACGAAGCCCGTCCCGCCCGGCTTATGCGCGCCTGAATGCCAGCGCATGGATGGTCGCGGAAGTCTGGAACGGGCGCGCGAAAATTATCGAAAAAATTCGGCGCCGGTTGTCGGGAAGGATGATCGGCCAACGTCCTTGGAACAGCCCATCGAAAGGGCATGACACCTAGAACCGTTCCCAAGGAGACGAACATGACCGATGCAGCAGATCAGACGCAGTCCCAGCAGCCGCGCGTGCCGGTTCGCGGCGGCGTCGTAGCCTATCTGACCGTCGACGGCGCTGTGAAGGCCGCCGAATTCTACAAGCGCGCTTTCGGTGCCGAACAGGCCTTCATGTATCCGGTCGATGAAAAGGGCCGGACCATGCACATCCATCTCTATATCAACGGCAGTTCGGTCATGCTCGGCGACGCTTTTCCGGAATATGGCCATGCGCTGGAAAAGCCGCAGTCCTTCACGATGCAGCTCGTCGTCGATGACCTCGATTTCTGGTGGCAGCGTGCCGTCGATGCGGGAGCCGAAGTGGTCGTCGAGCCGCAGGTGATGTTCTGGGGTGATCGTTGGGGCCAAGTTCGCGACCCATTCGGCGTCGCCTGGGCAATGAATGCGCCTGTCAATAACTGACATTATCTTAATCGCGGCTAACGGAATGCCCTCGGTGCGGATGGCGCCGAGGGCACCTCTCTTGTCCGACTGCGAAAACGTTATTCGGCTAGCAAGGCCCGCGTCAGCGGATGTTCAGCCTCGATGAGGCCGTCCAGAATTGAATAGTGATGCTTGTCGGGCTCCACCACCACCTCAGTGGCAGCGCCAAGTCCTGTCCAGATATTGGCAAGCAGCGCATTCTGGCGCACGAATTCGGCGCGTTCGGCGCCGCCGACCCAGCAGGTGAGGCGGACGGTTTCGACCGGCTCGAGCAGAGCAGGGCTCTCAGTCCTTGCCTCGGCGGCATCGATGCGAAGCTGCTCGTTCATGCTGCGCTTCATGATCGGCCGCAGGTCATGAAGGCCGGAAATGGCAAGCACATGCCGAATGCGTTTGCAGATTGTCTCACCGAGCGGCGATGTCGTCGTCATCATGCGGGCGACGAGCTGACCGCCGGCGGAATGGCCAGTCAAAACGATAGGGCCGCCGACGAGCTCGGCTGCTTTCGTGATCGCGGCGGCAATCTCCTTGCCGATCCCGGCGATGCGATTTTCCGGGCAAAGCGTGTAGGACGGGATCGCGACCGCGTATCCTCTAGCAATCGAGCCGGCGGCCAGGTGCGACCAATAGCTTTTGTCCAGTTGCAGCCAATAACCGCCATGGACGAAAACCACCAATCCCTGCGGCTCGCCTTCGGGCAGAAAGAGATCGAAGCGATTGCGCTCCGCGGGGCCATAGACCAGATCGAGTTTTGCGCGTCCCGCAGTTGTCAGCCTGTCACGGAAGGATTTTGCCGGCTCGACCCAGGCTGCCGGCCATTGGTCGCCGTCGACGATATAGGCGCCATTGGTATAGGCGACGTCCCAATTGGTGACCCTGAAATAGCTCATCTCCGCCTCCTTCTTCCGGCTGCCGATATTCGTATCAGGTTACGGCCGCGCGCACCGCAAAGCGTGCGTCCTTCCATGATCCGCTGCTCAGGATTTCCTCAAGCACCGTCACGGCGCGCCAGACGTCGTGATATGAGACATAGAGCGGCGTGAAGCCGAAGCGCAATGTCGACGGGGCGCGGAAGTCGCCGATAACGCCACGCTCGATCAGCGCCTGCATGACTTCATAGGCGTTGCTATGGATGAAGGACACCTGACTGCCGCGCTTCTCGCTGTCGCGCGTCGTCTCGAGGTCGACACCATATTGGCCGCATTTGGCTTCAACCAGGCGGATGAAGAGATCGGTCAGCGCTATGCTCTTCCGGCGCAAGGCTTCCATGTCCACCTCGTCCCAGATGGAGAGCGCCCCTTTCAGAGCCCGAAGCGACAGGATTGGCTGGGTGCCGCAAAGGAAACGCTTGATACCGGCATCGCCATCGAAGCTCTGTTCGAAGGCAAAGGGGCGGGCGTGGCTCCACCAGCCGCTGAGCGGCTGAATGATCGATGCGTGATGACGCTTCGCCGCATAGATGAAGGCCGGCGCCCCCGGGCCGCCGTTCAGATATTTGTAAGTGCAGCCGACAGCAAAATCGGCATCCGCACCGTCGAGATCGACCGGCAAAGCGCCGGCGCTATGGCACAGATCCCAGATGACGAGCGCACCCGCCGCCTGGATGCGCTTCGTCAGCGCCGCCATGTCGCGCAACTCGCCGCTCTTGTAGTTGACGTGATTGACGAGGACGACGGCGACGTTCTCATCAATCAATTCCTCGATGGTGCTAGCATCACGGCCTTCAAGGCGGAGCGTGATGCCGGGGCGCGTCGAAAGGACGCCTTCGGCCATGTAGATATCGGTGGGGAAACTGTCGCCCTCTGCCACGATCACGTTGCGGCCCGGTCGCATTGCGAGCGCCGCATGAAGCGTCTTATAGATGTTGATCGAGGTGGAGTCGGTGACCACGGTCTGGCCTTCGGCGGCGCCGATCAGCCGGCCGACGCGGTCGCCGAGCTCCAGCGGCAGATGAAACCATCCGGCGCTGTTCCAGCTGCGGATCAGGCCGTTGCCCCATTCTTCCATGGCGGCCTGGCGCACTTCGGCAAAGACTTCGTGCGAGGCAGCACCGAGCGAATTGCCGTCGAGATAGATGACGCCGGCGGGCAGGGCGAAGCGGCTGCGGAAGACGCGCAGCGGGTCGGCCTCGTCCATGGCCTCGACGGCGGCGAGATCGGGAAGGCTATCCATAATGTCGTTGCCTCGTAATCTATTCGCGAATGGTTTCTCGGGTGGCGGCTCCGCCGCGGCTGCGGCGGATGCTCGGCAGCGCCAGCATGATCAGCACGAACAGGCCGGTGGCGAGCTTCAGGTTCGGCGGCGGCATACCGGCGGCAAGGCACAGCGACACCAGCTGATAGTAGATGATGGAGCCGACGAAGGGCGCCAGTAGCTGACGCAACACGGTCTGCTTGCCGGTAAAGGCTTCGCCGATCATGAGCGCGGCAAGGCCATTGATCAGGATGCCGATACCCATGTTGACATCGGCAAAGCCCTGCGACTGCACCATCAATGCGCCGCTTGCGGCTGAAAAGGCGCTGGCGATGCCGACGCCGCCGATGGTGGCCGCCCAGACATTGATGCCCTGCGCCTCGGCCATGTCGGGATTGGAGCCGACGGCACGCATGGCCGTGCCCTTTTCCGTCTTGAAATAGAGATTGAGGGCGATCAACACGATGACGGCCAGCAGGCCGGCGATGACGATCTTGCTCGCGGGAAAGCCCGGCGTCGTGAAGGGTACCCAGTCGAACACAGTCGGCGAGCCGAAGACGGAGAGGTTCGATTTGCCCATGATGGCGAGATTGACGCTATAGAGCATCGTGGACATCAGAATGCCGGCGAGCAGCGTATGGATGCGGAAGCGCAGGTGAATGAAGGCCGTGCAGCAGCCGGCCGCAAGGCCGACGACGAAGGCGACGGCGATCGCCAGCGGCGGTGCGACGCCCGCGGCAAGCAGGATGCCGCAGACGCAGCCGCCGAGCGGAAACGCGCCTTCACTGGTCAGATCCGGAAAGCTCAGCATCCGGAAGGGGATCATGATGCCGAGGACGACGAAGCTCAGGATGAAGCTCTGGGCCAGCGTCACCGGGATGAGCGAGACGAAGCTCGAAACGGTTGTCTGAATGAAGTCCATCATGATCTCAGCTCACCAGCAGCATTCGGTCGGTCTTGACGGCGAAGTGGCCGATCAGCTCGGGTACCGTGATGCGCCGCTTGCCTTCGCCGGTAATTTCGAGATGGACGCGGCCGGCGTCGAGCATGATGATGCTGTCGCCGAAATCGACGGCGTGCTGCATATTGTGCGTCACCATCAATGTCGTCAGCTTGAGCGCCTCGACCGTACGTACCGTTGCCTGCATGACGATATCGGCGGTGCGCGGATCGAGCGCGGCTGTGTGTTCATCGAGAAGCAGCACGTCGGGCGAGCCACCGACCGCCATGATGAGGGACAGCGATTGGCGCTGGCCGCCCGAAAGCAGCTCGACCTTGGTATCCAGCCGGTTTTCGAGGCCGAGGCCGAGCACGGCCAGGCGCTCCTTGTAGGCGGCGAGGCGGGTGGCGTTCAGGCCGGGACGAAATCCTCTGCTCTTGCCGCGCAGTTCCGCGAGAAGCATGTTCTCGCCGACCGTCATGCTGGCGGCGGTGCCCTTCATCGGGTCCTGGAACACGCGGGCAAGCCGCGCGGCGCGCTTGTGGACCGGCATGCCGGTGACGTCGTTGCCGTTGATGAGGATCTGACCGGAATCGAGGCTGAGCGCGCCCGAAATCGCATTCAACATGCTGCTCTTACCGGCGCCGTTCGAGCCGATCACGACGCCGAATTCGCCTGTTTTAAGGGAGAGCGTCAGGCCATTGAGCGCGACCTTCTCGTCGGGCTGGCCTTTATAGAAAACCTTGCGCGCGGATTTGATGTCGAGCATCCGTGCCTCCCCTGCAGTATAGGGTTATGAAATGGCGGCATCCCTGACGCCGCCATGGATCGGATTGATCCTACAGCGCCGCGCGTCACATGTGACGCGCAAAGGTCGCTGTAGCACTTTAAATCTGCTGCATAATTCTGTCCTTAAATCGATGTCGATTTAAGGAATTATGCAGTAGAGGATGCCGCCTATTACTTCGTGAAGCAATTGCAATCGGCAAGCGAAGCCGGCACCTCGGCACCGAATGCCTTCAACACGGTCTTGTTGATCAGCGGCGCGTGGTCCTTATAGGCAGGAACGGAGGGCTTGATCGTCTTCGGATCGGCACCCTTGAGGATTTGCGCGGCGATCTTGCCGGCATTTTCGCCAACCTGCTCGTAGTTGACGGCAAAGCTTGCCGGAACGACGCCGTTGCGAACAGCCGCGTCGTCGGAGTTGACAATCGGGATCTGAGCCTGACGGGCGGCGGCGGCAACGGCGGGGATTGCCGGCTGCAACAGGTTGGAAGCGGGCGTGTAGATGACATCCGCCTTGCCCGCGAGCGATGCGATGCGCTGCTGGATGTCGTTGACGTTATCTACGCCGACGGGAACCACTTCGAAGCCGGCTGCAGGAGCGGCCGCCTTGACCTTGTCGAGCAGCGCCACGTCGTTGGCTTCGCCCGGATTGTAGGGAATGCCGATACGCTTGGCGTTCGGAAGCAGCTTCTTGGTAAAGGTTAGGATCGCGGAGATGTCCTGCAGATCGCTTGAGCCGGTGATGCCGACGTCGCCTGCGTCCCAGGACGGCACGAGCTTGGCTGCGACGGGATCAGTGACGGCAGTAAAGACGATCGGAATGCCGGAGCCGGCGAGCGCCTTCTTGGCGATCTGCGACACGGGCGTGGTGACCGTGTATATCAGCTTCGGATGTTCGGATTGCAGCTTGGCGATCATCTGCGGAACGAGCGAGGCGTCGAAGCTCGTATTGCTCTCGGAGTAGACGACATCCTTGCCTTCGACGAAGCCGTTGTCGGCGAGCGCCTTCTTGAAGCCGGCGATCGAAGCATTGAGCTGCGGATGTTCGCCGAAATTGGCGATTGCGATCTTGATCGGTTCGGCCGATGCCGTTGCGACACTAGCGACGAACGCGCCGGCAACGACGAGGCCGGAGAGCCATTTAGATGTAGATCTCAGCATATTTTCCTCCCGGATAGACAAGGAGCCGTGTTCCATCGGCTCTCTTGACGCGGGATCATAGCGACTGCCGCAAGACTGTCAATTTCCGATATATGATATTCACGATAGGGAGGTTTTATATATAATTTCGGCAGCAAATGATTTTATATATAATCTGAGCCTGACGGGACTGGGACGAGGATCATGCGAGACACGGATGCCCTGAGCAAGACGGAGGCGGCTTACTGGCTGCTGCGGCGCGACATCCTCAATACCCGGCTAAGGCCGGGTGCATCGCTGAGATTGAGCATGCTTCGGGACACCTACGGCGTGGGCTGGACGCCGCTGCGCGAGGCGCTGTCGCGGCTGGAAGCTGAAAAGCTGGTTACCGCTGTCAGCAATCGCGGCTTTGCGGTCGCCCCAGTATCACGTGCCGAACTGGAGGATCTGACGCGGGCACGTATGATCGTGGAACTGCCGCTTTTCATGGAATCGATCGAGAAAGGCGGGCCGGATTGGGAATCGGCTGTTGTGACGGCGCATTACCGCCTGTCACGTTGCAAGATCGTGCTCGGCTCTACCTCCGATGAAGTGGCGGACGAATGGGACGAGAAGCACAATGCCTTTCATGCCGCACTTGTCAGTGCCGCGACATCGAACTGGCTTCAGCGCTTCCGGTCCACCATCGCGGATCAGCTTCGCCGCCACCATCGTTTTCTCGGTCTGGCACCGACGCAGCGCGCGGCCGCCGGCCTCTCCATCGGCTACGAAGAAGCTGCCGCCGCCCTGCAGGACGCCATGGCGATCGAGCATCACACGGCCCTGATGGACGCCGCCCTCGACCGCGATATAGAACGTGCACGCGCTCTGATGACCGAGCATATCGGCTATACGCTGCAGGTTTATATCCGCTCGGAATAGCTGCGGGATCATCCGTTAGTGTTCGCCAATCCTGCGATGAAGTGATAGAGGCGATTATCTTGTCAGGATTCGTCTGGAAGATCCTGAGCGATGATTGTCTGCTGCCTTGAGTTCGTTTGCGAACTCAAGAGCGGCGGCAGTTGATCAAGAGCCTCCGGCCGCGGAGGTCCTCGCCATTTGAGGCAGCCAAGCGCCCTTACGCGGCATCACGGCGTCTCGACGCGTTTGGAGCACGGCCTACTTGGGAGAGACAGCCGACGAGGCTCTGTGATAAGGATGTGAACGCCTTTTTGGAAGTGACCTTGAACCTTTTCGTGAGGGAAGGCAGGGACCTAAGCCGCGGCGTTCAGCCCGTCGTCAGTTCATCGGCCTATTAGCCGCAAATATCGGACGTCCCGGCGGCATGGGCTATGATTGAGCTGGAGTTGAGAATTTGAATCTTGCAATTGCGCGCCCCGCGCACGCGGTCCCGATGGGCGCTCCGGCGCAAGGTGCGGGACTTGCCTATCGCCGGGATATCGATGGTTTGCGTGCCGTGGCGATCATTCCCGTCGTCCTTTACCACGCCGGTATTCCGGGTTTTAGCGGCGGCTTCGTCGGTGTCGACGTATTTTTCGTCATCTCCGGCTTCCTGATGGCCTCGCTGATTTCGGGCGAAATCGCTCGCGGTGAATTCAGTCTCATCCGCTTTTACGAGCGGCGCGTCCGCCGGATTTTTCCGGCATTGTTTGCAGTTCTAATCGCTGCATTCGCTGCGTCCTGGTTCCTGCTGATGCCGGCCGAGTTCGCTTATTTCGCGCGCAGTCTGAAGGCCGCGGCCCTGTTCACCTCGAATATCCAGTTCGAGAAGGAGAGCGGCTATTTCGACATTGGCGCCCAGATGAAGCCGCTGTTGCACACCTGGTCGCTCGCTGTCGAAGAGCAGTTCTACATTCTGTTTCCGCTTCTGTTATTGATCATCGACCGATTTGCGCGCCGGCACGCGATCTTCCTGCTGGCGTGCCTTTTGGCCGTCTCGTTCGCAGCAAGCACATGGATGCTGTTTCGATCGCAGGCAGACGCGTTCTATCTGCTGCAGTTTCGCGCTTGGGAGCTCCTGCTCGGCGCGTTGTTCGCCTTCAGGACCTTCCCTGTGCCGCGCCAGCCGATCGTGCGGACAGGGCTGGCGTTCAGCGGGCTTCTTTTGATCGCTGCGGCGATCTTCGGTTTCAGCGATCAAACTTTGTTCCCCGGTCCGGCAGCCTTGCTGCCTTGCCTGGGTGCCGGGCTGATCATTCATGCCCGCGATGAGATTGGCCCGGCCAGCCGAATTCTTCGATCGAAGGCAATGGTGGGTGTGGGGCTAATCTCCTACTCCCTTTATCTGTGGCACTGGCCGATCATCGTCTTCAGCCGCGAGCTATCTGGAAAAGAGCTATCTCTGCCTCAGGGCGCCCTGATCGTCTTGGTCTCATTTGTCTTCGCCGTCCTCTCATGGCGCTTCGTCGAACAGCCGTTTCGCGGTCATTCCGCTCGTGTGACGCGTTGGCCATTATTTGCCGGCGCTGCGGCGCTCATGGTCGCAGCAGTCGGCTTAGGCGACTATATCGCCCACCAGTCTGGACTCCCGGGTCGCCTGCCCGCCGATGTGCAAAAGGTCTATGCCGCCACGTACGATGAAAGCCGGTTCGGCGTGCCACCCTGCTTCGCCGAATCCGCCGAGACAGGACCGTCGGTGACAGACATCCGCGCTGGCAAGCTCTGTCCGCTCGGCGCCGAAAGTTCGGGCAAGCCATCTTTTGTCGTATGGGGAGATTCCCATTCCGGTGCGATGGCGCCGGCCATCGATGCTGCGGCGAGGCAGGCTGGCATGCAGGGGCTCTTTGCCGGCCATTCGTCCTGCCCGCCCCTGCCGGGCGTTAAACTGACGCCGCGCGGCGATACCGAACGCTGTGGCGCCTTTAACGGCGCCGTGCGGGATCTCATCACATCGCAGCATATTCCCCTGGTCTTCCTCGTCGCCTACTGGCCCAAATATGCTCATGACGCCGAAATGCCGAACGAGGGACCGTACTTCGATGCGTCGGTGCCCCCGCCGCTGGAGGACCGATCCACCTCGATTGTCCAGACGTTTGATACTCTGCTGGCGGATTTGACCAAAGAGGGTACCAAGGTCGTGCTTGTTTCGGATGTTCCCGAAATGGGCCACTACATGCCGGAGGCGATCACAAAGGCAATGATGCGGGGCACGTCGACGGATGTCGCTCCGCCATTTGATTACATCGAAAAGCGGCAGGCGCTCTCGCATACGATCTTGAGCCGTCTCGCGGCAAAATATGGGGTCACGATCGTCGATCCTCTTCCGTCTATCTGCAGCAATGGCCGCTGTGATGCGGTCCGAAATGGACTACCGCTGTACAAGGACGCAGACCATCTCACAGCAACCTTCGCAACGACGCTCAGCCCGCTCTACCTACCGGTGCTTTCCGACGTCCGCAACTCACTGGCTGCCGGCAAGACAATTCACTGATCGTTATCGTCATCCACTGTGGTCCAAACCGTGCGGACCAGCAGGACGATAAAATAGAACGAAACGAAGAGGATGAATGCCGCAATCCCATAATGGACATTCTCCATCAGCTTGGGATGATGCTTTTCCACCACCTCGCCAAGGTTATAGGCAACGATCACCAGAACGGTGAGCCCCGCCGATAGCAGAAAGGGCCAGCTCTTTTTGAAGAGTGTTGCAAGGCTGCGTAGCATCGGAACGTCCCTGGATGATATGCGCCGGATTTTTGAAGCATCTGTCTTCATGGGTTCATCGATCCTGCGCTGTCTCACGGCTGGGCCGTTCGGTGCTCGTCGCGGGCGGCAGTCCACACCTCGCGGGCGGCATCCGCGTTCATCGCAGCGATCGCAAGCCCGACGAGCAGATCGGGCCAAGCGGAACGCCAGAGGAAGGCTGTCACCAGGCCAGCGGCAATGATGGCGATGTTCGCAAGAGCATCATTGCGCGCTGACAGGAACGCCGCGCGCGTCAGGCTGCCGCTATGGTGACGATAGCGGGCGAGCATCAGCGCGCAGGAAAGATTGACGACGAGCGCGCCGAGGCCCGTCAATGTCAGCGGCAGTGGATCGGGTGCGACGGGGGTCATAAACTTCTGCCAGGCAGTCCAAATGGTGGCGAGACCAGGCACCAGCAATATGCCGGCAAGCGCCATGCCGACGCGCGCACGATTGCGAGCACTCCAGCCGAGCGCGACGGCAATCAGTAGATTGATGGAAGCGTCCTCTAAGAAGTCGACGCTATCAGCAAACAGCGAGACCGAGCCGATCGACAGCGCCACCGCAAACTCGACCCCAAAATAGCCGAGGTTCAGGAGAGCCACCTGCCTTACAACCCGCTTCAGACCTTCGCCCATCAACACCGTCATCATCACTCCTTGTCGTCCGCTGGCTTGGAGGTGTTGCTCCGGGTTTCCTCATGGGCCTCGAACACCTGCTTTGCGAAGCTGTCGAGTAGAGTCTCGCAGGCTTTTAGCCGCTCTTGCGCTGCGGCTGCGAGAGGGGCGCCGTAGAAGTCGAGCTTGGTGATTTTCTCGAGCCAATCCTGCAGCTTCTTCAGGTCGGCGTCGTTTTCCTCAAGCTCGGCATAGGAAAACTTGCTGGCCGCCGTTTCCTTGGCGATCTCCTTTTCGAAGTCACTGCAGCGTTCCAGAAACTCGTGATAGTGCTCATCACGATCCGCTTTGAAGCGGGCGGTCACTTTCTCCTGCTGGCTGGCATCGGCCGCGGCAGTTTCCAGGATGACGGCCTCGCCGCCCATCTCCACGATATCGTTTTCGAGCATCTTGAAGCGGCGGAGATGTTCGTCCGCCTTCGGCAGCAGGCAGACGCCGTTCTGGATATAGACGGCGCCCATGCCTTTAATCTTGCGCCAAAGGGCCACCCGCTTTGTCGCGGGATCCGATGGAACCTTGTAGGTCAGCAACAGCCATGATGAGTCACTCATGGTTTTGCCGTAATGTAACGATCGTTGCATGTCAATCGCTACAGCTATAGACGCGTGCGTGAATGCCGATGCTGAACGACCCGCTTCGCCGTCAGCCCAGCCGCGCCAATGGCCATTGCCTCACCAGGCGTCACGATTTGCCGAGCACTTCGTCCTCATAAAGCTGGTCCATGCTGAGGGACGCAACTTCGGCAAATGCCGTCTGGTTGCGGACACGGCCGCCGCTGAGGATGACAACGTCGTCGCAGAAGGAGATCGTGCTGCGATGATGGCTGATTACGATCGTCGTGCGGCGACCGGCTCGCAATTTCAGCGTCTCGACAATGGCAGCTTCCGACAAGCCATCCATGGCGTTGGTGGCTTCGTCCAGAATGAGAATATCGGGATCGCGAACAAGTGCCCTAGCGAGAGCTATTCGCTGGCGCTGTCCGGCCGAAAGGCTCGCGCCCCTGTAGCCGACGAGTGTTGCGTATCCGTCAGGCAGTTTTTCGATGAATTCATGCGCTTCGGCAAGTCTGGCAGCCTCTTCCGCCTCGGCGCGCGAGGTATGCTGCCCATAGGCGATGTTTTCAAAAATGGTGCCGTCAACCAGTTCCAGGTCCTGGCTGGCAAGCGCGAGCCGGTTTCGCCATTGCGTGGGATCGATACGGCTGAGCGGCAATCCATCGATCAGGATCTCGCCTTCGTCAGGTTCGACAAAACGGCAAAGGAGGTTCACGATCGTCGTCTTTCCCGCTCCCGATCGGCCGATCAGGGCAGTGGAGCGACCATGGTCAATTTCGAAGCTGGTGGATCGTAGCACCACCGGACGCGCGGCGGAGCCAGGATATCGAAAGCTCACCTTGTCGAATTTTATCTCCCGGTTCAGTCGGGGAGCTGGCAGATCTCCCGCCGGCGGGGGCGGCTTGCCGGAGGCATCCAGCAGCCAGCGGACTTCCTCCAGCGAACCGCTCCAGCCTTGCACCTGGCTCCATGCCTGCTGCAGAGCGCGCACATGCGGCTGCAGCCTGTAGAGCAAGACGACGAAGGCGACGATGATGGGAAAACTGACGTCAAACGACCAGGCGCTGACGACGACCGCGAGGAAAAGTGCGGAATGCAGCACCTCCGTCAGCGGCGGCAGCGCGCCTTGGCGAGTCTGCAGAATAAAGCCCGCCTTTCTCACCGCATTCGATGCGCCGTCGAACACGGCCTTTTCGCGCTCCTCCTGACCGAAAATCCGGATCAGCCGTCCGGCATGAACGAGATGCAGCATTCTGCCGGCAAGTTCATTGTTGGAAGACGTGACCGTGCGGCTCGGCATCTTCAGGCCGGCGGAGAGGCCGGCATGCGCGGCCTGGACGAGGACGAGGCCGAGCGCGACGCAAAGCGTCATCTGCCAGGACAACAGCAGCAGAAAGGCAAGAAGAATAACGGTCGCCGACGCATTGACCATCGCCCCAAGCACCGTCTGTATGGCATCCGATGCCCGCCAGGATTCGTTGGAAATGATGTTGAGCAGCCGGCCTGGGCTTTCCTGCAGGAAGAAAGGATATCCGATCTTCAGGAGCCGATCGGCAAGCGCACTGCGGATCGCGTGGCCGGCCTTGCCGTGTATGAAGTTGGTCAGCGCCGTATTGGCGAAGGCGAGGATGTTCTTGAGCGTGATCAGCACCAGGATGCAGGCGGCAATCACCATCATCCGCTGTCGCTCGTCCAGACCGGATCCGACTTGCTGGAAGAGAGCGGAAAACCCGCTCAGCCCCGTCGAAGCCTTTTCGCCTCCGATGATGCCGAGCATCGGAATGATGAGGCCGATGCCGGTGCCTTCGAGTACGGCACTGATCAAGCCGAGAATGACGACGACAGGCATGAGCCGGATCTGCCGGCCAAGCGCCTGCCGCAGGAGCTGCAAACCCGGCAGGAGGAGTTTCAGCATGGCGGATCTCTCCTCAATGAGCGGGTTGTCTGCTTGATCCGGTTCAGTTCCGGCCGAGGGCGGCTCGTTATGGCACATCGCGCGAATTCGAGTGCGCCCAGCACATTCATGAATATGATTGGCCAATGAGACAAGGAGACTTCCGGATCGAAGCGCGGCCCGCCCCACAATTCCTTCCAAGCCGAGCGGAAAGTCCAGCAGAAATGACGCAGCAGCCACGGCGCGCCAGACAGATGCTTCAGACAGAGCGCGCCATTTCCAAGACTGTAGCTGCGATGAAGCCGTTCGATCGCCTCACGTTGGTTGCGGCCGTGATAATGCAGCACGTTCATGTCGGGAACATATTCGATCGGAATGCCAAGCTGAAAGGCGCGGACGAAGTAGTCGGTATCCTCGGCCGATTGCAGAACGCTGCCGGCACCGAAGCGCTCGTCGAAGCGGCCGATGCGCCGGGCGACTTCGCGGTGCATCGTCATGTTGCAGCCGAGGATGAAGCCGCCCGGATGGACAGCCGGCGTAAAGCGGGCCGGCTCCGGCGATCGCTTGATCGTAAACGGCAGATCGAGCGCATTGCCGAGTTCAACACGGCCGCCTCGGATGACTAGGCGTTCTCCGCCTGCGTAATGCCGCTCAAGATCCCGCAGATAGTGCAAGTCCACTTCGCAATCGTCATCGATGAAGATCAGGATGCGTCCGCGAGACCTCTCCATCCCTGCATTGCGGGCGGCCGCCAGGCCGCGGCGGCGCTCCGTCACCGGTATGATCGCCATGCTGGAGGAGGAGGCGATGCGGGCGAGCCGCTCGGCGGTATCGTCGGTCGAGCCGTTGTCGACCACCACCAGCTCGCTTGCCATCGAGGCATGCGCGCGACTGGCTGCCTCGATCGATCGGATGCAGGCCTCAAGCGCCTGGGCGCGATTGCGGGTGCAGACGATGAAGCTCGCCGTCGGCGCTCGGCCGATGGACGGGCGAGGAGGCCTTGTGGCGAGCTGCGCCTGCTCTTGCGGGATGTCAGAATCCGCGCCAGCCATATCAGGCAAGCCCTTGTTGCGGCAGCACGCTTCCTGCCGGCACCGATTGCCGATATCTTGCCAGGGCGTCGAGGCGCAGGCTCGCATCGCTCCAAAGGCGGCTGCACCAGGGCGCATAGGTGGCGACGCGAAGCCCATACCGTTCGCGACGCCGTATCGTGTGCCATTTACCTGTCTGTGTCAGGAACTGATGCGTCAATGCGGGCTGCTTCTCGTCCGCGATCAGCTGATAGAGGAAATAGAAGAAGCACATCAGCCCTTCTTCATAGCTTGCGGAGGCCTGCAGGCCGCGTGTGGCGATCCTTTCTTCGATGGAGAGGAGACAGTCGGCGGCCCGGGCAACCGTGTCCTGCGTCACCGCCATACCGATATCGTGCAGGGCATGGGGATCATCGATCAACGATACCCGTTGGAGATTTTCCGCCGCGATCTTCAGATGCGTGAAGCGCATCGGCCGCTTATGTTTGTTGGTGACGCTCTCGTCGTGGACGCGATAGGCAACGAGGCTTTCGTCGATCATCGCGGCGGGGAATTCTCGGGTGATCCGCCGGAACAGATCGAAATCCTCCGCGTGCACATAGCTTGCATCGTAGGTCAGCATGTCAGCCGGAATGACCCTGCGGTTATACATCACGGTCGAATGCATGAAGACGGTGTAAAACATCGATAAAACATGCCAGTCGGCCGACTGATGGATCGGATTGGGCGTGCCGCGTACAACGCGATTGCCGATGAGCCGGTCGATGCCGGTGCCGCTGATCGCAAGCTCGGGCCGCTCACGAAACAGGGTAATCTGGCGTGAAAAGCGTGTGGGATAGGCGATGTCGTCGGCATCCATCCGGGCGATGAAATCGCCTTTCGCCATGGTCATGCCCTCATTGAGCGTCGCAATGAGGCCGCGGTTTTCACGCGAGACGATGCGTAGGCGATCGTCCGCTGCCTGATACCGTCGCAGGATATTCAGCGACCGGTCGGTGGAGCCATCGTCGATGGCAATGACGTCGAGGTGTTTGTGATCCTGTCGCAGGATGCTCTCGATCGCCGCGGCGAGATAAGGTTCGCCGTTATAGACGGGCAGCAGGACGGAAACCAGTGGGACGGTCATTCTTCAGCTCCCGCGCTATTGCAGATCAGAGGCTTGAACGGCTTCGCCGGGATCATGAGTATCGCGGCGAGAGAGCGTTGTTTCGTATATTTTCGCACCACGCCGCGGTTCCCATGGCTCGCCAGCTGCAGCCACCGGCAAGTTGTTGCGGGCGACATAGGGAAAGTGACGCTTGAAGCCGTTCAGCGGCTTTTCAAAAAGGCGCCATGAGATGGCAGCCACCGCTAGCGTCACGGCACTTCCGATGATCAGACGGCCGAAACCCTGTTGCGAGACGTTGACAGGAATCCAGACTTGAGCCTTGACGATCAGAGAAAGGATGATCGGATGGAAGAGGTAGATGCCGTAGCTGATCCGTCCGGTTGCTGCCATCGGCGCGGATTCGAGCAGCTGGCCAAAACCGGATCGAAAGCCCAAGGAAGCGGTCCCAACCACCATGACAAGCGGCACGAGCGGAAAGACCTCCGAACCAATCCAGATGAACCAGTCGAGTACTGGAGCTATCGGATCAGGTCTCAGCCATAGTGCCACGCTGGCAGCGGCCATCAACGGCATCCAGCTCAGCCGCATCCATTGCGGCCAGGCCTGTGTCCTTTCGCGATAGACGGCGAGCAGAGCGCCGCATGCGAGCGCATCCATAGAGGCCGAGGGGAGCAGGTCGCGCACCAGCGAGGGCGTTCCCGTCAGCGGCCAGTAGAGGCGATAGGCGAGCGAGCAGGCAATGACGGCAAGACAGATGCCCCCGATCATCCGGCGCGGCGCCAGCAGGATTGCCAGCGGCCAGACGATATAGAACTGTTCCTCGATGCTGAGGCTCCAGGTATGGCACAGAACCCAAGGCGTCCATTCGCCGCGCAGGGCGTACCAGTAGTTTGCCAGGTAGAGCGCATGCCATTTCAGACTGCCAGTGCCGCGAACGCCTTCGAGATTGACGAGCCACACCAGCGCCAGAACTGCGAAATAGGGTGGAAATATGCGCAGCGCCCGGCGGATATAGAATGCCTTCAGGGCGGTGGCCGGCTGGTAGCGGGCATCGGCCCGTGCCTCCAACAACAGGCGCGTAATCAGGAAGCCGCTCAGTACGAAGAAGAGACGAACGCCGAGATGACCCCAGATGGAACCGTCGGCCGCGAAAAAATGTGCGTAGAGCACCATGGCAACGGCAATGGTTCTTAGGCCATCCAGTTGGCGATCGCGCATATTCGACATAGACACCCCCGGCTTTTCAGCCTTTTTCGAACCCTCTCGTTACAGCGCCAGCACCCCGATATTCCGCTGCTGCTTTTCTTTATGATGGCCTTCTCGCACCATCAACTTGCCAAGCGACCTATCGAGGCTTCCGGATCGATTCCGGCCAAACTTGGGCAGTTCGAGGCTGATAAGGCAGTGATCGATCACGTGTTTGAAACAATCGGCCATGTTTCTCGAAATATTGAACTATGGCCGCTTCGAGGGATGCAAAATTTTCGTCATTCATCAGGTAAGGCCGGCCTGGATCGCGGAGAGCCGGTCAGGGGCCGTAAACGTAATCTTGGGCGGGACTTCGGTTGGTCAACCCTATGCTTACACTATGCAATTAGCGAAAGATTCCAGAGCCTTCAGACATCCATGCACTGCGGTATTGCGTACATTTTTCGCTTTTTCTTCATTTTTTTCTATTTATGATAGAAGAATTTATTTATGCGCCTTATGCGATTTTTCGATCGCACGAACGTTTGTTGCATTGCCGGATCATGAAAATGCACGGAACTGATGATGGCTGCCCGCGCTGGACGGCTGCGCGTTCTTGCGGAAAGGCGGGCGGGGTATGTCCGACAGCCATGCGAGTTAATCCTTGCTGCTTCATGGGCGTTGGTTCTAACCCTATCAACTGTTAGAGAACGATGGATCGCGTCGACTTCCTGGGGATGAGTGTCGGGGCCGACACCCGAATGCGATCATCCGGTGGTATAGCCTCGCCTCCCAACAAATCGAGCGCATTTTCAGCAATCTGCTCGAAGGGCACCCGCAAGGTGGTCAGCGACGTGGAAAGATGGCCGACGATCGGAATATCGTTGTAGCCGACCAGCGAGACGTCGCCCCGTACCGAGAGACCCATACGCATCAGACCCGATAATGCACCGATGGCTGTGTTGTCGTTTACCGCAAATATTGCTGTCGGCGCCTGCGGCAGATGCATGATTTTCTCGGCGGCTTCCGCTCCGGATTCAATTTTGCTGCTCGGCGCACTTGTCACCGCCGTATTCGCCGTGAAAACCAAAGGCCGGACGCTCGAAGAACTCTCTCCGTAATCCAGCCGCATTACCTGTTCCTTCTGATGAACGCGGGAGCTGCAGGCATTCATGCTCCGTTCAGCCGTCTGGCTTCAGGATGATGGCACGGATGGAGGTTCGCTATGAAAATCTTTAACAATCTGCTTGCTGCATTTCTGGCTGTCGGCCTGTTGATCGGTGCGGGTGCTGCGTCGGCGGCACCGATGACGAACATGACGAAGCCAGAGGTCCAGTCATCTGTTCAAACGGTCCGTTATCATCATGGTCGCCACTGGCACGGGCCGCGACATCACCGGCATCACCACTGGAAATCGCACCGCAGCTATCGGAGCCATTACTGGCGCGGCCATCATTATGGTTGGTACAAGCATCGTCACCACCACCGCCATCACCGCTACTATCGCTGGTGATCGCAGCTCGACGGAGTGGTAGTCTCATGACCAAACCGTCGCGCAACCTAAAGCCGAGCACCGGCGATATCGCCTGAACCGGCTCTGGAAGGCACTGCAGTTCGAAGGCATGACGGCGTCTGCGACAGCAGGCGCCCTTGTCGCATGGATTTGCAAAGTCTGATGGCTGGTTGCCGGGCGGGTACGAGCCCGAGTTCGGATTGCGGGCATGGGTAACCTCAAACACCTCGCAAAACCTGCCCGGTGTTCGCCGCACATGTGCTAGAAGCAACGTCGCGCCTGCCGATTCACGAACAAAATTGTACAATGGCACCGGCAACGACGCTTCGCTTCATATCGGGAGATCCTCCCGAATTTCATGTCCGGGAGGAGGAATGCCAGAATGACCTATGATCCCTCGAAAGATGGCGCCGAGATGGATTTCCGGCAGCGCATGTCTTACGGCGACTATTTGCAGATCGATCGGATTCTGACGGCACAGCTCCCGCTCTCAACTGCGCATGATGAAATGCTCTTCATCATCCAGCATCAGACGTCCGAATTGTGGATGAAACTTGCGCTATATGAGATCCAGGCGGCGAGGAGGATGATCGCGGCCGATCAAACGCAGGAAGCGTTGAAAATGCTATCCCGTGTGGCTCGGATTTTCGAGCAGCTGAATTCCGCATGGGATGTCTTGAGGACCATGACGCCATCGGAATATACGCGCTTCCGCGACGATCTCGGCCAGTCTTCCGGCTTCCAGTCATGGCAATACCGGCTGATCGAATATGCGGCCGGAAACCGGAATCTCGCAATGTTGAAGCCGCACGAACATCGGCCTGATATTCTGGAGATGCTGGAAGCCGAACTTGCGCGTCCCTCGCTCTATGATGAAGTGTTGCGCCGGCTGGCGCGCACCGGCCTGCCCGTGCCGCAGGAGGTGCTGAAGCGGGACTTACGTCAGGCATGGCAATTCGACGAGGGTGTCATGGCCGTTTGGGTGACGGTCTATCGTGACCCTTCGCGATACTGGGAAGCCTATGAAGTTGGCGAGAAGCTGGTCGACTTCGAAGACTATTTCCGGCGCTGGCGCTTCAACCATGTTACCACGGTCGAGCGCGTGATCGGTTTCAAGCGCGGCACAGGCGGAACAGCCGGGACCTCGTATCTGAAGCGGATGCTGGAGGTGGAGCTTTTCCCGGAATTGTGGCGCGTACGCACTGAACTTTAGCGTGGCTGGAAGCCTGTCCGGCGGTGTCGAAGCGTGCAGCTTCACGTCGCGCATGATTGTCGTTTATGCACGCGGTCTGCGACCATCGCCCAATTTTCAAAAGGTAAGCAGGTCGATCGGTGTTCCGCTGTCGCAGGAGTCATGTGCCATTCCCATGGAGCAACAACACGATTTCCATACTCATCTCGCTTGGGAACAATTTCGATGCGCTATGGTTTGACAGCCCGAGGGGAGAGTAACGCCGGCCTCTCCGGCTCACAGCTTGCTGGTGAGCTACCTCCTGAGGCCCGTCACGAACTTGGCGAGGCCGCTCCCTTGCCGAGCTGAGTTCGTGACGTGTCTACTTCCATTGGCAATTCAAAGTAGAATTAATTGTGCGAGCCTCGCTTTGATATGAAAGGTCGCCGTTCGACCGAATCGGGGTTTTCCGCGGAAAATTGGCGTGACGGGTAAAGTTGGAACAATCCAATGCCGCAAACGTAAGGAGCAAGGAGCGAATATTCGAGGGAGGCGGGATTTGTTCAGCGGAATGACACTGGATTATATCGACGTCGGTCCCGGCCTTTTACGCGTTCGCCACGGCGGCAACGGGCCGCCATTGCTGTTGCTGCACGGCCATCCGCGAACGCATATGACTTGGGGCCATGTCGCAGACCTCTTATCTCCTCACTTCACGATTGTTTGCCCTGACCTCAGGGGATTTGGGAAGTCTTTCCAGCCCGTTGACAGCCAGGATAGCCGTTATTCTTCGAAACGGGCGAAGGCGCTGGACTGTGTAGCGCTGATGCAGGCTTTAGGGCATCGGACTTTTGCCGTGGCGGGTCATGACCGCGGCAGCTACGTGGCATTCCGCCTTGCCCTCGATCATCCCGAGATCGTCACCAAGGTCGCCGTAATCGACAGCATTCCGATCATCGAGCATCTCGAACGGATGGATTGGCGCTTTGCGCGGGACTGGTACCATTGGTTCTTCTTCGCGCAGCCGGAAAAGCCCGAGCAGGCCATCAATACCGACCCTCGGGCCTGGTACAGCCGCATTCACCCTGATTTCATGGAGAAAGAGGCCTATGACGATCTGCTGACGGCGATCCACGATCCCGCGGTCGTCCATGGGATGATTGAGGATTATCGGGCAGGATTGACCGTTGATCGGGAAGATGAACTGCAGGACCGCCTTGCCGGTAAACTGATCGTATGCCCGTTGCTCTGTCTTTGGTCGACGAAAGACGATCTGGAATACTTCTTCGGCGATCCGAGGGAAATCTGGCGCTTATGGGCGGTGAATGTCACCGGCCACGGTATCGAAAGCGGTCACCATGTCGCGGAAGAAAATCCGGTCGATCTTGCAAACTCGCTCCAGCGTTTTTTGAGCGAGGAATGAAAAACTGGCCGCGCCTTAAGCTTCATGCAGGACGTGGGCGGCCCTCACAGCTGCCGATGCCCGGTTCTCGACACCGAGTTTCACATAGATCTGCTCCAGATGCTTATTCACGGTGCGGGCGGAAAGGCCGAGGATTTCGCCGATATCGCGGTTGGATTTGCCCTTGGCGAGCCACAGCAATACTTCGGATTCGCGCTGCGTCAGCGCAAAATGCCGGCGCAGGGCTTCGTCGTCGGCACGCTGGCTGGTGGCCGTCAGGCGAAAGAGGTATTCGTCGGCGCCGATGGCACCGAGAAAGGTGAATTGCAGCGCCGCCTGGCCGCCATTGTTCATCGAAAGAAGATTGTCGCGAGCAGGGCCGAGCCGCTCGCGTTCCAGCATGAAGGCGGCGATATGTTTCGAGGCGAGCTCAAGGCCGTCGTCGCTGCCGGTGGCGGCGTTGATCAGGCGGGTTGCCTGGGGCGTCGACCAATGGATGGCGCCATTGCCCTTGACCGCCAGGAGATGGCGGCCCGCGGCATCGAGCGCCACCCTGGCGCTTTGAGCCGAGCGGGCATTGCGCAGATGGACCCGGATGCGGGCGCGCAGTTCGTCGATATTGATCGGCTTGGTGAGATAATCGACGCCGCCGGATTCCAGCGCATGCACCACATGCTCGGTTTCGGTGAGCCCGGTCATGAAGACGACCGGAATCTGGGCGATGCCGGCATTGGCTTTCAGCCGGCGGCAAGTTTCGAAACCATCCATGACAGGCATGACGGCATCGAGCAGGATGAGATCGGGTGTGATGCGCTCGACGATGTTGAGCGCCGCTAAACCCGAGGTGGCGATCAGCACGGAAAAGCCGGATTGCTCGAGCGCGTCGGTCAGAAAACCGAGCGCCTCCGGTGAATCGTCCACCAGCAGGACTATGTCGCGGGGAAGGGCAGGCTCAGCCAATCTGTTCTACCTTTTCAGTGTCGAAGCTGCGCAGCACCTTCAGGAAACCGTCGAGATCGAAAGCCTGGACATGGGCGCGCAAGGCATCGATGAAGGGTTTGTTTTCTTCAAGTTTCGCAAGATCCGCAAGCTTTGCTTCGATTCCCCTGACATAACCGATCTCACCGAGCCGCAGCAATTCGCGGACATGCTCGATCCCAGGGCTTTTCAGGGGCGGTGGCGGCTTCGGCGCGGTCGGGATAGAAGCATCGGCATAGATCCATTTCAGCCCGAGATGCAGCGCGAGCTTGTCGCGAAGCTGACGGATGTCGAGCGGTTTGGAGATGGCGTCGTTATGGCTGTCGTCGCTGTCGGTCGCCGCAGCAGCGTCACCGATATTGGCGGACAGCATCAGGATCGGCGCCGTCTGGCCGTTTTCCCTGAGCCGTGAGACGAGCTGCCACCCGTTCATGCCGGGCATGGAAATATCGACCAGGAACAGATCCGGCTTGATGCCCTCGATCAAGGTCAGGCAGTCCGGCCCGCCGGCGGCGGTGAGCACGATGAAATCGAGTGGCGACAGTATCTCGCGCATCAGTTCGCGATGATCCTCATTGTCGTCGACGACGACGATGGTGCGGCGTGGACCTTCGTAGCCGACCATACGCTGCTCCTGCGCCGGCGGCTTCATTGGCCGGATCACCGCAGATAGCATCAAGCGTACCCTGAAGGTCGAGCCCACGTCTTTCTCGCTTGAGACCGAAATCTCGCCACCGAGCGTATTCGTCAGCAATTGTGTGATGGTGAGACCAAGGCCGAGGCCTGGCATTGGTCTGATGCTGTCGGCTTCGCCGCGCTGGAAGGGTTCGTAGATACGGGTAATGTCCTTTGCCGCAATGCCACGGCCGGTGTCGGAAACGGTAAAGGTCGCGACCTGATTGCGGTAACCCACCTCGAAGCGGACGGTTCCGGCATCGGTGAACTTGATGGCGTTGGAGAGCAGGTTGACGAGGATCTGGCGCAGCCGCTTCTCGTCGGTGCGGACATAGTCGGGCAAGGCGGCGGCGCGCTCGTGGACGAAAGCCAGCCCCTTTGCCTGTGCCTGCGGGTGGAACATGTCGATGATTTGATCGAGAAAATCCTGGATATTGATCTCGTTGGAATAGACCTGCAGGCGGCCCGCCTCGATCTTCGAAATATCGAGCAGCCCGTCGATGAGGCCGGAAAGATGCTCGGCACTGCGGCGGATGACCTTCAGCGAGGATTGTCGGGGTGCCGGAATGGTCTCGTCTCGCTCCAGGATCTGCGCGTAACCGAGGACCGCATTGAGCGGCGTGCGCAATTCGTGGCTGAGGCCCACGACATAGCGGCTCTTGGCGCGGTTTGCCGCCTCTGCCGCCTCCTTGGCACCCTGCAGGGCAGCGTCCGTTTTCTTGTGGGCGGCAATTTCCTTCAAAAGCAGCGTGTTCTGGCGCGAGGATTCCTCTTCGGCGACCACGCGGCTGTCATGGGCAAGCACATAGAACCAGCACGCGACGCCGGCGATGACGGCAAAGACGAAGAAGACGATGAGGATGGTGCGGTCGACCACGGCAGCGGTCTCGGGAGAGGCGGCGCCGACCTGATGCGCGATCATTGCAAGAATAGCGCCCATGGCGGTCAGCGCCAAGACAACGGCAATTCCATAGCGGCCGAGGCGCGTCGCGAGCCTTGCGACGATGCTTTCCGGCAGCAAGGTTTTTGCGACGGTGGCGACCTGCGTGTTGAGCCGAGCCTTCGGCTTGCACATGTCGTGGCAGCGGCTGTCGAGCGAACAGCAGAGCGAGCAGATCGGCGCGGCATAGGCCGGACACCAGGCCATGTCCTCCGGCTCGAACGGGTGCTCGCAGACGGAGCAGGTGATGGTGGTCAGGTTCTTCCAGCTCTGCCGCGGCTTGCGCGCGAGATAATATTTGCCCTTGGTGATCCAGGCGATAGCAGGTGACGCGATGAGCGCGACGATCAGGGTGATATAGGGCGCAAGAGAGGCGGCAATCGAACCGAAGGCGCCGAAATGCGCGATGAGAGCGATGGTTGCCGAAAGCGCCATTGCGCCCAGGCCGACCGGATTGATGTCGTAGAGATGCGCGCGTTTGAACTCGATGCCGGGAGGTGCAAGCCCGAGCGGCTTGTTGATGAAAAGATCGGCTGAGACGGTGCAGAGCCAGGCCATGGCGATGATCGAGAAAATGCCGAGCGTCTCCTCCAGCAGCCGATAGATGCCGAGCTCCATCAATAAGAGCGCGATGGCGACATTGAAGACCAGCCAGATAACGCGGCCTGGATGGCTATGCGTCAGGCGCGAAAAGAAGTTCGACCAGGCGAGCGAGCCGGCATAGGCGTTCATGACGTTGATCTTCAGCTGCGAGATCATCACGAAGGCGGCCATCAACAGCAATGCCGCATTGTGCCATGGGATCATGTAGCCGAAGGCGGTCAGATACATCTGTGCGGGATCGGCAGCACGGTCGGCCGGCACGCCTGACGTCAGAGTCAAGACGACAAGGAAGGAGCCGGCGAGCAGCTTCGGCGCCCCGATGATGACCCATCCGGGTCCGGCGAGGAAGATGGCCAGGCGATGGCGCCATTTGCGGTGACCCTCCGGTGGCAGGAAGCGCAGGAAGTCGGCCTGTTCGCCGATCTGCGACATCAGCGCCAGGATGACGGCGGAAGCGGCGCCGAATTCCACCAGGTCGAAAGGAGCGGCGCTGCCCGGCGCGCTTGCTGGATGATGAATGCCGGCAAAGGCCCGCCAGAGGTCGAATTTTTCCCAATCGGCAAAGGCGATGAAGACGAAGGGCAGGATGTTGAGAACGATCCAGAAGGGTTGCGTCAGCAGCTGAAACCGGCTGATAAGACGGACACCGTGGGTGACGAGCGGGATCACCATGACGGCGCTGATGATGTAGCCGATCCAAACGGGTATGCCGAGCGTCAGCTCCAGTGCTCCGGACATGATCGAGGCTTCGATCGCAAACAGCATGAAGGTGAAGCTGGCATAGATCAGCGAGGTGATGGTCGAGCCGATATAGCCGAAGCTCGCGCCGCGCGTCAGAAGATCGATATCGACGCCATGGCGGATCGCATATCGGCTGATCGGCAGGCCGACTGCGAGCATGGCGAGGCTTGCGACGATGATGGCGTAGAAGGCGTTTGTGGTGCCGTAGGAGAGCGTGATCGTGCCGCCGATCGCCTCCAGCGCCAGGAAGGAAATGGCGCCGATCGCGGTTTGCGAGATGCGTTGCGAAGAAAACTGGCGGGCGCTCTTGGCGGTGAAACGCAAGGCGTAGTCTTCCAGCGTCTGGTTTGCGACCCAGCGATTATATTCGCGTCTTACCGGAATGATGCGTTGCCGCGCAGCCATGCTTACCCTTCAGCAGTCCCGCCATCGTCACCTTGGCGGTCCGATGACGTCGTAACATGGATCGATGCCTTGCTTAAGGGCGTCGGAGTGCCCAAAGCTGCACATTTCGCCCCGGCGTCTACGTCATTTTACGTATGTGGTTTCCTGAGGGCGCGCCGGATAGTCGCGGAAGGCAGCGGCTAATCCTTGTTTACCGGCCGTTGCGGCAGACAAAAAGAGGGGAACCACGGATGAAATTCAAGACTCTCGTCTCCGGCGCGCTGCTCGGCGCCATCATGTCCACCACAGCATTCCACGGCGCTTTCGCAGCCGACGACACCATCAAGGTCGGCGTCCTGCATTCGCTGTCCGGCACCATGGCGATCTCGGAAACGACGCTGAAGGATGCGATGCTGATGCTCATCGATGAGCAGAACAAGAAGGGCGGCGTTCTCGGCAAGAAGCTCGAGCCCGTCGTCGTCGACCCGGCCTCCGACTGGCCGCTCTTTGCTGAAAAGGCTCGTGAGCTGATCCAGAAGGACAAGGTCTCGGCCGTATTCGGCTGCTGGACCTCCGTGTCGCGCAAGTCGGTACTGCCGGTCTTCAAGGAACTGAATTCGATCCTGTTCTATCCGGTGCAGTTCGAAGGTGAGGAGTCCGAGCGTAACGTCTTCTACACCGGCGCTGCCCCGAACCAGCAGGCAATTCCGGCCGTCGACTATCTGATGAAGAACGAAGGCGTACAGCGCTGGGTGCTTGAAGGCACCGACTATGTCTATCCGCGCACGACCAACAAGATCCTCGAAGCCTATCTGAAGTCCAAGGGCGTCAAGGACGAAGACATCATCATCAACTACACGCCGTTCGGCTTCTCGGACTGGCAGACGGAAGTCTCCAAGATCAAGGCTTTCGGCGCGGCCGGCAAGAAGACCGCCGTCGTCTCCACCATCAACGGTGATGCCAACGTTCCCTTCTACAAGGAACTGGGCAACCAGGGCGTCAAGGCCGAGGATATCCCGGTCGTCGCCTTCTCGGTCGGCGAAGAAGAGCTTGCCGGTGTCGACACCAAGCCGCTTGTCGGCCATCTTGCCGCCTGGAACTACTTCCAGTCCGTCGACACGCCCGCCAACGCCGCCTTCATCAAGGAATGGCATGCCTATACCAAGAACGACAAGCGTGTGACCAACGACCCGATGGAAGCCGCCTATATCGGCTTCAACATGTGGGTGAAGGCAGTGGAGAAGGCCGGCACGACCGATCCGGACAAGGTGATCGACGCGCTCGTCGGCGTCTCGGTGCCGAACCTCACCGGGGGCACCGCCACCATGATGCCGAACCACTACATCACTAAGCCGGTCCTGATCGGCGAAGTGCAGGAAAACGGCCAGTTCGACGTCGTTTCGCAGACCCCCGCCGTGGTCGGCAAGGAATGGTCCGACTATCTGCCTGACAGCAAGGACCTGATCTCGGATTGGCGTATGCCGATGAACTGCGGCAACTTTAACGTCACCACCGGCAAGTGCGGCGGCAAGGGCTCCTGATGTCAGCCGACGCAAGATCGCCGCGGGCAGGCTTTTCTGGCCGCGGCAGCTTGAGGGGACTAGCGCAATGTTCGACAAATTCGTTTACCGTATCGCCCTGGCGCTGGTCGCCGGCTTCTGCCTGATGCTGGCGCTGACGGCGACAAGCCTGCGCGCCCAGGAAGACGCCCACGGCCTCATCAATTCCCTCGGCCAGGCCAATTTCCAGAAGGCCGGCGATATCGTCCAAAGCCTCGCGAAGTCAGGCGATCCAAAAGTGGTGCCGGCATTGCAGGCCTTTTCCGACGGTGATCTTTATATAAGAAAATCCGACAATCAGGTGTTTATCGCCAAATCCTCCGGCGACATGATGGATCTGGTGGATCCTTTGACCGGGCAAGCGGCCGGTCAGGAAGCCAAGGACAATCTCGGCAAGATCAAGATCAACAACAATCTGCGCCGTGCGGTTCGCGCGGCTCTCGGCAGTCTGACGCTGATGAGCCCGGATCGCGCGACGCGGCTAGAGGCGGCGCAATCCATTCTAAAGGCGCCGAGTGCGGATTCGCTGGACGCCGTCGAGACGGCACTGCAGAGCGAGAAGGATGCGGACATTCGCGGTGTGCTTGAACGCGCAAAAGCGGTTGCCGTGCTTGGCTCGGACCGTCCGATCGAAGATAAAAAGGCGGCGATCGAGACGATCAAGAACGAAGGCGGCCGCGATGCCATCGGCATTCTCTCATCGGTTTCCGTCGACGATAGCCTGAAACCCGCTGTGGCTGCCGCCATTGCCGGCATCCAGGATCAACTGAAGTTCTGGGATGCGGTGCAGAACGTCTGGTACGGCCTGTCGCTCGGCTCCGTCCTGCTGCTGGCCGCCATCGGCCTTGCGATTACCTTCGGTGTCATGGGCATCATCAACATGGCGCATGGCGAGATGGTGATGCTCGGCGCTTATTCGACCTTCGTCGTTCAAAGCATCATCCGCACCTCCTATCCCCAGCTATTCGACTGGTCGCTGGCGATTGCCCTGCCGGTCGCCTTCATTGTCACCGGCGCCGTCGGTCTCGTCATCGAGCGCGGCGTCATCCGCTTTCTTTATGGCCGACCGCTGGAAACGCTGCTCGCCACCTGGGGCATCTCGCTGATCCTGCAGCAGGCGGTGCGCTCGATCTTTGGGCCAACCAATCAGGAAGTCGGCAACCCGTCCTGGATGTCGGGTTCGTTCGACCTCGGCTATCTCTCGATCACCTGGAACCGGCTCTGGATCATCGTCTTTTCGCTCGCTGTCTTCGTGGCACTCCTGCTTCTCCTCAAGCGCTCGGCGTTTGGACTGCAAATGCGGGCGGTGACGCAGAACCGGCGCATGGCGTCTTCGATGGGGATCCGCACCTCCTGGGTCGACGCCTTCACCTTTGCGCTTGGGTCCGGCATCGCCGGCATGGCGGGTGTGGCGCTTTCGCAGATCGACAATGTCTCGCCGAACCTCGGTCAGGGCTATATTATCGACAGCTTCATGGTCGTGGTGTTCGGTGGCGTCGGCAATCTCTGGGGAACGCTCGTCGGCGCCTTCTCGCTCGGCATTCTCAACAAGTTCCTCGAGCCCTATGCGGGGGCGGTGCTCGGCAAGATCCTCGTCCTCGTCCTCATCATACTCTTCATCCAGAAACGTCCGCGCGGCCTCTTCGCGCTCAAGGGAAGGGCGGTGGAAGCATGATCACGGCCTTCATCCTCCGTTCGCTCGACCGCCGGATCAGCATCGCCATCGCGATCCTGCTTGCCGTCGCGGTGCTGGTGCCGCTGTCGAACCTGGCTCTGCCGGAAACGAGTGCGTTGCATGTGCCGACCTATCTCATGTCGCTCTTCGGCAAGTACCTGACCTATGCGCTGCTCGCCTTGGCGCTCGATCTGGTCTGGGGCTATTGCGGCATTCTCTCGCTCGGCCACGGCGCCTTCTTTGCGCTTGGCGGCTATGCGATGGGCATGTATCTGATGCGTCAGATCGGTTCGCGTGGCACCTACGGCAATCCGATCCTGCCCGACTTCATGGTCTTCCTGAATTGGAAGGAATTGCCGTGGTTCTGGTACGGCTTCGATCATTTCTGGTTCGCCATGCTGATGGTTCTCGCAGCACCCGGCCTGCTTGCCTTCGTCTTTGGCTGGTTTGCCTTCCGCTCGCGCGTCAATGGCGTCTATCTGTCGATCATCACGCAGGCGATGACCTATGCGCTGCTGCTTGCTTTCTTCCGCAACGACATGGGTTTCGGCGGCAATAACGGCCTGACCGACTTCAAGGATATTCTCGGTTTCAATATCCAGGCCGATGGCACGCGTGCCGTGCTGTTCGCTATTACGGCCGTGTTCCTGGCGCTGGCATTGATGCTGTCTTCGGCCATCGTGCGTTCGAAGTTCGGCAAGGTGCTTGTGGGCGTGCGCGACGCCGAAAGCCGTACGCGCTTTCTCGGCTATCGTGTCGAACATATGAAGCTCTTCGTCTTCGTCGTATCGGCCATGATGGCCGGTATTGCCGGCGCGCTCTACGTGCCGCAGATCGGCATCATCAATCCCGGCGAGTTTGCTCCTGCCAATTCGATCGAAGTGGTCATCTGGACGGCCGTCGGCGGCAGAGCCACCCTGATCGGGCCGATCATCGGCGCCATCCTCGTCAATGGCGGCAAGACTGTTTTCACCGGCCTGTTCCCCGATTTCTGGCTGTTTGCGCTTGGCGGCCTGTTCGTGGCCGTGACGTTGTTCCTGCCGAGAGGCATCGTTGGCACCATCGCGCACTATTTCGGCAAGACACGCCGACCGGCAAGCCCGCCGCCCAAGGCCGCGAAGGATGAAGCCCAAAAGTCCGTGCAGGCTGCGGAGTAGGACCATGATCCCGGATATCAAACCCAACAGCATGCTCTACCTCAACAACGTCTCCGTCTCCTTCGACGGATTCAAGGCTTTGAACTCGCTGTCGATCGTCATCGAGCCAGGGGAGCTTCGCGCAATCATCGGCCCGAACGGCGCCGGCAAGACGACGATGATGGATATCATCACCGGCAAGACCCGGCCCGACGAGGGCGAGGTATTCTTCAACGGCCAGGTCGATCTGACGAAGAAGGACGAGGCTGACATCGCCCAGCTCGGCATCGGTCGCAAATTTCAGAAGCCGACTGTCTTTGAAAGCCATACCGTCTGGGACAATCTTGAACTGGCGCTAAATCGGAACCGCGGCGTCTTTTCGACGCTCTTTTACCGCCTGACGCCTATCGATCGCGATCGTATCGAAGAAATCCTCGAGACGGTGCGGCTTTCGCATCGGCGCGACGAGCTGGCGGCCAATCTTTCCCACGGCCAGAAGCAGTGGCTGGAGATCGGCATGCTGCTCGCGCAGGAACCGAAGCTGCTTCTGGTCGATGAACCGGTGGCGGGCATGACGGATGCCGAGACGGCGGAAACCGCCGTGCTCTTGAAGGAAATCGCCAAGACGCGTTCGGTCGTGGTGGTCGAGCATGACATGGGCTTCATCCGCGATCTCGGCGTCAAGGTGACGTGCTTGGCGGAGGGATCGGTTCTGGCTGAAGGCTCGATCGATTTCGTCAGCAGCGATCCGAAGGTGATCGAGAATTATCTGGGGCGGTGAGATGCTGACAGTCGAAAACGCAAATCTGCACTATGGCGCCGCTCAGGCGCTGCGCGGCATCTCCGTCAAGGCGGAGATGGGCAAGATCACCTGCGTGCTTGGGCGCAATGGCGTCGGCAAGAGCTCGCTCTTGCGCGCTGTCACCGGGCAGCATGCCTTGTCGGCCGGCACCGTTGCCTTCAACGGCGTAACGCTGAACGGCATGGCGCCGTTCGCGCGCGCGAAGCAGGGGATTGGCTATGTGCCGCAGGGACGCGAGATCTTTCCGCTTTTGACCGTGAAGGAAAATCTCGAGACCGGTTATGCGCCGCTCTCACGTCGTGACCGCAATATTCCGGATGACATTTACAGCCTGTTTCCCGTATTGAAATCCATGCTGTCGCGCCGTGGCGGCGACCTTTCGGGCGGACAGCAGCAGCAACTGGCGATCGGCCGGGCGATGGTGACGCGGCCGAAGATCCTGGTTTTGGACGAGCCGACCGAGGGTATCCAGCCGTCGATCATCAAGGATATCGGCCGGGCGATCCGTTATCTCAGGGATTCCACCGGCATGGCGATCCTGCTGGTCGAGCAATATCTCGATTTCTGCCGCGAGCTTGCCGACTACGTCTACATCATGGATCGCGGTGAGATCGTTCATGAGGGGCTGGCTGAAACGCTGGATACAGCGGAGGCTCGCAGGCATCTGACCGTTTGAATAACTGTCTCAGGTTCATTCATCTGAAGCGAGGCGTTGAGAAGGCGATACTACAGTCTAACCCTTGAGAGCTAGGCAGCCGAATTCGCAAAGTGATCCGCAGGCCCGCAGGATCCCAGAAACGGTCGATCGAACCTCTCAACTCTCGTGCCGTCATGCGTTCGAGGTGCGGCCCAAATCCTTTGGGCGCTTGCGGTGATTGAACGGACGACCCGCCCTTCTCGGCGTACCAAACTCCAATTCAAACCCCTCGACCCCTGGTCAAGTGCGCGACCAGACCGACGTTGACAATCATGCTCTCTTGCTGGGATACGGAGCGTCATGACGGAACACATTCGCGCTCCCCATCCAAAGGCGGTCAAGCGGCTCAGGCGCTCTGAAGACCACGTGAATAGCGTCACCAGTATGCTCGGGGGCGGCAAGCCGTGTCTTGACATTGCTCGGCAATTATCGGTGGCCGACCGACGAATTCAACACCATTACGAAATACCTTTGGCGGCATGACCGACCTATTGGCTTATTTCGGATTGTTCATGGCAGCCTTCGGTGCCGCAACGATCCTGCCGATGCAATCGGAGGCGGTGCTTGCTGGCCTGCTTCTGACCGGGAGATACTCCGCGCTCTGGCTGGTGGTTACCGCCGGGGTCGGCAATATTCTGGGTTCGCTCGTCAATTGGATGCTGGGAAGGGGGATCGAACGATTTCGACAGCGCCGTTGGTTCCCAGTTGGTCAGGATACCCTCGATCGTGCGCAGGCATGGTATCGAAAATATGGAAAATGGTCTCTGCTTGCGAGCTGGGTGCCCATCGTCGGAGACCCGATAACGGTGGTCGCCGGCGTTCTGCGCGAGCCGTTGCCAACCTTCCTGCTGCTGGTGACGATTGCCAAGCTCGGGCGTTACGTCATCGTGGCGCTGGCCACGATGAATCTGGCATGACATCTGACGAGCGGACGTTGGCCGCCCCGCCATCGTTGCCGTCCGGCTCCAACTCGCTATTCCTCATCGGGCATATGAGAATCGACGCCGAGCGTTTCGAGGTTGTTATGCACCCCCACGACACCTGGAACCGTCAGAACGATCTCCTCGAGATTGCGCGCCAACGAAATCGTCTCGACGCGCCCCTCCAGCGTGATAATCCCGTCGACGCAATGCACTTCGATGTTGTCGCTTACGACTTTGCCGCTTTCTTCGAGCCGCTCGGTGATCTGCGCCTCCAACTCGTCATCGTCAATTCTGCTGGCTGGCAAGGGAGCGGTCGTATCCACCCTATCTTCGCGACCTGACTCGTCGGCGGTATCTACGGTGAATCCTGTACTTGGATCCTCGTCGAAATTGGCCGGTGTGTCGCCGTAGGGAGTATTGTCGGGATGGCTTTCCAACGGATTGCCATCGACATCCGAATAGGGCCAGCCATCTCGAATTTCCCGATCCTCGTAATCGCGATAGTCTTCTTCGCGAGACAACGGGTTTGGTTTACGTGGCGGTGCCATGTTGACCTCCTTACAGCCACCTATCATCTGGAATGATCTAACAGCAGCAATGGGGAAATGTTCCCTTCGCTTGGCCGACGCAGGTCTTCGATCGACCCAATTCGTCGCGGCATCTGGCCGTTTGTGAAGTTTCGCGGCAGGTTGCCGCTCAGTCAGCGGCGGCGATTGAAATCGCTATCTGCCTTCCGTCCGGGATTGAATACGAATGCCGATGGCTTGGAATCTGATATCGAACGCCGTATTTCCTGGTCCTAGGTGTCCACGAACCTGACCGCTACTTCCGACAGAAGTGCTTGCACGTTCGCGGTCCGACGAAAACCGGAAATGCTCTAGAACCGTTCCATCTCTTGACCGACCTTCGTCAGAAATCGGTTACGGGACATGTCGGTCGAGCGGTTCATGTCGTAGTGAGCAAGGAAGACGACCGGGGCGAAGGGTTTGATCTGGGCACGCAGCACGCGCTTGACGATCTTCTTCGGCGGATTGCCGGCGACGAAGGCGCGAAACGGATCGGCGCCATAGGTCAAGATCGCGCCGAGCTTACGGATATGCTGCAGCTTTGAGCGCACCTTGCCGTCGACGAGTTCGAAGGAGACGCCCGGAAGCCAGACCCTGTCGAAATAGCCCTTGAGAATGGCCGGAAAGCCGAAATTCCAGACCGGGGTAACGATCACCAGGGCTTCGGTGCGTTCGAGCCGTTCGACATAGGATTTGACCGCCTCGGTATTGTCCGGATAATCGTGGTAGATCATGCGGTCGCGACGCGACAGCACGGGATCGAAACCTTCCGCGTAAAGATTGCAATCGTCCACCTCGTGGCCGGCGCTCTTCAGGCTTTCAATGGTTTTCCGGTGCAGCGCTGCACCGTAGCTTTCCTCAACTGGATGGGAATGAAGGACCAGAACCTTCATGAAGCCTCCATCAGCGCCGCGAGGCCGGGGAAGAGATAGTTCTTGCCGGATTTGAAGTCGAAATTCGGGTCGTCCCAGGCGATCATCTTGCCGGGATTGAGCAGGCCCTTCGGGTCGGTCTCCTTCTTGAAGGCAAGCTGGACCGCATCCGTCTGCTTCATGCCGCCTTCCTCCAGCGTATAGCGATGCGGATTGAAGATCGGGCAGCCATGATCCTGGTGAATCCTAATGATCTCCTCGAGCCGAGCCTCGGAGGTATAGCGAACCAGCGGTAGGCCCGAGCATTGGATCTGACCGTCGAACCTGATGAATTCGAGATGGCCGGGCACCTCGTCGCCGAAGATTTCCACCATCTTCCGGACCTTGGCGACATGATCCGGCCCCGGATACTGCACCTGCAGATAGGTGATCGACGGATCGACCTTCAGGGCGCGCAATGTGGTGTGGTTCCAGGCAAGCTCATAGGCATGCGGAATGCCTTTCATGCTCTCGACCTTGTCGGAGCGGAAGGTGATTTCACCCTTCTGCTGTATGGTGAGGGCGACGAATGGCTCCATCGAATGCGGCGCAATCATCAGCGCCACGATCGATTGCCCCTGACGGATATAGGGCTTGTGGCGGGTAAAATAGTCCTGCGGGATGGGAGCGGCGATCGGGGCGATCTCCTTGACCAGAATGCCGTTGCATTTGGCAAGCGCGTCGGAAAAGCGCACGGCGTCCATGAAGTCGTCATAGCCGACCAGCACGTCGATCCAATCATAGGCCGGCGCCAGCGGCATTTCGATTTCGGTGATGATGCCATTGGTGCCGTAGGCATGGCTGACCTTGGTCAGATCCCAGCCAGTGAGATCGAGCGTGCGGGGTTCGGCTTCCATCGTCACGACGCGTAGCCGCAGGATGTTGCCGAGATCGCGCAGGCCGCCCCAGGTGATCGAGCCGACACCGCCCGAGCCGCCGGCGATGAAGCCGCCGATCGTTGCGGTCTGCGCGGTCGAGGGATGGAAGCGCAGTTCCTGGCCCGAATGGGCCTTGGTCTGCCGGTCGAGCTCGGCAATGACGATGCCGGGCTCGCAGATAACGCGGCCGGGATGGATCTCCTTGATCCTGTTCATGGCGGCAAGGTTGAGCACGATGCCGCCGGAAAGCGGCATGGCCTGGCCGTAATTACCGGTGCCGGCGCCGCGCGGCGTGACGGGGACGTCATGCGCATAGGCGACCTTCAACGTGCGGATCACCTCCTCTTCGGTCTTCGGCGTGACGACGAGATCGGCCGTGACATTGTCGAGCTGGGCCTTCAAGATCGGCGAATACCAGTAGAAGTCACGGCTTTTCTGGCGCACGAGCGCCGGATTGTCTTCGACGGCGATGCCTTCGAGTTCTTTCTTGATGCGCTGATAATCCGGCATGTCAGGCTCCAATGACGCTGTCGAGTTCACGATAATCCGGCAGGCTGCGATCGATCACCTTGCCCTTGCGAAGGACGACGCGATCGGACTGCGGACGAGAGAGGAATTCGCTCCAGCGCCGCGCGCTGAAAAGCACGAGGTCGGCCGGGCTGCCGACGGCGATCCGCCCGATATCCGGGCGGCCAAGTATCTCTGCGGGCGAGGTGGTGATGACCCTTGCAGCCGTATCCAGCGGATGGTCGAGATGCAGGATGCGCACCGCTTCTCGGAACACTTCGACCGGATCGAGATCGCCATAGGCGTAGAAGGGGTCGCGCGTATTGTCGGAGGCCACGGCTGTCGGAACACCGGCGGCGGCAAGCTCGTGCAGAAGCGTGACGCCGCGCCAGCGTGGTGTACGCCCGGCATGGCGGTCCTGCAGGTACATGTTGCACATCGGCAGCGAAACGATGGAGATCCCGGTCTTGGCAACGAGATCGATGGTGGCGCGCGCGACATCTTCATCCTGCCGGGCAAGAGAGCAGCAATGGCCGGCGGTGACCTTGCCCTGGTAGCCATTTCGCAACACGGCTTCAGCAATCGCCTTCAGTGTCAGCACCTGCTTATCCTCGGTCTCGTCGACATGCAGGTCGATATCGAGGCCGTTGTCGGCGGCGGCACGGAAGAGCTTATCAAGTTGAGCATCCAGATCGGGGTTCATCTGGGTGACACCGCCCATCAACCCGCCTGCCTCGCGCACGACGCGAAGCAGGTCGGCGAAAAAGGCATCATCGACCATGGTGTCGAGCGGAAAGAGAGCGACAGCCTGTAGCGCGATCTTGCTCTTCCAGGACTCGCGGACCGAGGTGAAAACTTCGAAGGAAATGCGGTGCTGCGGAGCCAGCGAATCCAGATGGGTGCGGATCAGGCCGGTACCATGCGCGTAAGCCGAGCGCAGCGAGAATTCCATGCGCTTGCGCACGTCCTCGGCCGACCAGTTGGCCTCGCGGTCGGCACGCACGGCATCGAGCGCACCCATGAAACTGCCGTCCGGGTTAGAGCGCCGCTCCCATATATGGCCCTTATCGAGATGGGTGTGCATGTCGGCGAAAGTCGGCCAGACCATACCTTCCTTCATGTCGACTTTGGCATATTCGACTGGCGCGGTGCCAGGCGCCAGAATACCGTTGACGAGACCGTCAGTGACGACGATATCGGCCTTGACGAGACCCTCGTTGCCAGGCGTCTTGGAGCCGGAAAGCGTCACGGCTGGGACGGTGGCATTGCTCAGCACGAAGCGGGCGGCGTTCGGCGGCGACATGAAGGCGTGTGACATCAGTTCTCCCGCTTGAGGCTGCTTTCATGCCAGCGATGCAGGCTCAGCCATGAGATGAAAGAGGTAAAGGCGAAGATTGCAACGCCAAGCGCCGATAGCAGCAGGAGTGCTGCAAAGAGACGCGGCATGTTCTGGCGGTATTGCGCCTCCAGCAGTCGAAAGGCGAGACCGGAGTTCGGGCCGCCCGAACCAGCAGCGAATTCGGCAACGACCGATGCGATCAGCGACAGGCCGCCGCCGATCCTCAAGCCCGTCATGAAATAGGGCTGGGCGGCGGGCAGCTTCAAATGAAGCAAGGCCTGCCAGCGCGAGGCGCCATTGAGATCGAAGAGGTTGAGCAGGTTATGGTCGACGCTCTTCAATCCCTGCACCATGTTGGAGAGGATCGGAAAGAAGGCGACGAGGAAGCCGCAAATTAAGAGCGCTGCTTCGCGTGTCGGCGCATAGATCAGGATCAGCGGCGCAATCGCGACGATCGGCGTTACCTGAAGGATGACGGCCAGCGGATAGAAGGCGAGTTCGATCCAGCGGGACTGCACGAGGAAGATCGCGAAGCCGACGCCGCCGATCAGCGCTAGGATCAGTGATACGAAGGTGATCTCGGTCGTCACCCACAGAGCCGGCCACAGGATGCCCCAGTCGGAAACGAGCGCCTTGGCGACGGCGATGGGGCTTGGCAGAATATATTGCGGAATGCCGGTGCCGACGACCAGAAGCTGCCAGAGGATAAGAAGCGCAAGCACGGTCAGGATCGGCACGAAGATGCCGAGTGCGCGTTCGATACTGCGCTTCCTGGCTGCATCTGCCGCCGGCGCATCGGCCGATTCAACGGAAAGAGTGGCGGGCAGGCTGGTGCTGTCGCTCATCAATGGGCCTCCGGCCAGCCGATGGCCTCGATCAGGGAACGGGACACTTTTTCGCACACCTGCCGATATTCTTCCGACGAACGATAAAGCGGATCGCGCTCGCCGCTGGTTTTCAGCGGAAAATCGCTATGAACGCGGCCCGGTCGTGCCTTCATGACGACGATACGATTGGAGAGATAGGCGGACTCATAGACCGAATGCGTGACGAAGATGACTGTAATGCCGGTCTTCTGCCAAAGGTTGAGAACGTCGTCGTTCAGTTTCTGTCGGGTAATTTCGTCGAGTGCCGCGAAGGGCTCGTCCATCAACAGCAGCTTCGGCTTCGTCACCAAGGCGCGGGCGATCGAAACGCGCATCTTCATGCCGCCGGACAATTCGCGCGGATAGGCTTGCGCAAAATCCTGGAGGCCGACCGTTGCCAGCGTTTCCATGATCTGGTCGTGAGCGGCCGCTTTCGAAATACCCCTGAGCTTCAAGGGCAGATGGACGTTGCCGAGCACCGTCTTCCAGGGAAGCAGCGTCGGCTCCTGGAAGACAAAGCTGATATCGCCCTCCGGCAGGCCCTTGGCGTTGATGCGCGAACTCGGCCAATCGATCCTGCCACTGGAGGCACCACCAAGGCCTGCGATGATGCGCAAGGCCGTCGACTTGCCGCAACCGGAAGGGCCGAGCAGGCTGATGAACTCGCCGCTCTCCACATTGAGCGACATGCCCGACAGCGCCAGCGTGCCGTTGGAGAAGACCTTGGAGACCTGTTCCATGACGACGAGTGGCCGCTTGCGCATTTCCGCGGGGGGGGCAGTGGTTGCTTTGGATAGGTTCATATCCGGTTCTCTGTCGAAGTCAGCAATTGGGTTTCGAGCAAGAAGTGCCCATCACCCTAGCCCTCTCCCCGCTTGCGGGGAGAGGGGACGATCGTTTTCGTGGCACTCATTACAATCGCAACAGCCTGTGACGGCAGTTGCTGCTTTCGCGGTTCAGCGGGTGGCGCTTCTTGCTCCGTCGCGCCCTGTCCCCGCAAGCGGGGAGAGGGCTGGGGTGAGTGGCTGCCTTGCGCCAATGTTACTTCTTCAGCGACATCCCGATGCCCTTGCAGACGAACTGCGTATCGAAGGCCTTCTTGTAGTCGATGTCGGCATCGAAGAGCTTGATCTGGACCATCTCGTCGAAGAACTTCTTGTAGTGGGCCTCGGTGAGGCAGCCGATGCCCTTGTCGAGGGCCTCGCCGGATTCGACGATGCCATATTCCTTCATCTTGGCGATAGAATAGGCGATCTGGCCATCCGTCATATCGGGATTGTCTTTCTTAATCAGCTCGTTGGCCGCCTTGTTGTCGCCGTAGAGATAATTGTACCAGCCCTCGATCGAGGCATTGACGAAACGTTGCACGAGATCCGGGTTCTTGTCGACCAGCGCCTTCTGCGCGGTGATCATCGTCGAATAGGGCGAGTAGCCGGCATCCGCGATCAGGAAGACCTTCGGCTTCCATCCGGCCTGCTTCTCGATCTCATAGGGCTCGGAGGTGACATAACCCTGCTGCGCGGACTGCTTGTCGGCGAGGAAGGGAGCGGGGCTGAAATTGTAGGGCTTGAACTGTTCGTCCTTGAAGCCCGGGAAGTTCGCCTTCATCCACTCGAAATAGGTGATGTAGCCGTCCTTGCTTAGGAACAACGTCGGCAACTTGGCCAGATCCTCGAATTTTTCCACGCCGGCATCCGGATGGGCGATCAGCACCTGCGGATCTTTCTGGAAGATCGCCGCGACGTCAACGATCGGAATGCCCTGCTTGACCGCATCAATCTCCTGCTGCGGGCCGCCCATGTAGAAATCCAGCTTGCCGGAGATCAGTAGGGCCGAATTGGCCGCATTGGGACCGCCCTGGACGATCGTGACATCAAGACCATATTTCTTGTAGGTGCCGTCGGCAACCGCCTGGTAGAAACCGCCGTGCTCGGCTTGCGCAAGCCAGTTCGTGCCGTAGCTGACTTTATCGAGCGCATTTGCAGGCTCGGCAGCCATAATCGCGGCGGCAAGCCCCATGGCGGCAAAGAATGTTTTTGTCTTCAAGGCTTTATACATGGCTGACTGTTCCCCTTATCTGCCATGGGACGTCGTGGTTGGCGCCCATTTCCTGCATTTGAGCGGTTGCTTCGCTCTTTGAAAAGCATCAAAATTCGTGCGCATTGATGCCTTTTCGGCATCTGTTCCCGGGTCTGTGCCTAAATTGTGCGGTCTGGGCAAAAATTAAGCAATGGGGACAGATATGCTGCACTCGCGACGGCTTCTCTATATCAATGAAATCGCCCGCTGCGGCTCGATCCGTAAGGCGGCAGCACGGCTCAATGTGGCCTCGTCGGCCATCAACCGGCAGATCCTGGCGCTGGAAGAGGAAATGGGGGCGCCGCTTTTCGAACGGCTGCCTCGCGGGCTCAGACTGACGGCGGCCGGCGAGCTCTGTATCGAGCATATCCGCGAGGTTCTGAAGAATTACGAGCGGCTTGAGGGCCGCATTCGCAGTCTCAAGATGCAGCAGGCGGGCAAGGTTCGTATCGTCGCCACTGTCGGCCTGGCCTCAGGTCCGCTACCCGAGATCATCGCGCGTTTTCTTTCCGAGCATCCAAGGGTCTTCGTCCAGCTGCGCAACGATGCCGGATCGACGACGATGGCGCCGGTCGTCTCCGGAGAAGTGGATCTCGGGCTTGGCTTCAACATTCCGGCAACGCCTGGCATTCGCTCCCTTGCCAATTTCGATATACCGATCGGCGTCGTCCTGCCGCCCGGTCATCCGCTGATCGGGCCCGGACCCATCAATCTCGCCGATGTCGTGGAGGAGCGGCTATTGCTTGCGCAGCCCGGGACGAGCCTGCGAGAGGTCATCAATCTGATGCTTTCGCGTCTTTCCGTACAGGTCGAACCTGTGCTGGAGAGCAATGCGTCGGAAATGCTGAAGCAGCTGGTAAAATGCGGGGCAGGGCTGACACTGCTCAACCCCCTTGATGTGCTGACCGAATGTCGCCGGGGAGAGCTGGTCTTCCGGCCGATCGCCGAGCCTCATTCGCGGCATCAACCGATGAAGCTCGTTGCCCGTGCACGAGCGCCGCTCGACGCCGCCACCAGCCTCTTCGTCGAATACCTGCTTGCCGAGCTTGCAGGGATGGTCGAGGAATTGCAGGCGAAGGGGCATATCATGCCGCCCTCCGAACGCCGCCGCACGGACGCCTATTTCGAATAGAGGTTGGCAAGCGGGTAATCGCGGAGATCACGCAGCATCTCGATGAAGCCAGCGATCTCGTGGCGGCAGATGAGCGCGCCCTTTTCCGCCGTGCCGTTGGCGGCATTGCCGACGACGCCGTTCGGATTGAGATCGTGGGCGATCCAGGCGAGCGAATGTGGCGGCAAAGGCTGCAGATATTTGGAATGCTCTTTCATCCATTCGGCCTTGGAGGCGAAATTCTCAGCCTTGTCCATGCGCACGAGTTCGGGCCGGAAGTGCAGCATAAGCGACGTTTCGACATCGCCGCCGTGAATGCCGAAGCGTTGCTCATGTTCGTCGATCATGCCGTCAGGCGTGCCGAAGCGTGTCCATTGCGTGGCGACGACGGCCATCTGGTAGCGCACGCGCAGTTCGCGCGCGACGATGCTCATAATATCCACGTTTCCGCCGTGGGAATTGACGATCACCATCTTGCGGATGCCAGCCTCGGCCACTTTCGCGCCGATGGCGGTCCAGACCGGGATCAGCAGCTCTGCGGGGAGCGACAGCGTGCCGGGACCGTAGACATGTTCGTTGGCCTTGCCGATCTCCTGCAGCGGCAGCACGAGAAAATCGAGATCGTCCGGACGCTGCACCTTCAATTCCGCCAGCATGCCTTCAGCGATCGCGACATCCGTCGCGATCGGCAGATGCGGACCGTGCTGTTCCGTCGAGGCGATCGGCAGGATCGCGATCGTGGTGTCTGGCGAAAGCTCGGCGAAATCATGGGTATTGAGTTCGTTCCAATAGAAGGGCTTCGTCATTGCCATGTCCTCTCGTCAGCGCCTGTTGCTCAACGGATACGGCAAGGATGGTAACGGTGGAAAGCATCAATTTGCGGCCGTGCCGCTGCCTTTTTGCGTGCGCTGACCGATGGGCAAACTTGGAATAGGGCAGAAGCGATGCGGCAACCGAAGCATTCCGCATCGGTAAAGAGCGTGACTGCCGCGCCGATTGACGCTGTTGGAACGAAATCGCTTCGTTCGGGTGCGGGCGCACAATATGAATCCCAGGTCGATTCAAACCATCTCACAGTTCACTCACAAGAATTTTATAAATTAGATTCACCTAAATTCATTTCCGCTATTTTCTTCCAGTCACCCGTTCCTATCTCGCACTTGCGAAATGATCGCGCATTCCAACCCGCCGGGCATGGGTACGCCCCCTGCCTGCCGTCCGGCCCATCACAAGGACTCGACAATGGGTGATTTGCTCAAGGGTATCTCCAGCTTTCGCGGAGCCGTATTTCCCGACCATCAGGCACTTTATCGCAGGCTGGCGGAGGAGGGACAGCAACCACAAGCGCTGATGATTTCCTGCGCCGACAGCCGGGTGATGCCTGAAACGATCACGCAATCCGGCCCCGGCGAACTTTTCGTTTGCCGCAATGCCGGAAATATCGTTCCTCCGTTTTCCACCGCCAATGGCGGCGTATCATCGGCGATAGAATATGCCGTCGTCGCGCTGGGCGTTCGCGATATCATCGTCTGCGGGCACTCCGATTGCGGCGCTATGAAAGGGCTTTGCTATCCCGATCTCCTGAAGCCGATGCCGAATGTCGCTGCGTGGCTGAAACACAGCCATGCTGCCCATTCGATCGTTTGCGAAGCCTATCCTGGCGATCTGCCCGAGCGCCAAAGGGTCCGCGCCATTGCCATGGAAAACGTCGTTGTTCAGCTTGACCATCTGCGCACGCATCCTTCGGTCGCGGCCAAGCTGGCGACCAACGACATTACCCTGCATGGCTGGTTTTTCGACATCGAGACCGGGGAGGTGCTCGTTTATGACGGTGCCGCCGCTCGGTTCACGGATATCAATGAGGACAGGCCCTTGCCCGTCGCCGTCACCGGTCGTGGTCGTCCGCATGTGATGCCGCAAGCTGCGGAGTAGGCCGATGATGTCAAGCTCTGTTCTTTCGCGAGACTTCCCATCGTCGGTCGTCGTGTTTCTCGTCGCCATACCGCTTTGCCTCGGGATTGCCGTGGCTTCAGGCGTTCCGGTGGCCATGGGCCTCATTTCAGGCATTGTCGGCGGCATCGTTGTCGGCATTTTGGCGGGATCTCCACTTCAGGTGTCAGGGCCGGCGGCAGGACTGGCCGTGATCGTCTTCGGCTTCGTCGAGCAATATGGCGTTGCCATGCTCGGGCCAATTCTCATCGTGGCGGGATTGCTGCAGGTTATTGCCGGATTCCTGAAGATCGGATCGTGGTTTCGGGCAATTTCGCCTGCGGTGGTCCACGGCATGCTCGCCGGGATCGGCATCCTCATCATCCTTGGACAGATCCATGTGCTGATGGGGGCAAGACCTGCTGCCGGCGGCATCGAAAACGTCACAGCCATGGAGCAGACCCTTGGCCGCGTATGGGGCGCCGGACTGACCCAGGAATCGGTTGCTCTCCTCGTCGGGTTGATTTCTTTGCTGGCCATGGTCGCCTGGGAGAAGTTCAGGCCGAAGCCATTGATGCTGGTGCCCGGTGCTCTGGTGGGGGTTGCTGCCGGCACGATATTGACCGCCGGCATGAAGCTGCCGATCGCCAGGGTGGAAGTACCGTCTTCTCTCATCGACAGCATTTCGCTGCCGACGCTTGAGGGTTTTGCCAGAATGGCCGAGCCCGGTATCATCTTGGCGACGTTGGTCATCGCCGTGATCGCCAGTGCGGAAACGCTGCTCTCGTCCGCCGCCGTCGATCGCATGCATGATGGCGTGCGAACCCGCTTCAACAAGGAGCTGTTTGCGCAAGGTATCGGCAATGGGCTTTGTGGTTTGCTTGGTGCACTGCCGATCACGGGTGTCATCGTCAGGTCGTCCGCCAATATTCAGGCAGGCGCGCGTAGCCGGGCGTCTGCCGTGCTGCATGGTGTTTGGATCCTTGGGCTGGTGGCATTTCTGCCGCAGCTCCTTGCAATGGTGCCGCTGACGGCGCTTGCCGCAGTGCTGCTGGTGACGGGATGGCGGCTGATCAGTCTCCATCATGTCCGCCACCTTTTCGATCATCACGGCTGGGTTCCCGTCGGGATATGGACCGCGACGGTGGCGATGGTGGTGCTTCAGGACCTGCTCGTCGGCGTGGCGCTCGGCCTTGCGCTGTCTATATTGGAAATCCTTCCCTATCTGCGCCGCAAGCTCGCCATCGACAGATTGGAGGATGATGAAACCATCCATCTCGACCTTGTCGGTGTGGCGACATGCAAGGATGTTCCCGCCCTGCTCAACACGCTGGAAACTCTTCCAGAGGGTCGCAAGATCAGGATTGCCGGCGCTCGCCTGCATTATCTTGACCACACGAGCGCCGAAACCCTGCGTGAATGGCTAAAACGGCAGAAAAAATCGGGACGCCTGGTCGAAATCGAGCATCCGCCGATCGGACGCCATCGACGGCTGAAGCCGATCTTTGAAAAGCTATCGGAAGAGGTCGCGTGACCGTCGGCTAGAGATGACGGCGGGAAGGAAGCCAGTATCCTTCCCGCGATCTTCAATTTTGAAACCTGGCAATCCTTCAGGGATGGGCCGAAATCCGCGGGATCAAAACTCTTCCCAGGACGGTGATGCCGCAGTGGCAGCGCCGGAGCCTCCGAATGCGCCGGCAATCTTGGCTCGCAGCGAGCGTGCCGGCGATGCGGCAGGGCTGGAGCGTTCGGTGGCTGCAGCCGGTCTGGCATGCGAGCGCCCCTTCTGCAGATTGAACTGACCGAGAATCTCGTTCAGCGCCGTCACCTCCTTGGCGAGGCTGTAGCTGGCGGCCGTCGATTCCTCGACCATGGCCGCATTCTGCTGCGTTCCCTGGTCGATGCTGTTGACGGCCGTATTGATCTCCTGCAGGCCGGTCGCCTGTTCGCGGGCGGCTTCGACGATCGCCCGTACATTGCGGTCGATTTCCTCCACCTCCTTGACGATCTGCTGCAGAGACTGCCCAGTTCTTGTGACGAGATCGACGCCGCTGCCGACCTGCTGGCCGGATGTGGAAATGAGCGCCTTGATCTCCTTTGCCGCCGTGGCGGAGCGCTGGGCGAGTTCGCGGACTTCCTGCGCGACGACGGCAAAACCCTTGCCGGCGTCACCGGCTCGCGCCGCCTCGACGCCGGCATTCAGCGCCAGCAGGTTCGTCTGGAAGGCAATATCGTCGATGACGCCAATGATGTTGGAAATTTCGCCGGAGGATTTCGAGATCGCCTCCATTGCTGAGATCGCTTCCTGCATGACTTCGCCGGATTTTTCGGCGCCGACGCGAGCCCGCCCGACCAGCGAACTTGCCTCTTCGGCGCGCAGGGTGGAATCCTTGACGGTCGTGGTGATCTCCTCGAGTGCTGCCGCCGTCTCCTCGATCGAGGCCGCCTGCTGCTCGGTGCGTTTGGAGAGGTCGTCGGCTGCCGACCGGATCTGATTGGCGCCGGCGGCAATGGCCTGGCCACCTTGGCCGACCGCGACAAGGGTCTCCTCGACCTTCTCCATCGAGGCGTTGAAATCCATCCTTAGACGATCGAGGTGGGCGACGAATGGCTTCTCCAGGCGATAGGTCAGGTTGCCGTTCGAGAGCTCTCCCAGGCCCTGTGCCAGACTGTCGACTGCAAACTGCGCCTCGGCGGCATCCTTGGCCTTCTGCGCTTCGCGTTCCAGCCTTTCCCGTTCGGAGAGGCTGCGGCCATCGGCGGCTTCCTGCTCCAGGCGCAGACGCTCGATGGCACTGTCGCGAAAGACGGCAACGGCCGCCGCCATATGACCGACCTCGTCCTTGCGCTCGATCCCTGAAACAGGCTCGGCGGTATTGCCGTCCGCGAGCGATACCATACGCGCCCGCAGCCGTTCGATGGGAGCGGCAATGCCGCGTGCCGAAACGAGGATGGCGATTGCAATGGCGGCAGCAAAGAGAAGGCCGAGCGCGATCAACGCGTCGTCGATGGTGCTGCTTGCTTGTTCCGCCAACATGTTGCTCTTGTTATTGAGGGATTTGTTGAACGCGTCGAGCCACTGACGAATAGAAACGACCTCGTCATTGATCATCGGATCCACCTGCTTCAAGAGCGTGGAGGCGCTGTTGTTATCGTCTATCAGGCCGGCTTTCACGGCTTGGTCTGTAAGAGCGATGATGTCATTCGCCCTTGCGACGAGCTTGTCGATTGTATCTGCTTCTGTCGGAACCATTTGCCTGGCGTTTGCGAAACGCTGCAGAAGTACTTGCTTGTTCTCCTGATAGTCCCTGGAGAACGCCGCCATCTGCGGATCCCCCGCTTGATATTGTAGAATCTGGTAGGCGTTGTAACTCATGGCGGTCACGCGCTGGCTGGCTCTGGACATCTCCACCGCTGCCGTTTCGTCCTTGGCGATAAAATTCGAGTAGGTGCCAACCGTGTCCCTGAACTGGTTCGAGACGACGAGGACACCTGCGATCCCGATCAGGCAGATCGGGATTAAGATCGTGAGGACTTTCGTCTTGATCTTGGCGTTCTGGAGAAATGACATGGCTTGTTTCGCTCTCGAAAGGGTCGGCAACGCTAGGACGATTGAAGAAGGGCAAGTGCCAGCGAATGACCTGCTCTGGATAATGGGGGCATTACAGAGAGGGAGCATCCTGCTCGTCGCATCTTGGCGCTGTTCTTTCAAAATCTATAACCAAGCTGACAAAACGGTTAATCCTGTTCGATATTGGTCCAGTTGAACGAAAATACTGCTACAGATATAGAATATATAATTCTAAATTACTCTGTAGTTGTGCCTCTGTTTTGTTTCCAGCGGCTCTCGATTGGAAAATTGCGAGATGGAATGCCTAACTAAATTCCAGATGCACTTTGCATGTCAGATACACTCGTCGAGCTTCGTCATAGTGTCAGACGTTCTGAAGCCGACATCCCCCAAGATGCCTAAAGGAAAGTGCGGGTGTCGGAAGTTGCAGGCGCGGCTGCTGCCGTGGGGATGCATTATTCCGGAACATTTCCCATATCCACGAGTTTCGAATAGCTCAATGGCGAGAGCCGATACGAGCGCAAAGGCTCACCCTCCCGTGCTCCCGTTCCTCGTCGTCAATGCTAAGCCAGCAGGAGGTTCGTCAATGAGTTCTGCCGTTGCCCTCGTCACCGGAGCTGGCTCGGGGATTGGAAGAGCGACCGCATTGGCGCTTGCGGAGGATGGTTTTGCGATTGGTGTGCTGGGACGCACGCAGGAAGAGATTTCCTCTACATTTGATGAGATTTCCTCCAGGGGCGGGGAGGCGGCCATCCTCCTCGCCGACATTTCGGATGAACATCAGCTATCGGCAGCCGTGAAAGAGCTTGTCGCGCGCTTCGGCCGGCTGGATGTCGTAGTTGCCAATGCCGGCATCAACGGAGTATGGGCACCGATCGACGATCTGAGTCTTTCGGAATGGAATGACACCATTTCGATCAATCTGACCGGGACTTTCCTGACCATCCGAGCAACGGTGCCGGAGCTGAAACGCTGGGGCGGCGGCTCGATCATCGTCGTCTCCTCCATCAACGGAACCAGGACGTTCACGACCCCAGGCGCGACGGCCTATACCGCCACCAAAGCGGGGCAGGTCGCCATGGTGCAGCAGCTGGCTCTTGAACTGGCCCGGCATCACATACGCATCAATGCGGTCTGTCCCGGTGAAATCGAAACCAATATCGATGCGAATACCAGCCTGCGCAAACGCGACGAAACATCGATCCCCGTCATCTGGCCCGAGGGCCAGGTGCCGATTACCGGTGGTCGGCCGGGCCGAAGCGAAGATGTGGCCGAGGTGATCGCTTTCCTGGCGTCCGATAAGGCCCGTCATATAACCGGGTCGCCCATCTGGGTGGATGGGGGGCAGGGTCTGCTGCGCTAGATGGCAGAGGCCAGGACTGCCGATGTTGCGGCAGCCCTGCAAATGCTCTCAAGACCGGCAGACGAGAGTGTAAAGGTCATGCATGCCGCTGCCTGGGCCAAATCCGATTCGAGCTTCCTCATTATCTGCTTGCGGATTGGCGAGCTCGCTCTTCAGCTCAGACGCATTTTGCGGGAAGATCGGCACATCAGCCATCACACCGCATTTAAGATAATATCCCGCGTAGAAGGGCTGCCCCTGCTTTTCGGTGCTGGGCTGGCGTACAAGCAACATCAGCATGCCGTCTTTGCGTTTTGCGACGGTGAGATAGAATTCGCCATCATGCGTCAGCGCAAAACTATCTTCGTTCGGGACCGGTTTCCAAACCTTTGCTTTCAAATTGAAAACCTGCTCCGGCGCGACCAGCATCTCGAAAGATCGCTTACCGGAAGGTTCGCCTGCATGTGAGGCAGCGCCTGTGATGAGGGCACCGATGAATGCGGTGGCGAACAAAGCTGCACTTTTCATTAAAATTCCTCGCTTGCGTTGTATAGCTTGTACGGATGAACGCAAGGGAAGTATTTCAAAGTGCAGCTTTGTCAAGACGAGCTGTTCAAGTCCCATGGCGTCGCCTGCCTATGCTCGCACAGCGTGTGGGCTGGGGCAGTTAGCGGCGCCATCTGGCGATCAAGCGAGGGATAGCTGGAGAATGCAAATCGCCCATAGGTGTCAATAAAAGGCGTCAGTAAACCAATCGCGCTCTTATCGTTCCGGGGATCTGGCGGAGTATGTCGAGTATTTCATTCGCCGTTTGGCCGACGCCTTCCACTTCGATAACCACGTAGCCCGTGTCGCCGTGGGTCTGCAGGAACTCGCCGACGATATTCAACCCACGCGATGAAAAGATCGTATTCAGGCTGTTCAGAATCCCCGGGCGATTTTCGTGAACATGGATGAAACGCGTGCCGTTTGGACGTGGCGGCAATTGAACCTGGGGGAAATTGACCGCGCCCAGCGTCGAGCCAATATCGGAATATTCCACAAGCTTCCTGGAAACTTCCCTTCCGATCCGCTCCTGGGCTTCTTCAGTCGATCCGCCGATATGCGGCGTCAGGATCACATTATCCAGCCCTTGCAACGGTGTTTCGAAGCGCTCCTTGTTCGATGCCGGCTCCTTGGGGAACACGTCGACTGCTGCGCCTGCGAGATGCCCCTCTTTCAGGACCTTTGCAAGAGCCTCAAGATCGACCACCGTGCCGCGGGAGTTGTTGATGAAGAAGGCGCCCTTTTTCATCCTGCGCAGCTCGGCCTCAGTGATCATGTTTTGGGTCGAGCTGGTTTCGGGCACATGCATCGTTACGAAATCCGAGATTTCGAGCAGCTCGCCGAGCGAAGCCATGGATTCCGAATTGCCGTGACGAAGCTTGTCCGACGGATCGAAGTAGCGAACGTTCATACCCATGCTTTCGGCAAGGACGCTCAGCTGTGAGCCGATATTGCCGTAGCCGACGATGCCAAGCGTTTTCCCACGCGTCTCGCGACTGCCTTCGGCGGATTTGTCCCATCCGCCCGCATGAGCGGAAGTCGAACGCGGGAAGATCCGCCTGGTCAGCATGATGATTTCACCGATGACGAGTTCGGCGACCGAGCGCGTATTCGAATAAGGAGCGTTGAACACCGGGATCCCGCGCCGACGAGCCGCATCCAGATCGACCTGATTCGTCCCCACGGAAAAGCAGCCGACCGCCATGAGCTTCTTGGCGGAGCTGAAAATCTCTTCTGTCAGCTGTGTACGTGAACGAATGCCGATGATGTGTGCTTCGGCGATATGGTTCTTGAGATCCTTGTCGTCGAGGGCCTTCGGCAAATGCGTGAGATTGACGTAGCCCGACGAGGCAAAATAGTCCACCGCGCTCTGACTGATCCCTTCCAGCAGAAGGACTGAAATCCGATCACGAGGAAGAGAAAGTTGTCCGCTCATTGAATTACCTTCGATAGTCGAATTCGATTAGGCCGACGCCGCTCGCCGCCACGACCACATGACTTAGACCATCCAAGGGACAGCGCAAGAACAAACTCAATTTGCTCGGCGGGAGGAGCTTTGTTTCCAGCAAGTCACCATGGTGATGGGTTTACTTTCGTCCTCTCGGGTTTGATTGACGGTTGCGCTGCTACTGAGTTGTATATTGCCCAGCAATAAGGAGTGAAATGAGGTGTCGGTAAAAGCATCGGTCTCAATTTCCGACCAGCAGGATGCCTTTGCGAGAAAGCTGGTCGAAGAGGGGCGCTTTTCAAGCCTGAGAGCCGTCGTGCAGCATGGACTTGAACTCGTTCGCGAAGAAGCCGAGCTTGCGGCCTTGAAAGCTCTGATGTCCGAGCGTCAGGCAGGTGATTTTCTGACGTTGGAGGAAAGTCGCCGGCGGACCCAGGAGCTGGTCTCCTCCAAGAAGGCATCTCATGGTCTTTAAGGTCGGGCGTTCCGCCGACAGCGACCGGGACATTAGCTTGATCCTCGACCATCTGATCGAATCCCAATGTTGCACTTGGCGATCCGCTGACTGACGCCTTCGATCGTGCGGCAAGGCGCCTTCACGCGATCGAAGTCGACATGGAAGCACTTGCCCAAGCGCCATACCAGGGAACGCTTCTGTCCTCCGTGGCCCCAGGCTTGCAGCAGGTTACCAAGAACCGAGCCATCTTTTATTGCGACCTCGACGAAGAGAGGCAAGTTCTCCGAGTGCTTGCCATCTTTTTCGGCGGGCAAGACCACCTGCGGCGGTACCTGACGCGGCTTGGCAGGGCGGAATAAGCACCGAATGCGAGCACGGTTCGTTCTCGCACCACGAAAACGCCAGATGGATTTCATCGACCGCCGATAGTGGTTCAATGCAATCGGGCGAGCCGCTCGCATAGAATCGCCCGCCTCTTCAGATGCACTTGCCGCCATCGACATTGAGATCGACGCCGGTAATCATGCTCGCTTCGTCCGAGCAGAGGAAAGCAGCGGCGTTGCCCATGTCCGCGGGTGTCGAAAGCCGTCCGATCGGAATGGTGGCGACGATCCGTGCCCGGCTTTCGTCGCTGTCGGAGCCGATGAAGGTCGAGAGCAGTGGCGTATCGCCGGCGACGGGATTGATGGCGTTGACGCGAATTCCGAAGGGAGCAAGCTCCACGGCCATCGCGCGGGTAGCGGCGATGCCCCATCCTTTCGAGGCATTGTACCAGGTGAGATTGGGGCGAGGGGAGACGCCACCGGTCGAGGCAATGTTCAAAATGGCGCCGTGCCGCTCGGCCTTGAAATGCGGCAGCACCGCGCGCGCACCATTGTAGATCGAGCGGATGTTGACATTGAAGATGCGCTCGAACAGGCCTTCATCCATATCCTCCATCGGCATCGGCGGCTGTCCGACACCGGCATTGTTGACGAGGATGTGCAGACCGCCGAACCGCTCCAGCGCAAGATCCCTTGCGGCGGCGAGGCTGTCGAGCGTGGCGACATCGCCGGCAATCGGCGCGACCGACCCTTCGTGCTGCGCCGCCACCCGCTCTGCTGCCGCAAAGTCACGATCGACGAGCACGACCCGCGCGCCTTCCTCGACGAATTTCCGAACGATCCCTTCGCCGAAACCCGACCCGCCACCCGTGACGATCGCCACTTTTCCCACAAGACGCATATCAAGCTCCTCCATTTGCTCCAGCATCGGATAACTCGGAGCGATTTCACAGTCCGATTATCTGAACGCCTTTTTAGCTTTCTTTATTTGTATTGTAGCCGTCTGATAGTGAATATCGACGACAGAATGAAGCTGGGAGGCCGCGCCATGACATTGACTTTCGACGCCAAGCAAATGGCGGCCGAGCTCTACGACGGCGGCTTTCGGCCAATGTTCATCGGCGGCCAATGGGTTGCCGCCCAATCCGGCGAAGTCAGCGAGACCTACAATCCGGCTACCGGCGCGGTCCTTGCGGCAGTTCCGCTGGCCGCGCCCGCCGATGTCGATCGCGCCGTTGCCGCGGCGCGTCAGGCTCTGGAAGGGCCGTGGTCGAAGTTCTCGCCCTATGAGCGCCAGACACTGCTCCTGAAAATCGCCGATCTGTTCGAGGAAAACTGGGAGCGCCTTTCGGTTTCCGACACGCTGAACATGGGCATGCCGATCACCCGCACGCTCGCCAACAAGCGGCGGGTCATTGGCATGCTGCGGTTTTATGCCGGCATGGCGACAGCCCTTCATGGCGAGGTGATCGACAATTCGATACCCGGCGAGATCGTCACCTTCACCCGTCGGGAGCCGATCGGGGTCGTTGGCGCGATCATCCCCTGGAATGCACCCACCGCCGCATCGATCTGGAAGATCGCTCCGGCGCTGGCGACGGGCTGCACGGTGGTGCTGAAACCCTCGGAGGATGCGCCGCTCACTCCGTTGCTGATCGCCAAACTCATGCAAGAGGCCGGCGTGCCGGACGGCGTGGTCAATATTGTGACCGGCAAGGGATCGGTTGCCGGCGCCCGGCTGGCCGAACATCCCGACGTCAACAAGATCGTCTTCACCGGGTCCACCGCCACCGGGCAATCGATCGCTCGTGCCGCGGTCGGTAATCTGAAACGGGTTTCGCTCGAGCTCGGCGGTAAGTCGCCGGTGATTGTCTGCCGTGATGCGGACATAGACCGGGCCGTGCCCCTCGCCGCCATGGCAGTCTTTGCGCATTCGGGGCAGATCTGCATCGCCGGCTCGCGCTTGTTCGTGGCGCGCGAGATCCACGAAGAATTCGTCGCCAAGGTCGGCGAATTTGCCCGTTCGCTGCGGATCGGCGACGGGATCGAAGCCGATACCGATATCGGACCGCTGATTTCGGCTCGCCAGGCGCAGGTCGTCGAGAGCTTCATCGCATCCGGGCAGAGCGAAGGCGCCGCGTTGGTCGCGGGTGGCACGCGCCTCTCGGGCGCGCTCTACGACAAGGGAAACTTCATCGCCCCGACTGTATTCGGTAACGTCAAGGACGAGATGAGGATCGCCCGCGAGGAGATCTTCGGGCCAGTCATTTCGGCGATGCCCTTCGATACGATCGAGGAAGCCGTCGAACGCGCCAATGCATCGCCCTATGGGCTTGCTGCTGGTATCTTCACCCAAAATCTCGGAATGGCGCACAAGCTGGTGCGCCGCATCAAGGCGGGATCGGTCTGGGTGAACATGTATCATGCGCTCGACCCGGCCGTGCCGTTCGGCGGCATGAAGATGTCCGGCTACGGTCGCGAAGGCGGCATTGAGCACCTTCATGAATATCTCGAAACCAAGGCCGTTTGGATACAGACGAACTAGTGCTCAGCATTCACCGCGCAAATCGGTGCGGATGAGCGCGATAAGTTGCTCGGCGTAGCGCTGCTGCACATAGCCACGGCTCGTAATGATGCCGACAGCTCGGCGGGCATTGGGATTGTCGAGCGGCACGACGCGGACGCGGCTATCGACATTCCGCCCGAGTGCGATGCCCGGCACGATCGATACGCCAAGCCCGGACGAGGCAAGCGCCAACGCGGTCTGGGCGCTCTCGACCTCGTATTGGACATTGAGTTCGATGCCTTCCTCGCGCGTCAGCCGATCGACGAGGCCGCGAACCGCGGTCTTGCGATTGAGCATGATCAACGGGAACTGGGCGATGGCGTCCAGCCGGATTGTCTTTTCACCGGTGTATAGCTCTTCGGGAATGCAGGCGACCAGCGGATCGTCGATGATCGATTCGAAATGGAAGTCGTTGAGATTGGGCACTTCCGGGCCGACGTAAAACTCGACCTCCTGCTGCTGCAGCATAACGAGCGCTGCCTGTGGCGGCGTTTCCTGCACCTCGACTATGCTGCGCGGATAGCGCAGCTTGAAGGTCGACAAGATGTCGCCGAGCCGGCTGGTGGCAAGCGTCGGAGCGCAAGCGATCTGTATCTTTCCTTTGCGGCGGGCGGCCAGTTCCGTCAGCTTGTCGAGGCTTGCCTGCACATCGGCCATGGCCCGCCCGATCTCCTCGAACAGCGCCTGGCCCTCGTTGGTGAGGTTGACCCGCTGCGGCGTGCGCGTGAACAGGCTGATGCCGATCTGCTCCTCAAGGTCCTTGATTTGCATGCTCACTGCGGAGGGCGACCGGTTGCTTTCTTCCGCGGCCTTACGAAAACTTCCGGATTCCGCTGCAAGAAGAAAGGTTTGCAGCAATTTCAGATTGATATTTGGCATGATTGTTATGGTCTCATTTGCGCCGATCGATGCCGATCGATCCCTCCGAGCCCGAGCATATTCTGCCATCTGATCATGACAAGGCCGCCCGCAGAAAAAAAGCCGCTTGCAATGACGGTGCAAGCGGCCTGAAGGTCAATTTGGGAGGGGATCAATGAACGGCGGCAAACATGATTTTCTCTTCGGACGCATCCGATGCCATCATCTCTTCGGCAACACGGCCGCGCTTGACCACGAGTATGCGATCGGAAACGGCCATGATTTCCGGCAGGTAGGAGGAAATGACGACGAAGCCCATGCCCACCGCCAAAGTGCCGAGGATGGACACATTTTTCAGGAGGGCAATGATGTTGCCTTCCGACAGAAAATTGTTGAGGCTGATGGAGAAGATCAAAAACAATAGGGCTGAAATGCCGACGACAACGGCCTCCTGGCTCAGCTTGATAGGCCTCTTGAGCGTACTGCCGTTCGTCGTGCCGGCGCTCTTGCTGCCGCTCACCATATGCCACCCCTCGACCGCGAGATCGTTCCTCGTCTGGTCCTAGATCCTCCGCTCTCAGCCGGTTGCCGGCGGAGCCTCCGGCAACAACCATCTTCCTTGAATGTTGCTTGAGCAATTTCGTTTTTCTGAAACGCTGTTCAGTTCCGAGCGTCGGACAGGCTTTCGACTGCGCTCGCGCGCAAGGATCAATCCGAAAGCGGGGAGACGGAAAGCGAGCGCTTCAGGCAGCCGAGCGTGAAGCTCGAGCGTGAATGGCGCACACCGGGGATCTTGTGGAGCTTCTTTCCGAGAAAGTCCGCATAGCCCTGGGTGCCCTCCACAGCGACCTTGATGAAGTAGTCATATTCGCCCGTGGTCAGGTAGACCTCCATCACTTCGGGAAGGGCAGCCATCGCTTTGCCGAAATTGGCCACGGCTTCGTCGTCATGGCGATCGAGTGTCACTTCCAAGAGGACGGTTTCTTTGACCCCCAACATGCTTTGGTCCAGAACAGCAGTGTAGCCGGCAATGTATCCGTCGCTTTCGAGACGGCGAACTCGCTGCCAGCACGGCGCGGGCGACAGGCCGACGATTTCGGCAAGCTGGGTATTGGTGAGGCGACCATCCTCGATGAGCGCACGCATGATTTTGCGATCGATACGGTCCAACGGCTTGCTCATGCGATCCTCAAACGAATATTTCGCAAAATAATTATTGAGCAAAATCTTGTTTTTAACAATGGCGCGTTTCCCGCCATATTCGATAAGCAATTTGGGCAGTTCGGTAATAGCGTTCTTGCACGCAGGCAGGATGGCTGGGAGGCATCATGCATACGATAAAATTTTCGACATTCGACCCCTATCATCCGCTTCTGCGTGCGCTCGATCTCTTGCGGAAGATGGGTTTTCGGTTGCTGGCCCTGAATGTCACGCAATCCGCCCCGCTCTATACGATGGAGCTTCAGTTCGAGGTTTGCGGAAACATGCCGGCACACACTTTCGTTGAACGCCTTCGTCTGAACGACATCGTCGATCTCACCGTTGTCGGAACCGAAGAAGCGATGCATGCTCGGCACGATTTCATTCCTGCTGAATTGCGGAGCGTATCGTGGACTTCTCTCTAACTGCCGAACAACAAGCTATCTTCGACTTGGCGGCGTCCTTCGCCGCAGAACGCATCGCGCCGTACGCCGCGGCCTGGGAACATGAGGGCACCATTCCAAGGGATATGCTGGAAGAGATCGGCGCCTTGGGATTCGGCGGAATTTACGTTTCGGAGGAGTTCGGCGGCTCAGGCCTGTCCCGGCAGGATGCGGTGCTGATCTTCGAAGCGCTGTCGCATGCGTGCCCGTCAGTGGCGGCATTCGTTTCGATCCACAACATGTGCGCCTGGATGATCGATACGTTCGGATCGGACGCGATGAGATCGGCATGGCTTCCCGATCTCTGCGCTTTCCGCAAGGTGGCATCCTACTGCCTCACGGAGCCCGGTTCGGGTTCCGATGCCGCAGCGTTGCGCACGACCGCGCGCCTCATCGACGATCACTATGTCCTTGACGGCACGAAGGCCTTCATCTCCGGCGGCAATTATTCCGATCTTTATATCGTCATGTGCAGGACAGGCGGCGAGGGGGCCAAGGGTATCTCAACACTCGTCGTGCCGAGCGGCAGCGAGGGCATGAGCTTCGGCGCCTTCGAGCGCAAGATGGGCTGGCGCGCCCAACCGACGGCGCAGGTTCATTTCGATGCTTGCGAAGTTCCGCTCGAAAATCGGCTGGGCGAGATCGGAGCCGGGTTCCGCTATGCGATGAAAGCCCTGGACGGGGGACGGTTGAACATTGCCGCCTGCGCGCTCGGCGGAGCTCAGTTCGCCCTCGATAAAGCGGTCACCCATATGCGCGAGCGCCGGGCGTTCGGTGCGGCATTGAGCAGTTTTCAAGCGCTTCAGTTCAAGGTGGCGGACATGGAAACTGAGCTCCAGGCGGCAAGGACGCTGTTGTATCAGGCGGCCTGGAAGCTCGACGGCAATTCCCCCGACGCATCCAAATTCTGTGCCATGGCCAAACGGTTCGTGACGGATACCAGCTTCGATGTGGCCAATGCGGCGCTGCAATTGCACGGGGGCTACGGCTACCTGGAAGACTACGGCATCGAGAAGATCGTCCGCGACCTGCGTGTGCACCAGATCCTGGAAGGCACCAACGAGATTATGAGGCTGATCATTGCCCGTCATATTTTCGATTGATGCGGATACGGGATGCCGGCCTCATCGGGACCGAAATTCTCTATCAGGAAGATAGCTTTCTGGAAAAACGGCGCGGGAATTTTGTCGGACGTTGAGGAGAACCGATGACCGGGAACAAGCTCTCACTGACCATTCCGGAGCCGGAGTTCCGTCCCGGAGCTCGCGGCTTCCTTCGGGCTTGCCGTCGAGATGGGGGCTCTGCTTGAGGATGTTGCCGGCACGATCCATGCCCATCCGAGCCTCGGCGAAGCCCTGCAGGAGGCAAGCTTCGCTGCCCTCGGCCAGGCCATACATGTTTGACGGTTGCCGTCCCCCTACATTGAATTGATGTTTTCTCAGGAGGAACGGCGCGCAAAATAAACACTTATTCCGTCAAGCCAACCTATTGCCACAAGCTGTGGTTCGTCTATCTATGCTTGCAGCCAGAAGGGCCAGGGTTGCATTTATGGCGCAGACATCATCCGAATTCATCTACAATTCCTCGACACGTAATTTTCCCGAGAAAGACCGGTTTCATATTTGGATGAAAGACATGCCTTTCCAACGCTATCCGGAATCGACTGACGGATCACTGCGCAGTCGCAAAACTCAGTCGTTGCCGCGGCTTGAGTCATCATCGAAGTATCTATCAGTATATTCGTCAAAAGAGGAAACTCACCTTGCGTAAGGTCATCTGTGCTTCTGCCTTCGTCGCCCTTTCATTCACACCCGCAGCTGCCAGCGTATGTTCGCAGCATTATCAAAGCAGCGGCGTTCCTCTCGTCACCGGTGTGACCTACAAGACCTGGATGGAGTTTCCCTCCGTCAGCCCTGCCGCGGCCTTCGACAAGGTATCGAGAGCCGTTCTTGCGGAAGGCTTTGTGGATGTGAATGTCGAGAAGCAACTCGGCACGCTGACGGCACAGCAGGAGACGTCCGGCTCAGGTCGCCCGCAGACATTGCGCGTCGTCGTCCGCAAAACCGGCAAGGGCAGTCGCGTCGATGCGGTTTTCATGGTGCCGCAGGGGCAGGTTGCCCCCAACATGAGCGACAATCTCTGCCGCGTCGTCAACGCCGCGGCTGACTAGGCCGGAAGCGAATGGGTGATGGGAGCGGTTCTGCCTGCATGCTAAGTCGCAAGCTGGCTGATGCCTGCTCCGCACCCGTTCGGTTGTTTGCCGACGTCTTTGCGCTGAATTAGCGCCATTTAGAAGCCTGTTCTATTCGCTGTCGGCTGCACGCGCGTCCCTGCGTGTACAATGTAAGCGCGAGCTTGATGCGGCTTCGGCCGTTACTGCTCGGCTATGGGATTTGTAACTTGCTTCTGGCCGATCGTCCGGCTAGGTCTTTATCACAAGTGAAGCGCGAATCGCGGTACGGCAATCAGCGTATAAATAGCCCTAATCGCCTTTCGCTCTGTTGTCGTTTTGCCTGAATTATCAAATATCGTAGAGAGTTCTGACCGGCGGTTTGCGCCTGTTGGCAGAAATTTCCCGGTGCCTGCGAATGCTATAGGCACGCGGCGTCTTATCGTCGACTTTAAGAAAACGTCACCGAATGAGATGATCGATGCCTACATGCGGACGCCCAGCGCGGAGAACGAACGGGATGTTCCTGTCGGTTGGCGTGCCATGAACCGGCCCGTGCCAGACCTTCTCCCCAAATTCGCCGGCTTTCAGCCGATGATGTCTTCAGCCAAGGTCTTATTTTGATGTTTGCTCGCCTGTTTCACTTCCTGGAAAGCCGCATCGATATTTTCGCCCCGTTCAACGAGGACGAGACGCCGCCGACGGGCGTATGGCGCTTCATGTGGCATCATCTCAAGGTGGTCAAAGGATGGCTCGTCGCCATCATGCTGATCGAGCTCGCCTTCAGCGGTATAGAAGCGGCTATTTATTTGATGGTCGGCTGGTTTGTCGACCTGCTCAACAAGCACTCGCCACAGACCGTGTTTCAGGATTATGGCTGGCCGCTTGCGGGCGCTGCCTTCGTCATTCTGGTGCTGCGGCCGATCCTGTTTTTCGTGACGCAGGTGGTTACCAACCAGATCGTGGTGCCGCCGCTTACCAATCAGATCCGCTGGCGCAATCACATCTATACGCTCGGCCATTCGCTGAGCTATTTCCAGAATGATTTCGCCGGCAGGCTCTCGGCACGCGTCATCCAGGCGGGACAATCCATCCGTTCGGCTGTCATCGCCGTGATCGGCGACCTCTGGTACGCTCTGATCTTCGCCTCGGTCACGATCGGCTTCTTCGGCTCCGTCAATGTCTGGTTGATGCTGCCGGTTATCATCTGGCTGGTAGCCTATGCGGTGCTTCTCAGATATTTCGTGCCGCGGGCTCTGAAACGTTCGGAGGCCAATTCCCTTGGCCGCTCGTCGACCACCGGCCGTATCGTCGATTCCTATACGAATATTCTCACCGTGAAGCTCTTTGCCCGCGGCGATCTCGAGCGTACCGCCGTTCGGGACTCTCTGAAACGCTGGAACGATAGTTTCCTCGACCTGATGCGGTTGATCCTCGGTGCCAGCCTGGTGCTTCAGATCCTCAATAGCGTTCTGATCGTCATCACCGCCGGTTTGACACTTTATTTGTGGAGCCACGGGGCCATGACCGCCGGCGCTGGGGCGGCAGCCATCACCTTGGTGTTGCGGCTTGTCCAGATGTCGGGCTGGCTGATGTACCTGATACGCGATGTTTTCGACAATATCGGTACCGTGCAGGAGAGTATGCTGACCATTGCAAAGCCGCATGATCTCCTTGATGCGCCCGACGCCGGCACATTGGCGGTTCCCAGAGGCGAGATCGTTTTCGATCACGTCCATTTCCGCTATGGCGGCGCCAGGCCCGTCTTTGCCGATCTGTCGCTCGTCATTCGTCCCGGTGAAAAGATCGGTATTGTCGGTCCGTCCGGCGCCGGCAAATCGACGTTGGTCAATCTGTTGCTGCGTCTCTATCCGATCCAGTCAGGCCGAATCCTCATCGATGGTCAGGACATCGCAGGCGTCACCCAGGACAGCCTGCGGCGGCATATCGGCGTGGTAACGCAGGATAGTTCGCTGCTTCATCGCTCAATCCATGAAAACATCGCCTATGGCCGCACGGGGGTCGGACGGGAAGAAATCGAGACCGCGGCTCAGCAAGCGGCCGCCCATGATTTCATCATAGGACTTTCCGACCAAGAGGGTCGCGCCGGCTATGACTCGCGCGTAGGCGAGCGCGGCGTCAAGCTCTCCGGCGGCCAGCGCCAGCGCATCACCATTGCTCGCGTGTTGCTCAAGGATGCTCCCATCCTCGTGCTTGACGAAGCCACCTCAGCCCTCGATTCAGAGGTGGAAGCGGTGATCCAGGGCCAACTTCATCGCCTGATGCGCGACAAGACAGTGCTTGCCATCGCGCATCGTCTTTCAACGATCGCCGAACTCGACCGGCTCATCGTGCTCGACGAGGGCCGGATCGTCGAGGAGGGGAGGCATGAGGAGCTGATCGCCAAAAATGGCCTTTATGCAAGGTTGTGGCGACGGCAATCGGGAGGCTTTCTGGCTTTGGAAGATAGCCCGGCGGCATAGGGAAATCGAGATTGCAAAGCGGCAAACCGGCGATCATCTCCGGAGGTGTCTCGTCTGCGAGGTTTGAGCGGTTGTCAGCGATCCGTAGACACGGTTGCTATCGACAGCTTTTCCGCGTCATCTGAGCGATAGATGTCTATTTCACGGATCTTGCAAATCGACACCGAACAGCTCGTGGTGCATGTGCTCCACGGCAATGCTGATGCCACCGATGAGTGCCGCCCGATTGCCAAATTGACTGATTTCGATGCGCGGCGGATAGGGCGTGCAACGCGGCAGATATCTGCTGATAGCTTCGACAAGTTCGGGCCGCGCGCCGATACTGCCGCCCATGATCACCAATTCGGGGTCGAGCGTTGCGCCGATTGCGGCAATAGCAAGCGCAATCAATCGCGACGTTTCTTCGATCACTGCAACAGCGGCGGGCTCGCCGGCCACCAGCGCCGAAAAAAGATCCGCTACCGTTGCCTTGCCTTGTCCACCATATCCGCAATAGCGCCGCACCATTGCCGCACTGCCCACGGCGCTTTCCAGTGTGCCAAGTGTAAAGCCGTCTGGATCATATGGCTCCCCGCCGAGGGGCAGATAGGCTATCTCGCCGGCGCCGCCGCGCGCGCCGCGCATGAGGCGACCATTTGCAATGATGCCCATGCCGATACCGGTTCCGAGTGCCACGAAGGCAAAATTATCCGACGTGGAGCCGTGCCCTCGCCATCGTTCTCCTTGCGCAGCAAGATTGACGTCATTTTCGATGATGACCGGGGTTGCCATCCTGTCGCTCAGGAGCCGGCGCAAGTCGATCGTTTCCACACCCGGGATGTTCGGTGCAACGTTGATATGTCCGGTGGCCGGGTCAAGTATGCCCGGAGTCGCCAGCACGATGAGGCGCAATTTGGAAAGATCAATACCGGCGCTGTGGGCAAGATCCTCAATAATGGCCTGGAATTGATCGACCAGATGGAGCCCGCCGAGCGCGTTCGTCGGCACCGTGGTTTCGGCGACGACATTTCCGACGAGATCGCAGATGATGGCGGCAATTTTAGTCCCGCCAAGATCGATGGAGGCGGCAAAGCCCGCGCTCGCATCGAGCTCATAGGTTATCGCCGTTCGCCCCAAGCGCCCATCGGTATATCCGGTCGGCTTCAGCCAGCCGTTGCTCTCCAAACTGCGAACGACGTCGGAAATGGTTTGCTTGGATAATCCGGTTTGCTTGGCAATATCCGCGCGGGAAATGGGGCCCTTGGCAAGGATGGTCCGAATGACAGAGTTCGTCGAGATTTTTCGCGCAATCGGTGTCTGTGGCGCGTTAGGCATGATGGGGGTCTCGCATTCTACCTCTAATTAGTTCGGGACCTTTTCCTAATTCATCATGTCGTGCTGCGGGCAATGTCAATTTCCTGGGAAAATGAACAAAAAGCAAGTAGATCTCAGTTGGTAGGCTGGGCGAAATCATTTAATTTGTCCATGTCATTGACAAATTCGGCGCGTGATTTGTAGACTTCCCCAGTGCCAGTGACTAAGCAAATTGCGGAGGGGTCATGAAAGCGAGGCCAACGGATGAGGGAGCTCGTTTCGCCTATGCCGAGGACTTTATAGCGCTCCATTTCGGCAAGATTGCTTGGTATTGCCGCCTGATTTTCATACATCATCCCATGTCCGACACCGCGCGGTGAAAGGTGCTTGATTTGCCATGATGACTCCCACGTCCCACGGCGAAATCACAACCAGCCACCCGGTCATTCTGCCGATCATGGCGCCTCGGCTGCAGGCGGATGCGCATCCCGACGGCTATCTTGATCTCGCTCTTTGGGGAAGTGGTCGTCTGGGGCGCATACGTTTTTCCAGGCTTGCCGGACCTTACATTTATGGGCCAAACAGGATTATTGCCGAAGCGGGTGGCATCTTTGTCGCCCAATCAAGCCCCATCCTTCTGATCCGCAATGCCCGCCTGGAGGGGGTTTATCCGGCGCGTCGCTGCGCTTGGTGGCATGAGATTGACAAGGATAGTCCGAAGCCCAAACTCACCAAACGCAATAATCGCCGTATCGTCATGACCGGTTGGGGTGCGATGATCATCGAGATCGATGATGGCGATATCCGTATCGCTGCCGGAGCCTCGAAAGAGGAAGCAGAAGCTGCATTCGGTCTTGCAAACGACGCTATCGTCGCAGAAGCCGCGAGTTATATAGCCCGCTGCGACCTCACGCCAAAGGCCGATCCCGTAATGCGCAGCATGGTGATGCAGGGAGCACACGCCGCACTTTCCAGCATCCGCCTGGATGAGAATGGCAGGTTTGCCGGTCTGGCTGCGGGCCAGGCCTACAGTGCGCCTGCTCGCACCTATTATCGCGATGGCTACTGGACGATGCAAATGCTGTTGAAGCTTGCCCCGGAAGCGGTACGCGATGAAATTCGACTTTTGGCCAAGGGAGTCCAGCCCGACGGAGAGGCGCCGAGCGGTGTGATTTTGACCGGACCGGCGCAATCGCGCGCCTGGCAGAACTTCGTTCTCGATGCCACACGAAATCCCGAGAAATATCGCGGGAAGGCTGCTCCGGAGCATCACAATCGTCCCGATGATTGGTGGAGCGATCATTTCGACAGCCCACTTTTCTTCATCCTCTTTCTTGCCGACTATGTGGCAACGACGGGGGATGTGGCGGAGGCAGTGCGGCACTGGCCGCTTGTGACCGCCATCGTTGAACGATATCTGGCCCTTGCAGGTCCCGGCAGCGTATTGCCGCTGAAGCCGCGAAACGACAGGGATTGGGCGGACAATGTCTATCGGGAAGGTCTCGTCTCCTACAATCTCGGCCTTTTCGTCGGAGCATTGGATGGCGTGGCCAAGCTGGGAGCCGGACATGACCCCGCATTGGCGCAGAAGGCACGCGAGGTAGCGGCCACCGCTCGTGCCGAAATCGAGGGCAGGCTTTTCGTCCCGAGCAGAAACGGTTACGCCGATTTCGTCACTCCTGATGGATTTATCGAGGATCATCTTGTCCTCGATAGTCTGACGCTCTCCCGTTATGGGGTGATTTCGCAGACACGAGCCTCTGGCCTGCTCAAGGCCATGGAAGAGGTCTTAGAAGCTCGAAACAATACCAGACAGCCCTATGGCGATTGGGGTATGTTGTGCGCCTATCCGCCGTTCAAGCGGGCAAGTGACGTGAGATCGAAAACCGCTTTCCCCTTTCGCTATCACAATGGATCCGATTGGCCCTATTGGGACGGCATCTATGCGGAAGAGCGAATACGCCGCGGTCTCGGTGGCGCACGCTATGCCCTCATACGCTGGTGGGAAACCTGCCTGGCAAATGGTTGGGCCGGCGCTGTTGAATATTTCTCGCCACCCTATGGACGCGGTTCCCTGCTGCAGGGGTGGAGCGCGATGCCGGCGGCTGTCGTCCTCAAATATGGCCTGGAAGCGGCCAATGCGGAGAATAGATAATGAAGGGAGGCCGGCAAGATCTCTGTTCAGATTGCCGGCTTGTCCAATTTCATAACGAAGGCAAGGTGCCCGTCATGGCTGAGTTCTTCGAAGCCGAGATGCCTGTAAAATCCCTTGGCACGTTCGTTTGCGGGACTGACGCCAAGATGGACCGCAGGCACGCCGTGGCTCGAAAGCTTGTTGAGCATGGTCTTGATCATCAGGCGTCCCCATCCGCCCGATTGCGCTTCGGGCAGAATATTGATGTGGAGATGCGCGGGGTAGGTTTCTTCAAGGCCCGGCGTGCCGCTGTGAGGATTGGCTATTCGCTCCAGAACATCGACGTCTTTTTCCGTGCTGGGTACCAGACCAGCGATCTCGCGGCGAACAACCGGCCACCAATCTCTGCCGAGCGCTTTGTCAAAGCTGGCGGTATCCGGCGTACCGACAACATAACCGACGACCCGCTCATGGCTGGCAAGAACGAACGCGAATTCAGGAACGAATTTGAGATAGGGCACCGCCCATACGTAACCGGGAAGGCGCGGATTGCTGTAAAGCGCACTCGCATCGGCTCCCGCGTCAGCCGTCACCAGACAAATATGGAAGAGGGCGTCAACGTCGTTCTCGGTCGCCGGACGGATGAAATAATTGTCGATCTTGGGAGGCATCGCACCATCGATTTGCTGGCCGCTGCACGGCGCGAGCTGACATCAGGCAGCGGTAAAACTGGGAAGGTTGAGGCACTGCATCTGCGGGATGAAGGCCCGCTGATCTTTTGAAAAGGATAAGGAAATTCATCAGGTCAGTAAAGGCCTGACGATGCAAGACATTCGGCTCGTCTCAGCAGGACAGGCCGGTTGGAAACGATAGGAACTGCCAAAACGCAGCTAGAGGGAACCAATCAATGTTTAGCAATTTCATCTCCATCAACATGGCATCCATTCTGAAGAAGACAGGAATTTTGGCGGGCGTCACGTTCGTCGGGCTCGGCATGTCGACGGCCGTCTTTGCCGAGACGCTTACCGTCTGGGACGACCATGACTCGGAGTCGCGGGCTGCCGTGATGACCGAGCTCAACGCCAATTTCCAGAAGGCGCATCCTGAGGTTAAGCTCGACCATACCGTGCGCGACTTCCAGGATCTCAATCTTACGCTAAAGCTTGCGGTTTCATCCGGCGATGGTCCAGTAGTGACCAAAGTTAACCAGGGCGCCGGCGACATGGGCGCGATGGTGAAGGAAAACCTTCTCGTTCCTGTCGATACCTATCTCAAGAAATATGGATGGGATAAAAACCAGTCCGATAGCCTGCTTGCGCGTGACCGCTGGTCGAGCAAGGGCGAGTTCGGTGTCGGGGAGACCTACGGTATCTCGTCGCTCGCCGAAATCGTCGGTCTTTATTACAACGAAAAGGTCTTGAAAGCCGCCGGAGTCGAGCTGCCGATCAAGAACTTCGACGATTTCCTTGCAGCCCTCGATAAGGTCAAGGCGGCAGGCACCCCACCGCTGACGATCGGCACGGCCAAGGGCCATCTGGCGCTCCATATGCTGGCCGGGATCAGTCAGGCGCATATCGATGCATCCGATCGAAAGGCGCTTGATGACCTGGTCTACGGTCGCGGCGGAACCTGGAATACGCCCGGCAATCTGGAATCGGTGAGACTTGCTCAGAAATGGGCAACAAACGGCTATTTCTCCGATGGTTACCAGGGCATCTCGGGTGATGATGCCGTTCAGCTTTTTGTTGCTGGCCAAGGGGCCTTTCTGATTTCTGGAACCTGGTACTTCGGCGATATGCAGAACAATCCGGATATCCATTTCATGCCGATCCCGGCGCCCGCCGGTATCAAGCATCCGCTTTCGGTTGGCGGCGTCGACCTTGCCTGGGCGATCACCAGCCTGGCCAAGAGCGACAAAATGAAGGATCTCGCGGGCGAATACATCAATTACATGGTCTCCAAGGACGCATCCGTGACCTGGGCCCGAGCCGGCTATCTGCCAGCAACTCCAGTTCCGGAAAATGCCGGGATTAACGCTTCCCCGCTTCTGAAGGAGGGCATCGCGATCTGGAAATCGTTGAACGATGATAACGCACTGGGGCATTATCCCGATTGGGCGAGCCCCACCATGCTCAAGACGTTTGATGAAAATACGCCCCTGCTGTTTGCGAACAAACAAACGCCTGAAGAGCTGATCGGCAAGCTCGATGCCGATTATGCCGCCTATATGAAGAGCAAGTGATTGCCAGACACAGCAAATCCCGCTGCTGCTCCATTTGGTGAGAAGCAGCGGCGGGAAACTTCGCTACGTCAATCCTAATCACAGCCAGAGCGGCGCCAGTCGACCCCTGGCATATTCATGAGATGGTGCATGAAACGTTCACCACTTGATGCCAACGCCAGCAGAAATCTCCTTTATATTCTGCCTGGTTTGCTGGTCTATTTTGCTCTCGTACTCGGCCCCATTATCGCAGCAATCGGTATCAGCTTCACCGAATGGAATGGGATCGGTTCGCCCAATTGGATTGGCTTCGGCAATTATGCGAAATTGCTCTCGGATGAGACTTTCTATGTCGCATTGAAAAACAATGCGCTCTTTATGGTGTTCTACTGTGTCATCCCGATCGTCGTCGGCCTGTTGCTTGCCGCATTGGTCTGGTCGCTCAGGCAGCGAGAGCAGTTCGCGCTGCGCACATTGCTGTTTTTGCCCTACATCATGCCGACCGCCGTCCTTGGCATCATCTGGCACTGGCTCTACAATCCCGCTTTTGGCCCCATCAATCAGGCGTTAAAGCTAGCTGGCTTGGGTTCGATCGCTTTACCCTGGCTTGGCGATTTCACCTTTGTCCTACCAGCCGTGGGCATCGTCGCCAGCTGGTATTTCTTCGGTTTCTGCATGGTGCTGTTTCTTTCCGGTATTCAGCGGATTGACCCCTCGCTGTTTGAAGCGGCGAGGGTGGACGGTGCTTCAGGAAACAGGATTTTCTTCTTCATAACGCTGCCGCTTCTGCTGCCGGAAATACGCATCGCGTTGCTTCTCACCATCATTGCTTCCATCAAGAGCTTTGACCTGATCTTTACGATGACCAGAGGCGGTCCGGCCAATGCGACCCTCGTTCCCAATATCTATATGTATGAACTGGGCTTCCAATTGAACCGTTATGGCTATGCCTCGGCCGTCGCCATCATCGGTGCGATTTTGGTCTTTGCAATCAATTATGCCGTTCATCGGCTGGTGCGGCCAGTGAATGAGGGGAGTGCATCGTGAGCCGAAATTTTCATGGGGCAGGTGCCGTATTGCCGTCGCGTATCATTCTTTGGCTCTTTGCGGTCCTAACGGTTATTCCCTTCGCTCTTCTGATACTGACGTCTCTGAAGAGCCGTGCCGATCTTATCCAGGGCGCATTCGTATTGCCCGCCTATCCGCATTTCGAGAATTATGCGAATGCTTGGATCGAAGGCCATTTCAACGTCTATTTCCTGAATTCTGTTCTGATCGTTTTCCCTGTAGTCATCGTCAGCATCATACTCGGGACATTGACGGGATTTAGTTTCGCATTCCTGAGCTTCCCCTTCAGGCGCACAATTTTCGTTCTTTTGACCATCGGCATGATGGTGCCGACCGAGGCCTTCATCATTCCGCTCTACTATGAAATGCGCTATGTCGGCCTCATCAACACTTATGCAGCGTTGATCCTGCCGCAAATTGCCATGTCGCTGCCTTTTGCGACGATGTTCATGGCAAGTGCGATGCAGCAGTTGCCATCGGAGATCATAGAGGCAGCCGTCCTCGATGGGGGATCCAGACGATACATTCTGTCGAAAGTTATCGTGCCTTTGATGCTGCCGTCGATGTCGACGCTGGCATTGTTCCTGTTTATCTGGACATGGAACGAATTTCTTATTCCACTTGTTCTGGTCAATGACGACAACTATCGCACCCTGCCGATCGGCATGCTGTTTTTCCAGGGACGTTATACGGTCAATACGCCCGTGCTGACAGCGGGCGCTGTCATCGTTATCGGCCCGCTCATTCTCGCTTACATGCTATTCCAGCGCAAACTCATCACAGGCCTCACGGCTGGAGCGACAAAGTAGATCTGTATGTGCTTTGCCCTGCGAGATGAGCAATTCTACGCCGGTGTTTGCTGACCGTCGGGTGACCTTTGATCCACTATTGCGGAAATGGCTCAGCGGGAAAGGTGGGCCAGCTTCACCAGATCCGCCTTGCGGCTGGCGGTTTCCAGTCCCAGCTCGATGAATTGCCGTGCATGTCTGGCAAGGGCAACATTGTCGTCCCAGAGATTGCGCCAGATCGCAGTCTTCAGCGATAGGTCCTTGTCGACGATGGCGGTCGAGAAGGATTCGAAGGTCACGTAGTCGTTCCAGCCGATGGCGACCAATGCATCGAAAATGGCGGCGAAATCGATATTGCCGGTTCCGAGATAGCCACGATGGCTTTCGCCGATATGGACGTAGCCGATCTTGTCGCTAGTATGGCGGATGGCGAGCCCGACATCGGCCTCCTCGATGTTCATATGGAACGTGTCGAGATGCAGGAAAACGTTGGATGCGCCGGTATCGCGAATATAGGCCATGCCCTGGGCGGCAGTGTTCAGCATATTGCTCTCGAACCGGTTGACGATCTCGAGGTTGAGGGTGACGCCGGAAGCCTTTGCCTGGTCGGCGACCTTGGACAGGGTCGAAACACTGGTATCCCACCCCCTTTTCGTCGGCGCAAACTCCTGCTTGCCGTGCGCCGAGCTCAGGATTCCCGCAAGCTTTGTGCCGCCGAGATCGCGCACCAGCGCTACAGCGCGGTCAAGAATGTCCTTGCCCTTGGCAACGATCGTCGGATCCTCGCTGGAAATATCGCCTTCTGCCGGCAATCCCATGCTGATTGCGACATCGAGGCCGAGTTCTTCGATGCGGGACGCGAGCCATTTCACATCTACCAGCTTCGGATCCAGATAGGAGAATTCGATCAGCTGGAAGCCGAGCTCGTGCGATCTTGCGAGAGCCTTTTCAAGGTCTTCCTTGGAGGAGCCGGCACTCCAGACGAAGGAGTGAACACCGATTTTGGACATGGGACGCCGCTTTCCGATTGGTGGCAAAGATCGCGGCCCGCCCCCGCAGAAAAAAGGGACGGGCCGCTCGGGAGGAGATTTTAGCGAGCTGCCGTCCAGCCCTTGTAGTCCTTGAGATTGTCAGCCGTGATCAGCTTGGGATCGAGGAGGACAGTGGGCTGGGCGGGCTTCTTGCCGTTGAGGACATCGACCGCCATCTTCAGGGAGTCTCCGGCCATCGTATAGGGATCCTGCGAAGCCGATGCCTTGATCATCGATTTTCCGCTTGCGAGCGACTTTTCGATGTCGGGAGCACCATCGACCGATGTGATGAAGAACTCATGGCGATTGAGCTGCTTGGCCGCCAGTTCCGCGCCAATGCCCGTCGGATCGTTGATCGCGAAGACGGCATCGATCTTGTCGAAGCGCGTCAGAAGTCCCTGCATGACGGCGAGGCCACCGTCGCGGGACCCCTGGCCGTTCTGGTCGTCGGACAGGATCTTGATATCCGGGCTCTTCGCCAGGACGTTCTTGCAACCCTGAACGCGGTCGAGGATCGACGAGGAGGCCGGGCCGTTGATGATGACGACGTTGCCCTTGCCCTTCAGCTGGTCGGCGATGTACTGGCAAGCCTCTTCGCCGGCCTTGATGTTGTTGGTCATGACGGTGACGTCGGCGCCCGGAGCCGATACGTCAAACGCAGCAACGATGACGCCTGCAGCCTGCGCTTTCTTGACGGCGGGAGCGATCGCCTTGGCGTCGACGGCATTCAGCATGATGATATCGACGCCGGCGGCGATGAAGCTGTCGATCTGCGAGACCTGCTTGTTGAGATCATAGTCGGCCGATACGGACGTGACTTGAACGTTCGGATTGATCTTCTTGGCGCTGTCTTCGATACCCTTGATGGTGGCGACGAAGAACGGATTGCCGAGTAGGCCGACAGAAATGCCGATCTTCTGAAGATCTTTGGCGGCAGCCGGCATTGCTATGGCAGCCGCAAGCGCAGTGGCGGCGAGCAGTTTCGTGATCATACGCATTCTTTCCTCCTTATGGCGCTTCCTGCGCCCCGTTGTCCGGTAATCCCGGTTCCTCCAGCCGCACATCCTCAGGTGCGGCTAAGCCCTTTCAGCCGGTAGCGGTCGAGCGCCACGGCCACGATGATGACAAGCCCCTTGATGATGTACTGCCAGATGTCGGATACCCCGACGAGGATCAGACCGTTCGAAAGGACGGCGATAATGAGCGCGCCGATCAATGTGCCCCAGATCGAGCCGACACCGCCGACGAAGCTGGTGCCGCCGAGAATGACGGCAGCGATCGCGTCAAGCTCATATGCCTGGCCGAGCTGCAGGCCATTGGCCGCATAAAGGCGGGCTGCCGACATCACGCCGCCCAAGCCGGAAAGCAGGCCTGACATCGAATAGACGAAGAGCAACACTAAGGGCACCTTGATGCCGGTCAGGCGCGCTGCCTCCATATTGCCGCCGACCGCATAGATCCAGGTGCCAAGAACCGTGCGCTTCAGGATCACCCAGGAAATCAGGATCGTCAGCAGCGCAATGATCGCAAGCCACGGCACGCCGAGGAAGTTGCCGTTGCCGATGAAGTCGAACGGCAGGTCGGGGTTGAAGACCGTCGTGTCATTGCCGAGCAGGCGGGCGATCCCGCGCATGGCGGTGAGCGAGCCGAGGGTGACGATAAACGGGGGCAGCTTCAGGAAGGCGATAATTGTGCCGTTGATGACGCCGCAGGCAAGACCGACGGCGATTGCCGCGGGTATGCCGAGCATGCCGATATCCGGAACGAGGGAGACGATGACGCCGATCATGGCCGATGCCGCAAGAATAGAGCCGACGGAAAGGTCGATGCCACCAGTCAGGATCACGAAGGTCATCCCGGCCGCCAGCACCGTATTGATGGAGGCCTGCTGCATGACGATCGACAGGTTGTTGACGCTGAGAAAGCGGCCACTGATAAGATGAAAGCCGATCGCCAGAAGAATGAGGACCGGAAGCATGCCGAGGGCGGTCAGTGTGGACCGCAGCTTCATCTTGTCGGTTGCTGTCTGTTCGCTCTGCATTGCCCTTATTTCCCGTTCTCTTTCTTGTCGCGCTCTATGCGTCTCGCTTGGCGGCGCCGGTCGACAGGGCCATGATGGCCTCCTGGCTGATCGGCCGTTCTTCCGAGCCGGCGATCTCGCCGGCAATGCGGCCTTCGCGCATGACCAGCACCCGGTCGGCGATGCCGATGATTTCGGGCAGATCGCTGGAGATGACGACGATCGCGATGCCGCTCTGGGCCAGTTCGTCTATGATCCGATAGATCTCCGACTTGGCGCCGACATCGACGCCGCGTGTCGGCTCGTCGAGGATGATGACCCGCGGCTTGGTTTCGAGCAGGCGGGCAAGAAGCACTTTCTGCTGATTGCCGCCCGAGAGCGCACCGACATTGATCGCCGTGCTCCTGGTGCGGATCGACAACGACGAGACAGCGCTGTCGGCGCGCTTCTTCGCCTTGGCGAAATCGAGAAAGCCGCCAGATCGCGAATCCTCGGAAATCACGCCGATATTGATGTTTTCGTTGATCGACATATCCAGAAACAGGCCGAGACCCTTGCGGTCTTCGGTGAGATAGGCAATCCCGGCATCAAGCGCGGCACGTGGCCCGTTCAAGGAGAGGTCGCGGCCATTAAGTGAAACGCTTCCAGAGTTCTTGTGGTCCGCGCCATAGATGAGCCGCGCAAGTTCCGTGCGTCCGGAGCCGACAAGACCCGCTATGCCAAGCACTTCGCCGGCGCAGGCATCGAAGGAGCAGTCATGCACGCGGCGTCCGTCACCGATGTTGTTGACCGAGAGCACCACCTGGCGATCCCTGCCGCCGGCGCGGTGTTCCTTCTTGTAGAAGGAGGAAAGGTCGCGGCCGACCATCATGGACACCAGCCGTTCGGCCGAAAGCTCGTCGTGCTCCAGCGTGCCGACATAGGCGCTGTCACGCAACACGCTCACCCGGTCGGCCAGGGCGTAGATCTCTTCCATGCGATGGCTGATATAGATGATCGCAATGCCATGGGCCTTCAGGCCGGCAATGACCTCGAAGAGCTTTTCGGTTTCGCGGCTTGTCAGCGATGTCGTGGGCTCATCCATGACGATGATGCGCGCATTCGTCGTCAGCGCCCGGGCGATTTCCACCATCTGCCGTTCGCCGAGAGACAGGCTGGCAACCAGTTGGTTCGGCGAAAAGGCGATGCCGAGACGTTTCAGGATCGGCTCGGCGCGCTTTCTGATATCGCCGCGATCGACGAAACCCACATGCGATGGCTCGGCGCCCAGGAACATGTTCTGGGCGACCGTCAGGTTGGGTGCGAGCGACAGTTCCTGGTAAATGACGGCAATGCCATTGGCTCTTGCCTTGATCGGGTCGCCGGCGATGACAGGGCGGCCGCTGACGAGGATGCTGCCGCCGGGATCGGCCACATAGGCGCCGGAGAGAACCTTCATCAGCGTCGATTTGCCGGCGCCATTCTCGCCCATCAGCGCGTGGACCTCGCCCGGATAGACGGTCAACCACACATTGGTCAGCGCCTGCGCATTGCCGAAGGTCTTGCTGATGTTCTGCATTTCGAGAACAGGGGTGGCGACCTGATCGCTTGCCGCAGCTAGGCTCATCGCATCATCTCCTTCGACCCCGCCCCGTCCGACACTTGTGAGCGCATCCCCTCAACACGGCGTCGCCATTCCCGCCTGTAGGCGTCGAGACCGTTGATGAGGGCCGGGCGAACCTCTTCGGTCTCGTTGCGGAACGGTTGCAGGCCGGCCTGGCGCAACACGAGGGCGGCAGCCCCGAAGGCGCTGCCCTCCGGATTGGAGCTGGTGAAAACGGTTTGGTTGCGCAGCGCTGCCAGCATCGGTGCATAGAGCTCCGCTTTGACAAGGCCGCCATCGATGACGATGGCGTTTTCCGAGTGGATCAAATCGAGTGACAGATCCGTCATCAACGTCACGTAGAGCAGCGCAACCGCAGCCCGTTCTTCGCCCGAGACGGCAGGGCCGGCAAAATGGCCTTCGGAATGCGGGAAGGGACCACCGGGGGCAAAGGAGGGCAGGGCGAAGCTGCCTTTGGAGATCACGGCTTCGATTGCGGCAGCCGAAATCGGTTTCGTCCAGCCATCGCTCGCGACATCATATTCCCGGCCGCCCATGAAGCGGATGGTTGCCGCCGGTGCACGATCGACCGTGACGTTGGCAAGCATGTCGCGGCGCTGATCCAGCGCTCCGAGCGGGCAGGCCTGATTGAAGATAATCACCCAGGTGCCGGTGGAGACCAGCGTGAAATCCTCGAAGCCGAGGGAGCGATAGTAGAAGAGCGAGGAGTTGCTGTCGTGCACGCCGTTATGTACGGCAACATCGACGTGTTCGCCGGTGCCGAGCGTCACCGGATAGGTGCCGAGATGCGCGCCGGCCGCTGCGAAGCTCGGCATCTTCGCCCGCCAGCCCTTGGCGTCGACGAGGCTGCTGAAATCATCGGCAAGCGGTGCCCAGAGGTGCGAATGGCAGCCGAGATAGGAGACCTCAGAAACCGCCTTGCCCGAGAAACGCCAGGACCAGAACTGCGGATAGGCCAGGATGGCGTCGGTCTCTTCCAGCATTTCCGGATCACGATCGGCAAGCCAGAGTACATGCCGGCCATAATTGAAGCCGAGCGGCAGGCGAGGGGAAAAGGTCTCCGAAAAACTCGGGATGAACAGGTCGATCCGCGCGGCAATGTCCGCCGGCGGCTCCTGCTCGTAATCGAGTATCGGATGGCGCAGCGCATTGTCGCCGATCAAAGCAAAAGTGCACCCGTGGGCAGAAAAGGTGACGTGGCGGACCCCATGTGTCTCGACAGCGCGGGCAAGCTCGCTTTCCATCCAGGCAAACAGCGTGCCGTCGTCGAGAACACGAAGATCGCCATTATCCAGCCAGATCGGCTTCGTTCGCCGTTCGGCAAGGACTAGGCCATTTCCGTCGATGACAAACAGCTTCGAATTCGTCTTGCCGAGGTCGAAAACGGCGATGGGCCGATGCGTGCTCACGCGACACCCCCGACATTGGCAATCAGAATTGTCACGCCGGCATTTTCCAGCATGTTGGCATTGGCATCGGACAGACCGTCGTCGGTGACGATCGTGCCGACGCGCGAGAGCGGCAGGACGAGGTTGCGCGGCTGGATGGAGAATTTCCGGCTGTCGGCGAGAAGCACGATCTCGTCGGCGCAGGTACTGAGTTCGCCGATCGCCTTGATGAGCAGCGGATGGGATTCAAAAAGACCCTGCGTGCCGATGCCTTGGGTGCCGATGAAAAAACGCGAGGCGAAAAAGTTCGGCGCGCCGGCGGCGGGATCGTGAATGATGCCCGGTTCACGATAGAGCTCACCGCCGGCAAGGCTCAGATGGCAGCTGCCATGTTCGCCGAGATAGGCGGCAAGCGGCATGGAGTTGGTGTAGACGCGCAGGTTGCGCCGCGCCAGACGCATTCCGAGCTCAAAGCAGGTCGACCCGGCATGCACAATGATGGAATCGCCGTCCCGGACCAGCGATGCAGCCTTTTCGGCGATCGCGCGCTTGGCCTCGACGGCGATATCGCGGTTTTCGTCGAAGGGGCGGGCTGCGAGGCGTCCGCCGACTTCGAAAGCCGATATTCCGCCATAGACCTTCTTGGCTCGACCGGTTTCGTGGAGCTTGTCGATATCGCGCCTAATGGTCGCCGGTGAAACGCCCAGCCGGTCTTGTAGGTCTCGAACCGAGGCGAATGGCGTCTCGCGAAGCAGGTCCGTGATGATTTTGTGCCGGTCGGCGTCGTTCACGCAATTTCCTCCCGGCTTCTCCCTGCCGATGATTGAATGTAATCACAATGATTGGCGTTACGCAAGCATCTGTGACGTAGAAACTTCATCGTTGACGATATTCAATCTAATGCATACCATGAAGATAAAGTTTGCTCACCACTGGGTGAGGGGCATCATGAGGATGGAGGATGATCTTGACGGTGGCACCACGCGGCTCGGATGGTGAGTTCGAACGGTTTTTGACTCTGTCCAAAGAGATTGGCGCCGACATTCTCAAGACGCAGGGTGCCGGCGGGAATACATCGCTGAAGGATGGCGACATGATGTGGGTGAAGGCCTCGGGTACCTGGCTTGCCCAGGCCGGAGATCGTGACATCATGGTTCCCGTACGTGTCGCGCCATTGGTGGAGGCGCTGCGGCAAGGGGATGCGCGCGCCGAAAAGGCGACCGATTTTGTCATCGGCGCCTTGAATACGAGTGGCTTGCGGCCTTCCATCGAAACGAGTTTTCATGCGGCTCTGACAAATCGGGTCGTTGCCCATTACCACTGCGTCAACGCGATCGCGCTTTCGGTGCTGGCGCAACGTGACGAGATCCTGAAGACGAAGCTCGACGCAACCGGAATGAAATGGGCAACGACGTTCTATCGGCGTCCCGGAACGCCGCTGGCGCGGGAGGTCGATCATGCCGCTGCCGACAAGCCTGATGTACTCATCCTCTACAACCACGGCATCATCGTCACCGGCGAGACCGTTGAAGAGGTATCAGGCCGGATCAAACAGGTGACCGCGGCGCTGGCGATGCCCGTTAGGCAGGTTTCCCAGCCGGAGATCAGGGCATTGCAGCGCATCGCGGAGGGGAGCAGCTATGCTCCGGCCTCCGATGAAGCCAGCCATCAGTTGGCGCTCTCGCCTGAAAACATCGGGATTGCCACGGGCGGGTCGATGTATCCGGACCATGTGATCTTCCTCGGCACGAAGATCGGGCTGCTGGAAGCCGGCCAATCGCTACAGGCCTATCTCGAAAGCTTTGACGGCACTGAGGGCGGTACGCCGAAGATGATTATCGTTCCCGGTTCCGGCGTTCTGGTATCGAATACGCTGACCCCCGGTGGCCAGGTGATGGTCCGCTGCCTGGCGGAGGTCGTATCCCGCATCCCTGATGGCGCCGACGTCGTTTACCTCTCGCAAGCAGACGAGTACGAACTCACCAATTGGGAGGCCGAGCAATATCGTCAGGCGCTCGATCGTGGAGCGGCAAAGTCGTGACATCCAGGCAAACGTCTGCCGTTGCGACCATCATCGGCATCGATATCGGAACGTCTGGCGTTCGCGCCGCCGCTCTTGCTGACAATGGCGATCTGGTTGAGATCGCGAGCGCACCTTTCTTGGACGCGCATGAAGGTCGAACGCCGTCGAGCTGGTGGGCTCGGACATCGGCCGCTTTGACGGAGCTTGCTGCAAAAACCAGTCTCTCCTGCGTCCGTGCGATCGGTGTCGATGGAACGTCCGGAACGGTTCTTGCGATCGACAGCGCGGGCGAGCCGGTCGGTGCGCCCCTGATGTACAATGATGCCTGCCCGGATCCATCGATCGTCGAGAGCGTTTCGCGTCATGCGCCAGCCGATAGTCCCGCCCGCGGTTCCAGTTCCGCTCTCGCAAGGGCGATCCATCTGTCGCGCCAGCCTCAGGTCTCGCGAGTGGTTCATCAGGCTGACTGGATTCTGATGAAGCTCGGTCATGACGGCTGTGCGAGCGATGAGAACAACGCGCTCAAAACCGGGTACGATCTTGTCGCCGAAGAGTGGCCCGACTGGATCGAATGGGCGGGACTGGACCGCCGGCTGCTGCCGGCCGTTGAGCGGGCGGGAGCCCCTTTATCGGTGGCGACGGGTTTTATTCGCAATCTTGGCGTCGACAGAGCCTGCCGCTTTCACGCGGGAACGACTGACGGCTGTGCTTCCTTTCTCGCAACGGGGGCCTCGCAGATCGGCGATGGCGTCACCGCGCTCGGCTCCACACTCGTTCTCAAGCTCGCGTCGGAGCGGCCGATCAATGCGCCGCAATATGGCATCTATTCGCACAGGGTGCTGGATTTCTGGCTGCCAGGCGGCGCCTCCAACAGCGGCGGCGGCGTCATTCGATCGCTGTTTGGTGATAACAGGCTCGCCGAATTGACAAAGCGCATTGACCCCGATCAGCCGACAGGGCTCGATTTCTATCCGCTGCCGAAGGCCGGTGAACGCTTTCCAATCAGCGACCCGAATTATGCGCCCCGGCTAGAGCCGCGCCCTGCCGATGAGGCGATCTTCTTTCAGGCCGTGCTTGAAGGCATTACCGAGATCGAGCGCCTCGGCTATGAACGACTGACTGAACTTGGTGCTGCACGGCTGCGATCGGTCAGAACTGTCGGCGGCGGCGCGAAAAACCCGGCATGGACCCGGATGCGGCAGGCGGCCCTTGCCGTGCCTTTTGCAACGTCGAACTCGACGGAAGCGGCCGTCGGTACTGCCTCCCTCATCCTTCAATGGCAGGATAAACAGCGGTGACAATTGCGCCATATACCACCCTTGCAGCACTGATCGACAATTACGACTACTTCCTGATCGATCAGTTCGGGGTGCTGCGCGATGATGAAGGCGCCTATGATGGGGCAATTGCGGCGCTGCGCGTGCTGAAGGATCATGGCAAACACGTCATCGTGCTTTCAAATTCGGGCAGAAGCGGCGAATACAATACAGAACGCTTCGTCCGTCTTGGCTTCGAGCGTTCGCTTTTCGAGCATTTCGTGACCTCGGGCGACGTCGCCTTCGAGATTCTATCGGCCTCGCCTGAAATTGGACAGGGCATGAAGGCCTTCACGATTTCTAGTGGCGGCGATCACGACCTTGCTGATCGTCTCGGGCTTATCAACGTGTCGCGGTCGAATGAAGCCGATCTCATTATCATTTCCGGCAGCGAGGCGGAAAAGATTGAGCTCGACGATTATCGTCGGCAACTGGCGCCGGCGGCAACCCGTCGCGCGCCCTGTTTCTGCACCAATCCCGATATTCATAAGCTTGCCGGCGGAAGGACCGCGCCCGGCGCCGGTGCGATCGCCAGAATCTATGAGGAGCTTGGCGGTAAGGTGCACTGGATCGGCAAGCCATATCGCGAGATCTACATGCTGGCTATATCCCGTTGGACGAATGCCGAACCCGGCAGGATCGTCTGCATCGGGGACAGTATCGAGCACGACATCAAGGGTGCGGGCGATATGGGTCTAGCCTCCGTGCTGGTGCGCACCGGCATCCTGGCAGCCGCCTCACAGCAGGAACTGGCCCAGCTGACGCGACGACACCATGCAGTTCCCACCTACCTGTTGCCGTGCTTTTCGGTCGACGCAGCGTGAACGGTGCGTGCTTGTCCCTGTCCTCAAAGAAAATGGTTCGAAACTCTTGGGTTGATGCGGCGGATCTTGCGCAAAGTCTGGTAGAGGGTGTTCGACTTCATCACAATGTAGCGCGGAGAAACGGTGCCGCCGAAGCCGGAATAGAGCAGGATGGAACCGGCATTCGCCACACCGTCAAAGTCGAAGACCAGCCCCATCGAAGCGGCATTTTTGATGGCGCTCCAGATCAACAGAGGGATCGCGCCGTTGCCGCTGTCGGCCGTGCGGGTCGATAACATGTAATAATAGGATCTGGCATCCCAGACACAAAATATAGCCGCCCTGACATCCCCTTTGTCGTCCACTGCGACGTAGAAATGACCACGTCCGCGGTCAAGTGCCCTGGTGACGACATCTATGCAGGTGATGAAGTCGATATTGGGTTCCTCACCTTTGGCTCTAAGATTGGCGATGGAAAAGCGGAAGAATGCCTGCGGGTCCATGATGTTCGAGACACCGTAACGCTCCTCTGCCCGACGAATGACATTTCGTGTCTTGTCCCGCATGGCTTTCCACATGACTTCCAGAGGGGCCGGGCCGACTTCGAAGGTGAACTGAGCCGTCACCTCGAAATCCTCGGCCTGAAAAGCAAGCACGTCTCTGACGTTGTGGTGCAGCTTCTGACGGAATGAGGAGAACTGCGGCAGTTTGCGGATGAGCTCACGTGTGATCGCCTGACGCTTCACGAAGCGGTTCGGCTCGCTGCCGGAACCGTCGTTGATGCCCGGGCCGAGAAAGTGGGTGAGGGTCGGCATATTGATGCTGTGCAGACCAAGTCTCGTTTCCTTGAGATAGGGCAGCCGGCCCACTGTCCGCCCGCCTTCGGTCACTTCGGATATCTCGGCTCGTCCCTTCGTCGCAGCATCGAGCCACCAGTGCTCGTGAAATATTGTCGGTATCAAAGGATCCAACACTCCGGGCCTCCTCCAAAAGAAATGTGCAAACTTGCTTCTTTAATTGGTCAAGTTGCTGCAACATCCCCAAAGTACCTCTCTTAGCATACTCAAGCGCCCTCAGAAATGGAGTAATAATTTTTCCGATTTGAGAGAAATTCTTCAAATTGATAGCTGATTATATTAATGGGGCGAGCAGTATATTAAGATAGTTTGCGCTCAAACGCGGCAATGATTGATGCCGCAACATCTCGAAAGCGTCCTTAGGCTCTCTCGACCATATTGCCTCGCTCGACGCATTGCCTCTGTCGTTACAGCGACCACGGAAGCGCTCGGCGCACAGAGCCGACGCGACTTTCTCCACCAAGCTTGGCTTGTTCCGAAAATGTGCCCGATGCACTCAGGATATGATTATTGTTTCTCCGTCGAAAGCACGGCCCAGCCATATCCGGGCAACCGGATCGAAGTCGATCGATCCAGCTCAGCCGTTATTGCTGCAGCGGTTCCCGCAAGCACGTTTTGGGCCCCCGGCGCAGGGAGAATAGCGTCGCCATCACGGAGATTAAGGGCGACGAGGATCGTCTGGTTGTTTGCTTCCATGGCCCAGACGGCCTGCCGGGCGGTGAGGTGAATTTTTCGGCTTTTGGCTCTGACGAGCCAGGGATGACGGCGGCGAACCCCAATCAGCTGCTGATGAAGTCGATAAATCGGCCAGCCGAATGGAGCGAGCTCCTCGGGCCTTGCGGGAAAGGCAGGCCGGATTGCATCATCGCCGCCGGCCCGGTTTTCCTTGACGCCTCGGAAAGCTTGCTCGTCACCGGCATAGATGGCCGGCGTGCCGCCGACTGTCATAAGAATGGCAAGAGCGTGAGCGACGTGCCGTTCATCAGTCAACCGGCTTGCCAGCCGCGTGACATCATGATTGCCGACAAAGGTGAGTGGTACGAAACGCTCCAGGAACCCATTGTGCCGCTCCAGCGCCCACTGAAGTTCGAACAGGTTGCAGTCATTGATCGCGCTCCAGATCGCCTTCCACAATTCGTACTGCGTCACTGCGTCGACGCCGGTCGCCGTTACGAAGCCATTGTAGTCGCCGTGGATGACCTCGCCGAATATGTAAGCGTCGGGATGGCGCCGTCGGACATCCGCCAGCACCGTTTTCCAGAATGGGCGAGAGACCGCGTAGGCCGCGTCGAGCCGCCACCCTGACGCGCCGCAGTCCAGCCAGTGGTTCATGATGCTCGTCACATAGGCGGCAACTTCCGAGGAATCGTGGTTCAGCGCCACCAGTGCATGATGTCCCTCGAAGGTCGCATAGGCGGGGCCGCCCGTGTCGTCCCTGCCGAGCCAGCGGAACCAGCCCGCCTCCTGAGAAGCCGTTCCATTCTCAAGGGCGGCACGGAAAAGCGGAAAATCCCTTCCGACATGGTTGAAGACACCATCAAGGATGACCTTCAATCCACGTCGTCGTGCCTCCATGATGAGCTGATCGAAATCGCTGTCGTCACCAAGACGAGCGTCGATGCGAAAATGGTCGATCGTATCGTAGCCGTGTGTCGATGAGGCAAAGATCGGCCCCAAAAGGAGCCCCGAGGCCCCCAGCGCGACGGCATAGTCGAGCCAATTCACGATATGGCCCAGGCGATGGTGAATGCTCGCATGGGCCTGTTGCTCGGCGCCGACGAAACCGAGGGGATAAATATGCCAGAAGATGGCGCTATCGATCCAATGCGTCATGAGCATCGATCTCCAATCTGCCTTGATCATCAAAGGCGAGCTTGAGCATAATGTCGGTGGCCGCGATCAAAGCCGTGCGCTCGCTTTCTGAAAGCACGCGCAACATCGCCTCGCGCAACCACGCCTGTCGCGCGCGCAGATCATTTGCGAGCACCGTCTTGCCCTTCTCTGTCAGAGCGATGATCAACGCTCGCTGGTCAGCCGGATCTCTCCTGCGTTCGATCAGTCCATCGCCTTCAAGACCGGCTACGATCCGCGTCAGAGATTGAGGCTGAAGGCGTTCCTCGATCGCCAGTTGCACAGCGGGCATCGGTCCAATGCGACCGAGCGTTCCCAGAAGACTGATAGCAGCAAGCGTCGGCGCGCCTTGCGGGCGCTCGCCGCGCAGCCTCCGTCCGAGCGCCAAGACAGCGCGCAGGAGAAAGAGGGCTTCTTGATCGACTTCATTTATCATATGCTACGCATAGCGTATTAATTGAAGGAAGGCGAGCATTCATCACCATTTCCCCACCGCGGATATAAGTGGTACGCCGGTATCTGAACCGCGTGGTCGGCTTCGACGGCACATCCTTTCCAGGTCTCGCCCGGTTTTTCAGATATTTGGGACGCAATCGCTGAAGGACAGCTTTGCGCCCCAATTTGGCTCTCGTCATTCAAATGGTACGCTCGGAGCCGCCCGCTTTACCGCGCGACCTGCCGAGCTTCAGTCACCGGCGGACATTGCGCTCGGATCCATCCATACTGCTTCCCAGACGTGACCGTCCGGATCGGCGAGATTGCGATTGTAAAGGAAGCCGAGATCCTGCCTTGGATTGATGTCGGCTTGCCCGCCATGGGCCGCAGCGGCATCATTCATCTGGTCGACGGCCTTACGGCTCTCGCAGGATATAGCCAGCATCACTTCGCTTGAGGTTGCCGGCGGGATCGGGCGGCTGGTGAAACCGCGCCACTTTTCGTGAGTGAGGAGCATGACGTTGATCGTCTCGCTCACCACCATGCAGGCCGAGCTATCGTCACTGAACTGGGCGTTATTGGCAAATCCCAGAGCCTCGTAGAAGGCCTTGGACCGAGCCAGGTCGGCCACCGGCAGGTTCACGAAAATCATCTTGGTCATTTTTGGTTTCCTTTGTTCACGGCAGGACAGGGTCGCATCCGCGGTCGATATCCGCTGGTCGACGCCCGCCGTGACCGTTGCGGTGGTTGCTTGCCCGGCAGAAATGCCGCAATCCGGCCGTGAAAGAATTGATGTTTGGTAAGAAATCGCGTCAGCCTCTGTCTGGCCTTGTGATAGCGATTGTCTTTCGCAGCCGGCTGAGGCTTTCCGGAGTGATGCCCAACCAGGCGGCGATGTGATGCTGCTTCAAACGCTTATGCAGTTCCGGCTCCTTACGGATAAAATCGATATAGCGCTGCATTGCGTCGTCATGCCTGAATGCAATCTCGCCCGGTTCTTTGTCGATGATCCAGTGGCGCTCCATGTATCTGATATAAAAGGCGGCAATGTCGGGGAAGTCGCTGACGAGCAATCTAAAAGCCGCAAACTCATATTCGAGGACGGTGGTGTTCTCGATCGCCGTAATCGCGAAAGGGCTGGGCTCGCCGAGCAGGGTCGCGCTGACCGAAGAGGCAATGCGGTTCTCAGGAAAGAAGCATTTAATAATCATGTCGCCGTCGCGGCCGACATACCGCTGACACAGCAGGCCTTTGACGACGAAGGCATAGGTCGTCGGTACGTCGCCCGCCCGAATGAAGGGCTCCTCCTTACGGTACTGTCTCGGCCGCAGGAGTGATGACCAGGCGAGCTCGGCTTTTTCTGACAGAGGGGTGTAGGTCCGGATTTTGGTGAAGAATGCTTGTGTGTTCATGAGCTCAATCCGCGAGTCGGCGATGACCTTAATCTGACCCATCTCATCGCTGTGGGAAAAGAGCAATCTGGCGGCGTCCGGCGACATTTATAGGTTGCGCTTGGCGCATCTTGCCGCCGGAGTTTGTTCGTCTGCTTGCGACGGTCAGAACGCGCTCTTCACCACCCCGCCATCGACCCGAAGCGCCGCGCCATTGGTGGCGGAAGACAGTGGGCTTGCGACGTAGGCGACCATGTTTGCGATTTCCTCAGGCTGCGCGAAGCGCTTGATCAGCGAAGTCGGCCGGATTTTCTCGAAGAATTCGGTCTCGAATTGCGCGAAACTCTTTCCTTCCGAGCCGGGCAGCGCGGCGACGAAATCGACGACGCCGCGCGATTTCGTTGGACCTGGCAAGACGCTGTTGACCGTGATTCCGGTGCCCGCAACGGATTCCGCAATACCGCGCGCCACTGCAATCTGGGCCGTCTTGGTCACGCCGTAATGCACCATCTCGGCCGGAATATGCACGCCGCTTTCGCTCGAAATGAAAATGATACGACCCCAGTTACGCTGGCGCATCGAGGGCAGATAAAGGCGGGCGAGACGAACGCCAGAAATCACGTTGACATCGAAGAACCGACGCCAGTCAGCGTCCGGGATCTCTTCGAACGGCTTGGGTTCGAATATCCCAAGATTGTTGACGAGGATCTCGACATTCGGAAAGCGCCTTACGATTTCATCAGCGGCCTGCTCGGTTGCGAGATCGCCGGCAAATCCCTCCACGTGGCCGCTTCCAATCACAGCAAGTTCGGCAACCGCACGATCGACCGCTTCTTTGGTCCGCCCATTGACAATAACGTGGGCACCCTCACGCAAGAGAGCTGCCGCGATTGCGTGACCGATGCCGGCGGTGCTGCCGGTGACCAGAGCTAATTTGCCGTCGAGTTCGAGATTCATGATGCTTCTCCAATGAAAACGTCAGAGGGTGGAATGTGTGGAACGTCTGAGCGCGCCGGGCGTTCAACCGTGGCTGCCACCAGGCATTTAGAGCTTTCAGGCAAATACTGCGATACAGACCGACAGCCAGAGCAAGGCAGTTCCAAGCGCCAGCGCTCGCCGTGCGCCGACCACCTTTTCTTCATCCTCGCGCGCCACCGGAGTCGTTACGATCCAAGGAACGGAACCCAGCGCCGCAAAGCCGCTGAGTGCCAGGGCTACCACAAAATAATCCGAGACATGCCAGCGCCCTTGCTCATAAACGCCCCAGTAGCCAAGGAACGCCATCCCAACTGCGAACATGGTTGCCGATGCCGAGCAAAGCCCGGTAACCGAGCCTGCCGGCGCGCGCATCCCACTTCCTTCCGGTGTTGATCCGTTCATGATAAACCCACGACAGCAAACAGCTCCTTCCATCATGTCAGCAATTGAGCAGAAGGTGAAGCGACTGAGGGTGTTGCTCCAGGGGAGGTCATCGCAGGAGCGCTACGATCCACATATATGCTAGACTGCGATTTTTAGTTGCGCTGCATGTCGGTCAGCGCGTGTCGCATCGATGTGCTCGAAATACCGAAAAAGCCGCCATAGGGAAGGTCGAGATCCAGGATAACGAACATGACGCTTGCGACCGAGATGATGGCCACAAGGACAATCGCGCCGGCGAGCGGGTTTTTGGGAGCCTGAAGCCCGAAACTCAAAAATACCAACATAAGCCAGAAGATGAGAACGCCAAGAAATGGCGCGGAAAGCGAGCCATGTGCATCTTCGATGACGGTCCATCGCGCGGCCATGACATTGCTGAAAAGCTGACTGCAGCGGGTTGCAAGGGCCTGATGCAAGGGGTCGGTGGGCTGCAGGCGGTCAATGTTAAGCCCGACATTATTCAACATCGATCCTAGGGCGGGCGCCTCGCCGGTCAAAGGCAAGTCCGAGATATCGGGATATTTCTCGCCCTGCGGAGGCGCTTCATCGGGCCAGGTGCTGGCAATGACGGCAGCGGTATAGCTGCGCAATAGCTGCCTCTCATTGTCGAGGGCCGAGCCGTAATTTTTCAGGCAACCGTCCATCTCGGCGAGACCCGCAGCATAACGATTGCGATCGTGGGAGGCGGCAGTGAAGGCATTGAGTTCCGATGCCAGCAACAAACTCATGACAAGGGCTGCAAAAGTCACGAGCAGTGCGGTTACCACCCGAAGAAAGTCCATTGTCTCGTTGCCGCGATGCGGCTCAGGCAATTTGGCGCGCAGTATCGAGCCGACGAAAGCGCCCAGGACAAGAAGGATAAGCAAGACCAGCGACCAGATCGCTTCTCGTTGCATCGAACATGCTCCAACTGCATCTAATCGTTGAGTATGTCACGTTCCAGCATAAGGGAATACATCTCAATGTCGAATGGCGCAGACGTGGTGCATTTGCTTTTGCTTCACTTTGCGTGTGTTCGAAGCGTGCGCGGCAATTGCACTAACCGCTATCGGCGCGGGGATCGTGCGCCCTGATCCGAGGTCGAATTATCTTTGAATATAGGTCTTCGGTCGTCCAAGAGGCGCAAAATCAGATTCCCTTTTCTGTGGCGGTGAGTGAGTTCGATGTCGCTGACCAGCCGTGCGCCACCTTGGCGCCGCTCCAGGGTAATCTTGCGGCTGTGGAAGGCTTCCAGCTCGGCTCTGTGCGCGACGCTGATAATGGTGACCTTCGGCAATTCGCGAATGATCATCTCCATCATCTTGTCCTGGCTCTTCTCATCAAGGGCTGAGGTTGCCTCATCCAGCACGATGATATCGGGATCGTGCAGCAGAAGACGCGCGAAGGCGAGCCTCTGCTTTTCGCCGCCCGACAACGTCTGGTCCCAGGGGGCTTCCTCCTCGATCTTTTCGTTGAGATAGCCGAGACCGACCTTTTCAAGGGCGGCCTTGATCTCGTCCGGCGTCCAGTCGTCGGCCGCGCGGGGATAGGCGACGGCGCGGCGAAGCGTGCCCGACGGTATGTAAGGCCGCTGCGGCAACATGAACAATCGGCTATCGGGGTGGACGTTGACGCCGCCATGACCCCAAGGCCACAGACCGGAAATTGCCCGTATCAGCGTGCTTTTGCCCGAACCGGATTCGCCGGCGACCAAGACGCGTTCCCCCGGATCGATTTCCACCTCCGTTTCCTTGACTACGGACGTGCCGTCGTCGAGTGTCACGGAGAGGTCGTTGAGCGACAACATCGTCTCGTCTTCGGTTTCTCCATGCTTGATTCGTCCGAGCGTATCGTTCTTTTCGGCCCGCTCGAGCCCATCAAGCGAGGTCATGAGCGAGGCGACACGATGCGCCGAGGCGTTCCAGTCGGCAAGGCGCGGATAGTTGTCGACCAGCCATCCGAATGCGCTTTGAACGATGGCGAAGGCAGAGGCAGCCTGCATGACCTGACCGAGCGTCATGCTGCCTTCCAGAAATTTCGGCGCACAAAGCAGGACCGGCACGACAGGCGCAATCAACATGGAGACCTGTGACACGAGGGTCGTGCGCATATATTGATGGGCAAGCAACGCCCACTGTTTCAGCACGTTTCCGAACGTCCGCTCGAGGTCGTTGCGCTCTTCCTCTTCACCGCCCAGCAATGCGATGCTCTCACCGTTTTCGCGGACATGCGTCAGCGTGTAGCGAAACTCCGCTTCCACCTGGTTTTTGACCTCGGAAACCCTCACGAAATGGCGGCCGATGACCGCCATCGAGGTAGACGTGATCACGGCGTAAAGGACCGCCGTGACGACGAGAAAGCCGGGAATCGTAATGATTGAACCGGCGATCTCGAAAGTCAGGGCGCCGCCGATCGTCCAGAGGACCACGATGAAGGTCGAGGCCGAGAGAAATGCTGAAATGACGCCAGCGATGAAATCGACCGGGGATTCCGTGGCGATCCGCAAATCCTCCGAGAGACGGGCCTCGGGGTTTTTGTGGTCGTCGCCGCCGATCAGATTTAGTTGATAATAGCGGCCGTTGGCGAGCCACCGGGCGATCAAAGCGGTTGTGAGCCAGAAGCGCCAGCGTCTTTGGATCATCATACGAACATAGACTTGTATGGTGACGAGGGCGACGCTGCCGAGCACGAGCGGGGGAAACACCGCGGTCAGGACGTAGACGGCATGAGCGTTGCGTTGCTCGATCGCGTCAAAAATCGACCGGTTCCAGATATTGATCCCATACTGGAAACAGACATTCAGGCCAATCAGGGCAAGGAGGCCAATCGAGCATGGCCAGGCAAAACGGTCTCCGCGACGGCTCCAATAACCGCGGGCGCTGATCCAGAAACGGCTAAGTAGATAACGCTTTCGTGCCTGCTCTGTTTGCTCGGGGGTCAAATCCGGGTCAGGTTCTACTAAATCAGGCGGCTGCTCGGCCTCGACAGTCGAACTCTTCCCTTGATGCAATTTTTCGGCGTCAGCCGGCCCGGCATCATCGACCGATTTCGGACTGGATTTTGCGTCGGTCATAAGCGGGACAACGGCCGAAAATTCAAAAAGTTTCACCCTTGATCATGAGCATGCATGCAGCCGCCTGGAGGACATGCTCCACGCAAGCAGCACGAGGGTTCAAAGGCTTGAGGGAACCGTCGATCGCAAAGGACGTTTCAATGAGAGGAGGAATTCACTATGTGCCCGCAAACGCCAATTACGGCCTCAGTCTTCGCACCTGCGCTTGGACTCCCGAACCCCATACAATATTTCCCCGAGCCATCGCCTCGCCTTCCGGCTTCGGAGAGCGAAAAGGAGGCTTACGAGAAGGGGGTGAAGGATGGAAAATGCGATGCCGAAAATAAAAAGAACCCCTATTCCGAGGATAGCGAACAGGCGAAAGCTTACGAGCATGGCTATCTTGATGGGCAGAAGATCAGGTTCGCAGAGTAGATATATAGCGACGGAAAACAGCGCACTCGCGATCGTCCGTGCTATTGAAGCGAAAGGCTTTCCCGAACTTAGTAGCGTTGGTGCCAGTCGTGGAAACTGCTTGGCATAGCTTCATGGAACTCTATGTTTCCACCGACGTTTGCTGATCGCGATCTCTTCGATCTGGGAGATCTTTACAGGAGGCTATCGTGTTTAAATTTCCTGTTTTATTCAGCATTATCCTCTTTCCAACCGCCGTTCTTGCCCAGTCCCCCGATCTGGAAGCAACATGCAAGACCGTCGCCAAGAATTTCTTTTTATCGGACGGGCTTGCGATTGGAACGGTGCAGTCCTTTCCGGAGCTCAAGCCGCCTGGCGTTCGTATGACCTACTCCACCCGGCCCGGCACTGCGGCAGCCGAGATGAGCGACACTTTCGAATGCGAGTTCGAAAAGGCGGACAAGCCTCACAACCTCGTCAAGTTTTGCGTCTCCAGCACATGCTATGTGCCCAATGACGGAGATGCAGATCGCAAGCGACATTTCGAGGAGATGCGAATTCTTCTGCAGCGATCTGAGAAATAGGGGTGCTAAAGGGTTGAGGCCGCTCCTGCCAATGAACCTCTTCCGAGTTCTCGCCGCAGCTACGAACTCTAACGGGAAGAGACCGTCACGGAAAGTATTTGTCGTAATTGATTAAGGAAGAGCGCCGGCCCGACCCACCGTCATGGTTGATCGGGTGGGCCGGCATCCGGATCGCGGTCTCATTCATCTTCGCCTTCAGCGTCTCATCACATTCATGACGAGCGAAACGACGAAGAAGATAAGAAAGATAAAGAACAGGACCTGTGCGATAGACGCAGAGGCGCCTGCTATGCCGCCGAAGCCGAGGGCTCCTGCAATCAAGGCTACGACGAGAAATACCAGTGCATAATAAAGCATTTCGCTCTCCATTGGTTGCTGGATGAAGAACGGAGCAAAGTGCACTTTGTTCCTTGAATGAGGGCTGGCGTTACTCCGTTGTCACGGCTTGTTTCAACCAAACCTGCTTACCGCCGGCGTCCGGCGGCGGCGGTTCGGCGGCATCCAGATACCTCTTTACCGGAGCCGTGAGCACAAACCACAGGCTGGCGCCAAGCAGGAAGATGCCCGCTGCCTCGTCGCCGGCGTAGACACAGAAGGGGAAAATGACGCCGGTAAGCAAAACGGTCAGTCGGGTCGCCCATTCGCTCTCACGCTTGCGCGTGGCTATAGCCGCCAGCGCCTGATAGGATCGTATATCGTAATTGCGCCCCATTCGACGAGGCATCAAAAATCGCAGCGACGGAACAGAAAGCATGAAGAGCGTGCCGATGGAGAAAGCGTAAATCGGGCCATTCAGCAACAGGCCGCTTGCCGCCATAAGGGCGAGAACAACGATAAGGCTCCATGACGGGCTTAGCGTCTGCGGAGAAAGACCGGTTTGTTTGTGCCACAGCCGCATGGCTGCCGATCCGCCGCGAAGCAACGGAAGATCGATGTAGCGATTGAGCAATTCCATGGTGAGCCCTTCTAATGTCGGCGCAGCCAAACATCAGAAGAATCCGGCACCAGCATGGCAAGACTGAAAATCCGCCGATACAGTTGAGGTTACTCGGCGTTTTCCCATGCGCGGATGGAGGAACGGCCGTTATCGTCGTAGCGGAACGCGACTAGCCTTTAGTTCCCATGCGATGTGGAATCGAATAATGTCTCTTCTTATCGCGAATGGTCAGAGAGTATTGAGAATGTCTATGCAGCCGATCTACTACAGGCTCAAAAGGGCAATAGCCCTAGGCATTCTGATTATTTTTCCGGCTGTTTTCTGTGCGTCCTGCTCGACGGGAGATAGAAGTGGCGGTCAATCGGGTTCCGTAACCGCAAGCAAATCGACAGATCCTGCCGCCGCCAAAAAAAGCGGCTGAGCGTCGGCGATGGGCAGAGAGAGTCCAACGAGATAATGAGCTTGCTCCAGGCGGCTCGACACCGGGCTACTACGGCTCCTTCGGTCCTCGTTTCACTTGGTGAGCGATAGAAGGGCGGTCTTCAGAACTTGGTCATGCCTTCTTGCTTTTTCGGCTACCAAGCTAGGTTTGCGTCCTCGTTGCCGAGCCGGCGAAATTCAGGCGTCTCACACCGGGCTCGGTCAAACACATCAATAGCTGATTAATCCACCCTTCTACCCGGAGTGCGATGTTCCGGCTCCAATGGTGTTGGATCCACGCCTTTCACAGCCTGGATATCGCCTTGTAATGCGATATGCCACTCCTTATATTTCCGACATCACTCACATAATTGGCCACAGCGGACGGCTGAAGTCGTCGGCGCTCCCGTGCGCAACAGCGCCGGACCGTCATCTCGCCGAATGGCCGGTAAGGAATTTCAATTGAACAAAGCAAATATCCCCGCCGCTCCGGCGGCGATGGAGCCGCGCGACCGCGGTGAACGCATCGAACGGCCGGACAAAAACCAGAAGCCATATCCCTGCCTGCTCACGCGCGCCGAATTGAAGGCGATCATAGCCGAGCAGCTCGGTTGAGCGGAATTATCAACGAAAACAAGGAGAACGAGAATGCAAGTCATCGTCAGAGACAACAATGTCGAACAGGCCATTCGGGTACTGAAAAAGAAGATGCAGCGTGAAGGTCTGTTCCGGGAAATGAAGGAACATCGGGCCTACGAAAAGCCGTCCGAGCGGCGTGTGCGCGAAAGGGCGCAAGCGATTGCCCGCCAGCGCAAGGCCGTACGCAAGAGGATGCAGCGCGAAGGGCTTCTTCCTTCCATCAGGCGTCGGGCGGCGGCTCGGTAAATCATCGGCAGCAACCGCAAGCATCTAGGAAAGGATCACATGATGGAAGAACTGCACAGTATTACGGTTTCGGAGCAGCGGCTGGAAGACTGCCGCGATGCTATCGAGTTCGATCTGCAGGAGCTGATCCGGAGCACGATTGTCTCCGGTTTTTCGGCCGAAGAGGTCCTGATTGCGATCAGCGAACTGGTCGCGGAGGATTTCGCCGCGGTCGCGAAAGTTCCAAGTGTCCATTAAACAGAAGGAGCGGCCATGGGCATTTCAGCGCAAGGAAACCTGTTTGCGGCAGTAGAACCGCCGTTGCCGGAGGGTTTCCGCTACCAAGCCGATATCGTTCCGGAGTCCATCCAGTTGGATCTACTTCGCGAGATACCGCAATTGCCGCTGAAGCCGTTCGACTTTCATGGCTTCGAAGGTAGACGACGCGTCGTCTCCTATGGCTGGAAATACGATTACGAGGCGCAGCGTGCGAGGCGCACCGGCGAAATTCCGTCGTTCCTTCTGCCCGTGCGCAGCATCGCGGCTGAGTTTGCGGGAATAGCGCCCGATGATCTGCAGCAAGCCCTTGTCACCGAATACGCCCCGGGTGCGCCGATCGGCTGGCATAGGGACAAGAAGGTGTTCGGGCGGGTTGTCGGCATTTCCCTGCTATCGCCTTGTACGTTCAGGCTGAGGCGCCGTGCCGGGGATAAATGGCAGCGCGCCACGCTAATCTGCGAACCCGGTTCCGCTTACGTGCTGTCAGGTCCTGCGCGAAGCGAATGGGAGCATTCCATCCCGCCGGTTGATCGGCTTCGCTATTCGATTACCTTCCGGGAAATCGGCTAACGCGAGGTCGAGCCGCAGTGAGTTGCGGCTGGGAGCAAGCCACTGGACAAGATGGGCCGGCATAGCCGGCCCATCTGCAATCAATCATGGGCGATCGCTGTGGGGGCAGCAGCCGGCGCTTCCTGCCGCCCAAGCCGGTCGGCGACCAGCATCGACAACATCATCTCGACAAGACCGTTGGCGGCACCCTTTTCCCCGGCGCCACCGCCGACCTGGATCTGCGGCACGAGAGGCAGCCTGCCGTTCTCTATCGCTTCAGCGAAGCGCATCAGAACCTGCGAATTCAGCTGATAATCCGGCCCGCCGAAGGCTGCGACCTTCTTTTCGGTGGCTTCTGCTTCCGCCAGACCGACGGCGCGCACCTTTTCGGCATCGGCAAGGCCCGTAGCCTTAATGCGCTCGGCATCGGCAAGCGCAATCGCCTTGATGCGGTCGGCCTCGCCGAGGCCCGCAAGGCGTACCTTCTCGGCTTCAGCCTTGGCAGTGACCTGGATGGTTTCCGCCTGCTGGCGAGTGCGGGCGAGCTGCGCCTTACCTTCGTTTTCACTGATCTCGATGGTCAGTGCAGAAGTGGTGATCTTGGCCTGTTGTTCGGCAAGCGCTTCCTTCTCGCGCAATGTGCGCTCCTGGACGGCCGCGACTTCTTGCAGCTTATAGGTCTCGACCTTTTCAACGGCGATCTGGCGTTCGCGCAGCTGGATCAGGATTTGCTCTATGCTGTTCTGGCCGTTGCTGGCGCGCGGGGTGCCGATCAGAACTTCCTGCAGCTCGAGACTGTAGGAGGCGAACTTCTCGCGCATTTCCTCCCCGGATTTGCGCTGGATTTCGCTGCGTTCCTGCAGGAGCTCGATCAGGGTCTTGGTCTGGGCAATATTCTTGAAATAGGCCGAGACCATCGGATCGAGCGTCTGCTCCACCAGGCGCTTGATATCGCCGAAGCGCTGCACGACGAGCGGTGCCTTCATATAGTCGATATGTACGACGACCGAGAGCGGCAGCACGGGTTCGAACGCGTCCTTGGTGATCAGCGATACTTCGGACAGATTCTCATCCAGCCTGTGCTCGCCGAACTGTTCCTTCGTCCATTTGAGTACGAAGTTGGTGGTCGGTACGATGACGATACTACCGGCATAGGTGTTGAAGGCATATTTGCCGGGCAGAAGTGGTGCCGACCAGACGCCCCGCGCGCCGGTCTCCACCAGTTCGCCGTGGCGATAGGACTGGCCGGAAATGTCCGCGCCGCGGCGGCCGGTATAAGAGACAACAACACCGACCGTGCCGACATCTATAATTGTCTTGTCGACCAGTTCGACGGTCGCGAAAATGCGGTTTAGGAAGTAGCTGCCGTCGGCAAGCACCTGCAATTGACGGCCGCGATAGCCGCCGGCATTGAGAAATTTCTCCGGATCCTGGAAATTATTATGGAAGTTCGCATCCGTCGGATCGTTGGCAACCGTCGGTGCGATGATCTCGCCGTCGGGCAGGGCCGGACCGTCATGGATGGTCACGATGCCGATCATGTCCTCTGCGTCATGAATGACGACGGGCTCGAAGCCCTCTCGCTCGGTGATCTGTGTCGACATGTCGGCAAACAGTTTCTGTTCCGACGAACTGAGGTTGACGGCATAGATCGATTGTGCGGTCAGCACGATGAACTGCGCAAGATTGATGGCATAGGTGCCTTCGCGCAGGATTTTACGCTGCGGGCCTTTCTGTCCACCTTTGAGGAGAAAGTCGCGCACGTCCTGGAAGTCATCGGCTTCCATGTTTGAGGCAAGCGTCTGGGTGGGCGGCAGCGGCTTGCCGTCACGGGCAAAGACGTAACCGATCTGACCCTGTGGAATGGTCACGAGATTGGCGCGATGCAGGGAATACTGAAACGGCATGAAAAAATGCAGGCCGCCGCGCACGACATCAGGCTGGAAACCAGCCTCGCCGTTCAGTGCAATGAAACCGTTCTTCACGGAACCGCGAAAACTCCACAGCTTTTCGAGGATGCCGAGCCTGTCGTTGGGAATATAGCGGATCACGCCGCTCCATCGGAAAACTATCGCGAGCACGATTGCGGCACCGGCGATCTCGATCGCCAGCCATTCCATCGGACTGAGATTGGTGAGGGCTTCCATCTCTTCTCTCCTATGGGCGCACGGGTTCATCCACCCGACAGCCGCCCGGTTGGTATTGGTTGATAAGACGGGGAGATTGCGCGCCTAAGCATTCGACGCACCAAGGGCGTGTCGAAGGTTTGGGCTGCTTATTGTCTGGAAAAATGACCACGCATCGCCAGTCCCCACTGGGGAACTGCGTGGTCGTGAGTAATCTCACATCGGTGTTGCCTTGATAGACATAACGGTAGACCACGTAGGGATTGCGCCTATAGGTTTAAAGATGCTTGGTGCGGAAATCGCATAAGTACTTCCAATGATTCGGCGATTTCGAGCAACCAATCGATCGGCGCGCTAAGGCAATGGAAGGGCAAGCCAATTCCGTCCAGCTGTCTCCCCCTTTTCTCGTGGCAATTCTGCGGTAAGTATTGTGCTACTGAATTAGCGGGAACCGATATGGATGAAATGATCGAACAGCTTCTGCACCTTTGTGCGACCAGTTCGACGCTTATGGCGGTTTATGACGCCGAGGATCGGTTGCGATATGCGAACCCTGCCTTTCGATCAGCCTATTTTATCGATCCCGATGAAGCACCGCTATGGCCGGATCTGATGCGGCGCAACTTCACACTTGGGCGCGGTACGGTCATTCGCACAGTCGACTTCGACGGATGGCTGCGGTCGACGCAGTCACGTCGCGGCAAGATCGGCTATCGAGCCTTCGAGACGGATTTGGTGGACGGTCGCTGGCTTTGGATGACCGAAACCATGCAGAAGAATGGCTGGATGCTGTGTATTGCGAGCGATATAACAACATTGCGTGCCGAAGGCCGAAGCGTCCGGCAAGATCGCGACCAGGCCATCAAAGCTTCTCAAACAGACGAGCTCACAGGGATCGCCAATCGCCGTTTCGTCATGGCGCGAATAGACGATATGCTGGCCGGCGCCAGGGGTGGCGATATCGGATGCCTTGCCGTATTCGATATCGACAATTTCAAACTGATCAACGATAAGCACGGTCACGACGCCGGCGATCTCGTCCTGCGGGATTTTGCGCATCGGCTTCATCAATATGTGCGGCGGACCGACTGTTTCGGGCGCGTCGGCGGCGAGGAGTTCGTGCTCGTGATGCCGGGGACGGCGCAGCAAGATGCAATCGAACTCATTGAACGGATGTTGACGACGATCCGGTTTTCCCGACCGCTCACAGCCTCGCCGGATTTCGGTTACACCTGCTCGGCCGGCATTGCTGCCTGCCTGGAAACCGACAGTGCGCCAGATTTGTATCGGCGCGCCGATCAGGCTCTCTACGCTGCCAAGCTCAGCGGCCGCGACCGGGTTCGCGCTGCCTGAAGTGTCGATCCACGCTTGCACATCGTTTTCTGCGGTTCAACATGGCAGCACCTGCCAGTATCCCTTCACTTTCGCGATAAGCAGTTGAGATAATGGCCGGAACTGGTTATCTGCCGGGCTGTCCAATTCGCGAACAGTAAGGCTATGGCCGTATGGCTCCAAATTTCCTCGTCACGCATTCCGGCGGCTTTCATGCCGACGAAGTGTTGTCCAGCGTCATTCTCACGCAGATTTTCCCTGAAGCACGGCTTGTTCGCAGCAGGGCGCCGGAATGGATCACCCCCGGCGCCGATCGCATCGTCTATGATGTCGGCGGCGCCTATGATGCCGCTGTCGGGATTTTCGATCATCACCAGCGCGGCGCCCCGCAGCGCAACGATGGTCAGCCCTTCAGCTCGTTCGGCTTGATCTGGAAACATTTCGGTCGTGACTATCTGGCCGCTCTCTCTGTTCCGGGCGCCTTCGTCGAGACGATGCATGCCGCTTTCGATGCCAGCTTCGTCTTGCCGATCGACCTGGTCGACAATGGCGCCCTCAGTCCGGACAGCGCCGGTCTGCTGGCGGGATTGACCCTGCCGTCCCTGCTCGAGACATTGAAGCCCGTCTTCGACGATCCGGATCCGGAGGCGACCGATCGGGCCTTTCATGCTGCGGTTGCGATCGCCCGCAGTTTTGTCGAAGCAAAGATTGCCGGGATCCATGCGAAACTGCGCGCTGAAACCCTGGTTCTGAAGGCGATTGTGTCCGCGGGGGAGGGCCGTGTTCTCGAGCTGCCGATGGGCATGCCGTTTCGTCCGGCCATCATGAAGGCAGGTGCCGATCACCTCCTGTTCGTGGTCCATCCGCGCGACGCCGATTGGTGCCTGACGGGAATTCGCCGCGCGGAGGAAGGGTTCGAGCTGCGCGCCGACCTGCCGGCGGCTTGGGCGGGGTTGAGCGGGCGCGATTTGGAAGTGGCGACGGGGGTCCAGGGAGCCAGCTTCTGCCATAACGGCCGTTTTATTGCCGCCGCCAAAACGCGAGAAGCTATACTTGCTCTCGCCAGGTTAGCGGTAGAGGACGTGGAAAAAGGAGCCGATCGAGTCTCGAACTAAGGCTGAACTCGCCATCGGCACATGCCGCAAACGTCGGGAAGAACAAGCGGCTGGTTTCAGCCATGTGCCGGGCCGCTTGCATGCCGAATTGGATCAGCCTCCAGATCTGACGTCGCCAACCACGGCCTGCCACCCACGAGCGACAGCTCCGGCGCAAGCATCCTCGATGCGATCGAGCATGGCATGGAGCATCTCGCGCTCGTGTTCAGACAGGCTTTCGAGGATGCGTGCCTCCATCGCCTGACCGATCGACACGATCTCGTCGAGCACCTTGTAGCCCTCGGATGTGAGTTCGACGGCCGAAAACCGCCGGTCGCCTGCGCCGGCGTTGCGTCGGGCAAAGCCCAGCGAAACCAGTTGCGCGATACCGCGGCTGACGGCAAATTGATCGAGCGCGCCTGCGTGGCAGATTTCCTTGCTCGAAAGCCCGGGGCGGCCACCGGCGATGGCGAGAATTCGCCACGAGGCTTGCGACAGACCGTATCTTGGTCCGTAATAGGACGCGAGCAGCTCAGCGGTGCTGCTTGCGACCAGAAACATTCGATAGGGTATCCAGCGATCGAGCCGGAAGGCCGGCTTTAATGCCGTCCCATCCTCGCGTTCCTCCGCCAGCCCATTTTCAGGTTGATCATTTTTAAATTGCATATTGCAGATATATTCCAGCGCAACTGTGAAAACAAGCGGCCACTCCGGGCAGCGATCAAGCAAGCAGAAGCCTGTCCTCGGCGATCTCGCCGCCGCTCACTGCCCCGAACAGGGCGATCAGGTCGGGAACGTCGTAACCTGCCCGTTCATCGCCTGCAACATCAAGCACGATGCGTCCGCCACTCATCATGATGGTGCGCTGGCCATAATCGAGAGCATGTCGCATGCTATGCGTCACCATCAGCGTGGTGAGATGCTGGCGCTCGCTGATCTCCGCCGAAAGTGCCAGGATGCGCGATGCTGCCTTGGGATCAAGCGCGGCTGTATGTTCGTCGAGAAGAAGTATCTTCATTGGCAGCAACGTTGCCATCAGCAGGCTTACCGCCTGTCGCTGACCGCCGGAAAGTGTGCCAATTCGCGCTCTAAGCTTCGTTTCAAGTCCGAGCCCAAGGCTGGCGAGCTGTTCCTCAAATCGCGAGCGGCCACGTCTCCCGCCAAGCGCAAGGGAAAATCCACGTCGCCCGGCGCGTGCGGAGGCGAGCGCAAGATTTTCCTCGACGGTCAGAGCCTCACAGGTTCCGATCCGTGGGTCCTGAAATACGCGGCCGATGAATCGCGCCCGTGCCTGTGCAGACAGTCGTGTGACGTCTACGCCATCAATCACGATCCGGCCTTTGTCGGGCGAAATTGCGCCGGCAATGGCCGAAAGCAGCGTGGATTTTCCTGCACCATTGCTGCCGATCACGGTTACGAACTGGCCATGGGGAATAGCCAGCGAAGCGCCACGCAGGGCGGCTACTTCGAGAGCGGTGCCAGGATTGAACGTGACCGAGATCGTATCGAGTTTCAGCATCATGAGGCTGCTCCTTCTGCTTTCGACGGCTCCGACAGCCGGGTACGCCTGATGGCGGGCAGCTTCTTCAGCCGCGTTTTTGAAATCATCACGGCAACGGCGACCACCAGTGCGGTTACCAGATTGAGATCCTGCGCCTGGATCCCAATCACGCCGCCATCGAGTGCCAGGGCGATGACCAGCCGGTAGATCAATGCGCCGAGGATGCAGCCCAGAGTGGCGCGTGCAACCGACCCGGTGCCGACGATTGTCTCGCCGATGATGACGGCGGCAAGACCGGTGACGATGGTGCCGATACCCATGGAGACATCGGCAACACCCTGGCTTTCGGCATACAGCGCTCCGGCAAGGCCAACGAGGCCGTTGGCGAGAGCCATGCCAAGCATGACCATGCGGCCGTTGTCGACGGCCTGCGCCTCGGCCATCTTCGGATTGGCACCGGTTGCACGCAAGGCAAGTCCCATGTGTGTCGCGAGGAACCAGTCAACCAGAACCTTTGCGGCCACCACGATGCAGAGGAGCAATATTGTATTGCCCCACACACCGAGTGCGGCCACCGTACCGATCCAGGAAAATATGGTGTCGGTGCCGTAGAGCGATATATTCGGTTTGCCCATGATGCGCAGGTTGATAGAAAACAGCGCAACCATAGTCAGGATACCCGCCAGCAGGTTCATGATCTTCAATCGAACCGACAGAAATGCCGTTACGAAGCCGGCGACCGCACCCGCCGCAAATCCGAGGAGCGTTGCGGCGATGGGGGGCACGCCGGCCATAATCGCGGATGCTGCGACTGCAGCGCCCAGCGGAAAGCTGCCATCGACAGTCAGATCCGGAAAATCGAGCACCCGAAACGAAAGATAGACGCCAAGGGCAACGAGGGCAAACAGCAGGCCTGCCTCGCAGGCGCCGGAAAGGGCAATCAGGCTCATTGTGCGATCACCTTTGCTGCGCTTTGCGTCGTGGCCTCGGACAGAGTGACGCCCATCTTCTTGGCCGAAACGAGATTGAGATAGAGATCCTCGCTGTCCAGAGTTCCAACCGGGATGTCGGCGGGCTTTGCGCCGTTCAACACTTTGGCGGCAATCTCGCCCGTCAGCCGTCCGAGCTTATAGTAATTGAAGCCAAGCGCAGCCATTGCGCCGCGTTCGACGGAGTTGGTGTCACTGGCATAGACCGGGATCTTTGCATCGACGCCGACCTTGACCACGCTTTCAACCGCCGAAACCACCGTGCTATCGGTCGGCAGCAGGATGACGTCGACCTTGCCGACCAGGCTGCGGGCAGCATCCGGCACGGCGGCCGACTGCGCGGCCGTCGCCTCGACGATACTTATGCCGAATTTCGCCGCTGCCGCCTTCATGTCCGCCACCTGTGCGACGGAGTTGGCTTCGCCGGCATTATAGAGAACGCCGACCTTCGTTGCCGTTGGCGTCAGTTTGTGGATCAGTTCAAAGGTCAGGTTCAAAGGCTGCCTGTCGCTGGTTCCGGTCAGCGTGCCGTCGGGCTGCGTGAAGCTTTTGACCAATTTTGCCGCAACGGGATCTGTTACCGCAGAAAACACGATCGGGATCGCTCCTTTGGCCGCGGCCTGGCAAGCCTGGGCGGAGGGAGTGGAAATGGCGACGATCAGGTCGGGCGATTTACCGGCGAATGTTTTTGCGATCTGCGTTTGCGTCGGCATGCTCCCTTGAGCGCTGGCGACATCGAGCGTGATGGTTTTGCCGTCAACGAAGCCGGCATCCGCCAGCGCATCGACGATCCCTTTGCGGGCCGCATCGATGGCCGGGTGTTCGACGATATAGGTCAGGGCAACCGTCTTGTCGGCCGCAAATGCGGTCGCTGAGGGTAATGGCATCAGCAATGCTGAGAGGGCGAGGGCGTGAAACAAAGCAGTTCTACGGCGCATGGGAATGATCTCCTCGGAAGGGTTTTCGGAAAATTCGTTCAAGCGGCTGCGAAGGTTTGCGGGCGGGATGAGGTAGGCTCAATAGGTGTTGCCACCCTTTCGGCTCGGATCAGAGGTGGCGGCAGTCGGAGCTTTGCAGGGCCGATATCGGCGATGGTCGGTGAACCCGTCATCGCCTGGGCGACATCGAGTTCTGCAGCGAGGATGCTCAAAGCGCGGGAGACCGCTTCCTCTCCGCCGCTCGCAAGCGCATAGAGCGTTGCGCGGCCGAGCTGCACAGCCGTGGCGCCGAGGGCAAGGGCCTTGATGATATCGGTGCCGCTGCGAAATCCGCTGTCGACGAGAATGGCCAGCCGACCGGCCACCGCGGCGGCGAATTCCGGCAGCATATCGATACTTGCAACGGCTCCATCGAGCTGCCGGCCGCCATGATTGCTGACCACGATACCGTCCAGTCCCAATTCGGCTGCCCTTGCTCCCTGCGCTGGATCGAGTAGCCCTTTAAGGATCAAAGGGCCTTTCCAGCGGTCGCGTATGAAGGCGATATCGTCCCAGGATACGGTCGGATCGAGCTGCTGTTCCATCACCTCGGCGATGGTGGCGGCGGACCTGAGGTCGAACTCGGCCGCCATGACCTCCAGCCTCGGTGTACCGGCACGCGCCATCCGCAATGCCCAGGCGGGATGGGTGGCAAGGCTCAGGAGCTTCTTTGGCGTCCAGCGGAACGGCAGTGAAAAGCCATTGCGGGCATCGCGCAACCGTCTGCCGGGAATGGCGTTGTCGACGGTGATCTCGATTGCTTCGAAGCCCAAGGCCTGGGCGTGCTGCAATAGTCTGAGGCTCACCTCGCGGTCCCGGAACAGGTAGAGCTGAAACCACTTCCTGCCTTCACCGGCAGCCGCAACAGCTTCCATGGACGCGCTGGCCGCCGAACTCATGACAAAGGGGATTCCTGCTTGTGCGGCTGCCCGGGCCAATGCCTGGTCGCCCGCGGGCCATGCAGCACCCGCCAGCCCCGTCGGTCCGATGATGATCGGCATTGAGAGCGGCTTGCCGAAGAGCGAGATGGCCGCCGAGCGGTGGCCGACATCGACCGGCGCAGAGCCGACGAGACGGATCCGATCCAGTGCAGCCCTGTTTTCGCGCAATGTGAGCTCCGAGCCGGCGCCGCCGTCGAAAAAATCAAAGACCATCTTCGGCAATGCGCGTTGCGCGGCGATTCTAAAGTCGGCGATGGAGGCCGGACCATGCTGGCTGGACATGAATATTCTATTCCCTCCCTGGTTTATGGATCTTGCTCAATTGAACGGCGGTGCCTCGGCGAGATTGAAAATCTTGCCTGGATTCATGATGTTGTGAGGATCGACGGCGCGTTTGATCGCGGCCATCACCCGAATGGCGGGACCATGCTCTGCGACGAGTGCGGCCATCTTGCCGTGGCCGATCCCATGCTCGCCAGTCGATGTCCCCTGCAGCGCGATTGCGCGGGCCGCAAGGCGTTTGGTCAGGGTTTCGACGCGCTGACGCTCATCGGGATCGGCGGGATCGAAAAGGACGCAAAGATGGAAATTGCCGTCACCCACATGGCCGCAGATCGGTGCGAGGAGACCGAGATCCCGCACGTCATCTTTGGCGGCAAGTATGGCCTCGACAAGCCGGGATACCGGCACGCAACTATCTGTAGGCAGGGCGCTTGCGCCCGGGCGCAGCGCAAGGTTGGCCCACCAGATATCATGGCGTGCCTGCCAGAGCCTGCCTCGAGCCTCCGCCGATACGGCCGTGTCAAATCGACTGGCGCCAGCAGCATTTGCCTCCGTCTCTATGAGCGGCAAGGCGGCCTCGACTGCCGCGCGACCGCCGTGCAGTTCGATAAAAAGCGTCGGCTCGACCGGCAAGGAGAGTTTTGAATAGTTGTTGACGGCCTCGACCTGCAGTTCGTCGAGCAGTTCGATACGTGCCAAAGTGTCGGTGAGCTTGGTCGCAACAAGCACGAAGCCGACCGCTTGTTCCAGCGTCGAGAAACTCGCCGAAATCGCAACGACGTGGTCCGGAATTGGATGCAATTTGACAGTCACGTCGGTCACGATGCCGAGCGTGCCTTCCGATCCCACCCAGAGACGTGTCAGATCATAGCCGGCGGCCGATTTGCGGGCATGGCTTGCGGTGCGGATCCGATCGCCATTGGGCAGAACGACACCGAGTGAAACGACATTGTCTTTCATCGTGCCATACCGCATGGCGTTCGTACCGGAGGCACGCGTCGAGGCCATTCCGCCAAGTGAGGCATCCGCGCCGGGATCGACGGGAAAGAACAGTCCGGTATCGCGCAGTTCGGCGTTCAGGCGCTTGCGGGTTACGCCTGCCTCGACCGTCGCCGTCATATCGTCCGGTTGAATCGTCAAAATTCGATCCAGCCGCGAGAGATCGATGCATATTCCGCCCATAAGGGCGGCAACATGACCCTCACAGGAGGTGCCGGTTCCAAACGGGATTACCGGCACATCGAAGGCGTGGCAGGTCGCGACGATGCGTGATACCTCATCCGCCGTATCCGGGAAGACGACTGCGTCCGGCGGATAGGAGGGATGCCAGCTCACGTCATGGCCATGCTGATCACGCACGGCCGTCGCCGTTGTTAGCCGATCGCCGAAATGCAGCTTCAATTTTGCGATCGCCGCATCGACAAGATCGCTATGGCCTCCGTAGTGGTTTACCGCCGTCGTCATCGCTCGGGCTCCTGCTGGCCATCGGACCATCGAAAGGCGGCTGGAGGCTTGGTCCCCCATGACGAGAGATTTTCCTCACTGCGGTTGCGCAGGTGACGGCTTGCCATCGGGAATGTCCCGAGCACGACCAGCTCGCGAGCATGATGGGCGAGAATATCGAGCGCATCGGCCACCTCCGGTGTAGCTGGATCGCCCTCGAACTCGCAAAGGAAGCGGGATGGCACGAACTGCCCGCCGACAAGGTAGCTTTCGATCTTGGTCATATTGATGCCGTTTTCGGCAAATCCGGCAATGGCATGGTAGAGGCAGCCCGGCCGGTTCTGGGTGCGGAAGACGATCGTCGTCAGAAGCTGTGTTTTTTGCTCGACCGCTTGAGGTTCGGCAGACAGCACGTAGAACCGTGTCGTGTTATGCGGATCGTCTTCGACATTGCGTTTGAGGATATTCAATCCATAAAGGTCGGCTGCGACATCCGAGGCAATCGCGGCCTCGCGCGGATCCTTGCAAGATGCCACCAGCTCGGCGGCGTGCGATGTCGTAGGAGCGGCAATGGCCTCCAGGTCGAGCGCCGCAATTAGCCGGCTGACCTGACCAAGTGCGACGGGGTGCGAACGCACGCGCCTGATGCTTGCAAGCGATGCGCCCGGCGGCGCCATGAGGCAATGTTCGACGCGCTGAAAATGCTCGCCGACGATATGCAGACCGCTGTCGGGCACGATCCTGTGCACATCCGGCACCCGCCCGACGAGGCTGTTTTCGCATGGCAGGAGAATCCGGTCGACTTCACCGCGGACGGTGCTGGCAATCGTGGTCTCCAAGCTCGGTAGGGCGATGCGGTCGGCGGATGGGAACGCCATCCTGCAGGCAACATCCGCAAATGCACCGGGCCGACCATTGTAGCCGACCTTCTGGACCGCAAGCTCCGAGCCAGGTTTCGTGGCAACCGGAGGCAGTGTGCTTGTATTCGGGTCGAAAGGGATCGCGGGGCGAGGGGCCGTGGATCCACGGTTTGCGGCGGTCGATGTCATAGGCGAACTCCGAAGGAAATTTGCGCATGCCAGGTCACGCCGCGGGCAGGATTGTCCCGTCCCGCGTCGAGCGCCTGTGATCGCTCATCCAAGATTAATTTGCGGTCGGCAGCCTTGTCGTTTCCATCACTGTCATCGGCCACAGCAGAGCGATGCCGTTGCCGTCGGAAACGATGTCAAGATGGCGTTCCGCTGCAACAAGGCAGTCGTCGTCGGTGAAGATCTCGGTTGCCGAGAACAGCAATCGCAGAAAATGTCCGAGATCTGCCTTGGTGTCGAAGCGCCAGCGGGTGGTGACATCGGTAAATTGGGGCTTGTCCCATCCGGTCAGAGTGCACAGGCTAGTGGCAAATTCCCGCGAGAGGAAAGAGACCTCGTGGCCGGTACAGCAACTCAGGGCGATAAAATCGTCGAAATAGGCGGCAAGCCGCGTTCCGGCGAAGATGTCGGCAACTACCAGCTTGCCGCCGGGGCGCATATGGGCTGCGATAGCCGTCCAAGCCGCTGTCTTGTCGGAAATATGGTGGACGGCGCCGCGCGACCAGGCCATGTCAAAATCGCGGATCGGCAGGTCGAGCATGTGCGCTGCCTGACCGAAGACCCTGATCCGGCCGCCACTTTCGATTTCGAGATCCTCAAGTTGTTCGGTGGACGGATCGGTTGCGACCAGTAAGCCTGTAGGGCCTACATCTTCGGCGATCGCTCGGCTGAAATGACCGTTGCCGGCGCCGATTTCCAAGACGCGTCGGCCGTCGACCGGCTGCAGGAAGCGGCGCATGGCGGCAATATCGTCAAGCCAGGCATGGGGAAAGAGGTGGAGTGCATCGCGGTAGGTCGCCGAGCGGCGGCCTGAAAAGACGACCTCAGATTCAATCGGTGTCGAGGACATATACATGAACATATGCCTTCCAAAATTGTTGCGGTTCGGACATCTCCCTAGATTCTAGTTATGCGGGTAATCGCAATGCGATTTACCTCTTATGATTAAAACTACAACATAGATTTTATAGGAAATCAATTGCTATTTGCAAGTAATTTAGACATGCATAAGCTTTGTGCAATCGATCTTTTTGGAGGCAGTTTTACCCGAGACAATTGCTGTCTGAAGAGGATATTCTCCCTGATTGGAATAGCCCTATCCCGGATTTCGCGGGGGCCGCTAAGCTATAGCCGGTCATGATCCCAATGCTTGCTAACGCACAGCCGGGTACGATCCTGATCTCAAATGATTGTTAACGGTCCGGTTTCAGGCATTAAGGATCAGGATATTGCCCAGAATGATCGTTGCGCCACCGAGGGCGAGACGTGTATCGACGTGCAGCCCTTCGAATATGACGGAAATTGTCATAGCAACGATGGGAACAACGGTTAGCGCATAAGCGGCGCGGGCTGGGCCGACCTTTTCAATCAGCGTGAAATACATGAGAAAGGTGACGCACGAGGCGACAATTGCGAGATAGGCAAGCTGTGCCAGATAGCCGGTTGTTACAGGTATTGTCAGGGACGTGCCGACAACCACAGCCCAGGCGAACCCAAAGCCGCATCCGCACAATGCGCCCCAACCCATGAGGACTGGGATGGGCAGTCCGCGCCGCTGGTTGCGCGCAGCGATCGCCGTCCCTGCGCCGGTCGCTATCGCGGCAATGGCGGCCCATATGAAGCCTTTCATGGTTTGCGGGTTGAGATGCAAGGCAAAGATCTGTGGGGCGGCCACGATGCCGAGGCCCAGTAGACCAAAGATTATGCCGATCGCGGCGCGGCGGCTTATTCGTAGATCCAGCAGAAACCGGCTGGCTACCGCGGCGAAAAGCGAGGAACTCGACAGCACCAGAGCTGCGATCCCGCTCGGTATACCTTGCGTTGCCTTGTAAAAGGCGATGAAAGCAAGCCCGAAAAACAATATGCCCTGCATTGCCACCCAAGAACGGTCGCCGCGCATAATTGTGATCGGTTTGCCGGTTGCGATCGAAAAGCCGAGCATGCCTGACCCAACGAGAAACATGCGAATGGCGACCGATAGCTCAGGTGCGGAAACGCTTGCCTGCAGGGACGTCACAATGGCGCCCGAGCCCCAAAAAAGTACAGTCGCGAGAAACAGGGCTGCGGTCATCTCACATCCTTCGTGGCCAGACGGTAATCCAGGCAAGCGGCGAGTTCAGCACAAGGTGCACAGAGCTGAGAGCGTAATGTCAACTATTTACTTGCAAAACGCAATTATTATTAAATTGCGTCTGCGATGCCGCTACTGCGCCGGTTTCCGCGATGGCGATTGCCGACGTTTGGGGATCTTGGTTGATGGATCGCGCAATGTTTGAGCGGGCCAGATGGAACGACTTGCGCCGCCTGCCCGTCATATCAGGTAGGCGCCAGCAGTTCTTCGGGTTCAAAACGCCGCTAGCGTAATTGAGGCACGGGTGAAAATCTGACAAGCTGGACGGCATGAAGTCGAAAAAGCAAGGCGGAAAGCCTGCATCACCCAAACCGAAACACTTATTGCAGCAGCTTGCTCGGACGCCGGAGAAGCTGTTTTCAAGTGCTTTCCGCAACCAGTATGGCGCACTTTGTTTCCGCTACAAGGGTGATGAAGGCGAAATCGAGATATTGGTGATTACGTCGCGCGAGAGCGGCCGTTGGATTGTACCGAAAGGTTGGCCAATGAAAGGCAAGGAGCCTCACGAGGCGGCTGCGATCGAAGCCTGGGAGGAGGCGGGCGTTCGTGGCAAGGTGAGGAAGGCGCCGTTTGGCCGGTACACCTATCTTAAAGAACTCCCTGACGGAAAAGTCGCTCCCTGCGTCGTCGACATGTTCCAAATCGAGGTGAAGGAAGTCGGGGCGGAGTTCAAGGAGCGAGGACAGCGCCGGATTGATTGGGTCAGCCCCGACGAGGCGGCGCGCCGCGTGCGCGAAATAGAGCTTAAATCATTGCTCGTCAACTTTAAGCCGCAGCGCAAATAATCACCCGTGCGATCTTGTCTGCTCAGCTGGAAGAGTAATGGTCACGGGTTTTTCGCCTCCCGAAACGGTCGAAGTCGATCGGACGCGGGGCCGGTGATCGGCATCTGGCCGTTGCGATGGTCCGATACCCACCGAATTCCGGCTCATCTCGGCAAGAGTGTCGCTGGTCATCAGACTAAGGTCCGTGTTCAACGCAGGTCTATTCGGATAGTGGATGACCGCCCCCGGTCGCCGACACTATTATCACCCGTCGGCGGTCTGCCCTGTCATTGGAGGAACCTCCGGTGGCAGGGCGAACATTCGGGCTTGATGCTCTTCGCTGATCTATAATCCACTTGGTGGAACCTCCATGCCGACATTTGGTTTGGTATATCGAAGCAAGATTGGAGCAGGCGATGAAAAGAATAGTCGCGACGGGAATTCTGGCGGGAATGCTTGCGGCCTGCCAAGCCAGCCAAGAAGGGTTGAAGCCTATTCCCGGAAGCATCACCTACGGCGGGCAGCCGAGCCAACGGTTACAAAAGTCACCGGTCGGCAGCATTGTTCCTCACACATTCACAGATCAGTGGGGCGAACGAGTGCGCGAGACCTACATCCTGCAGCCCGACCGCAGTCTGAAGCTCGTAGATCGGGTATATCTCGATAACCCGTTCGATTGACCCCTATCACCGGCTAGTCCGTCCTGGCGAGCGTGGCTTCGGCGATGGCCACTGCCATCAGGTGAGAGCGCATCGGATTATGACGCCCCCAAGAAGAGCTCGTGTGGCGGTGTGCCATGAAATAACAAGCGCCGCGCCAAATTGATGCTGCATAATTTGCATCCAATTTCTTCAAAGAGACATTCAATTAAGAGATCAATTTGGAGGCAATTTGCCATTGTGATGATGACCACCAACAGCTGTTCGTGAAGCATCGCACTTATGCGCAGGCGTTTTCCCGTGACAGGGAATTTTGCAACAATATATGGTCAATGGTGACTCGCCCACGCGCCTCACACATTGCGGATCACGACATGAAAGACTGGCATCCTGACCTTAGTCGCTCCTCCAGCCCTCGCTATATGGCTATCGCCGACCTGATCGAAATGGATCTGAGAAGTGGCGTGCTGGCGGTGGGAGACCGTTTGCCGCCGCAAAGAGAGATGGCCAAGCGGCTGAACATCGATTTCACCACGGTGGCTCGCGGTTATGTCGAGGCGCAGAAGCGCGGCCTGGTGGATTCGCACGTCGGCAGGGGCACCTTCGTCACAGGCGGGCAAGATCGCGAAAGGCGTGGTTTCGCGTCCGATGCCATGACCGATCCACGTCGCGCTTCGTTGGTGGACTTGTCGATGAACCTTCCACCGGAGCCTGACGATGCGGATTTGGTTGCCAGCATGCGCGAAGGCCTATCAGCCGTGGCAAGCAATCTGGTTCCGCTGCTGCGATACCAGGCCTTCGGCGGATCAGGCATGGATAAGGATGCCGCTGCCGCCTGGCTCAGCCGTCGCGGCCTGGAGCCTTCGCAGGAGCGTATCTTCGTAACGCCAGGCGCGCATCCGGCGCTGCTGGCGATCTTCGGTCTTCTGGCAAAGCCTGGCGAGACAGTCCTGTCGGAAATCATTACCTATCCGGGTATGCGCTCGATCGCTGCCCAACTGCGCCTCAATCTCTCAGGCTTGCAGATGGATGATGAGGGTATATTGCCGGATGCTTTTGCCGAGGCTTGCGAGCGGCTGCAGCCGAAAGCGCTCTATCTCAATCCGACGCTGCAGAACCCGTTGACGCTGACCATTCCCGAGAAGCGTCGCGGGGAGATCGCCGCCGTGGCCCGTAAATATCATGTGCCCATCATTGAGGATGATGCTTACGGCTTCATTCCTTTGCACGGGCCGCCGCCGCTTGGCGCCATCGCGCCAGACTTGACATGGCATATTGGCGGTCTTGCAAAATGCATCGGCGCCGGGCTGCGCCTTGCCTATGTGGTTGCTCCGGACACCAAGGCGATCTGGCCCTTCGTCAGCGTCATGCGTACAAACAATGTCATGGCCTCGCCGATGACGGTTGCGCTCGCCACACGCTGGATCGAGGACGGCACGGCGGATTCGATCCTGCGCTTCATCCGCGCCGAGGCGGCTGCCCGCCAGCGGATGGTGGCCGATATTCTGCCCAAAGGCAGCTATAAGGCCGATCCGATCAGCTTCAACATCTGGATGCCGCTAACCAACGGCTGGACCCGGTCGACCTTCAGCAGTCACATGCGCTCCTCCGGCATCGGCGTCGTGGCGAGCGACGCCTTTACAGTCGATGGTGCGGTCAGTGAGGCCGTGCGCATCTGCCTTGGCGGACCGATCGGCCGCGACCAACTGAAAGGCGCGCTCGGCTTCATGGCGCATGCGCTCGAAGGCCCACCGGAAATGTCCGCCTCATTCTTCTAGCCATCGTAGAACCATATGAGCTACGCACATCAGGAACTCGGGGCGCGGGCGTTCTAAGGAAGAGGAGCGTCTAGAGATTTTCTTTCAGGAGGATCTCAATGCGTAACCGCTCTTGTTCGGCCAATAGCTCGCGTGCGTCGGCACGAGCGCGCATGATGCGAACCGCGCTGCGCACAGCATGACCCGGATCCAGCGCGATGACCGCATTGATGCTGCCGTCGCGCAATCCTTCTTCAGTAAAGGGGGTGCGCTCGTGGACCACGACCGAAAGATTGCGCAGATCGCTTGTCGCTGCGGCTGCCAAGAGGGGGATGCGCGCCTCTGAGCTCAGTATGTAGGCGGCAACAACATCTTTGTTGCTCTCTAGTACGCGGCCGATAATCTGGCTTGCTCGCTTCTCGTCAGCGTGCGTCTCGATCGATGGAAGGCAGGTGAGGTTCGCAAACTGCTCATTGATTATGGTATCGAAGCCGTGACGCCGCTGAATACTGTCCAGTGATTGCATGGTCTCTGCGACGATCATCACCTTCCCCCGTGTCTGACGGACAAACGTGCCGATCAATCGTCCTGCCGTTGCACCTGCCGCGAAGTTGTCAACGCCCACGAAATCCGCGGCGGGAAGCTTTTCCTGACCGGACAGAAATTGGACGACCTTGATGTCCCTTTCCAGAAGCCGCATCAAGGCATCGCGTACTTGGGGCGATTCCGGCGCCATCACGGCTATGCCGTCGACGGTGTCCTCGCTGATGCCGGTGAGATATTTCGCAATACCGTGGGCGTCTTCGGTGGGGATCTGAACGCAGTCTATATCGGTCAGGTCGCTTTTGAGTGCCGCTCCCAGATTCTCCACCCGACGCAACAGCTCGCCAAGATAGAGATCCCCCGACTTTGGCAGGATGAACCGAAACTTATAGCTCTTGTTGCGTGCGAGGCTGACGGCGGCAGGGTTTCGAATAAAACCAATGCGTTCAATGGCTTCTTGAACGCTGCGGGCGGCTTTTTTGCTCACATTGGGGCGATTGTTCAAAACCCGGTCGACTGTGGCAAGGCTTACGCCGGCGGCTTCCGCAAGGTCCTTTGCTGTTGGCCGCATGATAGCTCCACTTGAATTACAGACAGCAGACATTTCCCTCAAAAACGAGAAAAAGGCAAGAATTGATGTGCGGACCTCAAAAATTGCTTGCATTGAGGTGCGCACCTCAGTTATTTCTTTATTGTCCGGCCGTCGGGTCGGATCGAAGGGAGATAGGCCGGGTTTGGAGTGCGTTTCGCAACATGCCGGCTGTCACGCTTTCACTTATCTTCTCGATGGAGGTCGAGAGGTTCAACGGGAGGATTGAAGCCATGAGGTCTCTTTTGCTGAGCCCGGCGGTTGCTGCCGGGATATATGTTGCCGTATCCGCGGCCGCGATGTCGCACGCTCAAGCCGCCGATCTGACGCTGTGCTGGGCGGCGTGGGATCCCGCCAACGCTTTGGTGGAGCTGAGCAAGGATTTCGAGAAGAAGAGCGGCAATAAGATGCACTATGAATTTGTGCCTTGGCCGAATTTCGCAGACCGTATGCTCAATGAACTGAATTCCAGCGGCAAGCTTTGCGACCTGATGATCGGCGACAGCCAGTGGATCGGCGGCGCGGCGGAAAACGGTCAATACGTCAAGCTCAACGATTTCTTCGATAAGGAAGGAATCAAGATGGACGATTTCATCCCCGCGACCGTGGTCGGATACGCCGAGTGGCCAAAGAATACACCGAATTACTGGGCGCTGCCGGCATTCGCCGATGTCGTCGGGTGGACCTATCGCGCGGACTGGTTCTCCCGTCCAGAGCTTCAGGCGGAGTTCAAGAAGAAGTACGGCCGCGACCTTGCTGTTCCGAAGACCTGGGACGAGCTGACGGACATCGCTGCCTTCTTCCAGGGGCGCGAAATCGACGGCAAGAAAGTCTATGGCGCGGCAATCTACACCGAGCGCGGCTCTGAAGGCATCACCATGGGGGCGATGAATGCCCTTTATAGCTACGGCTTCCAATATCAGAATCCGAACAAACCTTATGATCTGGAAGGCTTCGTAAACTCGGCGGAAGCAGTCGCGGGCCTGGAGAAATACAAGAAACTCTATGAGTGCTGCACGCCTCCCGGTCATTCCGATTCCTATATGACCGAAGACGTCGATGCCTATAAGTCAGGGCAGGTCGCCTTGCAGATGAACTTCACCTTCACCTGGCCGGGCATCAATGCCGATGCCAATGTCGGTGGCAAAAAGACCGGCTATTTCCCAAACCCCGCCGGGCCGAAGGGTGCGCAGTTCGCCCAGCTCGGAGGGCAGGGCATCTCCGTGGTTGCCAACTCCGATAAAAAGACCGAGGCGCTCGACTACATCAAATGGTTCGCGCAACCTGAGATCCAGCGGAAATGGTGGGCGCTTGGCGGCTATTCGGCACTGAAGGCTGTCGTGGACGATCCGGGCTTTGCGTCAAGCCAGCCCTATGCAAAGCCGTTCCTCGATTCGATGGCAATCGTCGAGGATTTCTGGGCCGAGCCTTCCTACGCCTCCCTCCTGCAGGCATCGCAGAAGCGGTTTCATGATTATGTGGTCGCAAACCAAGGTACCGCAAAGGACGCGCTCGACGGGCTTGTCAAGGACTGGAAGGGTGTCTTCCAGGACGACGGAAAATATTGACGCCGGCATAGGGGTATTCCCCGATAGTGGCGTCACGCAGGGTCAGCCGTGCCGACCAGGCTGGCTCTGCCCACCACCAATTTCATGCCAAGGAGACGGACATGCTCCACTCACCGATCGATCGGATTGCCGGTGCGACGCCGCCTGCGATCGCAGCGCGCGTCAAAGGTCTCTCTGATCGCGCCATAGCCTGGCTTTTCGTCGCGCCCTCGATCGTGTTGCTGCTTGCCATCAACATCTTTCCATTGATTTGGACGATCCGCCTCAGCTTCACGAACTTCCGGGTGAACCGACCCAACGAGCCGATACGGTTTGTCGGCCTGAGGAATTACATCAATATCCTGACGGATGGCGATGTATGGCGGAGCATGCAGGCAACCGCCCATTTCTTGATCTGGACCATCATCCTGCAGGTTCTGATCGGCTTCTTGCTTGCCTATCTGATCAACAAGAAGTTTCGCGGCAACGATCTGTGGACGACGATCATCGTGCTTCCGATGATGCTTAGTCCGGCTGTTGTCGGCAACTTCTGGACCTTCCTGTACCAGCCGCAAATCGGCCTCTTCAACTATGTGATCGCTTTCCTGACCGGGAACGATCCTTCCAGCTTCTCGATGATTGCGAGCACCACGTTGGCACCATGGGCCATCGTCATCGTGGATACCTGGATGTGGACGCCCTTCGTGATGCTGATCTGCTTGGCGGGATTACGTTCCATTCCCAGCAGCATTTATGAGGCTGCCGAATGCGACCGTGCCAGCAAATGGCGTCAGTTCTGGACCATTACCATCCCGATGGTACTGCCGTTCCTGATGCTGGCGGTCCTCTTTCGTGGCATCGAGAACTTCAAGATGTTCGATCTCGTCGTACAGTTGACCGGCGGCGGCCCGGGATCGATCACAGAGCTGACATCCATCAACTTGAAGCGCGCGGCTTTCGAACAATGGCGAACCGGTTACGCATCCGCCTACGCCGTCATTCTTTTCGTCACCGTATTCGGTTTGGCATCGATCTACGTCAAAGCTCTAAATAGGGTCAAACAACGATGAGCAGCTATTCCGTAACCGAGCCCTCCGCGCGTCAGAAATGGTTTGCCGGTATTCTGGTCGTCCTCTATTCCGTCATAACCCTCCTCCCGCTGCTGTGGATCATCGCGACCGGCTTCAAATCACCAGCCGATGCGATTTCCTATCCGCCGAAACTGGTCTTCCAGCCGACGATGGAGGGATATGTCAATCTTTTTACCACCCGGACTCGTGTGCCTGAGGATCAACTCAGAGCGCTGGGTGAACCTACGACGTGGTACGACAAGCTGGTGCGCAAGGACGGGCTGATCATCACCGGTGCCTCGCGCTTCGCCGAGCGCTTCTATAATTCCGTCATCATCGGATTTGGTTCGACGGTCCTTTGCATCGTGCTTGGCACGACGGCGGCGTATGCCTTTTCCCGCTTCAAGGTTCCGTTGAAGGATGATCTGCTGTTCTTCATTCTTTCGACCCGCATGATGCCGCCGATCGCCGTTGCAATCCCGATCTTCCTGATGTTCCGATCGCTTGGCCTCAGCGACACGCATGCGGGCATGATCCTGCTCTACACCGCCGTCAACCTGTCGCTCTCGGTGTGGCTTCTCAAGGGCTTTATCGACGAAATCCCGATTGAATACGAGGAGGCCGCGTTGATCGACGGCTATACGCGGTTCCAGGCCTTCTACAAGGTGGTGCTGCCGCAGGCCGTTACCGGCATCGCATCAACGGCAATCTTCTGCCTGATCTTTGCCTGGAATGAATATGCGTTTGCCGTATTGCTCACATCGGGAAATGCCCAGACGGCGCCGCCCTTCATCCCGACCATCATCGGCGTCAGCGGCCAGGACTGGCCAGCGGTTGCCGCCGGCGCAACGATCTTCCTGGTTCCCGTCATGGTCTTCACGATCCTGCTTCGCAAACATCTGCTGCGCGGCATCACCTTCGGAGCGGTACGCAAATGACGACGTTTCTCAATCGCTTGGTACGCCTGCGCCGCGATGCGTGGGAAATTCTCGCTTCGGTCCTGATCGCACTCGGCGTCGTCATGCTGATGCAGCCATTGTGGCTGTCGCTTTACTCCTATTCCTTCCTCGTGACGCTGACAGGAACAGTCATGTTCATCATCGTCAGCCATTTCCCGGAGTGAATCATGGCGCAAATCAGAATTCACAATGTGCGCAAGGACTTTGGAGCGTTCAACGCGGTGAAGTCTTCCACCTTCACCGTGGAAGATGGGGAGTTCTTTATGCTGCTTGGGCCTTCCGGCTGCGGAAAGACGACCACCTTGAGGATGATGGCCGGTCTCGAGCTCCCAACCAGCGGTGAAATCTATATCGGTGGCGAAGAGGTTGGGATGAAGAGGGCAAGCGAGCGCGATATTGCATTCGTTTTCCAGATGTTTGCTCTTTATCCGCATATGAATGTCCGAAGAAATATTTCCTATCCGTTGGTTAGCCAGGGCATGAGAAAGGCTGAGGTCGCAAAGCGGGTCGCGGAAGTAGCCAAGATTCTGCGGATCGAAAATATTCTCGATAAGCCGATCGGCGGACTTTCCGGCGGCGACCGGCAGCGTGTGGCGGTAGGTCGCGCCATTGTCCGCAACCCGAAAGCCTTCTTCATGGATGAACCGCTAGGCGCCCTTGACGCCGAATTCCGCGAACACATGGCGCAAGAGCTGCGGGCACTGCACGACCGCATGGGCGCCACCACCGTCTATGTCACCCATGATCAGTTGGAAGCCATGCAGATGGGCGACAAGATCGTGGTGATGAACCACGGGGTCGTCGAGCAGTTCGGCAAGCCGCAGGAGATCTATGACTGGCCGGCGACGAAATTCGTGGCAAAGTTCATCGGCTCGCCGCCCATGAATTTCCTGGAGTTCGATGGTTCGGTCGGAACCGGCGGAACTCATGTCAGCCTTGCCGGACACATGGTGAGGGTGCCGATGTCTCGCGAAGAGCATGCCGGCAAGTTGGCGCTGGGCGTCAGGCCCGAACACATCCGCTTCAACGACGATTCTGCTTACAGAGGGAGGGTCATAGCCGTGGAATATCTGGGTACGACGCAGATTGTCACGATCGAAACGCCGCATGGCGAGATCAAGGTTCGTACACCATCCCACCAGGCCGCACGTGTCGAAGAACTGATCGGACTAGACTTTGATTCCAGAAGCCTGACGGTCTTCAACTCTGCGACCGGAGCGGCGCTTGTTTCCGAGGCCAACGAGGGAGTGTCGCGCCGTGGCTGAGGTCATCTTGAAGAATATTACGAAATCTTTCGCCGGTCACCGGGCGCTCGATGAGCTGTCCATGATCGTTCCCGACGGTTCGTTCGTCGTTCTTCTGGGGCCGACGGGTGCGGGCAAGACGACGACTTTGCGGATGGTGTCGGGCCTCGATAACCCTGATGTCGGCGAGATCATGATCGGTGGACGATCTATGCGCGGGCTGACACCGGCGCAGCGCAACGTCGCGATGGTGTTTCAGCAATATTCGCTCTACCCGCACCTTTCGGTACGCCAGAACCTTGAATTTCCGCTGAAGTCGCCCTTGCTGAAGACGCCGCAACGCACGATTGACGAGAAGGTGAATGCAGTCGCCGAAATTCTCCAGATTTCCCACAAGCTCGACAATAAGGCGACGGCTCTTTCCGGCGGTGAAATGCAACGCGTGTCCATCGGGCGCGCACTGGTGAGAAACCCGCAGATCTATCTCATGGATGAACCGCTGAGCTCGCTTGACGCCAAGCTGCGCGCCGATCTGCGTATCGAGCTCAAGAGCATTCAGGCCAAATCCGGTGCAACCTTGCTTTACGTCACCCACGATCAGGTCGAGGCGATGACGATGGCAACACATGTCGGCGTCCTTCACGAGGGTAGGCTTGCCCAGTTCGGTTCTCCGCGCGAAATTTATGAACAGCCGGTGAGCGTCTACGCCGCCACTCGCCTCGGACAGCCGCGCATCAACGTGCTGCCTGCCGAGCTTTTCCCCGGTGCCCCGCCAAACGCCAAATCGATAGGTCTGCGTCCGGAGCATATCGCTCAAGGCGATGGCCAGGAGGCGACTGTTACCCGTGTCGAGCATCTGGGCGATCAGACGCGCCTGCATCTTTCGTTCAAGAAACACAATTTGATCACCGTCACCGAGGCTCATACCGCCCTCAGAGGTGGCGAGATTATTAAGATCCAGCCGAACAAGCCGCTCTATTTTGACGCGGCCGGCATGCGCTTGGTTTAAGGGAGGCGAGAATGTCACAATTCCTCAATAGCAGGGAAAAGGCGGTCACCGAAGCAATCGAGGGCCTTCTCGTTGCATCGGGAGGCACCCTGAGCCGCCTCGATGGTTTTCCGCATATCCGTGTCGTCGTGCGTTCGGATTGGGATAAGAGCAAGGTCGCGATCGTCTCTGGAGGCGGATCGGGCCATGAGCCGGCTCATGCGGGCTTCGTCGGCAGGGGGATGCTCACCGCAGCTGTCTGCGGAGATATTTTTGCGTCTCCCAGCGTGGATGCAATCCTTGCCGGTATCCTGTCCGTCACAGGGCCGGCCGGCTGCCTCCTGATCGTCAAGAACTATACGGGCGACCGCCTCAACTTCGGTTTGGCGGCGGAACGGGCTCGCGCCTTTGGCTTGAATGTCAGCATGGTCATTGTGGATGATGACATCGCGTTGCCGCATCTCCCGCAATCTCGCGGGGTGGCGGGCACGCTCTTTGTGCACAAGATCGCGGGAGCCTTGTCGGAGAACGATGCTGATCTGGAGACTATCACTGAAGCCGCGCGCCATGTCATTGCGGGCACGCGGTCGATCGGAATGTCGCTCGACACATGCACCGTGCCAGGTTCGCCGAAGGAACATAGGATTCCGGAAGGCCGCGCCGAACTCGGGCTCGGCATCCACGGCGAGGCCGGCGTCGAGCTGGTAGAGTATACCGGCGTCCGAGCTGCGGTTGCCGCCATGGTCGAGCGTCTCGCGGCAACCATGGATGATAGGCCCCATGTCGTGCTCGTGAATAATCTGGGCGGTGCATCGATGCTGGAAATGTCGGTCATTGTCCACGAAATTGCCCGATCGGCTATTTCAGGAAAGATCTCGCACGTGATCGGACCTGCTGCGATGATGACGTCGCTTGACATGCACGGTTTCTCTATCTCGGTCTTTCCTGCCGATAAGAAAGAACTGGCGCTGTTGGCCAAGCCGGTCGCGCTACCGGCTTGGCCAGGCTTGGCAGCGATCAAACCGGTCGCGGCGCTTGCACTCCCAGATGGGCTGACGCCGATTGCTCCTCTCGCATCGAGGCACGAACCTACCCGTCAGTTTTTGACGGATTGCTGCAATCTTCTCATCCTCTCAGAGATGGATCTGAACGCGCTTGACGCGAAGTCGGGAGACGGTGATACGGGGTCGACCTTAGCCGGCGCGGCACGCGCGCTTATCGACGCGCTCGACCGCCTGCCTCTTTCAGACTATACGCAACTCTTCCGGGCTATGGGGCAGGAACTCAGTCAGACCATGGGCGGATCGTCGGGGGTGCTTCTAGCGATCTTCTTTGCAGCTGCCGGCGACGGAGCGTCGAGTGGGCTCGCCATTCGCGAGGCGCTGCAGGCCGGGCTTTACCGCATGCAGGAGATCGGCGGCGCTCGTCTGGGAGACCGAACCATGGTCGATGCTCTCTCGCCGGCCCTGGATGCGCTCAACGGCGGTTTGGCAGCAGCGGCGCATGCAGCTCGCGCCGGCGCAGACATGACTGCCACGCTCGTCCATGCCAAGGCCGGACGCGCCGCCTACATCAATGCCAAGCAACTTGAGGGCCACATCGATCCCGGCGCGGAAGCGGTCGCTCGGTTGTTTGAATATCTGGCAGGTCGCAGCGATCTATCTGGACAGCACGCACTGGACAAGCGACCGGCTGGCGCATCGCCGGCTGGCTATCGACAATGACGCGCCTACCATGGGTGAGTTTGACGCGGGACTTCTCGATGGAAAAGTTGATTGTGGACTTGCTGGCTTGATCGAAAGTGCCGCGACGTTGCCCGAGTCATCGTGGGCTGCGGCATAGCTAACTCTCGATCTAGAATGCCGTTACTTGCTGCGCCGCGCGTTGTCGATACGATAGGCGAGCTGCGCTCGTGTCAGGCCAAGCATGCGAGCGGCTGCCGAAAGGTTTCCTTGTGCCTGCTCCATGGCGATCTCATACAAGGAGTGCTCGAGAGCGTTGAGCGAAAATCCGTCGGATCCCAATAGCTGGTTCGGATCGATTACGCTTTTTCCGGATCCGGTGACGCTGTTGCGTGGATTGGGAGCAAGATGCGCCAATGCGATTTCGATCTGAGCGGCGGAAATCGTCGCGCCGGTGATCAGCGAATTGAGCACGGCGATAAGGACGCCACGCATCTGGCGCAGGTTCCCCGGCCAAAGTTGCGTCTCGATCAGCTTTTTGGCGCCTGCCTCAAAGCTTGGAGGCTCTAGCCCCATGCGAACTGCAAGTTCCTGTAACATGGTGTGGGCGAGTGCCAGCCGCTCGCCTTCCCGCTCAGCCAACGGTGGCATACGAACGCGCAGCGGCGATAAGACCGAGTGAAGCTCGGTTGAAAAGGCCGGCATCTCCGATTCCTGGCATTCGTCCGCAATCGCAAGAATGCGCGGGCCTCCTTCCGACATGCCTTCCTCGACGGCCCGGGCAAAATGCGGTTGAATGTCGGCAGGTATGGTTTCGACAGCGTCGATCACGATTGTCTCGCGCTGAGGCGCCCGGCGGGCCGCCTTAACCGGTCGTGCGACCTCGGCGCAAAGCGCAAGATCGACTTGCATCCCAACTACCCGCCGTAGATTGGTCGCAGTGGCAGCAGATCCGCGATGCAGATAGCGCGCGGCAATGCCGCGTCCCGTCCCCGGCGCACCGGTTATCAGCACGGGCAGGGTTGTGGCCGCGAGGCGGTCGAGTCGGTCGCGCACCGGCATAAGTATCAGGCTGTCGAGCCTGGAGAGAGGCGTGCTGGCAGCGCGCGCGGCGCTGCTGCGCGAAGCAGATGCGGTGCTGATGTCGTCGGCAACATCGATGCGCTCGCGGAAAAGCATCACCTCTGGATCGTTGAGGCCCCAGCTATCGGCTGGTTTTCCGACCACCCGGCAATGGCTGTGGCCCTGCGCCGCGCATTCGATCTCCTTGTAAACGATCAGGGTGTCGAAAAACTCACTGGCATAACCTGACGCGTAGCCAAGCTGAGTCCAGCAAACGGGTTCAGATGCCAGTCGCGTCTTACTGAATTCGGCGGCTTCGACGCTATCGCGCCAAAGGAATTCGGCAGAAAATCGCTTCTTGCGGAAGTCGTATGAGTTGAAGACCGTCTCGACACGCACAACGCCGCTGAAAGTGTGCAGCCGCGTTCCGGCCGTGAAGGCATCGCCTATGTCGAGATTTGGCCAGCCGGCGCGCACGAAGCGTGCATCCGAGCGGCCGGACATGAAGCCCAGGCGCAAAAGGAAGACGCGGGCCTCCTTCTCTCCGAGCAAGCGCACGAGTTCCCGCCTCAGATCGGAAAGGGCGGACGCGCGCTGCATAACGATGCGCGCGCCATTCAGCTGGATCGTTCCGTCATTCGGATTAAAGACCAGGCTGGAGAGAAGCTGCCGGACGGTCGGATTGCCGCCTCGATCCAGCATTCTCGAAGATTCGACCAATCCCTGCATCGATACCTCTTCTGCGCAGCGAGCGGTTCGGCGATCCTTTTTAGGATTGCCGCTTTATGAAATGATGAAGTCACTTCATCATTTCAGCAAGTGGTCGCCTTGACAAGTCCACCTAGCGAGGTGAGTTCTTTTAAAGAATATCGTTCTGTTTCAAGTCATTGGAGTTTATCCGGAGAACTTCTCCGCATTCGCTGTCAGCTTTATTTGACAGGCCGCACGGATTTCTCGTCCTAATGAACCAATTCTGCTGCGTCGGGGAGGGCAAGGCAGAATGGAGGAGTTCGAGCCAAGGCTCGGGCATGCCGCCCCTGGCGGCACGGGAGGAAAAATGACGAGCTTGCAGGATATGTTCGACGTTCGCGGCAAATCGGTCATTGTGACCGGCGGTGCGAGTGGCATAGGGCGGGCCTATGCGGAGGTAATGGCGGACAATGGAGCGCGTGTCTGCATTTTCGATATGGATGCGGACAATCTCGACCGTGTGGTGGCGGAAATCGCCCGAGATGGCGCTGAAGTCTGCGGTCTGGAGATCGATGTCTCGAATCGGGCGACCATGGCGGCTGCTTTCGATGCCGTGGCCGAGCGTCATGGACGGATCGACGTCGTCTTTGCAAATGCAGGAATCGATGCCGGGCCTGGCTTTCTGTCTACGACAGGCGAGCGGCTCAAGGACGGAGCCATCGATGTTCTCGACGATCATCACTGGGATCGAGTGATCGAGGTCAATCTCTCCTCGGTCTATACAACCGTCAAGCATGCGGCCCGCCATATGAAGGCGACGGGAGGCGGCCGTATCATCGTCACCTCGTCCATCGCTGCCCAGATCAATGAGGCAATCGTCGGTACGCCCTATATGCCAGCCAAGGCAGGCGTCGACCATTTCGTACGCCAGATGGCGATGGAATTGGGGCAGTTCGGTATTCTCGTCAACTGTATCTCGCCTGGTCCCTTCATGACCAACATTGCCGGCGGCAGGTTGCGAATACCGGCGGACCGCAGGGCGTTCGAACAGCAGTCGCTGATCGGGCGGATCGGCGATCCCGAGGACATCAAGGGGCTTGCTCTCTATCTAGCGTCGCCCTGCTCGTCCTACGTCACAGGCAGCCAGATTGTCATCGACGGAGGTTCGATGCATCGCATCAAATAAATGAACTTTGCCGGATGCGGGAGGAGGAAATCGCAGCCGGCGAATGAGATTCAGAGGGAGGATAAAATAATGGAATCGAAAAGCAGTTTGTCGATGCCTTCGCGCCGCACGGTGCTGAAGGGAATAGGCGCTGGCCTCGCCGCCTCAGCGCTCGCTGCGCCGATGATTGCCCGCGCGCAATCGGCCGGCACCATCAAGGTCGGCTTCATCACGCCAGCGACCGGGCCTCTCGCCCTTTTCGGTGAGACCGATGGCTGGGCGCTGGAAAAGATCAAGGAGCAACTCAAGGGCGGGCTGGATACGGCGGCCGGCCACTTCAATGTCGAATTCCTGATCCGCGACAGCCAGTCGGATCCCAACAAGTCTGCGGAAGTTGCCGGCGATCTCATTCTCAATGAGGGCGTTCACCTGCTGCTGCCGGCCTCGACGACCGATACGGTAAGTCCTGCTGCCGATCAGGCTGAGCTCAATGAATGCCCCTGCATCTCGACGGGCGCGCCCTGGCAGGCGATCATCTTCCCGCGTGGAGGCAAGGACAAGCCGTTCAAGTGGACCTATCACTTCTTCTGGGGCCTGGACGAAGCACTGAACACCTATGTCGGCCTCTGGAACACGCTGGAAAGCAACCGCAAGGTCGGCATGCTGTTTCCGCAGAACGCGGATGGTGAAACATGGGGCAACATGGATTACGGCCTGCCTGCCCCTACCAAGAAAGCCGGCTTCGAAATCGTCGTTCCCGGCTTCTTCCAGCCACGCACCAACGATTTTTCGGCGCAGATATCGGCTTTCAAGCAAGCGAACTGCGATATCATCGGCGGTATCGCCTATCCGGCTGATCTCAAGACCTTCGTCAACCAGTGTGCCCAGCAGGGGTATAAGCCGAAGGCGATTACGGTCGCGGCCGCGTTGCTCTTCGCCTCGGGTGTGGAAGCCATGGGCTCGCTCGGTGAGGGCATGTCCTCGGAAGTCTGGTGGACACCGGCCTTTCCTTTCAAGTCGACGCTGACCGGTCAGGTGAGCCGCGATCTCGCGGACCAGTGGGAAGTGGAAAAGAAGAAGCAGTGGACGCAGCCGCTCGGCTACAGCCACGCTATCCTCGAAGTGGCGATCGACGTTCTCAAGCGTTCCAAGAACCCGCTCGACCGCGCCGCCAACCTCGAGGCGGTTGTTGCCACCAACATGCAGACACTGATCGGCCCGGTCAATTTTGCCAAGGGACCGCACCAAAATGTGGCGACCTCACCGATTTTCGGCGGGCAATGGGTCAAGGGCGACAAGTGGCCCTACGACCTGAAGATCGTCGACAATACCGTCAACAAGCTCTTCCAACCGGAACGCAAGATCGTGCCGCTGCCCTGGCGGACTGCCTAAGCAAGGCGTGAAGCCAAGGCAAAGCGAGATGCCGCTCCTGCCCGATGCGATCGGGCCGGGGCGGATTGGATGGAGGATCGGAAGGGCGCGCCCAAACGCGCCGCCGGCGGCAAAAAAGCCGGGGTGGAGGAGCATGGAAAACGGCGTACTACTCGAGGCACGCAACCTCAGCAAATCGTTCGGGGCCCTCAAGGTCTTGCACGAGGTGAGTTTTACGGTCAGCTCTGGCGAGGTTCTGGGCATCGTCGGGCCGAATGGAGCCGGCAAGACAACCCTATTCAACCTGATCAGCGGCGACATGCGTGTCGATGGCGGCGAGTTGATCTTTGACGGGCAGAAACTCGTTGGCCAGCCGCCCTATCGCCGTTGCAAAATCGGCATCGGCCGGACCTACCAGATCCCGCGTCCCTATGTCGGTATGACGACCTTTGAGAATCTGCTTGTCGCCGCCTTCTTCGGCAGCGGCGCCAAGGATGCCGAGAGCTATCGGCGTTGCGCCGAGATCCTCAGGGCCTGCGAGCTGTCCGACAAGGCGAACCGTTCAGCCGGCTCGCTGACGCTGCTCGACCGTAAGCGGCTGGAACTCGCGCGTGCGCTCGCCTCGTCGCCGAAGCTCCTGTTGCTCGACGAGATTGCCGGTGGGCTTACCGACGAGGAGGGTAGGGCGCTTGTCTCGCTTATTCGCCGCATCCGCGACAGTGGCGTCACCATCGTCTGGATCGAACATGTGCTGCATGCGCTGCTCGCCGTTGCCGACCGCATGCTGGTGCTGAATTTCGGGGAAAAGATCGCGGAAGGTGTGCCGGCCGAAGTCATCCAAAGTCCGGAGGTTCGAAGGGTCTATATGGGGGTCGAGGCATGAGTGCAGCACTGCTTTCCACACACGGACTGGTCGCCCGCTACGGCGATTTTCAGGCTCTTTACGGTATCGACTTCGAGATTGCCGCGGGCGAGGTCGTCGCCCTGATCGGGGCCAATGGTGCCGGCAAGTCGACGCTTCTGAAATCGATCATGGGCCTTCTCAGCGTTGCGCCAGACATGGTCCAGCTCGATGGCCGTCCGGTCGGAGGCGCCAAGCCGCATCGGATGGTAGCCGACGGCGTAGCGATCGTGCCCGAGGGCCGTCGCCTCTTTGTCGGCATGTCGGTGATCGACAATCTGCGCGTCGCCATCGACCACGCCGGCAAATCCGCTGCCAATGGCTGGACGTTGGAGCGCTTGTTCGCGCTCTTTCCGCTTCTCAAGGAAAAGCAGGCCGTGCCTGTGGAATCCCTGTCCGGCGGGCAGCAGCAGATGGTGGCGATCGGCAGGGCGTTGCTCAGCCAGCCGCGCGTACTTCTGTGTGACGAAATCAGCCTCGGCCTGGCACCGAAGGTGGTGAAGGAAATCTACCAGGCGCTGCCGTCGATCTGTGAAACCGGTACGGCGATCGTGTTGGTCGAGCAGGACGTCGGGCTCGCCCGCTCCTCGTCGAACCGGCTCTACTGCATGCTTGAGGGACACGTCAGCCTCACCGGCCGATCGGCTGACGTCTCGCGCGAAGCGATTGGCGAAGCTTATTTCGGAGGGGCTCATGCAGTGGCTTGACGGGCTCATCCAGGGCATTCTTCTCGGCGGTCTCTACGCCCAATACGCGCTCGGCATGGCGCTGATGTTCGGCGTCATGCGTGTCGTCAACATCACCCATGGCGACCTGGTGATCCTCCTGGCCCTGATCGGCATCAGCCTGGCCACGACCTTCTCGCTCGGCCCGTGGTCGGTACTGGTGATCCTCGTGGTGCTTGGGGCCGTCATCGGCGTCATCCTGCAGCGGCTCATCCTCAACCGCGTCGTCGGTGCCGATCCGCTTCCCTCGCTGATTGCCACTTTCGGGCTCTCCATCGCCCTGCAGAACGCCATGCTGCAGATATGGTCAGCCGACACCCGCTCGCTAGGCGGCGGCGACATCGTGCATGCCTCCTTCCAACTCGGGCCGCTCTTCGTTGGCGTCCTGCCAGTGATCGTGCTTCTGACGGCGACGGTGCTGACGGGCGGCCTCGACGTGGCGTTACGCTCGACACGTTTTGGCCGGGCCCTGCGCGCAGCGTCGGCCGATGTAGAAGCCGCGGCGCTGACCGGTGTCAACCCGAAGACCGTCTACACCGGGGCAACGGCAATTGCTGTCGCGATCCTCGGCTTTGCCGCGGTCTTCCAGTCGTTGCGTTCGACCGTGGCGCCTGCCGACGGGGCGTTCCAGCTGATCTATGCCTTCGAGGCTGTCATCATCGGCGGCATGGGCTCGATCTGGGGCGCTTTTTTCGGAGCGATGGCGCTCGGGGTCAGTCAGTCCGTCGGTTTCCGCATCGACCCCGGCTTCGGCATCCTCGCCGGCCACCTCGTTTTTTTGATCATCCTCGCCCTGCGTCCCCAGGGCTTCCTAGGAAGGGGTTGAAGCCGTGACCAATGCGTTCGCCGCCCGTTTGACCGATGCTATCCCGCGGCCCGCTGTGCGCGTACAGCGCCAAACGCGCTCGAGCCTGATTGCGCTCGTTATCAGCGTCGCGCTGCTCGCGGCCGTTGCTTCGATGCCGCTCTGGGCGAGCCAAGGCCTCATCCGCGACGTCGTCGAACTGTGCTGCTACATCACCGTCGCGCAGATGTGGAACCTGCTCGCCGGTTATGGTGGCCTCGTCTCCGTGGGTCAGCAGGCCTTCGTCGGTGCGGCCGCCTATGCGATGTTCGTCATGGCGCAGCTTTGGGGCTTGAGCCCCTTCCTCGCCGTGCCTTTGTCGGTCATTGCACCGGCGATACTGGCGGCACTCACCTATGGCCTGCTGCATCGACTCGACGGTCCATATTTCGCCATCGGCACCTGGGTGGTGGCGGAAGTCATGCGCCTTGCCACGTCTGTCTTCAGTTATGTCAATGCCGGCGCCGGCATGAGCTTGCGTGTCATGTCGAACTACACGCCTGGCGAACGCGCAATCGGCATTTCGGTACTGGCGGCACTCATGCTGCTTGTCGCCGTTGGTGGCAGCTATGTGCTGTTGCGTTCGCGCTATGGCTTGGCGCTGGTCGCCGTCCGCGACAATCCGATTGCCGCGGCAAGCCAGGGCGTCAACGTCGGCCTCCTGAAATTCCTGATCTGGGTGGCCGCCGCCGCCGGTACCGGCCTTGCCGGCGCCATCTACTTCATGGCGCAGCTACGCATCACGCCGCCGGCTGCCTACAGCCCGACCTGGGCGAACGTGTCGATCTTCATCGTCATGGTCGGCGGGCTTGGCTCGCTCGAAGGGGTGCTGATCGGCGCGCTTGTCTATTTTGTCGCCGACCGTCTATTCGGACAGTACGGCGCCACCTATCTCGTCGTCCTCGGGCTGCTCACCCTCATCATGGCCCTTTTCGCCCGCGGTGGCCTCTGGGGATTGATCCAGAAGGCCACAAACGCCTCCTGGTTCCCCACGAGGCGCACGCTTCTGGAGGACCCGCGATGAGGGCCGCATTATTCGAGGCAGTCGGACAACCGCTCGATGTCAAAACGATCGAAAAGCCGGAGCCCGACGCCGACGAGATATTGCTCCGCGTTGCCGCCTGCGGCATTTGCGGCTCCGACCTGCACATGACGGAAGATCCCGAAACCTTTGCGCTCAAAAGAGGTGGCATCCTCGGCCATGAAATTTCCGGCGAAGTGGTCGCCTGTGGCGCTAAGGTCGCGAATTTCAAATCCGGCGACCGGGTTGCCGTCGCGCCGATGCGTGGCTGCGGTCATTGCGATAGCTGCTCGCGCGGCGAACCCGCGTGGTGTGCCGAGATGCGGCTGATCGGCGGCGGCTATGCCGAATTCGTCACCGTCGCTGCCCGTCAGTGCCGTCGGCTGCCGGACGATTTGCCGACCGAGGAGGGGGCTCTGGCCGAGCCGGTTGCAGTCGGTCTGCATGCGGTCACGCGGTCTGGGCTGAAGCCGGGCAACCGTGTGCTGGTCCTCGGTGCAGGCCCGATCGGCCTGCTCGCTGCCTTCTGGACCAGACGGCTCGGCGCCGCTCATGTCGTCGTTGCCGATCTGAACCGCCACCAAGCAGAACGTGCAGCCGAAATCGGTGCCACCGGCTTCGCACTCTCCGGGGAGGGGCTGGCGGAGGAGTTTCGCGCATTGACCGGAGGCGTACCGGACATCGTCTTTGAATGCGTCGGCAAACGCGGATTGATCGATGCTGCCTGCCGGCTGGCGCGCGTACATGGCACGGTGGTCGCGGTCGGCCTCTGCGTCGGCGGCGACACATGGGATCCATTTGCCGCGATTTCCAAGGAAATACAGGTGATCTTCGCCGTGTTCTTCACCATGGCGGAGTTCGACATGGCGCTGCAGGCGCTCGGCCCGGGCCGCCATCGGCCGCAGGCACTCGTGACCGGCCGGATCGGTCTTGCCGCTGTGCCAGGCGCATTCGAGGCGCTCAGGCGGCGCACAACGCAATGCAAGGTGCTGATTACGCCGACAGTCGGCTGAAGCGGCATTGGAGGAGGATTGGAATGAATTTCGAAACGATACATTACGACATCGAGGGGGTTGCGACCGCTGTACGAGTCATCGGCAAAGGCCGGGCCGTGCTCGCGCTGCATGGCGCCGCCACCATCGAAGGCACGGAATGGGCGCGGGGCCTCGCCGATCGCTTCCGCGTCTACCTACCCTACCATCCCGGCTTTGGCGACAGCGCTGAGGCGCCGCATGTTACCGGCATGCAGGACATCATTGTCCATAACCTGCATTTGGTCGCCGCCCTCGGTCTCGATCGGCCGCATCTCGTCGGCCACTCCATGGGCGGCTGGATGGCTGCCGAAATGGCCGCCGTCGCCGGCGAGCGTTTCGGCAAGCTGGTGCTGAATGCGCCCGCTGGCCTCAACGATCCAGATCACCCCGGCGCCGACCTGTCGGCGATAGGGCCTGAGGCGCTACCCGGCTATCTCTCGCATAATGTCGACGTTGCCCTGCGCTATTTTCCGGGCGGTGCCGAATGCCCGCCGCTCGACACCTTCCTTGCCGCCCGCGAGAAAGAGGCGCGGGCGCTCGGCAATATCGTCAAGGCCCACGGCATGGGTCATCCCAACCTCGGCCGCTGGCTTTCCCGCATCCCGAACGAGACGCTGATCGTCTGGGGCGAGAAGGACCGAATGCTGCCCGCTTCGCAGGCGCCGCTCTGGGAGAAACGCATCCCGAACGCCCGCACCCTCATGGTGCCGGAGGTCGGCCATTTCGCCATGCAGGAGGACCCGCGCGTGGTGACCGCCATCGGCGATTTCCTCGCCGGCTGATGCAGCTTGCCGCGAGAACACACCAGATTGTCAGGAGGAACAGATGAACGCACCTTTGAAACATAGTGCCGGATATTGGGGCACCAAGACAAACTTCGCCAGCCTTCTCGAGCATATCCGCAAGATCGGGCCGGTTCTTGAAGAAAACGCCGTGGCCACCGAAAAGCTCGGTAAGCTGAACGAGCCCACGTTCGAGGCGCTGAAGCCGCTGCGTATGTCGCATATCTTCGCGACCGAAGAGCTCGGGGGCGCACAGCTTTCGCCGACACAAGGCCTGCAGTTGATCGAAGCCATCACCTATCACAGCGGCGCTGCCGGCTGGGTGTCGATGGTGCATGCCTGCATCGGGGCGATGTCGGCCGCCTTCCTGCCCGACACCGCGATCTCGCGGCTCTTCGGCGGCGGCGCCGACAACCGTTTTTCGGGGCAGGGCACGCCGACCGGCATGCTGAAAAAGGTCGATGGCGGCTATCTGTTGAACGGCAAATGGTCCTATGCAAGCGGCATTCACCACGCGACATTCACCCATACCGCCGCCCTGCTCGACGACGGCAATGGTCATCCGGCCAAGGATGAGAATGGTAACGTGGTGGTGCTTTGCGCCCACGCACCGGTCGGCGAGCATGGACTGCTCGGCAATTGGAATGTGCTCGGCCTGCAGGGAACCGGCAGCATCGACTACGACGCCAAGGACGTCTTCATCGCCGACGACATGGTTTTCCCGATCATGACCGCCGAGCCGCAGCGTCAGAAGGAATTCTTCAGCCTTGGTGTCGTGGGCCTTGCCGCAATCGGCCATTCGGGTTGGGCGATCGGCGCCTCCCGTCGTATTCTGGACGAGATGGCCAAGTTCGCCGTGACCAAGACCGGCCGCGCCGGCTTGTTGGGCGAAAGCGACAAGTTCTGGTTCGACTATGGCCGGGCAGAAGCCCGTGTTCGCGCCGCCCGCGCCTTTTTGTTCGAGGTCTGGCGCGATGTGGAATCCTCCATCGAGGCCGGGAACGGGGTGTCCACGCGCCAGATCAGTCTCGTGCATCTCGCCAAGTCGGAAGTGCACGAAGCCGGCGTCGATGCCTGCCACTTCGTCTACCGCGCTGCTGGTGGTGCGTCGCTGCGCGATGGCGTCATGCAACGCACCTACCGCGAGATGCTGGTGGCGGCCAACCATTTTACGGTCAACACCAACATTGTCGGTGCCGCCGGCCGCGAGATCGGCGGGCTATGGAGCGATCGCGTCTGGCAGTTCTACGATCTGGTCGAGAAGAAATGACGGCGCGGTCCGGAAAGCAGGAGCGGGCAGCTCAGCCGACGGCCGGCGTCGGCGTGACGGAGGCGTTCATGGTGGCCTTCCGCCACCATCCGGCGGGTGTCGCCATCATTACCGCCGATCCGGGAGACGGGCCAGTGGCTCTGACGGTAAGCTCGCTAATCTCGATCAGCGCCTCGCCGCCGACGGTTGCCTTCTCCCTGTCGGATAATTCCTCCAGTGCGCACGCCGTGCGCCGGGCTGAGACGGTGGTCGTGCATTTCGTGCGCCGTAGCGACATGGAACTTGCCCGGCTCTGCGCCACCCGTGGCAAGGACCGTTTCGGGCCTGACATCCGTTGGGCAAGGCTCGAAAGCGGCGAGCCGTATTATCCGGATGTCGGCCTCTGGTTCCGGGCGGCGGTTCGCGGACTGTTTCCGGTTCCCGGAGCCTGCCTTGTCTCGGCCGAACTCCTTGAGGCTTCACCCGGGGCAGAAGAGGGGCTGGCAGATGACGCGCTGGTCTATGCCAATCGCGCCTGGCATGGACTGCGCTCGATCGCCGACGCCGGCTTGGCACCGTTGTTCCTGTGGCCTGACGATTCGGCGACCTTCTGAGGGGCGCCGTAAGCTGTCAGAGGCTCCAGATCACCGCCTGCTCATGGCGCTTGATCAGGTGTCTGAGGTCTTCGAAGCTCTTGCGAATATGGGCGCAGAAGGCCTCGACTGCCGGCACGCGGATTTCCTCGGTGCGCCGCAGGAGACCGAGCGCGCGCTCGGGATGAGGAATGTTGACCGGCAGCGCCGTGATCGACTTGTCGTTGCGATAGGCGAAGACGACGCTGTGCGGCAGGATGGTGAGAGCATCGCTCGCCTTCAGATAGTTGATTGCGCTCACCAGCGAGCCGCCGGAATAGCGGATTTTCGCCTCGGTGGCACCGAGCGAGAGGACGAGACTGTGCAGATCGGCAAACAGCGGGCTACCGGCAGGCGGAGCGATCCAAGGATACTCGAGGAGTTCCCCGGGCGCCAGCTTGCGTCTCAGGAGCAGAGGGTGCGTTACACGGCAGGCGACGACGTTGCGGCCGGGAAGCAACTCCTGGAAGCGCATGCCCGAGCCCTCGTCCAGCACGTCGATCGGGCAAATGGCAAGGTCGATGCGATCGGCGTCGATCGCCGCCCGCAGATCCGGAAGGTAACCGTAGCTCTGCTCGATGCGCACGTCCGGTGTGGCATTCTGGAACTCGGCGATCATGCCGGAGATCAGCGCATCCATGAAGAAGGGCGTGCCGCCGACGCGAACCACGCCAGTCCGGCCGTGTCGGAAGCCATCGACAAGCGACGAGGCCTTGCGCGCAGCCACCAGCATGGCTTGACCGTGGTCGGCAAGCGCCCTGCCAAGCGGGGTCGGCTGCAACGGCCGACGCCCCTTGACGAACAGCGGTTCGCCGAGCCGCTTTTCCAGCATGGCAAGGGTACGCGACACCGCCGGCTGGGTGAGCCCGAGCAGGGCCGCGCCCTCCGTCACACCACCGGCCTGTACGACGGCGGCAAGCTGAATCAGGTGTCGTTCATCGAGCTTCATAGCAATCAGGTATATTAAATAGGAGAAAAATCATCAACTGCTACGTTTGGAACTGATAACGTGCAGTTGAGGAGGAAGCATGGGGATCACGTCTTTTACAGAAGCGGATTCGGCTGCCCTTGTGGCAGAGCGACTGGCGCAGTGCGCCGGACCGCTGCCGGCCTTCCTTACCGCGCTGGTCGGACATATCCACCAGGCCGTCAAGGAAACACGGCCGACCCATGCGGACTGGCGACATGCCATCGAATTTCTGACCGAAGTTGGTCACGCAAGTGATCATAAGCGGCAGGAATGGGTGCTGCTCTCCGATCTTCTGGGTCTGACGGCGCTGGTGGAGGAGATCAACACCCGCCGTCCGAAGGGCGCAACGCCCAACACCGTGCGCGGCCCGTTCTATCGCGCGGATGCACCGCGGCTTATGTCGGGTGCGGACATATCGCTCGACGGCATCGGCGAGCCGCTGGCTGTCAATGCTCGCGTTACCGATCTCGACGGAAATCCCGTCGCCGGCGCGAAGGTCGAGACATGGCAGGCGAATGCGCAGGGATTTTACGAGAACCAGCAGCCGGATCTCCAGCCGGAGTTCAATCTGCGTGGCGTTTTCAGCACCGACGCGGATGGCGGCTTTTCCTACAGGACGGTTCGACCGGGCGGTTATGCCGTGCCCTGCGACGGACCGGTCGGACGGATGCTGCATGCGATCGGCTATCCGTTGCGCCGCCCTGCGCATCTCCATTTCACTATCACTGCGCCCGGCTTCCAGACGATCAGCACTCACGTCTATGACGGGCACGATCCGCATCTGTCGCAGGACGCACTGTTTGGCGTCAAGCAGGAGCTGGTTGGCACCTTCCTGCCCATTGGCAGCCTCGATGGGCCGGCGCCGGCCAGGGACAATGGTTGGTCGCTCGATTTCACCTTCGTAATGGTGCGGGCGCGAGAGGAGCGCAGGTCAGCATGACACTCGATTTTTCCTATCAGCCGCATTCGACACGCGTCGTCTTTGCTTCCGGAGCGAGCGCTGGCGTTGCCCAATGGATCGAGACGCTGGGCTGCCGCCGCGCGCTGGTGCTGACGACGCCGCAGCAAGCCGCTGACGGCGAGGCGCTGGCCGCTCGTCTTGGCGCGCTTGCCGTGGGCACATTCGCGGGTGCGACGATGCACACCCCGGTCGATGTCACTGAGCAGGCCCTGGCGCGCGCGGCCGCGCTTCAGGCCGATTGCGTCGTGTCGCTCGGCGGCGGCTCGACCACCGGTCTTGGCAAGGCAATGGCCTACCGTACCGACATTCACCAGATCGTCGTGCCGACCACCTATGCCGGTTCGGAAGTAACGCCGATCCTCGGTCAGACGGAAGGCGGCATCAAGACGACGGTTCGCAGCCCGAAGATCGTGCCGGAGGTGGTTATCTATGACCCCGAACTGACGCTTGGCCTGCCGGTCGCCATGAGCGTCACGAGCGGGCTAAATGCCATCGCGCACGCCGCCGAAGGTCTCTATGCCGACGACCGCAACCCCATCACCACCATGATGGCGATCGAGGGTATGCGCGCATTTGCCGAGGCGCTACAGGTGATCGTCAAGACGCCGCGGGATGCCGAGGCGCGGGAAAAGGCACTCTACGGCGCCTGGCTCTGCGGCACCGTGCTTGGGCAAATTTCCATGTCGCTGCATCACAAGATCTGCCACACGCTGGGCGGTAGTTTCGATACGCCGCATGCTGAGACGCATGCGATCATGCTGCCGCACACGATCGGCTTCAATGCTGCGGCGGTGCCGGAGCTGCTTGCACCGATCGGGGACATTTTCGGTGGCACGCCGGGCCAGGGGCTCTACGATTTCGCCAGATTCGTTGGCTCGCCGCTGGCGCTGAAGGATTTCGGCCTCACCGAGAGCGATCTCGACCACGCCGCCGAAATCGCCACTCACAACCCTTATGCCAATCCGCGGCCGATCGACCGGGCCTCGATCCGCGCGCTGCTTCAAGACGCATGGGCGGGAGAACGCCCACCGCTCTAAAACGCTTTAGGTTACTTTGGGAGGAGGAAACCAAAATGTTTACGAGACGTGACCTGCTGAAAACCGCAGCAGCGACCAGCGCGCTTGCCGCGACATCCAGCCTTGCCATGCCCGCGATCGCCAAGGGAGCGGCGATCAAGCTCGGCTATGTCAGCCCGCAGACCGGGCCGCTTGCCGCCTTCGCCGAGGCCGACAAGTTCATCCTCGATGGCTTCCTGGCCAAGACCAAGGCCGCCGGGTTTGACTACGAAATCATCGTCAAGGATAGCCAGTCCAACCCGAACCGCGCCGCCGAAGTGGCCAAGGAGCTGATCGTCAAGGACGAGGTCAATCTCGTGCTCGTCGCATCGACGCCGGAAACCACCAATCCGGTCGCCACCACCTGCGAGGCGGAAGAGATGCCCTGCATCTCGACGGCCGCGCCCTGGCAGCCCTGGTTCATCGGTCAGCAAGCCAATCCAGGCGACCCATCATCATGGAAGCCCTTCAACAGCACTTTTCATTTCTTCTGGGGCCTGGAGGATGTGATCGCTGTCTACACAAACATGTGGCAACAGCTGGAAACTAACAAGAAGGTGGGCGGCCTCTTCCCGAACGACGGGGATGGCAATGCCTGGGGCGATAAAGTGGTCGGTTTCCCGCCGGTTCTCGAAAAAGGCGGCTACACCCTTGCCGATCCCGGCCGCTACCAGAACCTGACCGATGATTTTTCCGCACAGATCAATGCCTTCAAGTCGGGCAACTGCGAGGTCATCACTGGCGTCATGATCCCGCCGGACTTCACCACCTTCTGGAACCAGGCCAAACAGCAGGGCTTCCATCCGAAAATCGCCTCCATCGGCAAGGCCATCCTGTTCCCCCAAGCGGTCGAGGCTCTTGGCAAAAGCGGTCACAATCTGTCCTGCGAGGTCTGGTGGTCGGCCAGCCATCCGTTCAAATCTTCGCTGACGGGAGAGAGCGCCGCCGAACTCGCAGCAGGCTTTACGAAAGCCACCAGCCGGCCCTGGACGCAGCCGATCGGCTTCGTTCATGCGCTCTTCGAGGTGGCTGCGGATGTCATGAAGCGGGCGGACCCGACGGATAGTGCGGCCGTGATCAAGGCGATCGCGGCGACCAAGCTGGACACGATCGTCGGTCCGGTCGCCTGGGACGGTGCCAATGTTCCGCCTTTTGCCGCGAAGAACGTGGCCAAGACACCGCTCGTTGGCGGTCAGTGGAGATTGAAGGACGGCGGTGGCTACGATCTCGTCATCACCGACAACAGGACCGCTCCCAATATTCCCACAGGCGGCAAGATGGAGCCGATCGCCTCGGCGTGATGCGCTGCCGGAGGGTGCGCCGGATTCGGCGAATGGACGAAACAGACACCGATCAGGAAGAAGATGGTCATACTTGCCCTTGAAAACGTTTCGAAGAGCTTCGGCGCCCTAAAGGTCGCGGATGAGGTGTCGTTTGCGCTGGAGAGCGGAGAGGCGCTCGGCATCATCGGGCCGAACGGTGCCGGAAAATCTTCCCTGTTCAATCTCATCAGCGGCAATCTGCGCGTCGATGAGGGGCGGATTATCTATCGCAACGAAGACGTGACGCGCCAGCCGCCGATGGCGCGATGCCTGGCGGGGATAGGTCGCACATTCCAGATCCCGCAGCCCTTCCAGCAGCTGACCGTTTTCGAAAACCTTCTGGTCGCCGCAGCCTACGGTTCGCGAAAGACCGAGTGGGAGGTGTCGGAGCGCTGCGCGAATATTCTGGTGAACACCGGCCTGATCCCACGCGCCAATCAGGCCGCCGGTAGTCTCGGCCTGCTTCAACGCAAACGCCTCGAACTTGCGCGGGCGCTGGCGACCGAGCCCAAGGTGTTGCTGCTGGACGAGATCGCTGGCGGCCTCACGGAGGGCGAGTGTGGCGAGCTGGTGGAGACAATCCGGACGATCCACGCAGCCGGTGTCGCCATCATCTGGGTCGAACATGTGCTTCATGCCCTCAACTCCGTGGTGAGCCGTCTTCTCGTGCTGAATTTCGGCAAGGTGGTCGGCCTCGGCAGGCCGACCGAGATCATGGAATCGAAGGCGGTCCGCCAGATCTATCTTGGGATTGACGTCTGATGGCTCTTCTTGAAACACAGGGCTTAACGGCTTTCTACGGCGACTTCCAGGCGCTCTTCGGGGTCGACATCACGCTTGATGCCGGTGAGACTTTGGCGATCATCGGCGCGAACGGCGCCGGCAAATCCACGCTGATGCGCTCGATTTCGGGCATGCTCGCCAATGAGTCCGACCAGATCAGCTTCGATGGAAGGCCCATCGGCGCGCTGCCAGCCCCCGAGGTCATGGCGCTCGGCATTGCCATGGTTCCGGAAGGCCGCAAGCTCTTCCCGTCTCTGACGGTGGAGGAAAATCTGCTGATTGGCAAATATGGGCGTAGCGTCAAAGGGACATGGACGCTTGAGACAATATACGAGCTCTTTCCGGTCTTGAGGGAGAGGCGCAACAATCCCGGCACGGTGCTATCGGGCGGCCAACAGCAGATGGTCGCGATCGGCCGGGCGCTGATGTCCAATCCAAGGGTGTTGCTCTGCGACGAAATCAGCCTCGGCCTGGCACCGGTGGTGATCCGCGATATTTACGCGGCCTTTCCCAAAATCCGCGCCGCGGGCGCTGCCATCGTAATTGTCGAGCAGGATATCGGCCAGGCGCTCAAGGTAGCAGACCGCCTCTACTGCATGATGGAGGGACGCGTGACGCTGACCGGAACGCCGGACTCAATTAGCCGCGCCGACATCCATTCTGCCTATTTCGGAGTGCATGCGGGATGAACTGGCTCGACACGATCATACAAGGCGTTCTGCTTGGCGGTCTTTATGCGCTGTTCGCGGCCGGCCTGAGCCTCGTTTTCGGCATCATGCGGCTGGTCAATCTCGCGCATGGCGATCTTATCGTCCTGGCGGCCTTCTTGCTTCTGGTGCTGGTCAGCGCGCTCGGGCTCAATCCCTTCGTCGCGGCACTCGTCGCCGTTCCGGTGATGTATGCGGTCGGCTGGGGCCTGCAGTTCCTCGTGCTCAATCGCACCATCGGAGACGACATCCTGCCGCCGCTGCTTGTCACCTTCGGCCTTTCGGTCGTTATCCAGAACGCGCTGTTGGAAGGCTTTTCTGCCGATAGCCGCCGCATTTTGGTCGGCGCGCTTGAAACCGCGTCTCTCAAGATCGGGCCGATCAGTGTCGGCACTATGCCGCTGCTGACTTTCTTGGCGGCGATTGCCGTAATCGTCGGCCTCAACCTCGTCTTCTACAAGACAAGCCTCGGCCGCGCCTTCCGCGCCACCTCGGACGATCGCGCCACGGCGGGTCTGATGGGCATCCGCTCCGACCGCATCTTCGCGACCGCGACGGGCCTTGCGATGGTTGTGGTAACGGTCGCCGCCCTCTTTCTCGGCACGCGCGCCAATTTCGACCCAACGATGGGGCCGGCGCGGCTGATCTACGCCTTCGAGGCGGTCATCATCGGTGGGCTCGGCTCCTTCTGGGGTACGCTCGCCGGCGGCGTGATCATCGGCGTCGCACAAACGATGGGCGCAGCCGTCAACCCCGAGTGGCAGATCCTCGCGGGGCATGTGGCGTTTCTTCTCGTGCTGCTGCTCCGGCCGCGCGGGCTTTTTCCAAGGGCGGTGGATTGACATGGTGCACGATACGCTTTCCTCCGCTTCGCCCGCGCCGCCGCCCGGCTGGACCGTATCGACGCGCGACCGCGCCTCGTCGTTTGCAGTGCTTCTCGTCGTTGCGATGATTGCAGCAGGCGTTGCCGCTCCCTTTTTCGTGCCACGCGCGGCGCTTCAGACCCTCTTTTTCATCCTGACGATGCTGACGCTCGCGCAATGCTGGAACCTGCTCGCGGGCTATGCCGGGCTCGTTTCGGTTGGTCAGCAGACCTTCGTCGGCTTCGGGGGCTACGCTATGTCCGCCGCCGTCATCCTCAGCGGGCTCAATCCTGTTATCGCGATCATGCTCGGCGGGCTTGCCGCCATGATGCTTTCCGTGCCGACGGCCTTTTTCGTCTTCCGGTTACACGGTGCCTATTTCGCGATCGGGACCTGGGTGATCGCCGAGGTAGTGCGGCTGTCTCTGGCGCAATGGAAGGCGCTCGGCGGCGGCACGGGAACGTCGTTGCCTTCCGGCATCACGCGCGATCTGCCGGGCGCCCGCCTCGTCGCCGAATGGTTCGGCGTGCGGCCTGCCCAGGCCGCGGATATGGTGTGCTATTGGCTGGCGCTTTTGTTAGCGTTTGCCGCCATTGGCTTTGCCTATCGGCTGTTGCGTTCCAAGCAGGGACTGGGGCTTGCCGCCGTGCGTGACAACCGCGAGGCGGCAAGATCGGTCGGCATCGATCCAAACCGCATTAAATTTGCCGTCTATCTCGCCGCCGCCTTCGTCACGGGCCTGACCGGCGCGCTCATTTACCTGCAAAAAGCGCGCATCTCGCCCGACGCCGCCTTCTCGGTCACCGACTGGACCGCCTATGTGATCTTCATCGTCGTCATCGGCGGCATCGGCACGATCGAGGGACCGATCGTTGGCGTCATCGTCTTCTTCATTCTACAGAAGCTTTTTGCCGATTGCGGCTCTTGGTATCTGCTCGTTCTCGGCCTTCTCGGCATTGCCGTCATGCTGTTTGCCCCGCGCGGACTGTGGGGCCTCTTTACCGAGCGGACCGGACTTCAACTTTTCCCCGTTCGCCGCATCCTTGCTGGCGGACCATTGACCAAGACTATCAAGGGAGGGCCGCATGGCTGACATCAACACCGACGTTTTGATCATAGGGACTGGCCCTGCCGGCTCGGCCTCAGCGGCGCTTCTTGCCAGCTACGGCGTCGAAACCATGGTCATCAACCGCTACCGTTGGTTGGCCAACACGCCGCGCGCGCACATCACCAACCAGCGCACGATGGAGGTTTTGCGCGATCTTGGAAGGGATGTCGAGGACGAGGCCTATCTCTTTGCCACCGGGCAAGATTTGATGGGGCAGAACGTCTTTTGCACCTCGCTTGCCGGCGAAGAGATCGGCCGGATGCGCAGCTGGGGCACGCATCCAGTGAGCCGGGCCGAGCATCAGCTGTCGTCGCCCTCGCACATGAACGACCTGCCCCAGACCTTCATGGAGCCGTTGCTCTTCAAGACGGCATGCTCGCGCGGCGCGCAGGCGCGCATGTCGACCGAATATATTCGCCACGAGCAGGACGCGGACGGCGTAACGACGACCTGCCGCGACAGGCTCACCGGCGCGGAACTCACGGTCCGGTCCAAGTACCTGATTGGCGCCGATGGCGGCAATTCCAAGGTGGCTGAAGATGCGGGGCTCACATTCGAGGGCCGTATGGGCGTCGGCGGATCAATGAACATCCTCTTCAAGGCCGACCTTTCGAAATACGTCGCCCATCGCCCCTCGGTGCTCTACTGGGTCGTCCAGCCAGGCGCAGACGTCGGCGGCATAGGCATGGGTCTGGTGCGCATGGTTCGGCCGTGGAATGAATGGCTGATCGTCTGGGGATACGACATCAATCAGCCAGCGCCGGACGTAGACACGGCCTTCGCCACTAAAGTGGTGCGTGACCTCGTCGGTGACCACGAGCTGGCGGTGGAAATCCAGTCGGTTTCGACGTGGACTGTCAATAACCTCTACGCAACGACGATGCAGAACGGCCGTGTCTTTTGCATGGGGGATGCTACCCATCGGCATCCGCCGTCGAACGGACTGGGCTCCAATACGTCGATCCAGGATGCTTTCAATCTCGCGTGGAAACTCAGTTACGTGTTGAAAGGCAAGGCTGGTCCCGCCTTGCTCGACAGCTACCAGCGCGAGCGCGCGCCGATCGCCAAGCAGATCGTGACCCGAGCCAATAAGTCGATCGAGGAGTTCGGGCCGATCTTCAAGGCGCTTGGCCTGCTCGATTCCATCGACCCCGTGAAAATGCAGCAGAACATGGATGCGCGCTGCGACGATACGCCGGCGGCCGAAACGCAGCGCGCTGCCATCCGTCGGGCTGTCGCAGCCAAGGTCTATGAATTCGATGCCCACGGCGTCGAGATGAACCAGCGCTATCGGTCGGAGGCCGTTCTCGCCGACGGTCAGCAGGAGCCAGCCTTCGAGAAGGATGCGGAGCTGCATTATCAGCCGACCACCTGGCCGGGTGCGCGGCTGCCGCATGCCTGGATCTTTGCCGACGACGGAACCAAGACATCGACGCTCGATCTTTGCGGCAAGGGCCGCTTTACGGTGCTCACCGGCATTGGCGGCCGCGGCTGGGTCGAGGCAGCAAAGCAGCTCGGCCGTGAACTTGGTCTCGACATCGAAGCTCATGTCATCGGGCCGCGCCAGCATTGGCAAGATCTGACCGGCGACTGGGCCAATCTGCGTGAGGTCCGCGATAGCGGCGTCGTTCTGGTGCGACCCGACCACCATGTTTGCTGGCGTCGCGAAACCATCGCGGAAGCCCCCGCGGCGGAGCTTCGTCGCGCGCTGTCCTTTATTCTAGCTCTGTGAGATTTCGCTATGGAAACGCATGAAAAGGGATTTTTCACGGAGGAGAACTCCGTCGAGGTCGTTACCGGGCGCAACGCGAATGCGCGCGATCCGCGTTTGAAACAGGTGATCGACGTCATCACGCGCAAGCTGCATGAGGCGGTCAAAGAAATCGAACCGACGCAGGATGAATGGTTCAAAGCGATCATGTACCTGACCCAGACCGGTCATCTCTGCAACGAGTGGCGACAGGAGTTCATCCTGCTTTCGGACGTGCTCGGTGTGTCGATGCTTGTCGATGCGATCAACAACCGCAAGCCGTCGGGTGCGTCGGAATCGACCGTGCTCGGACCGTTCCATGTCGCGGACGCGCCCGAACTGCCGATGGGGGCAAACATCTGCCTCGATCAGAAAGGCGAGGACATGGTGATTCATGGCCGCATTCTCGATATCGACGGCCGGCCGGTTGCCAATGCCGTGCTCGACGTCTGGCAGGCTAATGACGAAGGATTCTATGACGTCCAGCAAAAGGGCATTCAGCCCGACTTCAACCTGCGCGGCGTGTTCCGCACCGGCGAGGACGGTCGCTACTGGTTCCGAGCGGTCAAGCCGAAGTTCTATCCGATCCCCGACGACGGTACGGTCGGCAAGCTCCTGGCGGGGCTCGGCCGCCATCCGTACCGCCCGGCCCACCTGCATTTCATCCTCAAGGCCGACGGGTTCGAGACGCTGACAACACACATCTTCGACCCTCACGATCCCTATATCAACTCGGATGCCGTCTTTGGCGTCAAGGAGAGCCTGCTGGCCGAGTTCAAACGAGTCGACGATGCGGTGCGGGCACGCGAGCTGGAGTTTCCGGGCTGGTTCTGGGAGGTCGAATACGATTTCGTGCTGGCACCTTGGAAGAAGAGCTGAGCTCTGCGGACGATCCAAGGAGCGGGACGCGACAACTTGCGTTTGACTCTCTTGCATTTTGAGCCGTCTGTTGTGCTCATGCCCGGCTCAGCCAGGGCCCTTTCGTTCGCGCTCGGCCATGAATGGCCCGTGAGCCCAATGGATTTCGCGCTCGTGCTTTTCGACTGATCGACGCAGCTCGGAGAATTCGCGCCGCAGATGTCCAACAAGCTTGCGTCCGGCCGGATTTGAATACGGCTTCATTCTCGTCATGATCCCCAGTGCCCGTTCCGGCTGCGGGATATCAAGCGGAATGACGCTGATCCTGTTTTCCCGGCGCAACGAGTAAGCGACGGAAAGCGGCAGGATTGCCAGAGCGTCCGTTCCGATCAGATAATTCAAGACGCTCATCAGAGAGCCTCCGGCATAACGGATCGAAACCTCCTCTATGCCGAGCGTGAGCAGAATATTGTGCAAGTCCAGTACCAGCGGCGAGCCGGGCAGGGGAGCGACCCAAGGGTAGTTGAGGATGTCCTCGGTTGCCAGACTGCGCTTGCGCATCAGCGGATGGCCAGCGCCACAGGCCAGCACGTTTCGGGCAGGCAGCAGTGGTTCGAACTGCTGGTCGGCCCGAAGATCGGCGGAGCCCGTCGGTGTGACCGCGACATCGATTTGACCGGATTCGAGCTCACTTACCAGGTCGGAATAGTTGCCGTAGGACTGGTGCACCATGATCCCCGGCTCGTCGCGTTGGAACGAGGCGATCATCGGCGAGACAACCGCATCCATGAAGAAAGGCACGCCGCCAATCCGCACGCGGCCGAACGAACCCGACTTGAAACTGCGGATGATTTCCATCGCCTTGCGCGATGACGCGAGGATCGCTTTGCCCTGCAGGCCGAGCTGTTCGCCGAGCGGTGTCGGCTGCATTGGCCGTCGCCCTGAGACGAATAGCGGTTCACCCACCCGCTTCTCCAGGATGGAGATGGTTCGCGATACGGCCGACTGCGTCATGCCGAGCATGGCAGCGGCTTCCGTTACGCCTCCAGTCTCGATGACGGCGGCGAGCTGAACAAGGTGATGTTCCACGATCTTCATAGCAAAATGCTATAGTATTTATGAACAAACTCATCAACGGCCGTTTTAGATAGGCTATATTTGCAGTGGTTGGCGAGTGGCTAAGAGCTGATTGCGAACCGATGGGGAGGAATGCGGAGGAGGAGCCGCTCCCCGGGGACGATCGATTGTTCTACAGGAGGAGGAGAACGATGGCACTTGTCAGCGGCTATCATCACTTGACCCTTTGCACCGACGGTGTGCAAGAGGACTATGATTTTTACACCAAAGCGTTGGGCCTTTATTCGGTCAAACGTACCGTGCTGTTCGATGGCACCATCCCTGTCTATCATCTCTACTACGGGTCTCGCAGCGGCGAGGCTTCGACGATCATCACCACCTTTCCGTTCCGCAAACCTGCCGTTTTCGGCAGGCGTGGTACGAACCAGTCAAAGATTATTCAGCAGGCGATCCCTGCCGGTGCGTGCGGCTACTGGGTCGAGCGGCTCAATGCCAAAGGTATCGAGGCTGTGAAGATATCGCGCTTCGGCATCGCGCGCGTAGCCTTCAAACATCCTTGCGGCATTCCGCATGAACTGGTGGAAAGCCCCTCCGACAACCGGCCGCCCATCGTCAACGAAGCGCAAGGGGTGACGGCCGAGCATGGTATCAAGGGTATCTACGGCGCGGCGATTGCCGTGTTTGACCGCACCGCCATGGATGACTTCCTGACTGTCGGCCTGTCGATGACGAAGGAAGCCGACAGCAACGAGGGACTGATGTTCTCCGTCCCAAACGCAAACGGTCCCAACAGCATGGTAGAAATCCTGCATGAAGCAAATAGCCCGCAGGGCACGTGGACGCTTGCTGGCGGCACTATTCATCATCTTGCGCTCAACACTGGCGACGAGCAGAACCAGCTGCAGCTGAAGGCGCATCTGGAGGGGCTGGGATTCACCGACGTTTCCGACCAGAAGGACCGCAACTATTTCAAGTCCTGCTACGTCCGTTCGCCGGGCGGCGCGCTGTTCGAGATCGCCTGGTCCGTCGAGGGCGGCTGGGCGCTTGACGAACCGGCCGACCAGATCGGCACCACCCTAGTCTTCCCGCCGTGGTTCGAGAACCGTCGCGAAGAGCTGATCGCTGGCCTGGAACCGGCGAACTTCTAAGCTGGGAGATGGCGATGCATCATGAACCTCTCCTGCTCGGCGCTGCACCCGAGGAGGCCAAAGTCCACTGCGTCTTCATCCATGGGCGTACCCAGTCGCCTGAAGACATGCACGAGCAGGTGATCGGTCGGCTTAAGACGTTGGGCGTGGCTTTTGTACTGCCGCGCGCTGCCGGTAGAAGCTGGTACGGCGCGCGAGCTACGGAACGGTTGACGTCGGCAACGCGAGAGGAACTGGAATCCTCGCTGGCTTATATTCGCGGTATTGCCGACGAATTGACCCGTCGCCGTCACGCCATGCCTCTGTTGATCGGCGGCTTCAGCCAGGGCGCGTGCCTGGCTCTGGAATATGCAATGAAATACGGGCCATGGCGGGGTGCCATGGTCAATCTTACTGGCTGCCGCGTTGGCACTTCGGAGTGCGATAGGCCCTTTGCGGACCTCGATCGCATGCCGGTTTATCTGACCGGATCCGATAAGGATCCTTGGATTCCTGTCGATGCTTTTGCCGACGCTGCTGAAAGTCTTGCACGGGCACGGGCCAGTTTGCGTTGCGACGTTCTGCCTGACCGTGCGCACGAGGTCTCGCCCCAAGAGATTGCGGGGCTTGAAACTATGCTCTCGACCCTTGCCCGTGGTGACGGTGTGGTTCTGTAACCGGCAAGCTGCGTAGACAACACGTCGACAATTTTGAAATGAACAGCGACAGCAATTGTCTTGCCCAAAGCGGCGCGGAAGTGGGACGATTGCTTGTCTTGATCAACGATTTCGATGGTGCGAATTGTCGGCTCACGTCGATTTCTTGCGAAAAAGGCCTTGCGGTAGGACATGAGGGAGGTTTTGAACTGGATGTGGTAATGAGGACGGCGAAGATGCTGACCCTTTGATGAAATATGGAACCAGATGAGCCCATCCCAAGTCGAAAGCAGCGGCCTGCGAAAAATTAGGCTCTATGAGCAGCTTCACGAGCGATTGAGGGCAGAGATTCTCGCTGGAGCGGTGCCTGAAGGTGTTGTCTTGACCGAGGGCGCCCTTGCCGATCTGGTCGGCAGCAGCCGGGCGCCGGTTCGTCAGGCGTTGCAGATGTTGTTCGATGGCGGCCTGATCGCGCGTCTCGAAGGGCGGGGCTTTATCGTTGGCAGGGCGGGGACACCACCGAAGCGGATCAAGCTCGGCGATTATCTCGGTAAATTGTTCGATGAAGATGGCGATAGGCCGGTATTCGCATGGCAGGCGCTTTACGAGGATGTCGAACGCATCGTCGTCCATCGCTCCTTTTTCGGCCGTTATCGCATCAATGAAAACGAGTTGGCACGGCATTTCGGCGTCGGGCGCGCCGTGGCGCGCGATGTGCTGCTGAGGCTCGAGACGCTTGGCATCACCGAAAAGGACGACAATTTTCGCTGGTCGATCGTCCCGCTCGACAGCCAGCGTATCCGTGACCTCTATGAGGTGCGCGAACAGATCGAGCCTGTGGCGCTCGCAAGCGCCTTGGACGGACTTTCCAGAGACCACGTGGACACAATGCTCGCGCGCCTGTCACAGGCGCTTGCGGATTATCCCGATGTGTCGGCTTCGACCATGTACGAACTGGAGCTCGATCTTCATCTGCGCAGCCTTCAGGCTTGCCCGAACAAGGAGTTCCTGAGCATCCTGAAGCGGACGCACTGCATCCTTACGCTCAGCAAGCATATCGTCGGCAGTCGCATCAAGAGGCCGGAATACGAGCCCTTCCTGTCGGAGCACATCGGTGTCTTTAAAATGGTGCAAAACCGAGACGAGGAAGGGCTGCGCAAAGCCATGCGAGATCATATTCACAACTCGCAACCGAGCGTACAGGCACGCGCCGCCTATATCCGCGAGCAATACCAGCCGGACGAATACCCATTCATCGTCTGATGCGCGGCACCATCAGGTGATGGCGCCGACCTGCCAGGGAACGAATTCATTGTCGCCGTAGTCGAAGGTCTCGCTCAGGGTCTTCTTCCCGGAGGCGACAGCGATGATCTCCTCGAAAATCCGTTCACCCGCCGCCTCAATCGTATCGTCGCCGCTGACGATGTCACCGCAATTGATATCCATATCCTCGCGCATATGGTTGTACATCTCGGTGTTGGTGGCGATCTTGACGCAAGGCGCCGGCTTAAAACCGGAGACGGACCCTCGGCCCGTGGTGAAGCAGATCACATTGCAGCCGCCAGCAACCTGGCCGGTGACGGCGACGGGATCGTAGCCGGGCGTGTCCATGAAGACAAAACCGGGTTCGTCGACGATCTCAGAATATTCATAGACGGCCTTGAGCGGCATGGAACCGCCCTTGGCGACGGCCCCGAGCGACTTTTCAAGGATGGTCGTCAATCCGCCGAGCTTGTTGCCATAGGACGGATTGTTGTTGAGTTCCGCTCCGTTGCGGCGGGTATAATCGCGCCACCAGTCGATTCTGGAGAGCAGCTTTTCGGCGACCGCGGGCGTGACCGCCCTGCGCGTCAGCAGGTGTTCCGCACCATAGATCTCCGGCGTTTCCGCCAGAACTGACGTACCGCCATTGCGCACGAGGAGATCGGAGGCATAGCCGAGCGCCGGATTGGCCGAAATGCCCGAATAGCCATCGGAGCCGCCGCATTCCAGGGCGAGCTTGATGCCGGAAAGCGGCTGGACAGTGCGGGTGGCGGAATTGACCTCCGGCAGCATGTCCTTGATCATTTCGGATGCGGCGGCGATCGTCTTGCGGGTACCGCCGAGATCCTGGATCGTCATGGTGCGCAGCCGGTTTCCTTCCTCCAGCTTGTAATGCTCCAGGATGGGCGCGATCTGATTGGTTTCGCAGCCAAGCCCGATCATGAGGATACCGCCGAAATTTGGATGCCGCGCATAGCCCTGAAGGGTACGGGCCAGATAGCGGTAGCCCTCCGACTGCGTGCTGACGGCACAGCCGCCGCCATGGGTCAGCGCCACGACGCCATCGACATTGTCGAAGCCCTCAAGCCCGCCGGTGCGATTGAAATGTTCGGCGATGTATTTCGAGACGGTTGCCGAGCAATTGACCGTCGTGATGATGCCGATGAAATTACGCGTGCCGACGCCGCCGGCGCCGCGGTCAAAGCCCATGAAAGTCCGACAGTCCTCGCGCGGCAGCATGCCGGTCTCTTCGATATCGACGCTAAACTGATAGGGATGATCGGATTCGATCACGGCCAGGTTCTGCAGATGGACATGGCCTCCGGCCGGAATGAACTGTGTTGCGACGCCGATTGGCTGGCCGAACTTGCGGATCTCCTGACCTGCCTGGATGTCGCGAACCGCGACCTTGTGGCCCCGCGGGATCTGGTCTGCAGTAATCAAGCCGTCGATGCCGGTCGGGCTGCCGGCGCGGATCATCACGCGAGCGACCGCAACATCGTCAATGGGGTTGAGCAGGATGACAGGCGAAACGGCGGACATAGGAAGTTCCGGATGGTTGGATTAATGTCTATTGCTAGCAATAGACAATTATTCGAGGGAAGACGTCAAGCAAGATCGACGTAGCGGGCAGGGCTTGCTTTCAGTCGCGGGGTTGGCGCGCCAGCCAAGCGGAAAGATCGGCTTCCGCACGTTCGAGCGCGCTATGGTTGAGGAGTTTTCTTAAGAAGGCCACGGCCACCGCGCGCGCCCTCAGATTGAAACGACCATCATCATCCTGACCGCCGAGCGGCTGATAGACGCCGAGTTTCACGTATAGCTGCTGCAATCGGTTCTGGACGCTGCGGACCGAGAGATTGCGCCTCTGGGCGATCGCGCGATCGGTCAATCCAAGGGCGATATCGATCAGGATCTCATATTCGGCCTCGGTGAATCCGTTGACATTGCCGAGGCTCTTTTGCTGCATGCCGCGCACTTCGCGGTCGATCACGCACTGGCTTTCGATGAAGATGCTGCGAAGCGCGAGCTTCAGGCGGTCGTCCGAGGCCGATTTCAGGACATAGCCATAGACGGCGCCGGCGGGCACGATGCGCGAAACGCCGCGAACATAGGCCTCGTCCGAATAGTTCGACCAGAAAAGAATGCGCGTCTCTGGTCGCTCCTTCCAGATCGTGCGGGCCGCCTCGATGCCATTGCGCTGGCTCATCTGCAGATCCATGACAATATGAGAGGACCTCAAATCCCGCGCCAGCCGTTCGCCCGTATTGCCATTTTCCGCTTCCAGCACGCCATCGCATTCGGGAAGTGCAGCGCGGATCGCTTCATTGAGATAGGAGCGGTGGAGCGGATCGTCCTCGATGATCAGAACCTTCATGCGGCGGCTCCTCCAGCCGTTTGCGCGATGGCAGGCAGGCTGACACTGACAATCGTTCCACCGGACGCCGCAGCGGCCTTGATCGCGAAACGCGCTGAAATCAGCCGCGCTCGCGTGCGCATGTTTTCGATGCCGCCGCCAGATAATCTGCGGGTGTTTCCCAGTCCGACACCGTCATCGACGACATCAATGGTGACCGCACCCTCGGCCGCTTTCAGATGAACCGCGATGCTCTCAGCCTGGGCATGGCGAATGGCGTTGTTGATGGCCTCCTGCGCGATGCGGAACAGGGCAATCGACACCGATTGTTCAAGGCAGTCGATCGCGCCGCCGGTCTCGTCATTCAGTGTCCAGGACAAAGTCGCGCCGCTTTCCTGGATCGATCGTTCGAGATGGTTCTCGATCGCCTGCGCAAAACCGAACAGTTGAAGGACAGAGGGCTTGGCCTCCTCGATGATCTGGCGAAGATCGTGCATGCTGTGTTGCAAGCCGCGAAAGAGCGGCTCAAGCGCTTCACCGGTGACATCGGGCTGGCGGGCAAGCCGTTCCAGCCGTCGGGAGAGGCGGGTCAGATCGGCGAGAATCTGGTCGTGCAGGTCCATGCCGATGCGCTGGCGTTCCGCTTCCAGCGCCTCGGTCAGCTTCAGGGCACCGAGACGCAGACCCTCTTCGCGGGCCCGAGCCTCGGCCTCCACGATCGCCGACCGTTTGGCCTGGTCGGCGGCGCGGATTGCAAAGAAGTGGGGTGCGAGGAGATCGGCAATCACGCGGGCACTTTCGATATCTCGCATGGTGTAGAGGCCGCTCTGGTGACTGGAGCAGGACAGGGCGCCGATGATATGACCCTGAACTTTAAGGGGCACGTGCAGACGGCTATGCAGTGATTGGTGAAAGATCGGGTGCGAGAAAGAACCCTGAAAATGGAATTGGGGATCGCTCCAGGCATCGTCGGTTAAGAGGTAATCGGTCTCGCCCCAGAGAAGCGTGCGGATGGGGCTGTTGCTCACGGGTGCGGGAAAGCGGCGACCCCAATCCGTTTCCAGGCCGCTCTCGTAGGCAGTATGAAATTGTTCGTCCATCAGGATGATGCAGACGTCGAGATGGTCATGCGGGATAACATGGCTGATTTCGGCAGCGACGGCCTGGATGACCGAATGAAAATCGAGCTGGCCGGCAAGAAGCCTCGATATGTTGAGATAATGGTCAAAGACCGATTGCGGCGCCAGATCGCGCAAGGACAAGCCCTCCCAGGCAATGCGCCGACCTCTGCTCCTCCGGCCGCGCAGCATGCAAATTTCCGGCGCTATTAAGCGCCGATCCGAGCGATCCGTCTTGCGGACTTGCGCATCTTTTCTGCGGGATCCCGCAAGGTCCCGCCCTTTAAGCGCCTGTACAAGCGTCACAATCTCGGACATCCTGTTTCTACTGACAGGGCAACCTTCAGTGCAAATATTATTTTCGATCGTTCGTTGAGGAGCGCGCTCGGAAATCTTGGCCTGGAAGATGAAGTACAGGCACTTTGGGAGGAAAAAAATGAATATTGCCAAGATGCTTATGGCATCCGCCGTCATCGCTTGCGTTGTCGCGCCGGGTGCTGCCCTTGCAGATACGTCATCCAAGAAAATTGCCTTGTCGAACAATTATGCCGGCAACTCCTGGCGCCAGGCCATGTTGACGAGCTGGCAAAAGGTAACCGGCGAAGCGGTCAAGACCGGTGTCGTTGCCGCCGCCGATCCGTTCACGACGGCTGAAAACCAGGCAACCGAGCAAGCCGCCCAGATCCAGAACATGATCCTGCAGGGCTATGATGCGATCGTCATCGATGCTGCCTCGCCGACGGCGCTGAACGGCGCGATCAAGGAAGCCTGCGATGCCAAGATCGTCGTCGTTTCCTTCGACGGCATCGTGACCGAACCCTGCGCCTGGCGCATTGCCGTCGACTTCAAGGGCATGGGTGCCAGCCAGATCGAATATCTCGCCAAGAAGATGCCGAAGGGTGGCAATGTGCTCGAAATCCGCGGGCTTGCCGGCGTCTCCGTCGATGACGAGATCTCAGCCGGCATCCATGCGGCTGCCGCCAAATATCCGCAGTTCAAGATTGTCGGTTCGGTTCACGGCGACTGGGCTCAGGATGTCGCCCAGCGCGCCGTCGCCGGCATTCTGCCGAGCCTTCCCGATATTGCCGCGGTCGTAACCCAGGGCGGTGACGGCTATGGTGCGGCACAGGCTTTTGCCGCCGCCAAGCGCCCCATGCCGACCATCGTCATGGGCAACCGCCAGGATGAACTTGCCTGGTGGAAGAAGGAGAAGGATGCCAGCGGCTACGAGACCATGTCGGTCTCGATCGCGCCCGGCGTGTCCACGCTCGCCTTCTGGGTCGCCCAACAAATCTTGGATGGCCAACAGGTGAAGAAGGACCTGGTCGTTCCGTTCCTGCGCATCGATCAGGACAATCTCGAAACCAATCTTGCCAACACGCAGGCCGGCGGTGTGGCGAATGTCGAATATACGCTCGACGACGCCAAGAAGGTGATCGCCGCGGCGAAGTAACCGATATCTGCGAGCCGTTAAGACGGGCGCCGCCGCTAAAGAGGCGGCGCCTGCCGATGCAACGCCCGACCCGGACGATCCATGATTGCAGCCAAAGACAATGCTTTGAAGAGACAGGATGCCGGCCCGCAGGCCGTCGTCTCCGCCCGTGGCATCAAGGTGCATTTCGGCGCGGTAAAAGCGCTCGATGGCGCCGATCTGACGGTTCTTGCCGGCGAGTGCATCGGGCTTGTTGGCCATAATGGTGCCGGAAAATCGACGATCGTCAACGTCATCAACGGCGGCCTCAGCCCGCACGAGGGCAGCGTTGCCTATGAGGGAGACGACAGCGTGCACGGCATCAATGCGGCGCGCGCCCACGGCATACGCTGCGTCTTTCAGGAATTGTCACTGGCGCCCAATCTCACCGTCGTCGAGAACATGCGGGTGGTCCATCGCGGCCTTGCCGGCTGGAGCTGGCGGCGGCAGGCGGCCACAATCGTTCGCGCCAAGCTCGACGAGATTTTCCCCGGCCACAGGATCGACGTCATGCGGACCGTCGGCGAACTCTCGATCGCCGAGCGGCAGATGGTGGAGATCGCGATCACCTTTTGTGCCGTCGGCGAGACGCCGAAGCTGGTCATCCTCGATGAGCCGACCTCATCCCTCGATGCCGGACTGGCCGCCCAGTTGATGGCCTATGTGCGCAGCTTCGTGCAAACAGGCGGCGCGGTCATGTTGATCTCGCATATTCTCGGTGAGATCCTTTCGACCGCAAGCCGAATTCTTGTCATGAAGGACGGCCGCGTCGTCGCCGATCGCATCGCTCAGGACTTCACCGTCCACAGCCTGGTCCAGGCGATGGGTAGTGTCGTCAAGGAGCAGGACCGCTCGCGCAGGGGCGGGGAGGGCGCCGCATCGTCTCCTCTGCTTGCACTGCCGGCGCGAGGAGGCAGAGGCCTTGGCTTCAATGCCCGCGAGGGCGAGGTGATAGGGCTTGCCGGGCTCGCCGGCCATGGCCAGACCGACATGCTGCTCGATCTTCATCGCTCGCTTTCGCACAACTGGCTGCCGGGAAGACAAGGCAATATCGCCTTCGTCGCCGGCGACCGCGGCTTGAACGGCACCTTTCCGCTTTGGAGCATCCTGAAAAACCTCAGCATTGCCTCGCTGAGCGATTTTTCGCGTCTCTCGGTCGTCGATCGCGGGCGCGAGGATCGCCTCGGAGCGGACTGGAAAGGCCGCATCGAAATCCGTACGCCGACGATGGCGAACGGCATCTTGTCCCTTTCCGGCGGCAATCAGCAGAAGGTGCTGTTCGCCCGCGCCTTGGCGACGACCGCGCCGATCGTGCTGATGGATGATCCGATGCGCGGTGTCGACATCGGTACCAAGCAGGAGGTTTACAGGATCTTGAGTGACGAGGCTTCGTCCGGCCGGACATTTATCTGGTATTCGACGGAAATGGACGAGATCCGGCTCTGCGACCGCGCCTATGTCTTTCGCGATGGTTCCATCGTCGCCGAGCTGGTCGGAGAAGACATCACGGAGGAAAATGTGCTGGCGGCTTCCTTTGCCGGGGAGGGTGCATGAGCCGTCCGTCCTCCGCTACCCTGCGCCTGCTCATTCCGGCGCTATCGCTCGCCGTCCTGCTCGCCGCGGTCTTTTATCTGCAGCCGCGCGCCATGAGCTATATCGGCCTCAATCTGCTCTTCAATCTCGCCGTACCGATTGCTTTGGCGACGATTGCGCAAATGATGATCATGTCGGTCAACGATCTCGATCTCTCGATGGGGACCTTCGTCAGCTTCACGGCCTGTGTGGCGGCGACCTATCTGCAATCTGCTCCGCTCGTCGGTATCCTCATTCTGGCGGTCGCAATTGCAGTCTATGCCGCAATCGGCATCGTCATCTATATCAGAGATCTGCCATCGATCGTGGTGACGCTCGGCATGAGCTTCGTCTGGGGTGGCCTGGCTGTCCTGCTGCTGCCGGCGCCGGGCGGCATTGCGCCCGATTGGGCGCGCTGGCTGATGACTTCGAAGCCGCCGCTCGTCCCCATTGCGATCATAGCCAGCCTCCTTATCGCGCTGTTCGCCCATCTGATCGTCATGCGCTCTTCCTTCGGGGTATTGATCCGGGGTGTGGGCGGCAATCAGCGGTCGTTGCAGCGTGCCGGCTGGTCCGTCGTCAGCCTGCGTGCCGCGGCCTATGCGCTGGCGGGCTTCTTTGCCGTATTGGCCGGCATTGCGCTGGTCGGGCTGACCACCTCGGCGGATGCGAATATCGCGCTGCGTTACACATTGCTGTCGATCGCCGGCGTCATCCTCGGCGGCGGAGAGTTTACCGGTGGCCGCGTCTCACCGGTAGGTGCCGTCATCGGCGCGCTGACATTGACCCTGGCGGGCTCCTTCCTGTCGTTTCTGCGGATATCGCCCGACTGGCAGATCGGCGCGCAGGGCGCAATCCTGATTATTGTACTCGCCCTCAGGCTCTTGCTCAATCGCGTCGAAAAGCGGGAGAAACAATTATGATCGCGCTTGCCGTGCTCGGCCGTAAACCCTGGATATGGTCCTTTGTCGCCGCAATCGCGGTGTGGATCATCACCGTTCTCTTTACCGGCGGCGCCAGTTCCATCGGCCTGTCGCAGGCGGCACTCACCTTTGCGGCGTTCTCTGTTATCGTCGGCATCGGGCAGATGTTCGTCATCACGCTCGGGCCGGGCAATATCGATCTTTCCGTGCCGGCAACGATGACGCTTGCCGGTACGATCGCGCTGAAACTCATGAATGTCGAAGACGGCATGATCGTGCCCGGTCTGCTGGTGTCGGTCGTCATCGGCCTTGGCATCGGGATCGGCAATTATGCCCTGATCAAGCTGCTGCGCATTCCGCCGATCATTGCCACACTCTCCATGAGCTTCATCATTCAGTCGACCGCCATCTGGAGCAACCGCGGCCTTCGCATCAAGCCGCCCGAATATCTGGCCGAATTCACGACGTCGGGGGTATTCGGCATTCCGAATGTCGCCATCGTCGCCCTGCTGCTATCGGCGCTTGCGTGGGTTCTCCTGGAAAAGACCATCTATGGGCGCTGGATCTCGGCGATCGGCCAGAGCATGTTCGCGGCGCGCATGGCCGGCATTCCCGTCGACGGAACGCGTCTTGCGACCTATGTGCTCTGCGCCATCCTCGCCTCGATCTGCGGCTATCTGCTGGCGAGCTTCTCCGGCGGTGCGGCCCTCAACATGGGCGCGGAATATTTGCTGATGTCGATTGCCGTCGTAATCATCGGTGGGACGGCTGTTGCCGGCGGCGACTCGAACGTACCGGGCATCTGGGGCGCCTCGCTGTTCATGTTTCTCGTCGTCTCGATGCTCAACACCTATGGCTTCGGCGCAGGCCCAAGGCTTGTTCTGACCGGCCTGATCATTATTGCCGTCATTCTCGTTGCCGGCGGTCGCCCCACTGGCGGGCGCTGACACCTTTCTCCCAAGCCCCTACAGGAAAACTGCGATGCCGACCGAAGCCTCCATTTACGAAATCTACGACACGCGCTTCCGCAATCTGATCGTCCCGAGCGCCGGCCTGGAGGAACTTTACTCGGATTGCCGTTGGGCCGAGGGGCCGGTCTGGTTTGCCGATGCCGGATGCCTGATCTGGAGCGACATTCCCAATGAGCGCATGCTGCGCTGGGTGCCGGGCGGGAATATCTCGATCTTCCGCTCACCCTCGAACTTCGCCAATGGCAATACGCGCGATCGCCAAGGGCGATTGATATCCTGCGAACATGGCGGCCGCCGTGTGACGCGCACGGAGATCGACGGCTCCATCACTGTTCTTGCCGACAGTTATAAGGGCAAGCGCCTGAATTCACCCAACGACGTGATTGTCCGCTCGGACGGAACGATCTGGTTTACCGACCCGACCTACGGCATTCTCTCCAACTACGAGGGTTACAAGGCGGAGCCGGAGCAGCCGACCCGCAACGTCTATCGCCTCGATCCGGCCACCGGCGAACTGGATGTCATGGCGGACGACTTCCGCCAGCCGAATGGCTTGGCCTTTTCCCCGGACGAGACGAAACTCTATGTCGCCGACTCCGCCGCAAGCCACGACGTCAGCGCCCCCCGCCACATTCGTGTCTTCGATGTCGTAGACGGCAAGAAACTCGCAAACGATCAAGTCTTTTGCAACATCGACACCGGCATTCCGGACGGCTTCCGTGCCGACATAGACGGCAACATATGGACAAGCGCCGGCGACGGCGTTCATTGTTTTGCGGCTGATGGAGCTTTGATCGGCAAGATCAAGATACCCCAGACGGTCGCCAATCTCACGTTCGGCGGCCCGAAGCGGAACCAGCTTTTTGTTGCTGCAACGCGATCGCTTTATCGTGTCTTTACGACGGCAACTGGCGTCCAAGCACCCTAAATACTTGTATGGAGTTATTGCGGTTGGCGCCTGCGGATTAGGCTTTTCAATACTCCTCCCGCGGCGGATGTAGCGTAAGCTGGAGGTCGCGCAAGCCACGGCTGCCGTCGCGGCTGCCGGTTGCGGCAACCGCGGTGAAGATGCGTTCGGCATCGTCGTACATTTTCAGATTGAGGTAGCAGTATCCACGCAGCACCATCAGGTCGACGCGTTCCTGCTGCAGTTGCGCTCGCTGATCGAGATAGAGCAAAGCCTCGTGATAGCGCTTGCCCTCGAAGGCCGACAGTGCGCGGTCGGCCAGTATGGCAACCTGCAATTCAGCGGCGCGCTGGTGGTTCATCGGCGCCTTGGTCGCAGCGACGGCGGCATTATTTGCAAGGCCGGCCCGCAGATAGGCCAGGCTCTGTCCGTAGGCTGCTTCTTCGCGCGATTTTGGATCCGTGTTGCTCAAGGCGACATCAAAGGCTTCCACCGCTTCCATCGGTCGATTGAGGTTCATCAGGCACCAGCCGCGCGAAAGAGCATTGGCAGGCGTCAGCAGCTGCGCATTGACGGTGGTATTGCATCCCGCCGCCTGCCGTGTTGAGCGGGTAGCCACCCGGGCACGCGTATCCGGCTCGGTATAATTCGGGGAAGGAGCACGGCGGGCAGGGGTCATCTGTTGCATCGGGATCTGCCCGTTGACGTAAGGCTGCGTTACAGGAGACTGGGGTGCGACCTGAGAGGCCATCGGCTGCACATTCTGCGGCCCGCCTTGCTGCATCGTCGTTTGCGGTAAGGTTTGGGCGGCAGGTTGCAGTGCCTGATTGGGAGACGGCAGCGGTTCTGACCTCGGCGTGCGCGGCGCCGGCTCGCCGAGCACGGCGATCCGTTGGGAGCGACCGGCCCACAGTCTCTGGACTTCGGCGACGCCCACACGATCGTTCAACTGGTTGCGCGTAATGGCAAGGCCGTAGGCGGAAGGCTCGTCGTCGGGTTTCCAGCGCAAAGCCGTCTCAAACCAGCGAGCGGCGGCCTGTGGCTGGTTCATCGAGCGCGCAAACCACCCGAACTGCTGGGCCGTCGGGACATACTTCTGCTTCACGACCTCCGCGGCGATACGGCCGAGAACATCTTCGCTGAGATTGGCCGGCGGTTGCAGCGCCATCAGATTGGCGGTGGCCGCAAGGTAGGTCGCCATCGCGTCTTTGGATTCGTTGCGCCATTTATACATGGCGTCTTCGGCTTCCTGCGGTTTGCGGTCGGCAATCAGCACCAGGGCTAGCCCCTGCGAGATCGTGGCCGAATCTTCCTTCTCATGCGCGGCTTTGAACCATTGCTCGGCGTCGGGATAATCGCTGCGGCGTAAATAATACCAGCCGAGGAGCGCATCATCGGATGCGAGACCCTGGCTGCGGGCGACACGCTCGACCTGAGATAGATAATCCTGCGATACCACCAGCTTCGGATCGTCATTGCCCTGGGCGATGAAACGACGAGCCAGATCGGTCCTGATGCTATCGAATTCACGCCCGGCATTGCCGTCGGGCCTTTCGAGAGCCAAAAGGTCCTGCATCGGCTGATAGGGCAGCAGAGCCGCCGCTTTCTGGATGGTTGCAAGCCTTTCCTGCGGATTGGTGCAGGTCTTCAGGATATATTTATAGGCATCCTGGCCGCGGGCGGCGCGATCGGTGCGGATGAAGGCTTCGGCGACGCGCCAGAGGACGTCGATATCGCTGCAGGTCAGCAGGCTCGGCGTTCTCGCGCCGATGTCGATCACGGTCTGATATTGCTTCAGATCGGAGGCGTTGACGAGCCGGGTGCGGGCTTCCGCAATATCGAGCCGCTCCAGCAGATCGGCAGGCGGCTGCCAGCCGGGTTCGCTAGTCTGGCGGTCGGCGACGGCTTTGCGCACTTCGGCGTAGCGGCCTTCCGAATAGAGCTGCCACATGGCTTCGAGCTGCTTGTCGCTATTTTGCGGGATGGCCAGCGGATCGGCAGGTGGCCTCCAATTGGGGTGGAGCGCCTGCAGCCGGGAGATTTCGGCCTGCAGTCGCGCCTTGTCGCCCCGGCTTGCAAAATAGCGCAATGCACTTTCGTCGACCTTCGGCTGATTATCGCCAGCTTGTGCCGGGTTGGACTGCTGAGGTGATGTTGGCTGCGTAGTTTGCGGCTGTGCCTGCTCCGGCGAGGCTTGCGCGACGGAATCCGCGGCGGTCGTATTTGCCGGCTTCGCGGGAGTGTCGGAGAGAACCGCCGACGGCGCAGCCGCCTGTATATGGTCGGAGAGCGTTTGCAAATCGACCGGTTGTCCCGAGCTGTTGTCGGCGACAAGCATCGCCTGCGGTTCGAGGCGTGCCGACTTTGCCAGCTTGATCTTGTCTTCCGGCGAATCGTGATCCTTCGTCGCGAGCGTGAACCCCGCCACGGCGACGGCCATGAAAGCCATGATCAAGGTGGACTTTATAAACACTCCGGATGCTTCTCCGTGACGAAAGCCAGGCTCAACAGCTGCAAGGTGGCTGGATAGTAAAGCGATGGGGTGAACTGCCGAGCCGAAGCAGGCAGTTTCGTACCGCTCACCACACACGCCACAACATCGTTAACAATTCTATAACCCACGTCTGGAAGCAGGTCCTTCGGCTTGCCCGTTGTCAGATCGATCGTGGCAGGCTGATCCTCCGCGACGGTCATTCCCTGCTGGAGGCGTGAAAGCAGCGCCTTGTCGTCGATCCCGGCGCGCGCCAGGTAAAGCGGGATCCTGACGCTATTATAGCCGAATTCCGCTTCGAAGCCGTCCGCGGGTTCCGGTTTCGCCTTGAGGCTGACCCAGTCGGCAGGAAGCTTACGCGGGCCAAATTGCAGGGAGCGCAGCAGGGCAAGGCCGTCTGTGCTGAGCTTCTGCCAGCGATCGGAAGGCACCAGCAGCGCCATGACGGGGATCGCTTCGAAGACCCAATAGGATGGATTGATGACCGGCCCATCCTTGCGCCCAGGTGGCCGGTAACCTTCGGCGCCTGGAATAAGCAGCGTCGTCCCTACGGACGTGATGACAAGATGAGCAAGGATGGATCTCGCCATGCTTGCGGCCGTCTGTAGATAATCTCTATTGTTCCAGGCCGATCCCGCCAGGGCTAGTGCGTAAGCAATCAGCAGATCGCCATCCGAAGCATTGTTCGTGTCCGCTACATGCGGGATGACGGCCGGATCCCATTTCCAGACGGCAAGACCGTCGTCGCGCAGCAACAGCTCCGTGCGGGTAAAATACCAGATCTGTTCGAAATCGGCCGGATTGTTGGCCAGGTAGGCAAGCAGCATACCGTAGCCTTGCCCCTCGCTATGGCTAATGCCGCCATTGCCGTTGTCGATGATGCGACCATTCACATCCAGGAATTTCGCCTTGTAGGCAGCCCAGGCCTGCGGATCGATTGCCGCTCGCTGAGCGGCAGCCGGTTGCGCTGCCGTCAAAATGGCCGCGCTGCAGATAGCAACAATAAGGCGCCAGAGCTTCATTCGCGCCTGCCGATCTTGGAAAGAACGCTTGCCGTGCTCACGCCGAGCAGGAAGGAGCCGATCACGAACAGAAGGGCGTAGGACAATATGTTGCTGGAAAGCCAGTTTGCAGCGATCAGCCGATAGTTTGTCAGCGACCAGGGCTGGGAAACGACAAAGCTGAATCGGCTCACAGGCACCGTATCGATTTTCCCCGTCTTGCCGGAATAGACCGTGATGCGGCCACCGATCTGCGACCAGGTATGTTGCGCACTCATTGCCTCGGCACCCGCCCGCAGGTCTCCGGCGCTGGGCGCAGTGACGACGGTCCAGGTTGCGTCATTGGTCGGATTTGCCTCTTGGGCGATCAGGAAGCTGTTTGCATTCGATGGTGTGAACATCTGTTCGGAGCTGGGAATGAAGCGCAGCGAGCTCAGAGTAATGTCGAAATTGCGATGCATCCATTGCTGGAAGTTCTGCATCTGCCCCTGCAATATCCCGCCATTGATGCGCGTGCGCCAATCGGCAATCGTCACGGAAGCTTCCGGTATATTGCCCTGGCCAGGGGCGGGCGGACGCCAGGCGACCTGGCTCGCAGCGGAGATGTTCATTTGCGCAAGGATTGTCGACGGCAGTTGCGAAACCGATCCTATGAACAGAGCACTACGGGCGCCGACGGTATTCGGCGAGGCGGTCGGTTCGAAAGGGATAGGGTGACCGGCGGTGAGCGCCATCTGGCCCAGGAGCGTTGCGGTCGCAGACAAGGTGTCAGCATCTGGGCGGTCGATGAAGAGCGCGGCGGGCTCGGTCTCGCGGCTGTAGGGGTAGCCTGTGCCGGCGAGCGCCGCCAGATTCGGGCGCTGTGCGATCCTCGCGAAATCCGGTACCGTGAACTGGCTCGTGTCGAAGAGTGCAAATCGCGGCGTCGTACTCGATGTTGCGGCAGGCGCGCAGGCAGTATCCTCATCGGCCAGTAACATGGCTTCAAGTGTGATGGTGTTTAATCCCGGCTTGAAATGGCGCATGGTGATGCGGATGGGCAATTGCCGGAAAATGCCGCCCCCGGTCGCCGTGATCGGCTTGGTCGTGGCGATGCTGCCATTGACGTAGACGTCGATATGGCTGCCCGGCCGCACATCCTTGGCATAGGCCGCATCCAGCAGGATGGTCGCCTCGCCGTACCCATTGGCGTAGAAATCGGAGGGGATCGCCACGTTGAAGCTGGTATGAAAACGTCGACCGGAGAATTCCGTTGTCCTGACTCCCAGCTGTTCGAAGGAAAGGCTGGTGCCCGAATAGATCAGCGGCGCGTCGGGTGCAGACCATCGCTGCGTTACCAACAGATCACGGCGAGTGCCCGGCGCGCGTTCGGTCGGCGACACCACCATGTCGACCGCAGACGCGATAGCCTGCCATGAAGGGCCACTGACAAGGAGAAGCTGCTGACCGCTGCGCGGGTCCGTTGCAAAGGTCGCGAGCGCGCCACTTTGTGCTGCGGCCGGAACAGCAAAGATAGGCTGCAGCTCTGTCGGCGTGCCGACGACGACGGTCATTTTGCCCGGGCCGGGCGCGGGGAGGCCATCTGTGTCGAACGAAAAGGCCTGGTTCGGCATTCCGCTCAGAAGCGCCAGTCCCTGTGCCAGATGCAGGATCGGCTTGGTCGTCTCTGGTTGAGCCAGCGCCGGTACGACGAGATTGAATTGCGTCTTGCCGCTGCCGTCGACGCCAATTGCGCGGATCGCATCGGTCGTCGTCAGTTTCTCCGCGTCGCGGCCGGCAAAGCTGAGATAGGTTCTGGCGGGGTCGATGTCGGACCAGAGCTCGTAGGTCGACGCAATATCACAGTCGACGCGGTGGCGCTGCGTCGCCTCGAAGGTCAGGAGATTGGCGCCGGGCTGCAGGAGCCCGCGCGGAATGTCGAAGCTGATATCGGACTCGTTGTCCGAGGAGCCGATCTGCTGCTGATGAACGGCGCGGTCGTTCACCAGAACAGTGATCTGGGATGCCTCCGGGGCGACGACAACTGCATTCTGATAGGCAAATGTGAGTTTCGCCGGGGCTGCCGCCTGCTCAGGCGTCAGATAGATCGACCAGGACTTGCGATCGGCCTCCCCCTCCAATCGCAGCTTTGCGAAGGGAACGACATAGCGCCGGAATGCCGACGCATCGTTGCCAGCGGTTGCCTGCTTCGTCTTCCCTGCCGCTTGTGGCGTTGTCTGCGCGGGAGCAACAGGCGGGACGGTCTGTGGCGCCGGAGTTTGCGGCGTAACGGAGGGCGGAGTCATGACCAGAGGCGGAACGACTTGAGGTGCAACGGTTTGAGGAGCGGTGGCCGGCGGCGCTGCTGTTTTGGGCGACGCTGTCTGCGGCGCGGCAGTTTGCGGGATAATGACCTGAGGCACTGTCGGCGCTTCGCTCTTCGGCCGCTCGCCGGACATGTCAAACGGCGCCGTCTGCGCCTGTGCTGTAACGGCGCCAAGAAGAAGCAGGAGGATGGGGAAGGTGCGATTCATCAGCTTCTCGCCTTCGCGTCCTGCCGCTGCTGCGTGCGATCGGAGCCCACACCTTTGAACAGATAGAGCAGGCCGCGGCTGGTCTGATAAAGCGACATGCTTAAGAACCAGAAGGTCCCGCGGATGATACCGGGATTGCGCCGCCGTGCCTGCTGGAATTTCGTCCATTGATCGGAATTGGCAAAGACGAGATCGGCAATCAGGCGGTGGTCGGCAGCACCCTTCGGAATATATTGGCAGCCGATGGCCGTGATATCTCCCATCTGTTCGATATTGCGAACGACGATTGACAAGGTCACCATTTCGGCGCCGCTATAGGGCTGAAAGCGTATGGTCGCTTCCGAGCCGACCTTGACCGGTTCCAGGTCCTTATTGAAGACGTTCAGCCGGGCGCCGTGGACGGAGACGTTCTCGATGGAAGCGGAGTTCCACCGTCCGTCGATCCCGAATTCGCTGCGGCGATCGACCCGCACGCGCCGTGAAGAGGCGCGCTCCCCGCGTTCGGAGACGACGCCGAGCGCACAGCCGGAAAGGATGAGGTTGATGATGTTCCAGCCGCCGACGACAAGCGTGACGTCCGCTTTATAGGGCTCAGCATAGATGCGGTATATGGTGACAGCCAGCGCGATGATCTGAACGGCGAAGATGACAAAGAACGGGCGGCTGATTTCCGAAAGCCGGCTGACGGCGATGGACTCATCCTTGGCGGTGACCTTGAAGGTCGGTTTGCGGGGATTGAGCATAACCGAGACGACGGCCGGCAACAGATGTACCGTCTGAACATATTCATAGAGCTCGGAAATCCAGGGCCAGCGGAACGACCCATAGAGGTAGTTCTGCATCATCAGGTTTACGAGCATATAGGCAAGCGTATAAGCGAGAAACTCGCTGCCCGATGCCGTGAAGATCTCGAGATCGAAGAAGAGATAGCAGAGTGGTGCAAACAGGAAGATGGCGCGCGGAAACGGAAAGAGCCAGAACAGCGTCGAGGACATGTAGCAGAGCCGCTGCGGCAGCGTCAGACCGCGCTTCAAGAGCGGGAAGCGGAAGCGCAGGATCTGCATCATGCCTTGCGCCCAGCGACTGCGCTGGCCGATGAAGCTTGCGAAAGTCGCCGGCTGCAGGCCGGCAATCAGCGGCTTGTCGACATAGATGCTGTTCCAGCCGGCGCCATGCAGCGCAAGGGCGGTTTCGCAGTCTTCTGTGATGCTGACGCCGCTAAAGCCATTTTGCGATTGCAGCGCCTTGCGGCTGAGCACGGCGGCCGAACCGCAGAAGAAGGCGGCATTCCACTTGTCGAGACCGCGCTGGATGATGCCGTAGAACATTTCGTTCTCGCTCGGCATGCTGTCGAACGTACGCAGATTGCGCTCCAGCGGATCCGGATTGATGAAGAAATGCGGGGTCTGAACCAGAAAAAGCTTCGGATCATCCTCAAAGTAGCCGACGGTCTCGCGCAGGAAATCACGCGCGGGCGCATGGTCCGCATCGAAAACGGCGATCAGTTCGCCGTTCGAATGCTCCAACCCGTTATTGAGGTTGCCCGCCTTGGCGTGTTCGTTGCGGTCGCGCGTCAGATATTCGACATCGAGATCGACGCAGAGCCGCTTGAGTTCGTCATGGCGGGCGATTGCCGCTTGCGATTCCAAAATCTTCGTCGAATTGCGCTTCTGCAAGGTGCCGCCATCGTCAAGCAGCCAGACCCTCAGCTTGTCGGCCGGATAGTCCATAGCCTTGGCGGAGGCAAGCGTGTTGGCCAGAAGATTGGTGTCTTCATTGTAGGACGGCACGAAGACATCGACGCTCGGGAAGTTCTTGGTTTCGGAAGCGCGGTTGGTGCGCGGTGGTAGCGGCGTGGCGACGATGAAGAGGCTGAGCATCAGCATTGCCACGTTGTACATTTCGGCGAGGTAGAGCAGCAGGCCGGGAATGAAGTTTTCCAGCTGATTGACGGGCGGCAACGTATAGGATGTACGCCAATAGACATAGCGCAGCACGATGGCGGTGCCGAAGGCGAGGGCCACCAGCCGCCAGGTTCCCTGACGCTTGAGGATCTTGATGATCGCCATCAGAGTGACCACGACGGTGCTGGCAATCAGCTGCGTTTGAAGGTTGACCGGTAACGTGATCAGAATGATCCCGCAGAGCGCTATCACGGCCCATATCAAGATGCTGCGTGCAGTCTGCATTGGTGTCCCTTCAAAGGTATTGCCAGACGCCATCCTGGCGTCCCCCAGCGGAACCGCTGCTAGCGGCACCCCTGAGATATGCCAGTTGCCCTGTTACAGTCCGGTAAAGGCACGATCATATTGCTTGCAGTATTTGCCGGCAGTGGTGCGGCCGACGAACTCGCGCCGCTTCCGCCATTGATTTGGGAGGGCTCGTTTCCACCATCCGGCAGCGGTACGCGCGGTCCGATCATCGGCGGCAGCGCTGGTGCCGCCTGCGGCTGAGGTTGGATCACGACCGACCGGCGCCTGATTGTCGGGCGCATTGTGACGGGGGCGGGCTGGTAGCCGATGCTGATCGGCGCAGTGCGGTAGGGTGCCGCGTCGGGATAGACCGGTTCGCCGGGCTTGCCGAGAGCAGCATCAGCACCGCGCGGTGCACCGAAAGGATTGAGCGCGGCGCCGGCAAAATGGCCGGCGATCGTATAGCCATAGACGGCGCTCAATAGCTGGCGTTCGCTCGCATGGGCGTCGCAGAGTCGGAGGCGCACCTGCACCATGCCGAAATTGCGCTGCTCTTGCTGTGGCGCAAAACCGGCCTTCACCTGCTGCCAGGCATAAAGACATGTATCGCCCGCCCGGCTCTGGCCGGAAGCATAGCCGAACGGCCCGTAGCTGTTCTGGACGAAGGTTGCCGAGCGCGCGAGCCGAACAGCGGGTATTGCAGCCGCCATTTCGCGAGCAATCACCCGGTCGCTGATCGTATCGAACGGCCGGCTCCCAAGTCCCGGATTGGGGCCTGCTATGCCCTGAAATTGGATCTTGAGGAAGTTCTGGCCTGAGACGGAAGATGACGTGGAAAGCGCGATCGTCTGCTCGACATCCTTGCCATGCCTGCGCTCGACCACGTTTATGATCGCCGGTCCACCGGGTGGCGGAAATGCCAGCGCCTTGTCACTTGTGACCGTTTCCACGCCGATCGATTGGTGAACCTGACCGGTTGTGGTGCAACCAGCCCCGATATAGGCCAACATTATCAAAACTATCGTCTTTGAAAAATGCATCTTTTAGATCGCGGCAATCCTGGTCACATTCATCGGCAAATTGCGCGACGGTCTTTAGAATCAAGCCCTTGTATTCACTATAGCAAATAAAGGTGGTTATGGTTAACCGATGGTTAATTTTGCCCATTGGAGTGCCGGAAGAAACCAGAAATGCGCAGCCACTGCGCTCCATCGTGCCGAATGCACGAAGCACGATATTTTTCCTAAGAAGAGGCTGCAACTTCAGGCGGCAAGCCTATGAATTTCAGAATGATTTCTTTCTTCGAAATGCGATTTGGACGGCCCGGTTCAGCGCGACCGGAAGGACTGACATGTGGTTCTCTCCGGCGTATTCTTCAAAGGTGATCGTTCCTGTGGATGACACCAGTTTGCCCCAGCTCTCAGCCATCTCGCGGGCAAGTTCTATCGTACGTGTTTCCTTCGCACGTTCCTGTCGTTTTTGCTCGTCGGCGGTGCCTTTGTGGAAGGGCGCGAGGTTCTCGCCTTCATACTGACCGGCGGAAAGATGCAGTTCCAGGTCGAGCGGCTCTTGGTGCCTGTCGAGGAATTCTCTCTCCATCGAAAGAATTGCTGAATCTTCCCAGTAGATCGCTGGGCTTGCGGAAATCCAGCGGCTAAAGGCATCGGGTTTGCAAAACAGCGCGTAGAGCGTGAACAGGCCACCAAACGAATGGCCGAAAAGCGTCTGGCGCGAGCGGTCGATCCGAGCTTGCCGCTCTATCCAAGGCTTGAGCTCGTCCTCGATGAGCGCCAGAAAGCGTTCGGCACCCCCGGTCTTTACATCCGGCGTATCGGGAAAGAACGGCGGATAGACGCGTCCGGGCGGCGGGCTCAAATCCCAGGAGCGGCGGAGCGGGTCATATGGCTCGTCCGTGGGATAGCCGATGGCAACGATGACGCCTTCCGCGACATTGGTTCCGTTCGGATAGCTCGCCTGCACTTTCAGCGCGTCGACGGCGGTCGCAAAGCAGGCGTTACCGTCGGTCAGGTATAGGATCGGCCAGCCCTCCGGCGGTGCCGGTTTGTCCGGGCGATAAAGAAAGATCCTGTGCGGATGATCGGCATTGTCAAACTTCAGGTCGATGAATGTGCAACCGGGAAGGGTGGCCGGCGCCAGGATGGAAGCGGCATTGTATGACGATGTATGAAACATGGCCTCTCCGGCTGACCGATCATGTGGGGCGCCGGAATAACAGCGCCGATATTTGCAGAAAGATGACGAAAAGTCTCATATTATTGGTGGCGCGATCTGGCAAGCGGGCCAAATGCTTTGCTAAGCGTAATTTTCAGGTGCCTTCCGCAGTTCGGTGTTCGGCCATCAGGGGCGATTCTGCAACATGAGAGTGGAAACGAATAAAAAATATGACTCTTGTACTCATGTATTCTTGACGCCGGCTACGCCTGCGAACTAATTTGCGCCATCTTTTCCGAAACGGGCAGGCGCAAAGGGCTTATGAAGCAGAAATCCCATAACTATATCAGTAATTTGACACGAAAGAGATTTCATCTTGCAAGCGGCGCCACCGCACTTGCGACAGTGTTTGCTTTAAGCGGAAATGCCTTCGCGCAAGATGCTGCGGCCGATGCGAACAATGGAAATGCCACCCAGCTCGCGCCGATCATCGTCAGCGGCCAGTCGAGTGACGCAAGCGATAACACGACCGTGGCGGCGAAGAAGAGCATGGGCGCCACCAAGATCAATACGCCGATCCTCGAGACGCCTCGCTCCGTATCGGTGGTGACCAAAGAGGAGCTCGAACAGCGCGGCGCTCAGGATATCGTCGAGGCGGTACGCTATTCGGCTGGCGTCCAGACCGGCTCCTATGGCTTCGATCCGCGCTTCGATCAGGTCTATATTCGCGGCAATGATGTTACAACCGTCGGCGATTATCGCGACGGGCTGCGTCAGCCCTACATGAATTATGCGATGTTCCGGACGGATCCCTATGCGCTCGACCGCGTCGAGATCATCAAGGGACCGGTATCCGTGCTCTATGGCGCCGGTTCGCCGGGCGGGATCGTCAATAAAATATCGAAGCTGCCGACAGACGAGACGATCAGGGAGGTCGGTGTTCTCTACGGGACATCGGACCGTGCCCAGACGATGTTCGACTTCGGCGGCCGGGTCAATCAGGACGATGACAGTATGCTGTATCGCATCGTCGGCCTGGCACGAAAGGGCGACACCAATTTCGATATCGCCGACGATCGTTATCTGATCCAGCCGTCCTTCACTTGGAAGCCGGACGACACGACAAAAATCACCATCTATGGCTCGGCGCAATCCACCGAGACGGACGCAAATCCCGGCGCGATGATCGGCCCCGATGGCAATGTTCTCGATTATCGCGACAGCGACCCGGATTACGATTATCAGAGGACCAAACAGCAGCAGGTCGGCTATCAGTTCGAGCACGAGTTCGATGGCGGCTTCACCTTCCGTCAGAATCTTCGTTTCTCGCATCTTGATCTGAAGTCGCGTTATCTCGGCACTTACAGCTGGGTCGGCGACGTTGCCCAGCGTGGTGCGACTTCGATCGGCGACAGGATGAACGTCTTTCAGGTCGACAACCAGCTTGAATCCAAATTCGATACCGGTCCGGCAGCCCATACCATGCTGTTCGGCCTCGATTATACCCGCATGAGCGATTCCTTCGCCTATGGGATGGATGCGACGACCAGCCCCGCCTATGACTTTGATATCAGCAATCCGAGATATGGCGTATCCGGCCCGACACCGGCCTATAATTTCAGCCGGGTTGACGCCAGCCTGCAGCAGTTCGGCGCCTATGCCATGGATCAGATCGAACTCGACAGGTGGCGCTTCACGCTCGGCGGGCGTCAGACCTGGGTGAAGCAGTCGACCGACACCACCATTGTCTCCACTGATACGACAACCAAAGACAGCTTCAACAAGAATGCATTTTCCTACCAGGCTGGTGCGCTCTATCTCTTCGACAACGGCATTGCACCCTTCACCAGCTATTCCACCTCGTTTAATCCGGTCACGCAGCGGTCTGCATCCGGCAGTATTCTCGATCCGACCAAGGGCGAACAGTACGAGCTTGGCGTAAAATACCAGCCGCCAGGCACCGACATTCTGCTTTCGGCCGTCGCCTATCATCTGGTGGAGAAGAACAAGCCGGTTCTCGTCGATCCGCTGTTGGGCATTTATGCCTCGCTCGGTGAAGTGACCAATAAGGGGATCGAACTGGAAGCCAGGGCAAACATCACCGATGGCTGGGATGTGGTTGCCGCCTATGCCTATAACCACTCCGAAATCACGCGTGGTGACAATGCCGGAAACGCACCGGCCGTAACGCCCCAAAACATTGCCAGCCTGTGGTCGAACTACACGTTCCAGGATGATTCTGCCGCCAAGGGTCTGACCGTCGGCGCCGGCATTCGCTATACCGGCGAGACCTATACCAGCACGGCCAACACCGACAAGAATGATGCAAGCGTCTACCTGGATGCTGCCGTGTCTTACGACTTCGGCGCGGTCGATCAGAAATATAAGGGCCTGATCGCATCCGTCGATGTCCGCAACATCGCCAACCGCCGCCTGACGGTCTGCAACGAAGGCTATTGCTACCTCGGGCAGGGCCGCAACGTCACGGCCTCGTTGAAGTATCGCTGGTAAGCTTATCGGGGCGCCGTATTCTGTGCGGCGCCCGCTCCGCCCCGGTAGCGTCCTTTCGTCGGCTGAACTCGACCTTACTGTCAGCAACGCTACTTTGCGGCCTGAGCCTGCTGCAAAAGATACCCGCATTCTTGCCGATGCGGCTATGAGGCTGTAGCTAGCAGAAAATGTACCCGACCATCCCATCGCGAGGTTCCGTATGGCTGAGGTTCTTTTGTTCCACCACGCACAGGGATTGACCCTGGGTGTGCGAGCATTCGCTGATGAGTTGCGGGGTGCCGGTCACATCGTGCACACGCCTGACCTATTCGATGGGCGCATTTTTCAAAGCATCGAAGAGGGGCTCGCCTATATCGGCGATGTTGGATTCGACGATATGCGGGAGCGCGGCGCCTGTGTCGCTGACGATCTGCCTCCTGCGCTCGTCTATGCCGGGTTCTCGTTCGGTGTGCTGCCTGCGCAGAAGCTGGCCCAGACACGGCTCGGAGCCCGAGGAGCTCTCTTCTTCCATTCCTGCCTGCCGATCAGTGGCGAATGGGCCTTCGGACCTTGGCCAGATGGCGTGCCTGTCCAGATTCACGGGATGGAAAACGACCCGATCTTCGTAGGCGAGGGTGATATCGATGCCGCCCGGGAGATTGTGGCGAAGGTCGAGGACGCGAAGCTTTTCCTTTATCCCGGCGATCAGCACTATTTCGCCGACAGTTCGCTTCCGTCATATGATGCGCGTGCAACTGCGCTGCTGACGAGCCGAGTACTTGAGTTCCTGGGTCGCGTCTGATCGAAGCCAGTGTTTTGATTTGAACTTGGTTCCCAAAAGTGGTCGTGCAGCAACGCAAGCAATCTGCCCGCCTTCGGCTGGCAAGCATCCCGTTTGCATTATATGCCGCGCTCGGGGCGCAACTGCTACGTGAGACTATGCCACCCTTCGCCGTTTCATCAGCAATATCAGCAGAAGCGGAGCGCCGACGAGAGCCGACACAAGGCCGGCTGGCATCTGATAGGGAAAGGCGATCATCCGGCCGAACCAATCCGCAAGCACCATGAGACTGCCGCCGGCGAGTGCTGCACCCATAAGCTGGGGAGCCGCGCGTCGCAGGCCGAGCTCTCGTGCCAGATGCGGCCCCATGAGGCCGATGAAGCTCAAGGGGCCGACGACAAGGGTGGCGGCCGCGGTCATGGCGGCGGCGAGGGCAAATAGGCAGGCGCGGGCGAAGTTGACGCGAATGCCGATTGCCTGCGCCGCCTGAGCCCCAAGCGGCAGCAGGTCGAGCCAGCGATGAGCCAGAAAGGCAATTGCGAGGCCCGCTGTCGCCGCAGTCATCGCCGAAATTGCCTTTGGTGTATCAACGAGATAAGTCGATCCGCTCATCCATTGCATGACGATCATAGCGCGCGGATCGCCGCTCGCGGCCAGCACGCTGATGAAGGAATCCAGCATGGCGCCGAGCGCAATGCCCGTCAGAAGTACTCGTTCCGGCGCGAAACCGGATCGGATGCCGAACAGGAAGATGGCGATGAGCACGGCGAAAGCACCGATACCCCCGAAGCCCAGTTGGGCGGCCATGCCGGGAGCATGTAGAAGGAAAAGCGCGGCGGTGACGCCGAGCGTGGCGCCTGCCGAAATACCCAGAACCTCCGGACTTGCCATCTCATTGCCGCTGAGGCGTTGCAGGATCGCGCCGACAACGCCAAGCATCGCGCCCGCAGCAAAGGCACCGGCGATGCGCGGAAGGCGATAAGGCAGCACGTCGGGCCAATGAAGATAGGCAAGCAGCGTCCATGTTCCATCCGGTGCGCGCCCGAAGAGGATCGCTCCGGCCAGGAGAAGGACGAGCGCCGGAACTGATGCAAACAATAGTAAGCGCGGCGTATGTAAGGCGCGGCTCGCATTCTGAGAGGGAGAGGGCGCGCTGCGCTGCACGGCCTTCAAACGCGGCAGCATCAGGAGCAGCAACGGTGCGCCTAGCAGTGCAGTGATAGCGCCCGTCGGCAGGAAGGTCGAAGAGGCTCCGGAAAGCAGCACGAGGGCTTCATCGGTCAGCAGCAGCAATCCTGCGCCGATGAGGGGCGACCAGACGAGTTGGCTCTTCATCTGTCTAGCGCCGGCAAGCTGGGCGATGCGCGGCGCGATGAGGCCGATGAAGCCGATAACGCCGACCGCACTGGTGACGATCGCGGCAAGCGCAATCGCGATGCAAACGGCAGCAATGCGCGTGCGCTTCACCGACAGGCCAAGTCCGCTCGCGCCGCTGTCGCCCAGCTCCATGAGCGCCAACGGCCGCGCCATTAGCAATGCCGCGACAGAGAGGGCGGCGATTTTCGGGAGAAGGGAAAGCGGAATGGTCCAGCTTTGCTGCGCCAGCGATCCGGCGCCCCAGATGAAGAGGCCGGAGAGATAGCGATCGTTCATCAGAACGAGAATGGCAGCGAGTGCTCCGCTCCAGACGCCGACGATCAAGCCGGCAAGCACCAGCGCCAAGGCCGAAAAGCCGCGTCTTGCGCCGATCAGGAAGACGACTGCAGCGGCAGCGGCGCTCCCGAATAGGGCAACGGCGTCGCGGCTGAGACCCTGAAGAGCGGGAAAGGCAAGCATGACTGCGACGAGCGCGAGATTGGCGCCTGCGGAAATGCCGAGTGTGGAGGGCGAGGCGAGCGGATTGCGCAGTACCTGCTGCAGCAGGCTTCCCGACAGCGAGAGTGCTGCACCCGCCAGCAAGGCGGTGACGATCCTCGGCAGCGTCGAATAGATGAGTAGCAGGCGTTGCGGGTCGTAGCCTGCTTTCTGCTCGAACAAGCGTGAAAGGTCAGGCGCCAGTTGATGCCCGGCAAGCAGGCTGGCGAGCGCGAACAGCGTCAGAGCCACGGCTGGAGCACCGAGGCCGTTATTTGCTTCGGTGCGGATCATGCGAATGTTTCCAGATGGTCAAGCAATATGCGCGCGAAACGCTGCGCCTCCTGCACCATGCCGAACATCAAGGTGCCCGGCAGTACGGATACCCGCCCGGCTCGGACAAAGGGTAGGCTGGTCCACAACGGACTATCCTGGAGATTGTCGAGCACGTTCGGCGGAAGCAGGGGTTCGAATGCGATCAGACGCAAGCTTTGATCGAGCGTCGCCAATTGCTCCAGCCCGATCGTCTCGAAGCCCCAGTAATCGCCCGGCCTGGTCCAGGCGTTTTTGAGGCCGATCCTGGTCATGACGTTCTGGTAGAGGCCTGTGCCGCAATAAATGCGAGCATGGCGCGGATCGACAAAATTAATGAGCGCCAACGGCGGAGGGTTGAGCTTTTTGACGCGGTTTGCGCAGTCATCGAAGAATTGTTCCGACCGGGCAAGGAATTCTTCCGCCTGTTGCCGCCGGCCGATGGCGTCGGCCAGCCGACGCGTCGCCTCGATGGAGCGTGGCAAAGCCTCGCCGCCTTCGGCATAGATCGTCAGTTCCAGGACCGGCGAAATTGCCTCCAGTTGCGGCTTCAAAGGCGCGAGATAGGGCGTGGTCAGGATCAGTGCCGGCTTGACGCTTGCCAGGACCTCGAGATTGATCTCGCTGGTGGTACCGAGATCGATGACGCCAGCAGGCATTTTCGGTTCGACGACCCATGTGTCCCAATCGGCAAGCGAAGCGATGGCGGCCGGTGTTACTCCGAGTGCCAGCAGCGTCGAGGCGAGCCCATAATCGAGGGAAACGATCGGGCCGGACATGGTTTCTGCAGCTACTCCCACTTGCGGAACGGCAAAAAACGCCGCGGTGGCAAGCAGCGTGCGTCGCGAAAGCATCAGGTTCTCGAGGCTGCTTTCAGATGACATAGGCAAGCGGCGTTCCGTGTACGGGATGGGCGGTGACGCCCATGTTCGTGCCGTAGATCATATTGAGCGTTTCGGCCTTCATGAGGGTTGGCGACGGGCCTGCCGCAATGAGACGCCCTTGCTTCAGCGCATGCAGATGATCGCAGAAATGTGCCGCGACATTGATATCGTGCAGGACGAGAATAACGCTCAGATCCTTCGTCCGGCAAAGCTCGCGAACGAGGCCGAGGATTTCCAACTGGTGGGCGATGTCGAGTGCCGATGTCGGCTCGTCGAGTAGCAGGCAGCGGCTGTCCTGCGCGACCAGCATGGCGATCCAGACGCGCTGGCGCTCGCCGCCGGAGAGCGTATCCACCATGCGGCCCGCCAAGGTATCGACATGCGTGAGCTTCATCGCTGTTTCCACCTTTTCCCGGTCGACATCGGTGAAGCGCCCGAGCGCACCGTGCCAGGGATAGCGCCCGCAGGCGACGAGTTCCTCGACGGTCATGCCGGCCGCCGATGAGGTGTCCTGCGGCAGATAGGCGACGGCGCGCGCAAAGGCGCGCATATCGTAGGAGCCGGCGGCGACGCCATCGAACAGGATGCGTCCGCCCGTCGGCTGAATCTGTCTGGCAAGCATCTTGATCAGCGTGGATTTGCCCGAGCCGTTATGGCCGATCAGACCGGAAATCTCGCCCGCCTTGAAGCTGATATCGAGCGGATGAAGAATGGTTTTGCCGTCGACCTCGAAACGCAGGCCTTCCGTCGCGAAGACCGTTGCGTGACTTTGATCATTTCCGGTGATCCTATCGTTTTTCATTGTCATTCCTGCTGAAGCCCACCGGCTCCCTAAAATTCCGGTCGCCGGTGAGCGATGCGTTAGTTGATCGAAGTCAATGGCTTGACGAAGAAGAGACACGGATCGCTTTCGCGCCAGAGGGTTGGAAATATTTCGGCGCGGATGAAGCCGTTTCTGTCGTAGAAGGCGCGCGTCTTTTCATACTGCGGTTCGTCCCGGCCGCGCGGCGCGAGCGTCTTGACCGTTAGAAGCTTGCAATCGGAAGAGCGGGCGAAAGTCTCGGCTGCGGCCAGCAATCGCTTGCCGACGCCGCTGCGATGATGCCGGGGCCGCGTTGCGATCACGAGAATCTCCATCGCGGATGGCGGATGGGCGCGCAGCGACACGAAACCGGCCACAGTATCCGCCTCGACGCAGCCGAACATCGGCAAGTTTTCCACAGCGCCGGCGCAAGCTTCGATAACATCCGGATCGGCGAACCAGTCGGTGAGTTCCGACATGATGTCACGACAGATGGCACCCTTCGATTCGGTTATCTCGATGGTTTCCTGCATCTATTCCTCCCTTTCCTCGTTGTGGAGCATTGATTGCAGACCGGGAGAGTGCGCGGCCATCAGGCCCGCATCTCCCGCACGCGTGTCGGCCGGTTTCGCCTGTGAGTACCGCCTGCATCGCAGTCATGCGCCGCTTCGAGCGAGATTGCGGCGAGGCACCGCGAATGAGCTTCGCGCAGAAGTCCGCATACGAGCGCGCAGGACACACCTGCCTCTTTGGCGATGGTTTTCTGAGGGACATCGTCGAAATAATGCTCCTCATAGAACTTTCTGGTTCTTGCGGGCATGGCTTCGACGGTGCAGCGGAAGGCCTTATAGGCTTGAGCTTCGTGAAGATGTTCCTCGGGGCTCCCATAGGCGGAGGTATTGCCGCCGACTTCCTCTTCAAGGAAAAGGCCGCGCTCATATTGCAGTCGCCGCATATGATCCGTCGCCAGATTGCGCACCATGCGCATCACATAGGGCGCGGGTGCCGCTATATCTTCCTTCAGCGGTTTGGAGACCAGCTGCAGGAGAACCTCTTGCACCACATCCTCTGCCAAGCTCATGCAGCCGGTGATCCGGCGTGCGACGGAGAGGAGCTTCGGATAGGCGTGAAGTGCTGTTTGGAGTTGCTCATTGGAAGTCGACTGCGAATGGTGGGCAATCATGTCGGGCTCTCGCTGAAATCCAAAGTTGCATTTCTGTGTGCCCCTCTTTTTGAGAGGGAACCTATAAAACATGACAATGATAGTCAAGATAGCAGAGTCGAAAAGTGAAGCATCTCGTAAATCGAGGCTTATCCGCCTGATTTTATTTTAATTTTTTTGCCGATCTAGAAGAAAATCCCGCTTTTGTGATGCTGCCATTTCGGTCTTGTTGCAGCTCTGGATGTCGCGATAGCCCATTGAAAATCCCCACTTTCTCCATTGCTGATCCGGCCGGAATGGATGAAAAATGCTTCGCCCGACATCTGATTTTTGCTTTTAAAGGTTGTATATCCTGGCATCAACATCACGCTTTGCGGGTCGGCCAGGAAACCCTGGCCGAAGCATTTCAGCGCGGCCTCTTTTTGGACCCAATAGGCGAGAAAAACATCGCGGCGATCTCGCTCATCCAATTGATGCACCTGATTGAGCTCTTGTTCGGAAAGGATTATCGGCATGATCTCCGAGGCTTCCTTCTCCGAAAATGCGTCGAGGCGCTCGATATCGATGCCGATGTGGCCGCCGCGACAGATCGCGAGCGCTACGCCGTCTTTCGTGTGTGACAGATTGAAGTCGATGTCGGGATAATCGCGCAGGTAGGGCCTGCCGGAAGGGGTAATCGCAAGACAAAGTGCTTGCGGGGCGCAGCCAAGCCGATTGGCGAGAATGCTTCGGCATAGGACCCGCCCAGCAACGAAAAGCCGCCGCGCCGAGCGTGATTTGAATGCTGCGGCACGGCTTTTTTCTGCCTCGCTCAAAATCGAGTCCGGTACGGGATGCCCGTCAGGCAGGTGCAGGCTATGAAGTTCCACCTGCGCCGTCTCTTCCCCCGATTGGCCCGTCTTCACCTATTCGGCTGCCTGTCCCATGTGAGAGGGAAGGTTCGAGGCCTGTCCGTGTGTTTCCCACTGTACGATGGGATCGAGCTGATCGAGATCGAAATGCTGGCGGCCGAGCAATGCGTTGGCGATGACCGCGCTACGCCATGCGGCAAGGCTGAGCTGCGGCTCGGCGATGCCGTGGCTGTGGCGTCCGGCATTGAGAACGAAGATGCGGTTATTACGCGGCCCATCCCATCTGAGCGAGAAATCGCTTTCCAGCACCGGTTCGCCGATGGAGTTGAGCTCGATGCGATTTTCGAGCGAATGCAGAAACTCCGGAAGCACGAAACGATAGCCGGTTGCAAAGACGACCATGTCGACCGTCAGTGTCTCGATGGTGTCATCGAAGCCGTTGCGCATGGTCAGCGTGATTTCGGGACCATCCTGCTCGGCTGCGATGACGTTGCGGAAGGGGCGCAGCGATATGCCGTGATCGGGGTTACCGGCGGCATCGAACTTTCGCTCGTAGAGCCGGCGATAAAGCTTCTTCAAGGTGGAGGCGGAAACGCCGTCGCTCGCCAGTACCTGCCGGCGCGTGTGCGTGAGCCGCAGCTCCTCGGGCAGTCCGTGGAAGCGCTCCATATAGCTTGGTGTGAAGAGCTCATTGGTGAACGGCGTCGCATCGAGCGGCTCGAAATTCGGCCGGCGGCTGATCCAGTGGATGGATGAAACCCTGTTCAGATCCAGGAGCGCGTCGACGATCTCAGCGCCGCTTTGGCCGCCGCCGATAACGGCTATGCGGGGCGCTCTGACATCACCGATGCGCTGCATCGCTTCGCTGCTATGGAAGGTCAAAGATTTGGGCAGTTGCTCGGCCCAGCTTGGCCGAGAGGGGATCTTGCCGACGCCGACGGATAGATTACGGGCGCTGATCGCGCCGTCGTCGGTGATGATGGCGAAGAAGCCGTCATTGGCATGGACTTCACGCACGCTGTTGCCGAAGCGGAGCGAGGCCAGGCCGCGCGCGACCCATCCGAGATAGTCGGCGAATTCCTTGCGCGGAACGGCTTCATATTCCGCATTGAGAAACTGATAAAAGCGTTTATGCGCAACAAGATAGGAGAGAAAGCTCCAGCGGCTTGTCGGATTGGTGGCGGTGACCAGATCCTTGAGGATGGATGTCTGCATTTCCGCACCCGGCAGCATCATTCCCGGATGCCATGCGAAGGATGGACGCCGTTCGAAGAAGCGGACGGAAAGTTGCGGTATGGAATCGAGCTGAGCGGCAAGGCTGAGGTTGAAAGGACCGATTCCGGCCCCGGCGAGGTCGAGCACGTGCGATGTCATGATGCAGCTCCAGAATGATGTCGAAGAGGGGGTTACTTGACGGCGTCTTTGGACAGCGGCGCCGGCGCAAAAGCATGGTCGAGGCGCCGGGCGAACCGCTGGTGGAAGGGCGTCTTGCCGATGATCGTCAAATGATTGGTGCCGGTGACGATCTCCGATGCCGTGGCATTGGGCGAATAGCGTCGCCAGTCGATGACGTTGAGGGCACGCGTGAGAGAATCTTCGGCCGCAAAGGCATGGATGCGGAAATCGGATTGCTCCAGGCGGTAATTTCGGAAGATCATCGCATTATCGATGAGGATCCAGAATGTGTGCTCTTCCGAGCCGATATCGGGACCATCCGTTGGCAGTTTGACGTTATGCTTGACGATATGGTGGAGGAATTGTTCGTAAACCTCCTCGTTCATGGCGGCGAATAGCCTCTTCCAGTCCTCGCGCATCGGCGTAGTCGCAAGCCAGCTCTGCACGGCGACATGGGTGCGATCGCGGATACCGTCCTCGAAGTGCGGCATAATGCCGACGGTGAACTCCTCGTCCATGTCGCAGACATCGACCATGCCGATCATGCGCAGGTCGATATCGTTGCCGAGCTGACGCGCGGCCTCATAGGCGAGCAGCCCGCCCCACGACCAGCCGAGAAAGGCGCAAGGCCTACCCTTGGCTTGTCTGCGTACGGCTTCGGCGTAACGCGCGGTGATATCTTCGACGCGGGTACTCAGCGTCTTGGTCTCGGTCAGCGAATAGCAGATGAAGCCGGTCGCCGGCTGTTCCGGGCCGAGATAATCGACGAGGCGCATATATTCGCGCGTGCTGACGAGGAGGCCCGGGAAGCAGTAGAGCACCGGCCGGTCACCGTTGCGTCTGAGGTAGACGACATCGACGCCGGTTTCGTCGCGACTGCCGTCGATGGCGAGCGCAAGATCGCGCACGGTAGGGTGATTGAACATATCGGCGATCGTCAGCGGCCATTCGGGATGGCGCATCTTCAGGCGCGAGACGATGCGCACGGCCATCAGAGACTGTCCGCCAATATCGAAGAAATTCTCCGTGGCACCGATATCGCCGATGTCGAGGATATCCTTCCAGACATCCAGGATCGCTTTTTCCTTGTCGTTGGCAGGTAACGCCATTTCACGTTCGATGCGCGGTGCGGGCAGGGCCGCGCGGTCTAGCTTGCTGTTCGGCCCCATCGGCAGCTTGTCGATCAGCATGATGGTCTGTGGCACCATGTAGTCGGGCAGGGCGGTCATGGCGGTCCGGCGCAGCTCGGTCACACTGAGGCTTTCACCCTCGCGCGGCACAACATAGGCGACCAGCGAACTGCGGCCGCCGTCATTGTGAAGCAGGATAACGGCCTCGGCGACACGCTGATCGGAGCGCAGCACGGCTTCGATTTCGCCCGGCTCGATGCGGAAGCCGCGCAATTTGATCTGGTGATCGACGCGGCCGGCGAATTCGACGATGCCGTCTTCCCGCCAGCGGCCGAGATCGCCGGACTTGTACAGTCGTCCGCCAGGCGTGAAAGGATCCGGAATGAAACGATCCGCCGTCAGCTCCGGCTGGCCGAGATAGCCGCGTGCCAGGCCGCTGCCGCCGATATAGATTTCGCCAATCACGCCGATCGGAACCGGCGCAAGGTCGGCATCGAGCACATAGATGCGCCGATCGCCCACGCCGCGGCCAATCGGTGCAACGGTCCCCTCGAAGCGGGTGCCAGCCGGGATCTTCCAGATCATCGGCGTCATGATCGTTTCGGTCGGGCCGTAGCCATTGATCAGCAGCTGCGCCTTCAGGTTCTCGGTGATCATGTCGAATACCGCCTGCGACAGCGCCTCGCCGCCGAAGGAATAGAGCCGCAGCCGCGGGATTTCGCCGTTCTCCCCGGCATATTCGGCAAGGCCGCGGACATAGCTTGTGGGCAGGCTTGCATTGTTGACGCCGTGCCGCTTCATCGCCGCGAAGGCATCTTCTGGTGTGGCGAGCTTGTCCTGCGTCAACACCACACCTCCGCCGGCCATCAGTGGCACCATCCAGCGCTCATGGCCACCGTCCGAGGTGAAGGGAAGCACGGGATATTCGCAGGATTCCTCGCTCATCTCGTAGATGCGCAGGGTCGCCTTGCAATGGTGCGCGAGTGGTCCGTGCTCGACCGCCACTCCCTTCGGGACGCCTGTCGAGCCTGACGTGTAGATCACATAGGCAAGTTGCTGCGGGGCAATGGTCGTTGCCGGCGCGCCCACGTTCTCCGCGGACAGGTCGATGGCATCGAGATTGAGATAGGGCGTGGCGATATCGCTCGGCAGGTTGGCGATGTGCTTTGCGCGGGAAATGACGAGCGAGAGGCCCGGGGCCGTCAGGATGTGACGATTGCGCGCTTCAGGATGATCCGGCTCTACCGGCGTGAATGCGCCGCCAGCCTTTAGCACAGCAAGGATGGCGATGATCGCGTCGATCGATTTTTCAAGGGCGATGGCAACGCGCTTTTCCGGGCCGATCCCCATCGCGATCAACCGATGAGCCAGCCGGTTGGCGGCAGCTTCGAGTTCGCCATGTGTCACGGATTTCTCACCCTGTGCGACGGCAAACGCATTCGGCCGCCGTTTCGCCTGCGCGGAGATGACCTCGTGGATCGGCGTGCCGTCGTCGGGCTCCGGTGCGTCCGGATAGGGTGCCGAAAGCCTGTCCAGCTCTTCTGGTGACACGAAGGGAATATGTTTGAGCTGAAGGCCGGGGCTAGCCTGTACCTGCGCAAGTGCCAAGGCAAGATCGTCGGCGAAGCGTATGATTTGTTTTTGATCATGCTTCTGCGGGTCGAAGCCGATGCCGATGCGCAATTTGCCGATGGATGCGGGGGAAACGGTAACGACCAGATCGGCATCGCGGCGCGCCGGCGGTGCGATGGGGCTGCGCAGCGTGACTTCGTTCGAGGTTGCTTGCAGGAGATGCAGGGGCGGACGCACATCGAGGAGCGTCTTGACGAGGACGGTAGTGTCGAAGGATTCGTCCCGTCTTATCAGCGCATCGGCAAGGGACTCGAAAGGCAGGGATTGCCTGATAGCCGTATCGATTTCGTTGACGAATGCGTTACGAACGTCCTTGAGTGTCATGGTGCCGTCGAGTTCCGGCGTCAGGATCAACACGTCCTCGCAGCGGGCGACAACTTTCTGCCCTTCCGGCCGCCTGACCAGGCCGATCCTTTGAGTGCCGTATCCGGTATGGCGCCGCAGGGCGATTCCGAGGGCGGCAAGCATGTCGCCGGAGACGTTAGCGGACGATTGTACCGGCACTTCAAGCATATGCTCGACCCAGGCCTCGTCGACCGTGTTTTTTCCCGCCGATGTTTGCGGCGGGAGTGACGCAATGTTCTCCTGAGCCGTCAGCCGCTGGAACCAGAAGTCGACCAGTTCCGGTGCCGCATGGCGCGGTGCGCCATTGGCAATCATCCACGAAGCGGCGTTGGGCAGTACGGTCTCTGCGATATCCGCCGGGTCATGACCGTCGATGTTGTGAAGGAAATCCGTCGCAAGCAGGTCGAGCGCCGCAGCGTCGGCAAGGATGGCGTGGAGGGAGAATAGGGCGCCCACCGCCCGCGCTTCTTGCGTCAGGAGGATGAAGCGGGCCGGATTGCCATCGGTAAGGTCGATCGGGCGGGCCTGTTCCGCTGTGGCAGCCGCGGTCAGCGCGTCGTCCAGGTTTTCGCCTGCAGTCAACTTCGTCTCGATGATCTCGACGAAACGGCCGTTCCTCAGGATCTGCTGGACGGCGCCGCCTGCCCGTGCCTCGAATTCCGAGGTAATGAGGGGATGTTGCCGTGAAAGCTTTGACAGGCCCTGATGTGCGACAGCAAGAGGGACGGGAGGAAACGCGATGGCGAGTATTTGTCGCCCGTAGACGACTTCGTTACCAGTCTCGGACAAGAGCCAGATACGTGACTGTGTCGGCGATAGGGAGCATTTGGCGAGAAAATCCGTATCGTTTGCTGCCTTGGCGTTGCGATCGTGGATAGTCATTTCTTCGCGGCTCTCCTTGAATGTATTGAAATACATATCCAATCGATCGAAATACAATAACGTATACTTCTCAATATCTATGAGAGATATTAAGTTAAATCGATCGATATCCATGTCTTATGGCGTCGATAAACTCGGATGTTCCGAAAGTTACATTGACGTAGCTGCATAACGAATGAGGTTTTGGAAAATTCAGATGATTTTCGAAAAATATTTTTTTGGAAAATATTTTGAATTTTTGCTGACGTCGTTCGTCACCGCAGAATTAGCGCTGTGTTTGGCCTGCGGTTTTCAACCGGCGTGGTTCTGAAGATATGGAGATGAAAGATGGATGCTTCCCTGGCGATCAGGAGCGATGGGACGGCGGAGAAATCCTTTGATCTGCGCCTGCCGGCTTCGGGCTTCGAGAGCAGCGCGCTTGCCTGCGGCCAGCCGCTCATCATATCGGCAGGGCATGCACCGGGGAGTTTCCGTGTCGAGCACTACGGAGTGAAGGTGGCCTCAGGTCATCTAGCGGGGCCGGCCACCAATCTCCTCGTCTTCGATACAATCTCCACCGCGGTCCCGCCGCTTTCTGACGAGGATATCGTCAACGCCGTGTCGGAAGCCGTTCTGGCATGCAATCCGCATCTGGACTGCTTCCAGATCGAGCTCCCAGATGGCGACCTCGTAAGGCGCCTGATGGAAGCGGGTGCCATCGAACGGCGCGGCGAGCGCCTGATCGTGCGGCCGGAATCCCTCTTCCAGCAGCCAAGATCCTGGCTTGGAAGCGTGCCAAGCAGCTATCCGGAAGTGTCGACATTGACAAATGGCGCCGTTCACCCGCAGCGGCCGCCGAAGCCCGCCGGCCCTGTCTACAGCCGCTTCATTCCCTGGCTGAATACCCAGCTCGGCTTCCATGTCGCCGATATCGAGGCCGATCTTCCCCATTTCCATCGCTGGATGAACGATCCGAGGGTCGCCGCCATATGGGAAGATAGCGGCGATCTTTCCTATCACCGCGATTTCATCGCCGGCCGCCTTGCCGATCCCCGCACTCTGCCGCTGATCGGAACCATCGGGGGTGCGCCCTTCGGCTATTTCGAGCTCTATTGGGCGAAGGAAGACAGGATCGGACCGCATTACGAGGCCGACGGGTATGACCGAGGCTGGCATGTGGCGATCGGCGAGGATGATTTCCGCGGGAAGGCCTTCGTTAGCGCCTGGCTGCCGTCGCTGATGCACTACATGTTCCTGGCCGATCCACGCACGCGACGTATCGTCGGCGAGCCGATCCATCATCACACCCAGCAGATCCGCAATCTCGACCGTTCCGGCTTCGCTAAGGTCAAGCATATTCAGTTCCCGCACAAGAAGGCGTTGCTGGTCATGCTCCTGCGTGAGCGCTTCTTCATGGACCGGCTGCTGTTGCCGGATCTCACCGGCTTGTCCACAGAGGATGGACAGCCTGTCCTTGGCTCGCTGGCGCGAGGCGCCTGATGAAAACAGCCGTCGATATGAACGATCCGCGCGTCAAGCGGCTCGTTCTGGCGGTCGCGCTTCCGGCCGTGGCAGGACTTGCCGCAAGTGCCGGCCATCATGCGATTAACGCGATCTTCCTGGGAACGCTCGGCCCGGACATGCTGGCAGGCATCAGTCTGGTCATGCCACTGTTTTTGCTTGTCGCGGCCGCCGGTCAGGGGCTGGGCATCGGGCTTGCGACGCTGCTTGCGCGCTACCTTGGCGAAGGGGATCTCAAAACTGCAGCGTCGGTCGCCACGACAGCGCTCGCGGCGACGATCCCGCTCGGTATTTTCTTGTCGATCCTGATCTATCTCGGCCTGCCGGATTTTGTCGGCGCACTCGGCGCCAGCGACAATCTCCTCGCTCCTGGGCTCGATTATGGGCGGCTGCTTGCTCTCGGTCTGACACTCGGGCTTTTGCAGGCTATCTGCGATTTCATAGCGATCGCCGAGGGCAATTCACGCTTCTCGATGATCGTGCTGATCGCGAGCTTCGCCTTGAACGCGGTTCTCGATCCGGTCTTCATCTTCCTCTTCAAGCTCGGCGCGTCCGGCGCGGCACTAGCGACCATTGTTTCGTCCATTGCAGCCCATGCATGCTATGCCGTCTACTTTCTGCGCCGATGGGGAACGGTAAGCGTGACCGGCGGGGCGATATGCTGGCAACTGCTTTGGCCGATCGCGCGGATCGGCCTTCCCGCTGCCGCAACAAGCATTGTCACGGGCCTCGGCTTTCTGGTCCTGATGCGGGAGGCGGCGGTCCATGGCGGGGATAAAGGTGTCGCGGCAACGGCGATTGCCATCCGTCTGATGACCTTGGGACAGCTACCGTTGTTCGGCTTTTGCCTCGGCGCCCAGAGTGTCGTCAGTCATGCCTTTGGCGCCGGCGATGCTGAGCGGCTTAAAGCCGTTATTCGGTTCATGCTGGCTGTGACGATACCGGTCGCATTGCTCTATTCCATCCTGCTGTTCTTGGCTGCCGAGCCGATCGCGCGCCTGTTCACGGATAGCCAGGACGTCGTGGATGAGGCAGTCGCCTGGCTGCGGTCCCTCTTTCCTATCTTTCCGCTTGCGGCCTTTCAATCCGTCCTGCTCGTCATGCTGCAATCGCGGGGCAGGGCGGGTCTGTCCGCCCTCGTCGGGCTTGCGCCGCAGGGCTATCTGCTGATCCCGCTTCTGCTCCTGCTGCCGCTTTGGATGGGCTTTGCCGGCGTTTCAGCCGCCGTGGCTACCGCTGCCATCCTTGCTGCCATCCTCGGCGGTCTTGTCTGCTGGCGGGAATGGCTCGCCATTCTGCCGGCCGACGCACCGGGCCGCCTTGTTGGCCAATCGACACTTCACTCCTGACCCAAGAGGACCGCTATGAACGAGACGCCGAGATTCGATGCCTACCGCCACGCCATTCCCGATACGCTGATGCCGCCGCGCGACGATCCCTTCGATGCCGCCGTGCCGCCGATCTATCAGACATCGCTCTTCCTGTTCGATAGCTACAAGGAGCTGGAGGACGTCTTCGCCGGTCGTTCGAAGAAGCCGATCTATTCGCGCGGCGACAATCCGACCGTGCGGCTTCTGGAGCGCAAGATCGCCGAAATGGAGGGCGCGGAAGAGGCGCGTGCCTTCTCGAGCGGCATGGGCGCGATTGCTGCCGCGGTTCTCGCCTTCGTCGGCCCAGGCGATCGTATCGTCACCGTCCGGCACGTCTATAGCGATGCCTTCCGCTTCTTTGAAAAAGTCCTGAAGCGCTTCGGCGTCGTCGTCGACTATATCGACGGCACCGATACGGGGGCTATGCTTGCCGCACTTCCCGGCGCCAAGCTCGCCTATCTCGAAAACCCGACCTCGATGGTCTTCGAGTTGCAGGATCTGACTGCGATCGCCGAGGCCGCTCGCCGGCATGGCGTCGTAACGATGGTCGACAATTCCTGGGCAACACCGCTCTTTCAGAAGCCTCTCTCCGTCGGCATCGATATCGTCATTCACGCCGCCTCGAAATATCTCGGCGGACAGAGCGACACGGTTGCAGGTCTGGTCACCGGCTCGAAGGCGCATATCGACCGGATCAACAGCGAAATCTACCCCTACACGGGTGCGAAGCTCGCGCCGTTCGAGGCATGGCTCGTGCTGCGGAGTCTCGAGACACTGCCATTCCGCATGCGGCATCATCATGAAGCCGGGCTCGAAGTGGCATTTTGGCTTGATGCCCATGCGGATGTGACCAGTGTCATGCATCCGGCCCTCGGCGATCATCCGGGAAAGCGTACTTTCAGCGGATTTGGCGGGCTGTTTTCCTTCGAGGTTTCGAACCGCATCGATGTGGCCGATTTCGTCGATGCGTTGCGCCTCATTCGTATCGGTGTCAGCTGGGGCGGACCGGAAAGCCTGGTGGTGCCGGCAAAGGCAGCTCTCAGCATTTCGCCGGAGACTAATGTCTTCGCGCGCTTTGGTGTCAGCGACCGAACGATCCGCCTGAACGTGGGACTGCACTCGGCCAAGGAGATCATTGCCGATCTCGAGCAGGCCCTTGTCGCCGCGAGGCGCTAGCCAGCTGCAGCACTCTTGTATTCAGAAAGGGGTGGAGTGACACGGTCGCTCCGCCCATACTATTATTCATTGTTGATCCATTCCCGCCCCGACCCGATCGAGACAAGATGACCATCCCTTCCGATGAAACGCTGAGCGCGCTTGCCGCCGAATATGGAACGCCGCTCTGGATCTATGATGCTGCCGCGATCCGCCGCCGCATCGCCCAACTCTCCGCCTTCGACGTTATCCGCTATGCGCAGAAGGCCTGTTCGAACATTCATATCCTGAAAGAGATGCGCAAAGCGGGCGTGCGGGTCGATGCCGTCTCGCTGGGCGAGATCGAGCGGGCGATGCGGGCAGGTTTTTCCGCCGGCAATGCGTCGGGAGAAGCGGAGGTCGTCTTCACCGCCGACGTCTTCGATCGGCCGACGCTGGAACGCGTCATTGCCGACAAGATCGAGGTAAATATCGGCTCTATCGACATGCTGCGTCAATTGGGTGAGCGCTCACCGGGCCATAGGGTTTGGCTGCGCATCAATCCGGGCTTCGGGCATGGCCATAGCAAAAAGACCAATACCGGCGGCGAAACCAGCAAGCATGGCATCTGGTTCGAGCAGTTACAGGAGGCCGTGGCGCTGACGCGGCAATATTCGCTGAAGCTCGTCGGGTTGCACATGCATATCGGCTCCGGTGTCGATTATGGGCATCTGCAGCGTGTCTGCGGTGCAATGATCGGATTCTGCCGCACGCTGGATGTCGATATCGAGGCCATTTCCGCCGGCGGCGGCCTGTCTGTGCCTTACAGGGAGGGTGAGGAGGAGATCGATCCTGCCCATTACTTTTCGCTCTGGGACAAGGCTCGGCGCGAGATCGAGACGCATTTCGGCCATCCAATCCGGCTTGAGATCGAGCCGGGCCGCTTCCTGACAGCGGATGCAGGCGTATTGCTGGCAGAAGTGAGGGCGGTCAAGATGATGGGCCGCAACCGCTTCGTGCTTGTCGATGCCGGCTTCAGCGATCTCGCCCGGCCGGCGATGTATGGCAGCTACCATCACATCGCGGTCATTCCGGGCACGGCGCCTCGCAGTGCTGCCGGAGCAATCTTCCCCACCGTTGTCGCAGGCCCGCTCTGCGAATCGGGCGATGTCTTCACGCAGACCGACAACGGCACGGTGGAAACCCGCGATCTGCCCGAAGCCCATGTCGGCGACTATCTCGTGTTTCATGGTGCCGGCGCTTACGGCGCGACGATGTCATCGAACTACAATAGCCGTCTCTATGCGCCAGAAGTGCTGATCGACGGTGAGACGCATCGATTGATCCGCAGGCGGCAAACGCTGGATGAATTGCTTATGCTGGAAGGCATTTAAGCGCAGCCGATTTCCAGGCGAAAGACGAGCCTTAACTTCGGCCAAGCAGGGGCTTTTCCGCGGTTGCGAAATGAATATAGTGGCCACGTCCGTGTGTCGTGTCCGAATGCTCTCTTATCATCTCTGGCCGCAAGGCGTGAAAGTTCTGCACCGCTATGCTGGCCTGGCTTGATCAGAAAACCGAAATCGTCGAACACGCCGATCAATCCTCGCACTATTTCGAGCCGGCTCACGCAGCTTATTATAGCGGGAAGCCCGGCCAGCCGTTGAAGCTGATGCTGCAGGCGCGCAGCGACTTCCTGTCGATCTGGCGCCGCGCTGATTATCGCGAGCATGTGGCGGAGTTCAAGCTTCTGGGCCGCCAGCTGATCATCGTCAATTCGCCTGAAGCCATCCGCTATGTGGTGGCCAAACGCCATGAGAATTTCGAGCGCAAGACGCCGCAGATGCGCCGCGCGCTGGAATATCTTTTGGGCGATGGTTTATTCATATCCGATAAGGAAACCTGGAGACAGCGCCGGCCGCTGGTCTCCGATATCGTGCATAAAAACCGCGTGCCGGCCTTCGGCGCGATCATGCAGAGCACGGCAAGCGAGCTTGCCGACCGCTGGCAGAGCTTGGGAGAGGGGGCCGAGGTCAACGCCCTATTCGAGATGGCGGGGCTGACGGCGGAGATCATTTCCCGCAGTGTCTTCGGCAATGACCTCGGCGAAGAAAGCGCAAATGCGGTGACCGAAGGGTTTGCGAGCTACCAGTCGTTGGTCGATTCCGTCAATTTCGGCTATTTTCTAGGCTTCGATGAAGGTTTGCCGATCATCAAGACGCCGAGCTTGAGCCGATCGGTGAAACGCATTCACCGCATTATCGATCAGGTGATCGAAGATCATCTGGCCGGCAAGGGAGACAACAGTTCGATGGTCGAACTGCTGATCCGTCGTCAGCAGCGCAATCCCGAGCTGAAACTCGATGTCGTGGCACTTCGCAACGAGGCTGCCACCATCTTCATGGCCGGCCACGAAACGACCGCGGCAACGCTGACCTGGGCCTGGTACCTCTTGGCAGGTGCGCCCTGGGTGGAAGAGGCAGTTCATGCGGAAATCGACGCCGTCTGCGGCGATCGGGTTCCCTCGATCGATGATGTTGCGAAGCTAGACTGGTGCCGTGCGGTCATCGAAGAGACGCTGCGCCTCTATCCTCCCGTGCCGATTCTAGCACGACAGGCGGCCGAGGCCGACCAGATCGGCGACGTGAAGGTACGCAAGGCCGCATTGGTGCTGATCGTGCCCTGGATCCTGCATCGCACGGATTCGCTCTTTCCCGAGCCGCATCGCTTTCACCCCGAGCGTTTCCTCGGCGAGACACGGCCGACGCCCTACAGCTATATTCCCTTCGCGGCCGGCCCGCGCGTATGCCCCGGTCTGCAGTTCGGCCTTACCGAGGCGATCCTTTGCCTGGCGATCCTGGCCAAGCGTTTTCGTGTCCGGATCAGGGATGGACACAAGGTTCAGCCACAATGCCGTCTGACGCTGCGTCCGCGTGAGGGCATGCCCGTCACATTGCATCGGCGTCGGGGATGACGGCTGGGGACGAAGGCGACGAAAGAGTTGTCGCGTCAAAGCGCAAGGCGTGGACCTATGAGCCTGCCAAGGCCCCGCCCTTTGCCGATTTCGCAGCCGGCGGTAACCGCCGCAAGGCATTTCTGCGCTACTGGGTCTTCGAGAACATCGACAATGCCGTCGATCTCTTCTTCTATTTTTCCTTCATGCTCTTGCCGGCCAGCGTCTGCTCGGATCTCGGCGGCTGGCTTGGGCGTCTGCTTGCTCCCCGCTTTCATAAAGCGGCTTACGCGCGCGCGGCAGCCAATCTCAAAACGATAAGGCCCGAACTCACGGATATAGAGCTCCAGCGGCTTCTCGATGCCTATGCCGATTCTCAAGGGCGGCAGATGGCGGAATATTCCGTCGTGCCGCGATTGGCGCGACGGCACGTCCGCATGATTGGCACCGAAGGGTTGGTTGAGCGTTGCAGCCAAGGCCCGGTGATCTTCATCGCGCCGCATATCAGCAACTGGGAAGTGCTCTGGCATTGCCTTCTCGACATGGGGCTTGATGTCACCATGAACTACGACCCGCCCAAACGCCGCTCACGCCACTATATCGTCAACCGGCTGCGCAAGGGAGCGGGGCTCGGAATCCTGAAACCTGGCCGCAGCTTCGTCCGCCCGGCTCTGAGAATCCTGGAAAACGGCGGCAATCTGCTGATGTTCTGTGATGAGGGATTTAACGGACGTATCCGAGCGCCATTCTTGGGCAGGCCTGTGCACCTTGAGGGCAATTATGCGCTCATTGCGCGAATGGCAAGGAAGACAAATGCGCTGATCTATCCGATTTATATTGTTCGGGAAAAGGGGGCGCGATTTGCGCTAACAGCCTTGAAGCCTTTCATGCTCCCCGAAAAATTCGGCGTTGAGGAACATCTTGTTCAGGACGTCGCGCAATTGAATGCTGTTATAGAACCAATGGTGCGTTCGCATCCAGAGCAATGGTATTTTGTTGATAATCGACTGTAGCGAGAATGGAGACTCAACTCGAGGAATCCGTAAGCGATCTTCTAGATGATCCATCGCCTTAGGCACCTCGCGTGGAGCGTCATCATGTAAGTTGAGCGAAAGAATAGCGCGCCACGATCTGTCTCAGCACGGGCATGCCTGTGCTACCAGCCTTATCCGTCGTCCAATCTAGAAAGGCGCGGATGCGGCGGGCGACCTTTTCGGGGTGATGCTGGCTGATGTCGGAAATGCGATGGTCGAGGAAGGGATTGCGGAAGCGGTCGAGCGTCGTTGCGACATAGGCTTTTGCCTCGTCGCCCATACCGTTTGCGGCAAAGCCGGGCAGCACTTCGCTTTCATAGAGGGTGTCTAGCCTGGTCCGTATATTTTTATCGGCCAGGATGGCACGCACGGTTTCATCCGCCGGCCGGCCTTCGCGCTGCCAGATTTCGGCAAGAAACGTGTGGCCGAGATTGAGGATATGCAGTTTCAGGCGCTCGTAAGGTTCGAGATCGTCCGTCAGCACGATGCTCGGATGTTGGCATGGCGCTCGCACGCCGGGCGCGCGCTTGATCGCCCATAGAGCATAAGGTTCGGCAACGGCGCCGATCGGTTCAATCGGCTCGGAAACAATACGATCGACCAGGGTTTCGGCGAAGGCGACGTGGCCGTCGAGCCAGTCATAAAAACCAGCCGCCACATTGTTGAGCCTGGCGCAATCGACGACCGCCTGTTTCAGAACGCGGCCATTGCCCGTTATCAGTTCGCAGGGAAGGATGACCAGGGGGCGGGCGGAGGCCTGCCAGCGTTGGACGAGGAGGGCGGCAAGCTTTGCGGGGAAGGATCGAGGAACATCGTCATTCGAGCCGAAACGATCCTCCTCCGGCCAGGTCTGGTAACCGGTGTCGCCGGTGTTGGAGACGACGAATTCGGCATCCTCGATAAAGAGTTTCGACAACTCCTTCCAATGCTCGACCGCTGAAAGGCCCCGATCGACGCTGGTGACCTGCACGGTACTATTGACTGGCTGGCCATCCGACATGCCGCGGATGATGACCGGATAGCCCTGCGGATCGCCGAATGCGGCGATACGTCCACTACGGCTGCTGGCGCCTGAGACCTGAACGACGGCGATCGGACCGACATCTTGGCCGGATTGCTGTGCTTCATGCACAAATAATGCCACATGCGCCTGCAGGAACCGGCTGGTGCCAAATTGGATGATCCGTGAGCTCAAGCCGATATCCTCGTATATGAATGCTGTTGGCAGACCATGCATAGGGATGCGGAGACCCACGCATTTAGTGATTGTTTTTTATCCATAGAAAACATTGAAGTCGCCGGCCGTCAAATGTTTTCTATGGCGATAACAGAGCATTTCCCTCAGCGGGTTTGCTGTAACGGCCTGATCGAGGCCAGCGTGGCTGCACTCGGCGCTCCCGAAGAATGCTCGGGCAGTTCGGGCGGTGGGCTGTATTTCACGCATTCAGCCATAGAACTCGTGCCACAAGGCCGGTCTGCCTGATCCGTTATTTTCTTGGCGCGGAGGATGATCAGCGCGCCGCAGGATCTGCCGCCCGGCGCATGTTTTCTTCGGTCAGCGTCTGGCCGTGGAATTTCGACAGCGCCGTGACGACGTCATCGATTTCTTGGTTAAGCCGCCGGGCGTCCCATTGCAGGGCCGCTGCGGCAATGGCGCCGATTTCGCGCAGGCCTTGGATCGTCAGAAGTCCTTCGATCGCCACGGTCGTGCGGCGGAAGACGATGTCGGAGAGATGCACGACCATCTCCTGGCGCGCGATCCAGTCGATCTCCAGCGCGCTATGACGTGGCGCGCCGCTTATGCGTTGACTGTCACTACAGTCGCAACGGTGGGCAAGAATTTCCGCGGCGGTCGTGCCGTATCGGCCAAGCAGCTCATCCACTCTGTCTGCCTCGACACCAGTCTTTGTCGCAACGGACCTGATCCAATTCGCCCGCTCATTGGAGGTGATCGGAAAATCCCGTCCGCCGCCGATCGCAAGGCGCTCGGTCGATGTCCTGCGTCTGCGTTGGAGGCGTGCGAGCACGATATCGGTGACTTCCTCGGCAAAGCCGCGGAACGTGGTCCACTTGCCGCCAACAAGCGAGATGATCGGGAAGGGCCGTCCGGCCTGCGGTTCAAAGACGGGTGCGGAGTGATCGCGACTGATCAGGCCGGGCGAGGAGGCATCCGAGGCGGGCAGAGGCCGGATACCGCTATAGCTGTAGGTCACTTGGTCGCGGTCGAAACGCAGGCTTGGCAAAAGCGTGCGTACGCTATCAAGGAAGTAATCGATCTCCGGCTCTTCGCAGCGAACATTGTCCGGATCGTCGCAAGGAATATCGGTCGATCCCACAAGCGCCTGGCCAAGGTAGCCGTAAACAAGGCAGATGCGGCCGTCATCGGCTTCGAAATAGATCATATGGCCGTTCAGGCTGCGCACCAGTTCCGGATGATCGAGCAGGATATGCGATCCCTTAGTACCGCCGATCAGATGGGCGGGTGCTCCAAGAGCGGCATTGACATGATCGATCCATGGGCCGGCAGCATTGATGACGAGCTTCGGCTTGACCGAAAAGGCATAGCCATCCGCGCGCTGGAAGGTCAGCAGGCCGTCGGCTGACGAAACCAGTCTTGTTGCATTTGCTGCGAGCGAGTCCTTGTTTGCCTCCAGCCCGTCTTTGACCAGTTCATAGACCAGCCGTTCCGGTCGGCTGATCTTGGCGTCATAATAGATGCCGCCGGCGACGATCTCCGGCGTGACATGCGGCATTTCCTTCAGCGCCCGGCGCTTCAAAAGGAACCTGTGGCGCGGCATGACGCGGTTGCGCGAGCCGAAGAAATCGTAAAGCGCGAGCCCGATCTTGATAAGCAGGGCGCCGCGGCTGCGCGGGGCGGTGGTCGAGCCCGTCAGCGTGCGAAGGGCGGCCCAAATCCCGCGCGTCCAGGAGAAGATCGGCACGAAGGTCGGCAGGGCTTCAACGCAATGCGGCGCGTTCTTGAGCAAGAGATTTCGCTCGAGCGCCGACTGCGCGACAAGCCGGAACTCGCCGGTCTCCAGATATTTGAGGCCACCATGGATCAGCCTGGATGGTGCGGCACTCGTACCCGAGCCGAAATCCGATTTATCGACGATCAGGCAGTTGACGCCCTGCAGCGAGAGATCGCGGAAGAGGCCGGCACCATTGACGCCGGCGCCGAGAATGACGACATCGACATCTCCGTCTTGAAGTTGCGAGAAGCGTTGTTTCAGATCGGCGGCCATATCGGTCATAACATCATTGTCCTGGTGAACTGCCGCGATAGAGCCCGTCTTCGCGACGCAAGTGGCGGTCTAGCCTTGGGAGTGCTGGGTTACGAGATTGCCGATCCGCGGCCAGAGCGGCGTCATTGCTTCGGCAATGTCGCGAAAGAGCTGATAGCGGATGCGGTAGTCTGCGCTGCGGGCGGGATCCGGAGAATAGGTTCTGGCGATCTTGCCGACATCGCGCGGGTCGCTTTGCGGGCTTGAATAGACGCCAATGCCGGCACCGGCGCAAAGGGCTGCCCCCCAGGCAGCGGCTTCATCGGTTTCCGTCACGGTAACGGGCATGCCGAGCACGTCGGCAAACATCTGCACGACAATCGGATTGCGCGAGACACCGCCTGCCAACCTTGCCTGATCGAAGGAAAAACCGGCACTTAGGGCATCGACGTGAATCTTGTGGTTGAAGGCGATGCCTTCCAGAACCGCGCGCAGCATGTCGCCGCGATCATGCCAGCCGCCAAGCCCGAAGAAGCTGGCGGTGGCTTCGGCACCATAGGGCGAACCGAACAGATAGGGATGGAACAGCGCGCTCGACGGTCGATTGAACGCTGCCTCAATCTCGGGACCGAGCATGGTATGAATGGACGTGCCGGCAGCTTCGGCGCCGGCAATGTCGCTGGCGCAAAGCGTATCCAGGAACCATTCGTAATTGGCTGACGATGCTGGCGAGATCGACATGTTGTTCCATTGGCCAGGCGCTATGGCATTGCGACAGAACCAGCGGCGATCGACGCTCGGTTTCGATGACAGCGTCTCGTTGATCGAATAGGTACCGGCGATGACGGCAACGACGCCGGAGGCATAACCGCCGGCGCCGAGGGCCGATGCGGTGACGTCATGCAGGCCGGCAACGACGGGGGTGCCCTCGGCAAGGCCGGTGCGCTTTGCGACGGCCTCGGTCACATATCCGACGATCTCATCGGATCGCGAGGCCGGCGGTAAGGCGCTGGTGATTTCATCGACACCAAAGAGCCTCAGTGCGTCCGGAGCGTAATCCTGGGTCGTGACATCGGTGAAGGAGGTGCTGGCCTCGGTGCGGTCGGTGCCGACAACGCCGGTCAGGCAGAAGCGCAGCCAGTCCTTGCAACTCAGGATATGGGCGATCTCAGCAAAGCGCTCCGCTTCGTTGGCTTTGATCCAGGCAAGCAAGGCCGATGGCGCCGAGACATGCGGCAATTGCCCGGTCAGCTTCAAGGATTCATCGGCAACAGGGCTCTTCAGCCATTGTTCGACGATCGAGCCGGCGCGGCTGTCGAGCGAGAGAATGGCGCGCCCGAGCGGTTTCTTTGCCTTGTCGAGCAGATAGATGCCATCGCCATGCGCGGTTGCGGCAATCGCCTGGATGTCGCTCGCGGGGCGGTTGCTGAGCTTGATTGCCTCGGCAATGGCGTCGGCCGTCTGGTTCCAGAGTTCGTCCATGTCGCGCTCGACATGGCGGGCCTTCGGCATGAATTGCGTTACACGGCGGCGGGCGACGGCAAGCGGCGTTCCGTCGATGTCGAAGATGACGGCTTTGGTGACGGTCAAGCCGCTGTCAATTCCGAGCAGACTCGGCATTCTCATTGCTCCCGATCGCAAACGAAGAGGGTAAGCCCTGGCGGCTCAGTCTCCGGATCATTCCTTGTCGCCGCCGGCGACGACGACATTGATATTCTTGCTGCGCATGCGTTCCAGATGGTCGGCAGGCGTCTTGCCGTCGACGATGACGACGTCGAATTCGCTCAAATGCGCAAAACTGTGCAGGGCCCGCCGTTCGAACTTGGTATGATCCATCAGCAGGATGCGCTTGGCGGCGCTTTCGAACATTGCACGCTTGATATCGACGATCTCGGGCGACTGATGGAACACCACGTCGTCGATGATGGCCGACATCGAGATGAAAGCGGCATCTGCCCGCAAGCGGTTGATCTCGTTGATCGTCATCCGCCCCATGAAGGCATTGCACCAATTATAATACTGCCCGCCGAGCGCCAGAAGCGTCACGTCATGCATATCCTTCAGCGCATTCATCAGCGTCAGCGAATTGGTGATCGCCGTCAGCGGAACCTTGGCTGGAAGCTGCGAGGCCATCTGCAGGACGGTGGTGGAATCGTCGAGGAAGATTGCCTGGCCAGGCTCGATGAATTGCATGGCGGCTGCGGCGATCATCTTCTTTTCGCTTGCCTGCCGATTGGCGCGATAGACGTCGCTCGATTCGATCAGGCTGGTGGCGGCGGCCGATACGATGCCGCGCGTCTTGCGAAACAGGCCTCGGCTGACCAGCTCATCGACATCGCGATGGGCCGTCATCAGGCTGATACCGAAACGCTCGGTCAGATCCTCGATGCGCATGGAACCCTCCGCCATCACGGCCTCGGCTATCATCTGGCGCCTGGCGATCTGACGCGAATGGCGGCTGTCGCTTGGCAGCTCGTCCTGCAGGAATGCTACGGGGCTTGTCTTGTCTGTCACTTTGGCCTCTGACGCTGAACCTTGCGGAGATCAGCTAACTGCAGCGAATATCGTAAAAAAATATGAAAGAACAATTCGCTATCAGGATTTCTGCAAGTTCTGTCTGATGTTCAGCCAGGATGCCGCTCATTGCGGCCAAGGGATGGGGACGCCGGTGTGCGGCGTCCCCAATGTCATTACTGGGCGAGAACGAAGGGTGCCGTGTACTTGTCGACATTGTCCTTGGTGATCAGGATGCAATCGAAAAGCTGCTTTTCGCTCTTGGCACCGGTCTTGCCGGTCTTGATGAAGCTGTCGGCCTGCTTGACGGCTTCCTCGGAGAAGATGGCAACCGGCTGCAGGACGGTGTACTGAAGCTCACCGGCCTTGATGGCGGCGACAGCGTCCGGCGAACCGTCGAAGCCGCCGACCTTGACGTTGGCGAGCTTGCCGGCTTCCTTCAATGCGGCAATTGCGCCAAGCGCCATTTCGTCATTGCCGGAGATCACGCCGGTGATGTCGGGGTGCGCCTGCAGCATGGACTGCATCTTGTTGTGGCCCTGGGTGCGGTCCCAGTTGGCAACTTCCTTGGCAACCTTCTTCAGGTCGGGATATTGCGTCAGAACGGTTTCATAGCCGTTCGAGCGGGTGGCGGCATTGTTGTCGGAGGGCGAGCCGAAGAGTTCGGCATAATTGCCCTTGTCGCCAACGGCTTCGACCCACTGCTGAGCGCCGATCGCCGCACCCTGAGCGTTGTTGGAGACGAGCTGAGCCTTGGCAAGGCCTTCCTGGTTGATTTCGGCATTGACGAGGAAGACCGGAATGCCGGCTGCAACGGCCTTCTTGACTGCACCGACCGAGCCGTCGGCATTGGCCGGATCGAGGATGATGGCGACCGACTTGTTGGTAATGGCCGTATCGATCAGGTTGCTTTCGGTGTTGGTATCGCCCTTGTGTGCGCCGACTGTTGCCGTATAGCCGAGCTTTTCAGCGGTTGCCTTGGCGATATTGCCTTCCGTCAGCCAATAGGGGTTGGACGGATCGTTGACGATGACGGTGATCTGGCCGGCGGCCCAGGCGGCCCCGGTCAGAAGCGGTGCCACAGCAACTGCTGCCATGACGATGCGCAAGCCTTTTTTGAACATTAGTCTCTCTCCCTTTGATGAGCTCTGGTGATGCCGGCGAACCGGCGGTCCTTTCTCCGGCCGGTGTTTTCGCCGGCCAGTGACAAGTTTCGGTGCGACGTCAGCCGGACTTGGTCCTGCGTCCGTACTGAATGCTGTTCATGAGCACGGCGAGCACGATGACTGCGCCGGTAAAGACCGTCTGCCAGTAGGCCGAGACGCCGATGATGACGAGGCCATCCGCCAGAAAGCCGATGACGAACGCGCCAAGCATGGTGCCGCGCACCGTGCCGCGGCCGCCGGTCAATGCGGCACCGCCAATGACGACGGCGGCAATTGCGGTCAACTCGTAGCTGGTGCCAGCGTTCGGACCGGCCGAGGTCAGCTGTGAGGACAGGACGAGGCCGGCCATGGCGGCACAAATGCCCGACAGGACATAGACAGCGATCTTGACCTGCTTGACAGGAACGCCGGAAAGATCGGCGGCGCGTTCGTTGCCGCCCGAGGCATAAAGCCAGCGGCCGAAGGCAGTGCGGCTGAGCACGATGCCACAGATGATCGCAAGCACGGCAAGGACGATGACGCCGATCGGAACGCCGGCGAGGCGATTGAAGCCCAGCCAGTTGAAACCGGTATTGCCGAGTTCGGCACGGCCGCCGAGATTGTTGTAGGTTAGGCCGTTGGTCATCAGCAATGCGATGCCGCGGGCGACATAGAGCACGCCCAGCGAGGCAACGAAGGCCGGAACCCGCAGGTAGGCGACGAGCACGCCGTTCACTGCACCGACCACGCCGCCGAGAATGCAGGTCAGCACGACGACGGCCCAGACCGGCGGATAGAGAATGACGCCGAAGCTCGAAAGCGTGACACCCTGCATCAGGAAGCCGGCAATGCAGCCGGCAAGGCCAAGCGTGGAGCCGACGGAAAGATCGATGCCGCCATTAAGGATGACCAGCAGCATACCGATGGCAAGGATGCCGAAAATCGCCACATGCGAGGCCATGGTCAGGAAGTTGCTGAGCGAGAAGTAATAGGGCGACAGGAAGGAGAAGACCGCGATGATGACGATCAGCGCAAAGAAGGCGCGTCCTTCCAGGATCAGCCGCACGAGACTGAAATTCCGCCGCTGTCCGTTGGAAACTGGCTTTTTATCTGTGATGTTCGTGACTGACATAATCAGTGCTCCATGAATGCGGCTAGTGCGCGACCACTGCTTCGCCCGAGGCGGCCATGATCTTTTCTTTGGTGACATCAGGACCGAATTCGGCAGAAATCCTGCCGCGGTGCATGACGATGATGCGATGGGCGATGCTCAGGCACTCGGCGACTTCCGACGTCGAATAGATCACCGCCAGACCCTCTTTGGCGCGCTCGGCGAGCAGCTTGAAGACCTCAGCCTTCGCGCCGATGTCGATGCCGCGGCTCGGCTCGTCGAGCAGGATCACGCGAGGTGCCGTCGCCAACATCTTGCCGATGACAACCTTCTGCTGGTTGCCGCCCGATAGCGAGCCGATTGCCGCGTCGCCGCCGTCGGTCTTGATATGAACCTTGCGGATGGAGTCGCTGACCAGCGATCGCTCGCGACCGCTTGAGGTGAAAAGACCCTTGGTAAAGGCGCCGATGCTGGCAAGCGACAGGTTCGAGCCGACGGTCATCGTCTGAACGAGACCGTCGCGCTGCCGGTCTTCGGGGACCAGCACCAAACCTTGCGCGATGCGTCCGGCGATGCTGAGACCACCGACATCCGTGTTGCCGAGGAGCACGCGGCCCCCGCTCGAGCGCAGCCGTCCCGCCACGCATTCGAGCAGTTCGGTACGGCCGGCGCCCATCAGGCCATAGATGCAGACGATTTCGCCGGCGCGGACATCAAGCGATAGGCGATCGACAGCATTATAGGCGGCGCCCGAAGGGCCTGGAACGGTGAGATTGTCGATCGTCAGCGCCACGTCGCCCATTCTGTGGCCGGTCGGCGGGCTGCCGAGGTCGAAATTGTCGCCGACCATGTTGCGCACGATCCATTCGAGATCGATGTCCTTGCGCTCGGCATAGGCGGTCATGTTGCCATCGCGCAGAACGACGGCGTGATGGGTGATCTGCAGCGCCTCTTCCAGGTGGTGCGAGATATAGACGATCGACACGCCGCGGTTCGTCAGGTCGCGAATGACCTTGAAGAGAACTTCGACCTCGCTGGCGCTGAGCGCCGAGGTCGGCTCATCCATGATCAGGATGCGGGAATTGACCGATAGAGCGCGAGCGATCTCGACGATCTGCTGCTGGCCGAGACGCAGATCCTCGACCGGTGTCATCGGATCGATATTTTCTTCGAGCTCCTCCATCAGCGCCCGGGTCTGGCGTTCTTCCTCGGCAAAATCGACCACGCCTCCCTTCATGATCTCGCGACCCATGAAGATGTTGTCACGGACGCTGAGGTTCGGCGCCAGGCTCAACTCCTGGTGGATGATGGAAATGCCGCAGGCGCGCGCATGCGTGGAGGAGGCGAAGGAAATGGGGGCGCCATCGAGGATGATCTCGCCCGATGTCGGCTGGATGACACCGGAGAGGATCTTCATCAGGGTGGATTTGCCGGCGCCATTTTCACCGAAGAGGGTGGTGACTTCGCCGCGGCGAATATCGAAATTGACACCCTTCAGCGCATGGACGCTGCCATAGGATTTGGCAACGTTGCGGGCGGCGAGAACGACTTCACCCGTGCTTGCGCCATTATGCTGGACCTGGCTCATTTCACATCGACCTTTACCGGGGTGACGAGCCAGTTCTTCGGATTGATGAGCTTGAAGACCCCGACGACCGTCGCCGTCTTGCCGGTCAGCTTTTCAGGATCCAGGCCGCCAAGGGTCGCCTTCTTCATCTCGTTGTTGATGGCGGAGCCCGCGTCCTGATATTCGATCTGGTTGGTGAATTGCCCGAATTCAATCTTGCCCGTGGCATCGCGAAGATCGGTGCCGTTGATGGCAGGACCCGTCTGGACACGAACGGTGATGCCGTCGGGCATGCCGTCCACCTTGAATTCGTTGAGGTTGGCCTTGCGCTCGCCGAAGGCGCCCGTCAAGGAGACCGGAAGGACCGGACCGGTCGTAGTCGCGACGCCATATTTCTCGCCGGCCGCCTTCTTGTCGGCGAGAACCGCGCTGGCGAGCGTCACCGCATCGACGGCGCGCTTTTCGACATCAGCCTGCACTTTTGGGAATTCGGCAGTGCCATAGGTATCCGGTTGGAAACCCTGTTCGCGCACGTCGTGTTCGGAGCCGATCTTGACGACCTTGGTATCGGCGGCGATGGCGCCGATCACGATCACAAAGGCGGCGATGCCGGCGACGATCTTCGCCTTGGAGCCGGTCGGCTTGGCAGTTGCGTATTGAGCTTGCGTATTCATGTTCAAACGACCTTGGGCATGTCAGCCGGATTGCCTGATGGAGAAAGGGAGAAAAGTGCCGCGATCCGGCTTAACGGAAGTCGGACTTCCGCACGTGGCGCGCAGTGCGTCGGCTTCGGGCTGCGCCGTCACCGAAAGGGAAATTCAACATCAGGAGCCTCCTCAGCATATAGGCGACTGTCTCCTCCAATCGCCCTCTTCACAGCTTTCGTATCTATGCGATATTTGTGATATAAGTATGTTAATAACCGCACTTCATATGTTATAAATCTTCCAGGCTGTCAACCGCGATTTAGTGCACTTTGTATTCGGTGGGCCTCTATGAGTTCCAGTGTTTCCTGTTTTTTCGCGCTTGAGCTTGCTGCTCTATTGGTGCTGTACGGACGTCCTGCGATCGGTGCCGCTTTAGTCGCCTTAACCACAGGGAAATTGCTTAAGTAATTAAAATAATTCGTAAATATGGAAACGCTGCACACATATTTTGCAACGTCTTACTAACCCTTTCTGAGAAGCTCCGTCCGTTACGTCAATTTTCTTCGATTGCAGTCGCCGCTCCCACTTGTGACGGCGCGGCGTTCATTCACATCTATTTTATATGAAAAAAATTACAACGCCAGAAAATTATTACTGCAGCCGCGATATCTTTGTGTTATGAGAACGGTATCTGGATGAATCGTGGATCCAATGTCTGTTAGGTAGCGCTTCATTCGTCATTCTGTCTGTGGAGTGGCAAATATAGCGACGACGAATGCGGACAAGCATAGCTTATGCCCTTGGTCGTAAGGGGAGGAATGAAAATGTTTGTGGTGTTTGCTTGCGCTCGTGTTGCAAGACGCGGAATGGTGGGGTCGGCGTCCAATGCCTAAGGCTGACGGGATCATCATCGGGATCGATGCGGGGACCTCTGTTTTGAAGGCGGTTGCCTTCGACCTAACCGGAAAGCAGATCGCTTCCGCTTCGGCGCGAAATCGCTACCGGACGGGTGAAGACGGATCGGTCACGCAGTCGCTCGGCCAGACCTGGGCGGACTGTGTCAGCGCATTGCGCGGGCTTGGGGAGAAGGTCGAAAATCTCGCCGCCCGGACGGCTGCGATCGCGGTTACGGGGCAGGGCGACGGCACCTGGCTTGTGGGTCCAGGCAATGCGCCCGTCGATGATGCCTGGCTTTGGCTTGATGGCCGCGCCGCATCGACGGTCACGCGTTTGAGCGCCCTAGAGGGTAACCGCGCCCGTTTCGAGGCGACCGGAACCGGTCTCAATACCTGTCAGCAGGGCGCGCAGCTCGCCCATATGGATCGCTTCATGCCTGAGCTTCTCGATCGGGCCGAGACGGCGCTGCATTGCAAGGACTGGCTCTATCTCAATCTGACAGGCATTCGCGCGACCGATCCATCCGAGGCGAGCTTCACCTTCGGTAATTTCCGCAATCGTCAGTATGATCCTGTTGTCATCGATGCGCTCGGCCTTGCCCGCCGGCGCACGCTTCTTCCCGAGATCGTCGATGGAACGGAGATCAGCCATCCCTTGACGGAAACAGCGGCAAAGGCCGCCGGTCTGCTGGCCGGAACGCCGGTATGTCTCGGCTATGTCGACATGGTGATGACCGCACTTGGCGCCGGAGTTCGCACCGGCGGCCAGAACGCGGCCTGCTCAACGATCGGATCGACGGGTGTGCATATGCGCGCAAAGGCCGTGCCGGATGTCCAGCTCAATGACGAGGGAACCGGTTATGTGATCGCTTTGCCGATCCCTGGTATCGTCACGCAGGTCCAGACCAACATGGGTGCGACCATCAATATCGACTGGATTCTGAAGATCGCGGCAGATCTGATGTCCGCAAGCGGGAGCGAGGTTTCCTATTCCGACCTCATTCCGCGCATCGACGCCTGGTTTGCCGAAGCGCGGCCGACGAACCTTCTTTATCATCCTTATATTTCCGAGGCCGGCGAGCGCGGTCCCTTCGTCAATGCCCATGCGCGTGCCGGCTTTACCGGGCTTTCGACGCGGCATGGATTTGCCGACATGCTGAGGGCTGTCGTCGAAGGGCTCGGCATGGCAACGCGCGATTGTTATGCCGCCATGGGCGACATGCCTTCGGAGCTGCGCATCACGGGAGGAGCTGCCCGGTCGCGCGCACTGCGGGGTTCTCTGTCGGCCGCCGTCAAGGCGCCGGTGCGCATTTCCGACCGCGAGGAGGCGGGGGCCGCAGGTGTGGCGATGATGGCCGCCGTCGCGATCGGCGCCTATCCGGACATGGACAGCTGCATTGCCGATTGGGTGACGCCGCTGCTCGGCGAAGCCGAAGCGCCGGATCAGGAAAATGTCGAGCGCTATGACCGCTTGTTCGACGCCTACAAGGACGTGCGCCAGGCGATTGCGCCGGCTTGGGACAAACTGGCCCAGCACTAGCCGTTATCGGGCCGGCGAGCGAGCGCGGCTTAAAAGATTGAATTGATGATGCCACAGGCATCCTTAGGAGCATGACATGATGGAACCGGAAATCTTTGATCTTTTCGTGATTGGCGGAGGCATCAATGGTGCCGGCATTGCCCGCGATGCGGCCGGCCGCGGCCTTTCGGTTATCATGTGCGAGAAAGGCGATCTCGCCGAGGGGACGTCTTCGCGCTCCGGCAAGCTCGTGCATGGCGGTTTGCGTTACCTCGAATATTATGAATTCCGCCTGGTGCGCGAGGCGCTGATCGAACGTGAGGTGCTGTTGAACTCGGCGAGCCACATCATCTGGCCGATGCGCTTCGTTCTTCCTCATAGCCCGACGGATCGTCCGGCCTGGCTGGTTCGTCTCGGTCTGTTTCTCTACGATCATCTCGGCGGCCGCAAGAAGCTGCCGGGCACCCGCTCGCTCGATCTGCACCGCGATCCGGAGGGAGCGCCGATCCTGGATCAATATTCCAAGGGTTTTGAATATTCCGACTGTTGGGTTGATGACGCCCGACTCGTTGTTCTCAACACTCTCGACGCTTCCGCCAAGGGTGCGCGGATCCTGACGCGCACTGCTTGCGTCAGCGCGCGCCGCGAGCAGGGTAACTGGCTCATTCAGATGCGCAGCGAGCGCTCCGGCGAGGTGCGGACGGTGCGCGCCCGCGTATTGGTCAATGCCGCCGGTCCCTGGGTCAACGACATTATTGGCCGTGTCGTCGGCTCGAACAGCCAGCGTAGCGTCCGGCTCGTCAAGGGCAGCCACATCATCGTTCCGAAATTCTGGGCCGGCCAGCAGGCCTATCTCGTGCAGAACCACGACAAGCGCGTCATCTTCATCAACCCTTACGAAGGCGACAAGGCACTGATCGGCACGACCGACATTCCCTACGAAGGCAAGCCGGAAGAGGTGAGGGCCGACGAGAAGGAAATCGATTACCTGATCACGGCGGTCAATCGCTACTTCAAGGAGAAGCTGCGCAGGTCTGATGTGCTTGAAAGCTTCTCCGGTGTGCGGCCGCTGTTCGACGACGGCAAGGGCAACCCGTCTGCTGTCACGCGTGACTACGTCTTCGATCTCGACGAGACCGGTGGCGCGCCGCTCCTGAGCGTCTTCGGCGGCAAGATCACGACCTTCCGCAAGCTCTCCGAGCACGCGATGCAGCGGCTTGCGAAATTCTTCCCGAAGATGGGTGGCGACTGGACGCGGAGTGCTGTTTTGCCGGGCGGCGAAATCCCCGATGCCGATTATGTCGCCTTTGCCGATACGCTGCGTGCGGCCTATCCCTGGATGCCGCGTGCGCTCGTGAATCACTACGGCCATCTCTATGGCGCCCGCACCAGGCAGATCGTCGGCAATGCCACGTCGCTGGCGGACCTCGGCCGGCATTTCGGCGGCTATCTCTATGAGGCCGAAGTCCGCTATCTCGTCGCCTCCGAATGGGCGCAGGCGGCCGACGACGTGCTGATGCGGCGTACCAAGGAAGGTCTGCACATGACAGCTGAGGAAAAGGCGGCCTTCGCCGCCTGGTTCGATGCCGAACTGGCGCTGGCCGCCTGAACCACCAGATCCTGCCGGAGAATACGCATGCCCTTGACGCTTTCACTCAACACCAACCCGCTTGTCAATCGCTTTGCCGAGCCGGCCGATTTGATCGAAACGGTCGCGCGTGATCTGCGCATCCGCGATCTGCAGCTGACGCACGAATTCATCAATCCGAGCTGGCAGGCGCCGGTCATTCGCCGGCTGACGCGGGATATGCAGGTGGCACTGAAGCGCACCGGCGTCCGCGTAACCTCAGGCATGACCGGCCCGTATGGCCGTCTCAATCATTTCGGCCATCCGGACAGGGATGTTCGCCGCTACTATATCGACTGGTTCAAGACTTTTGCCGATATCACCGCCGATCTCGGCGGTCATTCGGTCGGCACGCAGTTCGCGATCTTCACCTATAAGGATTATGACGATCCGGTCCGCCGCGCGGAATTGATCGAGATTGCGATCGATTGCTGGGGCGAGGTGGCCGAACATGCCCGGGCTGCCGGCCTCTCCTATATCTTCTGGGAGCCGATGAGCATCGGCCGCGAATTCGGCGAGACAATCGAGGCCTGCCTTTCCCTGCAGGACAGGCTGACCAAGGCGCCATTCGCCATTCCAATGTGGATGATGGCTGATATCGACCACGGCGATGTCACCTCGGCCAATACCGATGACTATGACCCTTACGCCTGGGCGCGCTCCGTGCCGAAAGTGTCTCCGATCATTCACATCAAGCAGAGCCTGATGGACAAAGGTGGACACCGCCCCTTCACGGCGGAGTTTAATGCCAAGGGTCGCATCCAGCCTGAACCTTTGCTCAAGGCTTTCGCGGAAGGTGGTGCCAAGGACAATGAGATCTGCCTGGAATTGTCGTTCAAGGAGCGTGAGCCCAACGATCGTCAGGTTATCGCTCAAATTGCCGAAAGTGTCGCCTTCTGGGCGCCTCATATCGACACGGGCGCTGGTGACTTGCATATCTAGCCGGTGGAGCGGCCGAGTCCCGATTCATCAGGTACCAAATTCTTTCGAGGAGGTGGCCGGATCGGACACTATGGCCGGAGAGAACAGGCGAGGGACTATGTGTAGAAAAATGAAGGGGAACGGACGATGACGGATGCAGATGCTTCGCTCGCCGTGCGGGCGGCCTGGTTGCACTATGCCGGCGGGCTGACTCAGTCCGAGGTGGCGAAACGTCTCGGCGTTCCCTCGGTGAAGGCGCACAGGCTGATCGCGCGCGCGGTTGCCGAAGGCGTCGTCAAGGTAACGATCGACGGCGATATCGTCGAATGTGTCGAGCTTGAAACGGAGCTTTCAGCGCGGTTCGGGCTGCAATATTGCGAGGTCGCACCCGATCTTGGCGAGGAAGGTTTCGAGTTTCGCGCACTCGGCCAGGCGGGTGCCGGCTTCCTGCGTCGTGAAATCGAGAGTGGCAACAATAAAGTCATCGGCCTCGGCCATGGCCGAACGCTCTCTTCCGCCGTCCATCACCTGTCGCGCGTCAGCGCCAAGGATTTGCGTTTTGTCTCGCTGCTCGGTGGCCTGACGCGAAACTATGCAGCCAACCCCTATGACGTGATGCACCGCATAGCCGAAAAGACCGGCATGCAGTCGCATGTCATGCCGGTGCCCTTCTTCGCCAATACGCGGGAAGACCGGGATGTGCTGCTTGCGCAGCGCGGCGTGAAGGAAGTCTTCGATCTTGCAAACGGTGCCGATCTCAAGCTTGTCGGTCTCGGCACCGTGGATACCGATGCGCAGCTCGTCTTGTCGGGCATGGTCGAGCCGAAGGAGATCAAGGAGATCACGGCGGCCGGCGGCGTCGGCGAAATTCTCGGCCATTTCTTCGATGGCGACGGCAATATTCTTGAGACGACGCTGACCTCGCGCACATTGTCTGCCTCCCTGCCGCGCTTCAAGGGCGAGCGGCTGGTCGCGCTCTCGGGCGGATTGCCGAAGGTCGAGGCCATCCGCGCCGTCCTCAAGAGCCACTGTCTCTACGGTTTGATAACGGATGAGAAAACGGCGCGGGCACTCCTAAAGGATGAGGTGTGATGCTGCGGCATAAAACAGAAATTCATCTCAATATAACAGAAGAAATGTTGATTTGTGAGATTTTGATGTTATATCTCCTTTAAGATCCATTTCGAGCCAAAGGCCGGAGTGCAAGGTGAAACGCGAAGAGCGCCAGCAATCGATCATCAATCTGCTCATCGAACACAAGACCGTCGATCTCGACGATCTCGCTGACCGCTTTGTTGTGTCCAAGATGACTATCCACCGCGATCTCGATGATCTCGAACAGGCCGGCGTGTTGCGCAAGGTCCGAGGCGGTGCGACGATCGATGCCGGCACGCAGTTCGAAAGCGATTTCCGTTTTCGCGAGCGCCAGGGTCATGACGAGAAGCTCGCCATGGCGCGCACGGCGCTGGAACTGGTCGAGCCCGGCATGACAGTCATGATCAACGATGGGTCGATGGCGGCAGTTTTGGGCGAGATGCTGCTGCAGAAGCGGCCGTTGACGCTGATCACCAACAATGCCGCAATCATCGATCGGATGAAGAACGAAAGCGGCATCACCTTGATAGCGCTCGGCGGCATCTATTCCGCCAAGTTCAACGCGTATTTAGGTGTCGTTACCGAGGAGGCGTTGTCGCGGCTGCGGGCCGATATCGCCTTCCTGTCGACGCCGGCCGTTTCCGGCAAGCTTGCCTATCACATGGACGATAACGTCGTGCGCACTAAGCGGGCGATGATCGCATCGGCTGCCAGGAGCTGCCTGCTTGTCAGTCATCAGCGCATCGGCCATACCGCACTGCACGTAATGGCAGCTCTGACCGATTTCGATGCCGTAATCACCGATCACGCGCCTGATGCCGACATCCTCGAGCAATTTCGCCGCGACGGCATCGCTCTTACCATCGCCTCGAACCAGGATATGCCATGACAGAGAAGCTTCGCTATTGGATCGGCACGAGCTGGAAGATGAACAAGACGCTTGCCGAGGCCCGCGCCTTCGCCGAGGCCTTGTGTGCCGCCGATGTTCTTCGGGATCCTCGCATCCAGCGCTTTGTCATTCCACCCTTCACGGCCGTGCGCGAGGTCAAGTCGATCCTGTCGGAAAGCTCCGTCAAGGTGGGCGCCCAGAACATGCATTGGGCCGACCAGGGTGCGTGGACGGGGGAAATCTCGCCGTTGATGTTGAAGGATTGCCATCTCGATATCGTCGAGCTCGGCCATTCGGAGCGTCGCGAGTATTTTGGCGAGACCAACGAAACCGTCGGCCTCAAGACAGAGGCGGCCGTCCGTCATGGCTTGATCCCGTTGATTTGCACCGGCGAAACGCTGGCTGATCGTGAAAGCGGCCGTGCAACGGAGATCCTCAGCGAGCAGGTCGTCGGCGCTCTGTCGAAACTCTCGGGCGTGCAGAAACAGGCCGAGATCCTGCTCGCATACGAACCGGTATGGGCGATCGGGGAAAAGGGCATTCCAGCCGAGCCATCCTATGCCGACGCGCGCCAGGCCGAAATCATTACGGTCGCGCAAAAGGTGCTCGGTCGCAAAATTCCGTGCCTCTACGGCGGATCGGTCAATCCGCAAAACTGTGAGGAACTTATATCCTGCCCGAATGTAGACGGGCTCTTCATCGGCCGCTCCGCCTGGAACGTCGAGGGCTATCTCGACATTCTCGCCAAGTGCGCCGCCAAACTCTGAGGAGACATATCATGAAGCTTGCTATTGCTGGAGACAGCGCCGGTGAAGGCCTCGCCAAGGTTCTCGCCGATCATCTGAAGGAGCGTTTCGAGGTGTACGAAGTATCGCGCACTGACGAAGGGCCTGATGCGTTTTACGCCGACCTCGCCGACCGCGTTGCCTCCGGCGTCATCGACGGCACCTATGATAAGGCGATCCTCGTCTGCGGCACCGGCATCGGCGTCTGTATCTCGGCCAACAAGGTGCCGGGTATTCGCGCTGCTCTGACCCATGACACCTATTCGGCGGAGCGCGCGGCGCTCTCGAACAATGCCCAGATCATCACCATGGGTGCCCGCGTCATCGGCACTGAGCTCGCCAAGGCGATCGCTGATGCCTTCCTGGTGCAAACGTTTGACGAGAATGGCCGCTCGGCCGGCAACGTCAAGGCTATCAACGAGGTCGATGCGAAGTACAACGCCCGTTAAGAGCGATTTTGGGAAAGGGCAGGCGGTTTGTCTGCGCTGCCCGGATGGTTGCCTCCCAGGCTGGATCGAGCCAATATCAGGCGAAGGCACGTGAAGCGCCTTCGCCTGATTATTTTTGTAGGCCTACGACGCGGCCTGTCAGGCAGCGGGGGCCAATGGCTGTGTCGCCTGGTGGCGTGCCCAAGCGATACCGTCATCGAGCGAGGTCGCGCGGTAGGCAAGATCGGTGCCGCCGGAGAATGCCGCCATGAACCGACGTATCTTGCCATAGCTGTTGTCCAGCACCGCATGCGGCCGTCCAAGCAGGATCGAGCAGATATGGACATGCAGACGGTCCGTGACGATCGCCTGGCCGCGGGAAATCTGGCGTATGCCGCGTCTAAGACGATTATGTGCCGCTGCGTCGAGCTTGCGCAACCTTATTTCCGCCGGTTTGAGAGCCATGAGAGCCGTTGCCGCGCCGATCGCCTTGGAGATGCGCACTCGCTTGGCGGATTCGGTCGTCCAGTCCTCTTTCGGAATATCGGGATAGGCGGAGAGATTGGCCTCGCCCACCTTCTCAAGATCGGATCTCAACATGGCAAGCACGGGAAATTCCGGGGCCTCCGGCCGGATTGGGCCAATGCTGAAGGCCATGTCCGGGCAAAGGCGCACCTCGCAATCGAAGTGCTTATGAGCAAACTCTTTCGATTCCTCGTCGCGCACCAGCAATACGAAATGCTTGTGACGTCCGATGACGCGGGCGCTTTCCTCTATGCGTGCCTGCGATTTGTAATGGATGGATTGCGGGAACTGGATTACCTGCCGATTGGGAAATCGCTCCAGAACCCGTTCACGGAAGTCCTGATGCGCATCCCATATGTCGCCGAAATTGCCGCCGCCATGAATGAAGATTGGGCCGGTCGGCATAGTGCGCTCGAGTTGCTCGGGCGAGAAATCGTCGATGCGCGAGACATAGGCCGGGCGCTTGCCGTATCGCCTGTTGAGATAAGCCATTTCACCGAGCCAAATGGCGGAGTCGCCGCAGTTGCGGATGTCGGGAAAGTCGAGGATCGCCAGAGGTTCATCATTGCTGATGTAATCCTTTAGGCAATCGTGGATCATATTGTCCAGTTTGGCGATCAGCTGTTGATTTGCTGGTAATGTCATTTCCCCATTCCCCCATTCAGATGACAATCGGTCCGGCCGGTATCGGCCGCGCTTCAGGCAGGCCGAAGTCTCGGCAGCACCTTGCCGAGTATGTTTCGGACCTCCGTTTCCGGGCCGGCCGGCCGCTTCATCAGCGTCCACAGCAGGAGCGTCGAACCGCAATAGAGCAGGCCGCCGAGCAGGATCAGGATTGCGAGATGCGTCACGAGCACGAACTTGTCGTCCGTGTAGGCAAGATGGCTCGAGGCGAGCGAGACGCCCGCTGCCATGATGGCGACGCTTGCGAGTGCCCGAAGGTTCACCGACAATTGCTTTGCAACGGTAATGCCGGTGAAGCGTCGCACGAGCATCATGTTGACGGCCGTGCTGAAAAGGCCCGTGAAGACGCGCCCAGCAATGACCCCTGGAAGGCCATAGAGCATCAGGCCGCCGATCATGATCGGTACGCGCAGGCAGAACATCTGCGTGTCCCGGACGAAGAGCACGCGCGTCTCGCCCTTTGCCATGCCGAGCGGCTGTACGAGCGAGCCCAGCGTCTGCAATGCAAAGACCGAAGCAAGCGACTGGATGATGAAGATGACTGGCGCCCATTTATCGCCGAGCGCCAGCCTGACCAGCGGATCGGCCGTCACGGCAACGCCGATCCCGGCTGGAAGGGCGACTGCCGCGACCAGCGCCTGTACGCGCTGATAGGCGGCGGCTAACCGGCCGGGATCGTTGTGAATACCGGCAAACGCCGGATAGATCGTCTGCGTGAGCGGAGCGGTCGCCTCCCGCGTTGGCATCATGGCGAGGTTGCTGCCGACCGAATAATAGCCGAGCTGGATGCCGCCGAGCATCTTGCCGACAAGCAGGTAATCGAAACGCCAGTTGAGCGTGCTGACGATCTGGCCGGCGGTCAGCCAGGCGGAGAAGGAGAAGAACTCCCGCATGTGCTGGAAGGTGATCCTGGGGCGGAAGGGCAGCACGAGATAGGAGACGATGACATTCGTCGCCTGGCTGATCAGCGTGCCCACGATCAGCGCCCAATAGCTTTGATAGATGATGGCGATTGCAACGGAGGCGACGAAGCCGGCGAATTTCTGCGAGACCGCAAGCACGAACTCCTGCCAGAAGATCAGATCACGTTGCAGCATGATGCGGCGCGGATTCGTCAGACCACCAAGCAGCATGCTGATGCCGAGAGCGAACATGACGCCCGCCAGTCTAGGCTCATTGAAAAGGGCCGCCGCCGGATAGGCAAAGATCGCAAACAGGATGCAGATCGCCAGCCCGCGCGCGGCATTCAGCGTCCAGGCAGCACTGAAATGGGATTCGTCCGGTGCGGCATGACGGATCAGCGCCTCCGAAAGGGAAAGTTCGGTAATGGTCGTGACGATCATCAATATCGTCATGCCAAGGGCGACGACGCCAAAATCGGCGGGCGCCAGATAGCGGGCCAATACGAAGGTGCTGAGCGTTGCAAGTCCGTTCACGATGGTCCGGGACAGGCTTAGCCACATGCTTCCTTTGACGAGCCGTCCAGTGATGCTGCTCATGCGATACCGAAGTCCCACTGCGCTATGATGCGACCTCTTAACCGCACGAATATTCCTTGCCGTAACAGCGTCTTAGCTGCTGCAACGGCTGCACAGGATTATGCAGGATCATATGGTCGCTATGGATGGGGCGGACCCCGGCGTATGACCGGGAACTAGTTCAGCGATTCCTTAAGTCAACATTCAAAATTCATTTTCACATCAGTTTTAATTCATTTTCGTATCATTTTCTTCGCGGTGCAGCATTTGCCCTTCAGAGGACCAAAATTGGTAAGGTTGCTGCCGAGAAACGCTCCCTCCGCAGGCACGAAGGCTTCGCTTTGGATTGCTGACAGCGCCGGAGGACGCAAAAGCCCGGGCGATGAGAAACCGCCCGGGCTTTCTTGTCTGCGCGTTAAGCCGAAGGGGCTTTATTTGCCGCTTCTGGTCGCGAGCCACCGCTTGAATTCGACATTCGTATCGGTCTGGATGGCGCCGACGCCAGCGTCAACAAGCGTTCCCCATACGCCTTCAGGGTCGCTAAGCGCCCGGCTATCGTTGAAGTCGAGATTGTAGGAGACATCGAGCGTATTGATCCAGAGCCGGATATTTTGGCGTTCGAGTTCCTCGCGCCCGGCTGCGAGATCGGCAATGTCGGTAAATTTCACCTCGATCATCGGCGCCTTGAGCGGTTCGATCATTCGAAGGTCCTCGGTAAATTTGCCGGGCCGGACGCGAAACATCGGCATATGCGGGATCGATCCGAACCAATCGGCATCGAGCACGGGGAATGAGCCGCTTTGCGGCTCGACATCCGACTTGATGATGACGTGATCCTCGGCACCTAGCCGGCGCACCGCGGCAATGACCTGCGGCAATTCACGCGGAAATTTCGTGTCGATATTGACGAAGACGCGCCCGCGCGCCTCCTCCAGTGCTTCTTCGAGCGTGGGGACACGCTCATCCGTCAACGCTGCCATCTCTCCGCCGGCGCCGGCACGCAGTCGAGCCTCGCGGATTGTGGCGAAGCTGCTCGCTCCGACCACACCTTTAGCCGACGTGGTGCGGTCCAGCGTCTTGTCGTGAATGACGACGAGATGGCCGTCGGCAGTCGCCTGCGTGTCGATTTCGACGAATTCCACGTCAAGCTCGGCTGCCGCACGGATTGCCGCCAATGAATTTTCGGGAGCTGCCGACCAAAGCCCACGATGGGCAATCGTCAGAATGTTTGGATTGGTCCGGGAGAGGAGGTCGTAGATATCGGCATTGCGGGATAAGGGCGAGGTGGCGGTCTGGCTGTGCATGGGAAGAGCTTTCGTGAGCTGTCGGTTTTCAGGCGGAATGAGCGGATGCGGGGGCGATGTCGAATGTGAGCACCAATGGCTGCGGCCGACGCGGTGCATTGGCACCGATCGCTGTTATGGTTATTAATACACATAAAGTGTAATATTTATGACGAGCAGCCGCGAATATGGGTCTGGATTGTGCCCGGATAGGCGAACGGCTAGGTCAGAATGACAGGATCAGGATTGCAGTCATGGTAGCGCTTGAAAAATTCCCACTGGCAAGCGAGAACGAGCGCCTCATCCTCGATATTGTCCGCAGCCGCGAGCCGATCCCGCGCGCGACCATGACGGCCCACACCAACTTAACGCAGCAATCGGTACATCGTCTCGTCGAGGCGCTAATGGCCCGCGGCTTGCTTCGCGCCGGTGCGCCATTCAAAGGCGCGCGCGGGCAGCCGAGCCCAACAATCGAACTGGAGCGGCAGGCGGTTTATTCGGTTGGTATTTCCGTCAACACAGATGCCGTGACACTGTCGCTTGCCGATTTCGGCTGCAGCATTGTCGATCAGGAGGTGCTTAGTGGCGTGTCCGCCGACCGCAAGGCAACGCTCGCAATCCTTGACGAGAAACTGGGTTCGATGCTGGCGCACCACGAAATATCGCGCGAGAACCTCATTGGGCTCGGCTTTGCCATGTCGGGTTTCTTCGTCGGCGATGATCGTCGCTTTAATGCCCCGGAGCCGCTGCGCGACTGGTCTCTGGTCGATCTGCAGCCGGAACTCGAGCATGTGTTCGGAGTTCCGGTCTGGTTGGAAAACAACGCAACGACGGGCGCCATAGGCGAGAGCCTGCGCGGTGTCGGGCGCTGGTGCAAGACCTTTGCATACCTCTCCTTCAATTATGGATTTGGCGGCGGTCTTGTTCTGGAAGGCAGGCCTTATCTGGGCTTCCATGGGAATGCCGGGGAATTCAGCGTCATCTACAATCCGGACGAAATGCTGCGCCGGCCGGCTTTGCAATATCTCATCGCCACATTGCGGGAGAGCGGTGTCGACATAGGCTCCATCGAGGAACTGAAACGGAATTTCGACCCTTCCTGGCCCGGCGTCGAGAGCTGGCTCTCCGAGACCATGCCGATGCTCGATCGTCTGATCGCTACGCTTGCCGGGGTGATCGATCCGCAGGCCATCGTCTTCGGTGGCCAGCTACCGCCCGAGCTTGGACGAATGATGATCGCGCGCGCCCGCCTGCCGTCGCAGCGTCCGCACCGCTATGGTGCCGCACCGCCCGGACCTCGGCTGGTTCTCAGCGAAACCAAAGGTGATGCCAGCGCGATCGGCGCGGCGCTGCTTCCACTGAAGTTCCGTTACTTTCTGTAGCCAATTCATTCGCTTTGCGCTGCTGCGACTGGGTCGAAGGGATTTCAGTTCCGCCTCATCAATGTTTCAGTGTGCTGTCAGAACCTCTTGCTAATGCACGGCCCGTATTTTCTGGACGACCGTATTGGTGCGTAAGACTGCAATCATTGTCGGCAATGGCAAGCTGGAACGCGATATCGCCGGTATCGTGGACGAGGCGCAATTCGTCATGCGTTTCAACGAGCCGATCCTTTCCGGCGGCTTGAGCGGCGAGCGCACCGACATGATCATGCTGGCCGCATCGAGCAAGATCTTGTATCGGCGGCTTCTCGATCCCGGCTTCATGGATAACGCTGCGCTTAAGGCCGCAAAGGTCTTCATGCTGGCCTACCACCCCGATATCATTCGTAAATATCATCCAAGACCCAACATTTTCCAGCGTCTGCAGGGCCGACGGGCTGACTGGACGATGCAGGCAATCGAGTTACTGGGCAGGGCTGGCAAGGAGATCCGCATCATGCCGCCGCAGACCTATATTGCAGGCTGCGGTGAGCTCGGTATTTCCGGGCGCCGCATGCACAAGGTCTTTCCCAGCACAGGCTTTCTTGGCATCCGTTATGCGCTCGCAAGGTTCCCTGCGTCCGAATGGGACATCAAGCTATGCGGCTTCGGCTGGGAAGGATGGAAGCGGCATGATTGGCAGAATGAACGAGCCTGGGTCGAAAACAAGATTGCCAATGATCGCGTCAGCCTGATCGCCTGATTAGGCCGATGGTCTTCATTGGTGAAGTTCTGCCGGCCTATTGGCTGTTGTCGCTGCCGAGCAACCCGCGCAGCTCCGGCAGTTTATCATTCACCAGCCAGCCATAATAATTTTCTTCCGGCAGTTTCTTCCCGCCTGTAGCGTCCGCTGCTTGCCGCAGGGCGGCCGCACGGCGGCGCGGCTGACCGACATTGTAAAGCGTTGCCGTCAGGCCGGGGTTGTCGGTGATGTCGAAACCCTCCGCGCGGTAGGCGTCGATGGCATCCTTTACGATAGCGGCGATATAGATCACGCTGCGATCGGGATCCATGATGTCGCGGTAGATTGCCTGCGGATCATCGACGGAAAGCTTCGGCAGGCCGCTCGTCGCATGGACGAGATCGGTGACTTCAAGGGCCGTCAAAGGGCTGATCTGCCCAAGGCCGAAGGTCTGGCCGGCAAAGAAAGGCTGAAAGAAGGCGCGCTGGAAGGTCATGTTTTCGTAAGCGACGCCGTCGATGACCTTGCCTCGGAAACTCTTGTCCCAGGTCTCGTCACGGCATTCCCACAATTCGGCGCTGCCGGTAAAGGCGTCGCAATGGGCGAATTCCGGCTTCTTCAGGAAGGTCTGGACCGTCACGTCCTTATAGGCAAACTTGAAATCGGACTGCGAATAGGCGAGCGCCTTGACGTAATAGGACTTTACCCTGTTGACGATCGTGATGTTGTAGGTGTGCTCGCCGACAAGGGCGCCAACGATGTGAATGGGATCGATCTGGTAGGCCTGTCCGGCCTTCCTGATCGAGGCCATCAAGTCCTTGTCGTCGCGAAGCACTCCGACGATCTTCTGGTATTTTTCGTCGTAAGTCGTGTTGAAGGCCTTGGCCCGCAGCACCGAGGTATTGGGTATGGGCGGCTGAACGCTGTTGCGATTGCCCGGCGGTACGCGTACGAGCTCACGCGCGGAAGTGGCATTCGTCAATGCAAGGATAAAAAGGAGACCGAGTGCCGGGAGTATCGACAGGCGTGTTCGCATTCGCAAGCTGACTTTCCAAAATGTACTCCGGCGCGGGGACGATCTTGATACGCGATCGTTATCCGAAGGCAAGAGCGCAAGCTTCTTCCGCCTCGCGAATCACAATAAACTTTGATCAAAGCAGCTTTCGGCTGCAGAGGCATACGGGATATAGCCGTCCAGGGTTGCGTTCCCGTGGTCGAGGCTTTCGAAAGGATGTCGATGCAACATCTCGTGATCGCAGGGAGCATTTTGCTTGCAGCCGCCCCCGGCGAAGCCTTGCCGACCATGGCGGATGTCCCGGCGCTTGCCAAGGCAGCGGTCGCGCGGCGCATAGAGGTGCCGCCCTCTGCCATTCATATTCTGGCGGCCAAGCCGAGCGAACGAATGCCAGGCTTCGTCGTCTGTGGTCGTGTCGACGCGGCAAGTGCAAATGGCAGCGCCGGTGCGGAAAGCGGAGAACGCTTCTTCGTCGTCATTCCCGGCAATTTTGCCATCCTGGACCAAGACGGCAAAGGTCTGGTCGATAGCTATTGGGCTGCCAATCACTGTGAATGAGACGCCAAGGCCTTGCTGATCATGGCAAGCTCTTCAGGTGTGCGACCCGATTCCAGCCGGACCCAATTGTTCGGATCGTTGGCCGTCTGGCGCTTGATGAAGGTATAGCCTGTTCCGTTCCAGTTTTTGACTGCATCGGTAAGGTTGTCGAGGATGAGGTCGCCGTCGCTCGTGCGCGCCATCAGGACAAGATGCCCCTCGTTATGGGTATCGAGGACGACCGTCAGTAGCAGGGCAGACCGTGGCCAGCCTGCTTCGATGAGCAATTTCTTCTTCAAGAGGACATAGTCGTTACAGTTGCCGGCACCATCGTCGGGATAGGTCCACCAATTGACGATGCCGAGCTTGTAGATGCCGTAATGATCATTGTCGCCGATGCCCTGGATCTCGTGATTGACCAGGCTGTTGATCTGCCGCAGTTGCAGCCGATGATCGCGATCGAGATTGACGAATTCCGTGCTCTTTTGGCCGGCCACGCATTCGGTTGGTTGCGCTTTGCAGAAGTTGATCCAGCCGACGGGTACGCTCGCATCTGTCACCTCGCGCGCAAATTGGTGCGCGTGCGCCGCGGCGGTATTGGCCACGGGCTTTGCCGTCGTTGCCGTCGAAAACAACATGCCGACGACGAAGAGAAAGCTTGCAGCGACGAGAAGTGAACGCATACTCGGCTCCATGAGTTGGGCTCATGAAATCCGACGCGGTCAAATTTATTCGGAAAAAGATTATTCGCATTTTAGCGAACCGGCGCTTTTGCCAGGCGCTGCCATCGGCGATACCCGTGCAAGCACCAAATTTATGATTTCCGACTGGTTGCCACGCATGTCCCGATGCGGAAAAGACCGAATATTACGGAAAAATATATGTTATTTCATTGGTTTACCGATTTATCCAAAGAGCATCTGGCGTGTTTATGATTTGTTGGTCTTAAATGCGAATCTTCGTCGCCGATGGACGGTGGAACAGCCAGGGAATTGCTCGGGAGGCCTAAATGATCGACGATATTCTCGACCGGATGACGCTTGAAGAGCAGGTTTCGCTGCTGTCCGGCGCCGATTTCTGGACCACGGTGCCGGTTGAGCGCCTTGGCGTCCCGAAGATCAAGGTCACGGACGGGCCGAACGGAGCCCGCGGCGCCGGCTCGCTGGTTGCCGGCGTCAATGCGACCTGCTTTCCCGTTGCGATCGCGCTTGGCGCCACATGGGATCCCGCCCTTGTCGAACGTATGGGCGTGGCGCTCGCCGGCCAGGCCAAGAGCAAGGGCGCCTCGGTGTTGTTGGCGCCGACGGTCAATATTCACCGCTCCGGCCTCAACGGCCGCAATTTCGAATGCTATTCGGAAGATCCGATGCTGACGGCCGCTCTTGCCGTCGCCTATATCCAGGGTGTGCAGAGCCAGGGTATTGCCGCCACGATCAAGCATTTTGCCGGCAATGAATCCGAGATCGAGCGCCAGACGATGTCGTCGGATATCGATGAACGCGCCCTTCGCGAAATCTATCTACCGCCGTTCGAGCAGGCTGTGAAAAAAGCCGGCGTCATGGCCGTCATGTCCTCCTATAACAGGCTGAATGGCACCTATACGAGCGAGCATCCCTGGCTGTTGACCAAAGTCTTGCGGGAGGAGTGGGGATTCGACGGCATCGTCATGTCGGACTGGTTCGGCTCCCATTCGACGGCGGCGACCGTCAACGCCGGGCTCGATCTGGAAATGCCTGGTCCGACGCGCGACCGTGGCGAAAAGCTCGTGGCGGCGGTGCGCAACGGCGAGGTCAAGTCGGAAACGGTGCGCGAGGCTGCTCGCCGCATTCTGACATTGCTTGAGCGGGTGGGCGCCTTCGAGAAGACGCCCGATTTGAGCGAACACGCGCTTGATCTGCCTGAGGATCGCGCGCTGATCCGCAAGCTCGGAGCCGAGGGTGCCGTGCTCTTGAAGAACGACGGCATTCTGCCGCTGCAGAAGGCAGGCCTTGGGCATGTGGCTGTTATCGGGCCGAATGCCGCCGAAGCCCGGGTCATGGGTGGCGGCAGCGCCCAGATCGCAGCGCACTACAGGGTCAGCCCCTTGGAAGGCATCCGGCAGGCACTGTCGAATGCCAACAGCATTCACCATGCTACCGGCTGCCGCAACAATCGCCTCATCAATGTCTTCTCCGGTGAGATGCGGGTGGACTATTTTAGGGGCCGCGATCTTGCAGGACCGGTGATGGCCACCGAAACGGCAAGCAAGGGTGAGTTCTTCTGGTTCGATCTGCCGTCCTCCGAGCTCGATCCCAATGAGTTCTCCGCCCGGATGACGGCCTCCTATGTGCCGACGGAGAGCGGGGAGCATGTATTCGGTATGACGAATGCGGGTCTTGCCAAGCTCTTTGTCGACGGCAAGCTCGTCGTCAACGGTTATGACGGCTGGGCTCGCGGCGACAATTACTTCGGCACCGCCAATGTCGAGCAGCGACAGGGCATCCATCTGGAAGCCGGACAGAGCTACAGGGTGGTGGTCGAATATTGCTCGTCCGCGACGACCGAGGAGGGGATCAATCTGACGGCGGTACGCTTCGGCGTGGAGAAGCCGCTCGGCGAAGAGGCGATGCTGGATGCCGTCCAAAAGGCAAGCGATGCAGACGTCGTTCTGCTCTTTGTCGGCCGCGACGGCGAGTGGGATACGGAGGGCCTCGATCTGCCAGATATGCGCCTGCCGGGTCGTCAGGAGGAACTCATAGACCGGGTAGCGGCCACCAACGCCAATACCATTGTCGTGCTGCAGACCGGCGGCCCCATCGAGATGCCCTGGCTCGGCAAGGTTCGGGCCGTGTTGCAGATGTGGTATCCCGGTCAGGAGCTCGGACATGCCGTTGCCGATGTCCTCTTCGGCGATGTCGAGCCTGGCGGACGTCTGCCGCAGACCTTCCCGAAGAGCCTATCGGATAACTCCGCCATGGTTGGCGACGCATCCGTCTATCCCGGCAAGGATGGGCATGTGCGTTACGCCGAGGGCGTCTTCGTCGGATATCGCCATCATGATAAGCGCGACATTGAGCCCTTGTTCCCCTTCGGCTTCGGTCTGGGCTACACGCGATTTTCCTGGGGCGAGGCGCAGGCTTCGGCAACAAGAATGGACCAGGATGGCATCACCGTGACGGTCGATATCATGAATACCGGCGACAGAGCCGGTTCGGAGCTTGTGCAGCTTTACGTGCGCGCGGCTGCTTCGACAGTCGAGCGGCCGGATAAGGAGTTGCGCGCCTTTGCCAAGCTTCGGCTGATGCCGGGTGAAAAAGGCACCGCCTCTCTTGTCGTTCGTCCGCGCGATCTGAGCTATTTCGACGAGCGGATCGGAGCATTTCGAGCTATCGCCGGTCGCTATGAGCTTCTCGTGGCTGCCAATGCTCTCGATATCCGCTCCGCCGTTGCGATCGAGCTTGAAAGCGAATGGATCGGTGAGGTTTCGGACCGTTCGATCTGATATCGCGAACGGCCGCAGCTGACGAAATCAAGCATAAGTAAGGGAGGGCGCGGTCTGCGCCCTGCAATTGCTGAAGATTTGCATTGACGCGTGTGGAACTTCCTAGCGACGGCGCATGCGATAGGGCGGCAGCCGGCCGGAAAATGCCGATGCCTCGTCATCCTCTGTCGATGCTTCCATTTGAAAGATCTGCCCGACGGGCTTTGGCCGGCCGAGGAAGAAGCCTTGTGCCTCGTCGCAGCCTTCGACGCGCAGGATTTCGAGCTGATGGTTGGTCTCGACGCCTTCCGCCAGAACAGGGATATCCAGGCTCTTGCCGAGCGTCAGTACCGCGCGAACGATCGCTTTTGCCTGAATGCTGTGATCCACCTCGTTCATGAAGGAACGATCGAGCTTGATCTTGTCAAAGGGGAAGGATCGCAACGTATCGAGCGAGGAATATCCGGTGCCGAAATCATCGATGGCAACGGTCACGCCGAGATCCCGGATCTGCCGCAGGACATGCAAGGTCCGAGTTTTATCGGCAATGATTGTGGATTCGGTAATTTCAAGTTCCAGCCGCGATGGCGCAAGGCCGGTTTCGAGAAGGATCGTATGAACGAGCTTTGCGAGATCCGCATAAGCAAACTGTACGGGCGAGAGGTTGACGGCGATCTTGTAGGGCTGTTCCCATGATGCTGCCTCCTTGCAGGCCGTGCGCAAAACCCATTCGCCGATGACGAGGATCGTGCCGCTTTCTTCCGCGATCGGAATGAATTCCGAAGGCGGCACCGCGCCATGCTCGGGATGATGCCAGCGGACGAGGACCTCGTAGCCGCAGATCAGCCCTGTGCGAACTGATGTCTGTACCTGATAGTGCAGGTCGAGCTGATCCAATTCGACAGCGCGGCGTAGATCTTGCGCCAGCGTATGACGGGCGCGGGCAGCTTCATCCATCTTGGATTCATAGAAGCAGACGGCGCGGCCGATGTCGGCCTTGGCGCGATACATTGCGAGATCGGCGTTGCTGACGAGGCGCTCCTGGTCGACGTCATCGTCGGGATAGATGGCAACACCGATGCTGGCCCCTGTCGCCGTCTCGAAATCGTCGATCCGGATGGGCTCGAACAGGACCTTCTCCAGCCGGGCCACGAAATCCAGCAGCTCGCTCTGCTCCCGGAAGCGCTTGGCGGCGGCGAACTCGTCACCGCCGACACGGGCAACGAACTCGCCGTCCCGGACGAGGCGCAGCAGGCGTCGTCCGATTGCCTTCAGTGCCTGGTCGCCAGCCTTGTGTCCTCGCAGGTCGTTGATTTCCTTGAAGCGATCGAGGTCGATGCCGATGACCGCGAGTTTTACGCCGTCTTCCTTGGCATGACCGATCTCGCGCTGCAGATGGTCAGTGAAACTGCTGCGGTTGGGCAGGCCCGTCAGCAGGTCGTTGAGTGCCATATGCTGAAGCTTCTCGATGGATTCGCGCGAGGCCCGCTCGTCGATCATGTAGCTCGCCACGCCTGTACCGATGATCAGCAATCCGCCGCCGGCAACGGCAACCGCCATAGCCTTCAGTGCGTAGGCGTCCGCAATCGCAGCGCCGGTTGCGAGCGGCGTGACAGAGACGGCCGTCATCGCCGTAAAATGAAGCGAGACCACGGCGATGACGAAGAGAGCGAGGCTGGCGATCGGGGAGCGCTGCCAAGGCCGGCGCACGACCTGATTGAGGGCAAGCGCTGCAAAAATCACCGAAAGGGCAACAGAAGCGGTAACATAACCCTGGTTCCACTCAACGATGCCATCGACGTGGTAGGCCAGCATACCGGTATAGTGCATGCTGGTGATGGCAAGGCCGACGACGGCTCCGCCGAATTCCGGTGCGATGCGCGGCAGGCGCGACAAGGCGATCGCAAAACCGCCGGCACAGCCGATGGCGGCCAAAAGAAACGAGGCCATCGTCAGGATGGGATCGAAGGTGACCGGCGCGCCGACTTCATAGGCCAGCATGGCTATGAAATGCGTGCACCAGATCGACGAACCGGCAGCCACGGCGGTCAGAAAAATCCAGCCGCCACGTTGAAGGTCGCGCGTCTTTTCGGCTCGGCGGAGCAGATTGAGGGTGATCCATCCGCCGCTGACGCAGACGAACGCCGCCAGGAGAACGAGCCACAGATTGTGCTCCGTGAAGATGCAGGAAAGAACGCGCACGCAAAGATCCCAACAATAACCATCAGGGTGAGGGGCAGTTTCCGATGCGGTCAGCTGCGCCTGATATCGACACTGCTGCTTTCACGGGTAAACACTGAAAATCAAGTAAAGATACTTGGCGTGAAATTGCAATTTCTGCAACCTCCGGCTTTGTGCCCGCTGCATATCTTCTTTACGAAGTATTGGATTTTGCGCATCTTTTTCGTTTCGGACGAGCATTTCATCGCGTTCGATTTTCATCCGCCGTTTGCGCTATGCGCAGATATATTACGGATTCTTGGTAAATTTCCC
>NZ_JBXSOV010000010.1:0-204996 GCF_057784355.1 Martinezella sp. CNPSo 3959
GCCTATTTTGAAAAAAATCAAAAAACACATAACTGTTTGATTCCTATGTAACTTTTATGAACATCTCGGCGGACGTCCTAAAAATCCGCCCAGAACACCTTTAGATATCCACCAGAGAGCATCCGACATGGCCGCAAAATGGTGGAACCGGCTCAAAAGCTGCATCTCGGCACCAGAACCCAGTGCCAGCGTTCCTGGCATTTATGGGAAACAGGGCACGGAATGACTCAAAAAGCGGCTGGTTGATTTGACACTTCTGTCATAAATATGCACATCTTCGCCCCCAGCCTGCGGGCTCGCATGAAGGAAGCGGATCACGATCGGCATGATGACGGACAAGATGATGCTCCGATCCCTCGGCAACGAGCCGCCAATCCTGGCGGATGGCCGACGGGCACCGGATCGGCGCGAGGTCTCTCTCCGTTGGCTTTCCGGCACCTTTCTGACCGGTGTCACGTCAAGCATCCTTATGGGCGTAGCATTGTTTGCCGCACTCGACGGCCGGCAGCAGCTCGCAATCCCTGCGGAAGCCTATGCGACGGTCGATAATCATAATGCTGCCGATGATCAGGTCACGCGCGGCGGCCGACTAATTTCCACCGCGATCGCCTCGAAGCCTTCCGACCGCAATGTTCTTGAAGTGTCGACCGTTGTACGCGATGGCGACAAGGAAGTGGTGCGCCGCCAACCCTTCGCCCATGTGAAGATCGCCCTCGCCACCAACCGGATCGCCAGCGAGAGCTACCCGCCCTTCGATCCTTTGGCGATCTTTTCGACGGACGACAACATACCGCAGCCAGCCAACAAGACCGGTGCCATTTATGGATCAGACGTCGAATCCGAAGTCAGCCTGAAGACGATAGCCTTTCCTGCCAAGGACATTCCATTCCAGCTTGCCGGCTCCATGTCGCTTGATGAGGTCGAAGAAAATGTCCGTTCCAATGGTTCGGTGCTGGCCGACGGCAATGCCCAGCTTTCGGCGCTCTACTATGTCGACCCGCGCCGTTTCGCCAATGACGATTCCGACGTCGACCTGACAGCGGGCCTTGCAGCTCGCATCGTAGAAGAGAACATGTCCGTCTCGGCTCCGGAAGCGGTGACTGCGCAGACGGAAGAATTTGCCGACGATATTATTCCCGTCCGCGAGAACATGCCGATTGCCGCGGCACTAATAGGCGCCGGCTACCTCAAAGCCGACGCGAATGATGTCGCAACCAAGATCCAGCCGCTCTTCGGTTCGTCCGATGTCTCCGCCGGCGACGTGCTGCGCATCGGCATCCTGCAGAAGGGCGAGCAGGCAAAAATCATCCGCGCCAGCATCTATCGCGGCACGAAACATCTGCTGACCGTCGCGCAGAACGATCATGGCGACTTCGTTGCCGGCAGCGCGCCGCCAATGCTCGATGCCATCTCGACGGCTTTCGACAATGACGCACCCGCCCTGGCAGCCGGTCGTGACCTCCCGAGCGTCTATGACGGCATCTATCGCGCCGCCCTTTCCTACGGCATGACCAAGGAGATGGTGGCACAGATCGTCAAGCTGCTCGCGAGCAATGTCGATTTCCAGGCACAGCTAAAGCCAACGGATTCGCTGGAAGCCTTCTTCTCCGTAACTGACGACAAGGGACAGGCGACGGCCGATTCCGAGCTGCTCTACGTCAACGCCCGTTTCGGCGATAACGTCACCCGTTTCTACCGCTTCGAAGATCCGACTGATCACTCGATTGATTACTTCGACGAGGCCGGCAAGAGCATCCGGCAATTCCTGCTGCGCAATCCTGTTCCCACCGGCGTCTTCAAATCCGGCTTCGGCATGCGCCGCCACCCGATCCTAGGCTTTGCCCGCATGCATACCGGCGTCGACTGGTCAGCACCGCGCGGCACGCCGATCATCGCTGCCGGCAACGGCATCGTCGAAAAGGCCAGCTGGGATTCCGGCGGTTTCGGCAATCAGACCTTGATCCGCCATGCGAACGGCTACGTCTCCTCCTACAATCACCAGAGCGCCATCGCCAAGGGCGTCGTCCCCGGCGCGAAGGTCGTGCAGGGACAGGTGATCGGCTTCATCGGCTCGACAGGTCTCGCGACCGGTCCGCACCTGCACTATGAGCTGATCGTCAACGGTACGAAGGTCGACCCGTTGCGCATCCGCCTTCCCGGCGGCAAATCGCTTGAAGGCGACGCGCTCGCCAAATTCCAGGAAGAGCGCAAGCGCATCGATACACTGCTGACCGACGAGAAGACGAAGCAGATCGCCAGCAAATAGCCCCAGCCGCTCAGCCATTTCAAATTGGGGCTGCGCTGCGACCGATGGCAAAATGGCGGCCCGAAGACCGCCATCCGCATTTATTCACATACTATAGCTTAGGCCGCTTCGTTTACCGCCTGGCGCGGACGAAACAACAGCCGGTCCGAACCGCTGGTGACCTTGACGAGCGAACCATCCGGAATTTGACCCGAAAGGATCTGTTCGGCGAGCGGATCCTGGACGTATTTCTGGATCACCCGCTTCAGCGGCCTTGCCCCATAGACCGGATCGTAACCCTTGTTGGCGAGCCAGTTGCGGGCATCCTCATCGAGTTCGAGCGTGATCTTGCGTTCCGACAGCAGCTTCAGCAGCCGCTCGAGCTGAATGTCGACGATCGCGCCCATCTCATCGCGCTTCAGGCGATGGAACAGGATGATCTCGTCGATACGGTTCAGGAATTCCGGCCGGAAATGCGACCGGACGACTTCCATCACCTGCTCGCGCACCAGATCGCTATCATCGCCATCCTTCAGCTGGGTCAGATATTCGGCGCCCAGATTGGAAGTCATGATGATCATCGTGTTCCGGAAATCGACCGTGCGGCCCTGTCCGTCCGTCAACCGTCCGTCGTCCAGAACCTGGAGCAGGATGTTGAAGACATCGGGATGCGCCTTTTCGATCTCGTCGAACAGCACGACCTGATAGGGCCGACGGCGGACGGCTTCGGTCAACGCGCCGCCTTCCTCATAGCCGACATAGCCGGGAGGAGCGCCGATCAGTCGGGCCACGGAGTGCTTTTCCATGTACTCGGACATGTCGATGCGCACCATCGCAGTGTCGTCGTCGAAGAGGAAACGGGCAAGCGCCTTGGTCAGCTCCGTCTTGCCGACACCGGTCGGGCCGAGGAAGATGAACGAGCCGATCGGCCGGTTCGGATCCTGCAGGCCGGCGCGAGAGCGGCGAACGGCACGGGAAACAGCCTGAACGGCATCGCCCTGGCCGACGACCCATTTTGCCAGCTCGTCTTCCATCCTGAGCAGCTTGTCGCGCTCGCCTTCCAGCATCTTGTCCACGGGAATCCCGGTCCAGCGGGAAACCACCTGGGCGATATTGTCGGCGGTGACGACCTCCTGCACCATAGAATCACGGGCACTATCCTGCTCTTCCGCGGCGTGGAGTTCCTTCTCCAGATTGGGGATCACGCCATAGGCAAGCTCGCCGGCGCGCTGGAATTCACCTTTGCGCTGGGCAATGGCAAGTTCGTTGCGGGCATCGTCGAGCTGCTTCTTCAGGTCGGCGGCAAGACCAAGCTTCTGCTTTTCGGCCTGCCAGCGCGCAGTCAGCGCATCGGCTTCCTCTTCCAGAGACGTAAGATCCGTTTCCAGCCGCTTCAGCCGGTCAGCCGAGGCCTGGTCGGTTTCCTTCTTCAACGCCTCGCGCTCGATCTTCAGCTGAATGATGCGGCGATCGAGTTCGTCGAGCTCTTCCGGCTTGGAATCCACCTGCATGCGCAGACGCGCTGCGGCTTCGTCCATCAGGTCGATGGCCTTATCCGGCAGGAAGCGGTCGGTGATGTAGCGGTTCGACAGGGTTGCGGCCGCCACCAGCGCGGCATCGGCGATGCGCACCTTGTGATGCTGCTCATACTTTTCCTTCAAGCCGCGCAGGATCGAGATCGTGTCTTCGACCGTCGGCTCCTCGACCATGACGGGCTGGAAACGACGCGCAAGAGCCGGATCCTTCTCGACATGCTTGCGGTATTCATCGAGCGTGGTCGCGCCGACGCAGTGCAGCTCGCCGCGCGCAAGCGCAGGCTTCAGCAGGTTGGACGCATCCATGGCGCCGTCAGCCTTGCCGGCACCGACGAGGGTGTGCATTTCATCGATGAACAGGATGATCTCGCCGTTTTCCGACTGCACCTCGTTGAGCACGGCTTTCAGCCGCTCTTCGAACTCGCCGCGGAATTTTGCACCGGCAATCAGCGCCCCCATGTCGAGCGCCATCAGCTTCTTATCTTTCAGCGATTCCGGCACGTCGCCATTGACGATGCGCAACGCCAGGCCTTCGACGATCGCCGTCTTGCCGACGCCAGGCTCGCCGATCAGCACAGGATTGTTCTTCGTGCGGCGCGACAGGACCTGGATCGTGCGACGGATTTCGTCATCACGGCCGATCACAGGGTCGAGCTTGCCTTCGCGGGCCTCGGCGGTGAGGTCGCGGGCATATTTCTTCAAGGAATCGAAGCCTTGCTCCGCATTGGCCGAGTCGGCCGTGCGGCCCTTGCGGATATCGTTGATGACCTGATTGAGGGCGACAGGTGTAACGCCGGCCTTCTTCAGGCTCTCCGAAGTGGAAGCCGAGGGTTCGATGGCCAAAGCCTGCAAGAGACGCTCGACGGTGACGAAACTGTCGCCAGCCTTCTTCGCGGCATCTTCAGCAGTAGTAAAGACCTTGGCGAGCGGCTGTGAGAGATAGACCTGACCGTCGCCGCCGGAAACCTTCGGTAGCTTGGCAAGCGCGGCATCATTGGCAAGACGCGCAGCCTTGGCGTCACCGCCGGCGCGTTCGATCAACGAGGCAGCCATGCCCTGGTCGTCGTCCAGAAGCACCTTGAGAACATGTTCGGGGGTGAACTGCTGATTTCCTTGCGCAAGCGCATTGGTTTGGGCGGATTGCAGGAAACCGCGTACCCGCTCGGAGTATTTTTCAATATTCATATGAGACCTCCATGAATCGCTCTGCCCGGACCCGGCACAGACCGATGATTGAGATTGAGCCCCCTCTAGAGGCAGGCCCCGCCTTTCCGCCATTGAGATTTGCGGCAAGACAACTGGAGAGAATATGGGAGGATATTCGAAGAGTTTAAAGGGTCGCGGAATGGAAAAACCGGACGGAGTGGCTCCATTTGCTTCGGCAATCGAAGAAGCGCCGGTTAGTCCAGAAAGGGACTACCCGCCATACAAAAAGGAATGGCGGCTTTCGCCGCCATTCCTGCATTCTCGCTTTATTAACTCGTTCACTCCAGCGGAGCGACTTATTCCGAGGTAGCGTCCGCCAAAGCCGGAGCTTCGCTCGACCCGGCTTCACCCTGGTCTTCGCCCTCGGCTGCAGCGCTGCGGCGCGGCTGGCGGCGCGGACGATTGCCGCCTGCACTGCGACGGCGCGGCTGGCGCTCGGTGGCAGCGACTGCCGGAGTTTCCTCTTCGATCGCCACTTCGGCCGGAATGCCTTCGATCACCGGCTGCGGGCCGGTACCGTTGATGGCTTCGGGCTCACTGGCCGGAGCAGCAGCAACGGCTGGAGCAGCCTGCTGCTGGCGAACGTGAGGTTGAGCCATCTGCGGCTGATCGTCGATTTCCTGCGCGTCCATATCGTCGATGTCACGCTCGGCATTATCGCGGTCATTGTAGTTGTGATGATCGTCGCGCTGGTAGCGCTCCTGCATCTGCGCCTGAGCGCTGGCAATGATCCGATTGTAGTGTTCGGCATGCTGCAGGTAGTTTTCCGCCATGACGCGGTCGCCGGAGCTTTGAGCATCGCGAGCCAAGGCCGCGTACTTCTCGGCGATATGCTGTGCGGTTCCGCGGATTTTCACATCGGGACCAGAGCTGTCGTAAGTCCTGGTCAGCGGGTTCGAGCCCTTGCGGTTGAAATTGTTGTTGTTATTTCCGCCGCCGCCGTTGTTGTTGTTACCACGCCCCCGACCGCGCTTGTTCTGCTGTCCTGGCCTCATAGATCCTTCACCTGAATTCTCTTCGTTGGGATAAAATTATACACGACACCCGCCGCCGCGGTTCGGACACTGCCAAACCAGGGCTTTCGTGCCGCAAGCAAACTGCGCTTTAGCGCCGGTCTGCCGCTCGACTACGTCAGATTAAACTGATCACGCATTGGGTTATCTTCAACCTTTGACACTCTTACCAGAGAGCGGTTCCCCGAGGCTGTCCAAGATAAGCGAATCGTCTCGCTCATTCCCAGCCGCCCAACGCGTGAGCGCAACCTATATTGCTTCCTCAGGAAATCCAAGCTTTTTCTTTGCGATAGCAACGGGGTCTCACAAATCCGCTGAAAACGTCGCATTAATGTTGAAATTCAAACACAAGAACCCGGTCATTCTGCCCGTAGTCACGGACCGCCTCGACGAGGGAAAATCCTGCTCCTTCAAAAATTGAAGTCACCGTTTCACGCTGATCGTAGCCGATCTCCACACCTATCATACCGTCCGGATGCAGGAACCGAGCCGCGTCCTTCGCGATCGCCCTGTAAGCATCCAGCCCATCAAGGCCCCCGTCAAGGGCCGCGGGAGGATCGAAATCCTTTACTTCTGGAGCGAGAGTGGAAATGACATTGGACGCAATATAGGGCGGATTTGAGACAATCACATGAAAACATTCGTGGATGGCGTCAAACCAGCTTCCATGCGCGGTCATGAACCGCTCTGCCAGGCCATTTCGCTCAGCGTTCCCGCGAGCCGTTTCCAGCGCTTCGCTGGAAATATCGGAACCGACACCCGTCGCTTGCGGGCTTTCATGGAGCAGAGCCAAACAGATGGCCCCGGTACCCGTTCCAATGTCCAGTATGTGGATATTGCCGATCTTGGATTCAAGACGCCTAATATGCGGCAGCATCGTATCGACGAGAATTTCCGTATCAGGCCGTGGCTCGAGCGTCGCCGGCGACAGCCGCAGGGAGAGACCATAAAACTCGCGTTCGCCGAGAATGCGATGGACCGGCTCATGATTGAGCCGCCGGGCAATCGCAGCCCGTACCGTCGCGGCATCATCTGCGGACACAGGCTCGGAACCGCGCGTCACCAGCCCGGTCGCGGAAAGGCGAAGAAGGCCACCGACAAGAATGCGGGCTTCCGTGGCGGGATCGTCGAGATCGACCTCGGCAAAACGCGAGCGCACCTCCTGCAGGAGCCCGGATATGGTCGGCCCCTGCTCGCCGCTCATGCCTGTTCGCCGAGCTGGGCGAGCTGGCTCGCCTGATAATCCGCCAAAAGCGCATCGACCACCTCGTCGATCTCGCCTTCCATCATCCGGTCGAGCTTGTAGAGCGTCAGGTTGATGCGGTGATCGGTGACGCGCCCTTGCGGGAAGTTATAGGTGCGGATGCGCTCGGAGCGATCGCCGGAGCCAACCTGGCTTTTGCGGTCGGCGGAACGCTCACTGTCGGCGCGTTGGCGCTCCATGTCAAAGAGGCGCGACCGCAGGACCTGCATGGCCTTGGCGCGGTTCTGGTGCTGCGACTTTTCCGAGCTCGTGACGACGATGCCGGAGGGAAGATGCGTGATGCGCACGGCCGAGTCCGTCGTGTTGACGTGCTGGCCGCCGGCGCCGGATGAGCGCATGGTGTCGATGCGGATATCCTCGGGCCGGATTTCGATATCGATCTCCTCGGCTTCCGGCAGAACGGCAACGGTCGCCGCCGAGGTGTGGATGCGCCCGCCCGCCTCGGTTTCCGGCACGCGCTGCACGCGATGGACGCCGGATTCGAACTTCAGCCGGGAAAACACGCCCTTGCCGCTGATGGTGGCGATGATTTCCTTGAAACCACCGGCTTCGCCGTCACTCGCCGAAAGCACCTCCACCTTCCAGCCGTTGCTGGCGGCGAAACGCTCATACATCCGGAAGAGGTCACCGGCAAAAAGCGCCGCCTCGGAGCCGCCGGTGCCAGCGCGGATTTCCAGGATCGCGCTTTTCTCGTCGGCCGCGTCCTTCGGCAGAAGCTCGACCTGGATATCCTTTTCCAGCGCCTCGATGCGCTCCTTGACCTCGGGCAGCTCCATCTCGGCAAGATCGCGCATCTCGCGATCGACCGATTTGTCGGAGAGCATGGCTTCAAGATCGGCAGCCTCGGCGAGAGCGCGCTCATAATCGCGGATCTTGGTCACGACCGGCTGCAATTCGGAATATTCGGAAGCAAGCTTCACATAGACATCCGCGGCCGGGCCAGCGGACATGCGCGCCTCGATCTCGCCGAAGCGACGTTCCAACTCGCGCATTTTTTCAACGGGGAGCTTCGCCACCCTCTACTCCAATTCTTCTTATTATCTCTGCTTTGATGTTGTGATGCGCATGATCCTGCCTGCAAACCGCTTCGTGCTTTTCAGGATCGGGCGCTAAAGCGGAATATTGTGGCTCTCGGCAAAGCGCACAAGGACATCCCGCATGGAACTCGTCGGCTGCCTGTCATCGAGTGCGGCCTCCATGACCTCGGACAGGGCCTTGAGGTCGAGCCCGAGCAGCATTGCCTTGACCGGGCCGATCGAGGCCGGCGACATCGAAACCGAGCGGAAACCGATTCCGAGCAGGGCCATAGCCGAAATCGTCTTGCCCGCCAGTTCGCCGCAAAGCGTCACCGGCGTCTTGTTGCGTTCGCCAGCGCGCACAATATCGCGCAGGATACGCAGGAACGGCCGCTCGAGCGGATCGAAGCGATCCGAAACGCGGGCATTGCCGCGATCGACCGCCATCGAGAACTGGAACAGGTCGTTGGAGCCGACCGAGACGAAATCGACTTCCGCCATCAGCTCGTCCAGCTGCCACAGCAGCGCGGGCACCTCGAGCATTGCGCCGAACTGCAGCTTGCGCGGCAGGCTGTGCCCGAAGCGCGAGAGGTGCTGCACTTCCTTCTGCAGAAGCTCGCGCACGGCCCTGATCTCGGAGACTTCCGTGACCATCGGCACCATCATCTTCAATTCGTTGTCGGCCGCCGCCTTGAGCATGGCCCTGAGCTGCGTGCGCAACAAGCCGGGGCGATCGAGCGATAGGCGGATGGCACGCCAGCCGAGCGCCGGGTTTTCTTCCTCATGCGCGCGGAAATAGGGAACCACCTTATCGCCGCCGATGTCGAGCGTGCGGAACGTGACGACACGGCCGCCCGCCTGCTTCAGGACATTGCGATAGAAGGCTTCCTGCTCATCCGCCTTCGGCATGGTCGAGGCGATCATGAACTGCAGCTCGGTGCGGAACAGGCCAATACCCTCGGCCCCTGATTCCGCAAGCTGCGGCAGATCGACCAGCAGGCCGGCATTCATCAGCAGCGAAATGCGCTGCCCGTCCTTGGTGACCGGCTCGACGGAGCGCAGAGCCCGGAACTGCTCCTGCCTGCGGGCACGAAACCGGACCTTCTCCTCATAGGAGCGCTGATGATCGGCCATAGGCCGAAGGTGAACATGGCCGCCATCACCATCGATGATGACCGAATCGCCGTTTTCCGCCAGCGCGACGATGCCTGCCGCCTGGCCGACGACCGGAATGCCCATGGCGCGCGCCACGATGACGACATGACTCGTGACAGCGCCCTCTTCCAGCACCAGGCCGCGAATATTGGCGCGCGGATAATCGAGCAGTTCCGCCGCACCCATCGCACGCGCAAAGATGACCGCGTCGTTCGGAAAGCCTTCAGCACTGGTACGCCCGGAATGTCCGATGAGCTGCCGCAAAAGCCGGTTGGCCAGATCCTCGAAATCATGCATGCGTTCGCGCAGATAGGGATCTGTCAGGCGCATCATGCGCGCCTTGGTGTCGCTCTGCACCTTTTCGACGGCGGCTTCAGCGGTCAAGCCATTGCGGACGGCTTCCTCCAGCTTGCGCACCCAGCCCTGATCGTGCGCGAACATGCGGTAGGTTTCAAGAACCTCGCGATGTTCGCCTTCCATGGAAACGTCGCGGCGCGAGAGCATGTCGTCGATCGAAATGCGCAGCGATCCCAGCGCTTCGGCGAGACGGCCGATTTCCTTGTCGGTATCCTCGTTCAAGAGGTTGGTGACGACGATGCGCGGCTCGTGCAGCACGACATAGCCGAGGCCGATCCCTTCATTGTAGCTGTCGCCATCAATCGTGACGGAGCGTGTGAGGTCAAGCTCCAGACCCGGCTTGGTGATCTTCTTCAGCTCGCCAGTCGCGATCATCTCGGCCAGCACCATGGCCGTCGTTTCGAGCGCCTCCAGCTCCTCCTCGCGGTAGTTGCGGCTCGCCTTGTTCTGGACGACGAGAACGCCGAGCGACCGGCCGGTGCGCAGGATCGGCACGCCGAGGAAGGAGTGATAAATCTCTTCGCCGGTTTCCGGCAGGTAGCGGTAGGCCGGATGCGATTGCGCGTCGGAAAGATTGAGCGGCTGGGCGGAGGCGGCAATCGTGCCGACGAGGCCTTGCCCCATCTTCAATTGCGAAAGGTGAACGGCCTCTTTATTCAGACCCTCGGTGGCATAAAGTTCAAGGACGCCGTCCGCGCGCAGCACATAAACCGAGCAGACCTCGGCCACCATGTTGCTGGCAATTTGGCGGACGATCCGGTCAAGGCGCTCCTGCGGCTCCAGCGGCTCCGCCATCAATTCGCGTAGCCGCTTGAGCAGAACGCGTGGACCGCCGGATAGGTCTCTCATTGCGCCACTAGCTCCCGAATCAAGATGTCATGCTCGTCTTGCCCACGTCAGGGCCGGCCGAAACTCGCCTCCGTCACGGTCCGTCGTCAGCAGTCGTGACTCAACTCTTATCCAGACCGTAGCAGGAATGCAAAGTCCTGACTGCGAGTTCTGCATAAGGACCGTCGATCAGGATGGAAATCTTGATTTCTGACGTCGTAATAGCCTTGATGTTGATGCCTTTTTCGGCAAGTGCCCTGAAAGCGGTCGCGGCCACGCCCGCATGCGAACGCATGCCGATGCCGATGACCGAAACCTTGACCAGACCTGATTCGCTCTGGACGACATCGTAGCCGATCTTTTCCTTGTTCTCGCCAAGGACGCGCAGCGCCTTCTCGACATCGCCGGACGGGACCGTGAAGGTCATGTCGGTCTTGGAGCCGTCCTCGGAAATGTTCTGGACGATCATGTCGACATTGATGTGGTTTTCGGCCAACGGCCCGAAGATCGCGGCGGAAACACCCGGCCGGTCGGCAAGACGGCGCAGCGAGATCTGGGCCTCATCCTTGGCATAGGCAATGCCGGTGACTACTTCTTGTTCCACGATTTCTTCCTCGTCACAAATCAGCGTTCCGGGCGGGTTAAGCAGATCGCCCATGCCCGGAGCATCGGGATCCTCGAAAGAAGAGCGCACGAAGGTGCGAACCTTGAACACCATGGCGAGCTCGACCGAACGCACCTGCAGCACCTTCGCGCCGAGAGAGGCCATTTCGAGCATTTCCTCGAAGGCGATCTTCTTCAGGCGACGTGCCTTGGGCTCGATGCGCGGATCGGTCGTATAGACGCCATCGACGTCGGTATAGATATCGCAGCGGTCGGCCTTCACGGCGGCGGCGATCGCAACGGCCGAGGTGTCGGAACCGCCACGGCCGAGCGTCGAGAGGCGGTTGTCGGGGCCAAGCCCCTGGAAGCCAGCGATGACGGCGACCTGGCCCTCACCCATGCGGCGGATGATGTCCTCGCCCTCGATCTCGAGAATACGGGCGGCGCCATGGGCGTTGTCGGTGCGGATCGGGATCTGCCAGCCCTGCCAGGAGCGGGCATTGATGCCCATGGCCTGCAGCGCAATTGCCAGAAGGCCTGATGTGACCTGCTCGCCCGAAGCCACGACGGCATCATATTCGCGCGCATCATAGATCGAGTGGTTTGCGCCGGAGACTTTCGGCATGTTCTGGACCCAGCCGACCAGTTCGTTGGTCTTGCCGGACATGGCGGAAACGACCACAGCCACTTCGTGTCCGGCATCGACCTCGCGTTTCACATGGCGTGCGACATTCTTGATACGGTCCAGATCCGCGACGGAGGTCCCGCCGAATTTCATCACGATGCGTGCCATGTGCCTCTACCAGTACCCTGCGCCGGGCGGCTGAACGCGATAAGCCCGACATGCAAAATCGCCCTCCCGGTTCGGTAGCCGGAAAAGCGTGATCTCAATGGGGCCGTCTCTTAGCGAGTTTGTCGGGCAGGTGCAATAGCGCTGGATACCTCGGCAGCTAAAAGCTTACTCTAAAAATCAACTTTTAAGGTCGACCAGAGCTTGTCGAGAATGCCCTCTTCCCTGGGCAGGTTTTCCCTGTTGAGGAAGGTGGCGACAAGCACCCCGCCTTCCGGCCGGCCGGTCGCGACGATCTCATACTCCATGACGTCGCCGTCCGTGGTCGTCTCAGCCTTGATGCCCTTCAATACGGTACCGCTCGGCAATGTGCGCTGGGTTGGCCGCTTGCTGAGCTTCGCGCCGCCATTCAGGCTCTCCTGCACCATCTGCTGCAGGACGACATCGGTATAGCTCGACGGATTGAGACCCTTATAGACCTGCACGATGATGCCCGTGCCGATCGGCGTCATCAGCGCATATTGCTGCACGCCGTCTCCGAGATCCGTCTTTGCGACCGTGAATTTGCCATCGTGATCGAAGGAGAATTTGCCGCCCGTGAACGTCACCGTTTCGCTGCGCTGCAGCTCCACCGGCACCTTGCTGCCGTCCTTCATGGTAACTTCGAGCGTATCGCCGGGATTGATGCCGACGCTAATGCCATCGATCGTCAGGCGAAACCCCTTGCCGTCCCCGGCATTTGCATGGCTGGCCGCAAGCCAGCCCATGGCGATGGCCGTCGCGAGACGGAATGGTCTCATGAGGAACTCCTCTACAAGCCGGTCGACCGCAATCGATCCCGGTCCCGAAAGTCCATTTCACAGCCCCGCGGATTGATCGGCCATAAGATACCTCCATGTCAACCTTCGCATCGCAATTCGCGACTCCTGATCGGGATAGCCCACAGCTGATCGAAGGTCGCAGGCCCTTGACATCGCGCATCGATCGTCCGACTTCACCCTACGGGATAGAATTATTGCGTGCGGTCGTCCGAACCTTCGAACGACGCAAATCACGGAGCAAGCCATGAACGAAACGGCAAAGAGCACGATCGACCAGAGCGAAGTGGACCGTTTCTCCGCCATGGCGGCCGAGTGGTGGAGCCCCACTGGCAAGTTCAAGCCGCTGCACAAGTTCAATCCTGTGCGCCTTGCCTATATCCGCGACCGCGCCTGCGAGAATTTCGACCGCGACCCGAAGAGCAGCAGGCCGCTTGAGGGTCTGCGCGTGCTCGACATCGGCTGCGGCGGCGGCCTCCTGTCCGAGCCGGTCGCGCGCATGGGCGCCACCGTCATTGGCGCCGACCCTTCCGAAAAGAATATCGGCATCGCCTCGACGCACGCAAAAGCCTCCGGCGTTCCCGTCGACTACCGCGCCGTCACGGCCGAGCAACTGGCCGAAGCCGGCGAAACCTTCGATATCGTGCTAAACATGGAAGTGGTGGAGCACGTCGCCGACGTCGAATTCTTCCTGTCGACCTGCGCGAAAATGGTGCGCCCCGGCGGCCTGATGTTCGTCGCGACCATCAACCGTACCATGAAGGCAGCGGCGCTTGCCATTTTCGCGGCGGAAAACGTGCTGCGCTGGCTGCCGCGCGGCACCCATCAATACGAAAAGCTCGTGCGTCCTGAGGAGATCGAAAAGCCGCTTGCCGCAAGCGGTCTCGAGATCACCGCCCGCACGGGCGTCTTCTATTCGCCGCTGCAGGACCGCTGGAACCTATCGAAAGATATGGACGTCAATTATATGCTGTTGGCGAAGCGGGTCGCGTGAGATCTTCACGCCCACAGCACCGCGAATGCTGAAGCTCCGATACCCCCCTCTGTCACTTCGTGACATCTCCCCCACAAGGGGGGAGATCGGTAGCGCGTGGTAACTTCTCGCACCAAACAAGTATCGCATCCGCTTATGCTTGAATTTATCGGCTTAGCAGAGAGCGCCGCAAACTCCCAACAATCTCCCCCCTTGTGGGGGAGATGTCCCGAAAGGGACAGAGGGGGGTGAAAAGGTTCTCCGCCTGTACCGGCATCAGTTGATATCGTCGGGGAGTATGGGAATGGCGGCGATCTCGATGCCTTCCTCGACGAGTGCCTGCGCCTCGTCCGGCGTCGCCTTACCGATGATCCCGCGCGCATCTGCTTCGCCGTAATGAATCTTGCGGGCTTCCTCGGGAAACTTCGTGCCAACATCCTCGGCATTGGCCTTGATGGCGTCGACCGCTTCCTTGAGTTTCACCAAGGCCTGCTTGCGCGCTGCGTCCATCGCGAGCGTCTGCAACTCATCCTTCTTGCGCGCCGTCGAAACCGAAGGCGCCATCAGGAGCTTGGAGATCGCACCCGAATTGCAGACAGGACAGGTAAGGAAACCGCTTGCGACCTGGCGATCGAAATCGGCGCTTTCGGAAAACCAGCCCTCGAACTCATGGGCATTGTCACAGGTAAGCGAATAACGGATCAAGCAGCGACGCCTCCAGCCGCCGGCGTCGCGATCTTCTCCAGCGAAAATTCACGCGCATTCTTCAGGTTCGGTATCTTGTCATGGGCTGACTTGACGGCAGCAATGTCGATCTCGGCGATGACGACGACCTCGCCCGTGCCGCCGGCGGATGCCAGCACCTTGCCCCAAGGATCGATGATCATCGAATGGCCGAAGGTCTCACGGCCGTCCTCATGCTTGCCGGCCTGGGCGGCGGCGATGACGAACATGCCGTTTTCGATGGCGCGGGCGCGCAGCAGGATTTCCCAATGCGCTTCGCCGGTCTGTTTTGTGAAGGCGGCAGGCACCGTCATCACCTCGGCGCCGGCAACGGCCTGGGCGCGGAAGAGCTGGGGAAAGCGCACGTCGTAGCAGATGGAAAAGCCGAGTTGAGCAAACGGCAGCGACGCGATACGCGCCTCCGAACCCGGCCGGTAGACGGCGCTTTCGCGCCAGCTTTCGCCATTGTCGAGATCGACATCGAACATATGGATCTTGTCGTAGCGATTGATGAGCTTGCCGTCGGGGCCGAAGAGGAAACCGCGATTGGCGATCTTGCCGTCATCGAGCGCAATGGCCGTCGAGCCGATGTGAAGATGGATGCCGAGTTCCTTCGCCAGCTCGGAGGCCGTCTTGACGATGATATCGTTCGGCTCGTCCCGCAGCACAGCGCGCAGACCCGGGCGATCCTTTTGTACGGCACCGGTCATCTCCGGCGTCTGTACGTAGATTGCCCCCTGCGAGGCGGCGTCACGCACCAGACGGGCCACATCAGCCGCATTCTTCACCGGATCGACGCCGGAACACATCTGGATGGCAGCGGCCCTGAAGCTCATCGGTCTCTCCCTCGTCATATGGATCAGGCAGCCAGCATCGGATCGAGCTTGCCGGCCCGATCGAGCGCATGGATATCATCGCAGCCGCCCACATGCTGACCATTGATGAAAATCTGCGGGAAGGTCGAGGCGCCATTCGCCTTGGCGATCATCTCCTGCCGCATCTCGGGCGAATAGGTGGCATTATGTTCGACATAATCAACGCCTTTGGATTCGAGCAGGGATTTCGCGCGGGCGCAATAGCCGCAGAATTCACGCGTATAGATAACGACGGATGCCATGATCCACTCCGGAAAAGCCTATATTGACTGTCATATAAGATGGCCGACGACCCTTGCAAAGGTCAAAACAGTGACATCGGCAGCACCTGCTTTCTTCAGCGCGCGCGTGGCCGCGGCAACCGTGGCGCCGGTCGTATAAACGTCGTCGACGAGAACGATGCGCCGCCCGAATATATCGGCGGCCCGATGCTCGGAAACGGCGAAAGCGCCGCGCACATTGTCTTGCCGCGCCTTGGCTCCCAAACCCACCTGCTGGCTCGTGCGTTTGACGCGCAGGAGCGTTGCCGCCAGCAGCGGCTTGCCCGAAAGGCGAGCGATATGTCGCGCAAGCTCGGCGGCCTGATTATATTTACGTGCAAACAGCCGCGCCCGGTGCAGAGGCACCGGAATGATCGCATCGCAATCCGCAATCGTGCCGTCGCTGGCGCGCAGCATCCAGCCCGCCATCATCGGCGCGAGATCGGTGCGATCGCGATATTTCAGGCTGAGAACGAGATCGCGCACGATGCCATCATGGACGGCAGCGGAACGCAAGCGGTCGAAGACGGGTGGATCGGCGATCGCCTCTGCGCTTAGAATGCCAACACCAAGATCATGGGAAAACGGGCTGCCGAGCACTTCGCAATAGGGCCGCTCGATGAAGCGAATACCGGACCAGCATGCGGGGCAAAGACCACGATGCGCGCCGACCGAAACCCCACAGCCCGGACATGCGGGCGGATAGACCAGATCCGCAAGCGCCACGAAGGGCCTTTTCAGCCCGGCGCCCAGCATCGATAAGGTGATTTCGCGTCCCATCATCCCCATATGATTGAGACTAGCAATTCCAGGAAAAGTGTATAGCGGTTTTCCGCCCGGAATTGCGCGAAAGAAACGCGTGTGCCCGGCATGCCCAGCCGAATTGATGATAGTGCAGGAAACCACCATGGAAATCGTATTCGACCAACCGCTGCTTTCGGCCCGCAAACGCCGGGCGCTAAAACAAGGTGATACGAAAGCGGCTTTCCTGCTCGATATTGCCGCCAGCGAACTGGCGGAACGGCTTGCCGTCACCGAACGTCATTTCGACGACGCGGTCGAGCTGCACGGCGCGACAGGCATTGCCGCGCGCCTCGCTCTGGCGACAGGCAAGATCGGCCATTTGAAAAGGATCGAAAGCGAGAAGGATTTTGCCGCTCCTGGCGAGACCATCATCGAGGCGCCGCCGGAGGAGCTGCCGCTCGCGCCGGAATCGGTCAACCTCGTGCTTTCCCCGCTTAGCCTGCATGTCACCAACGACACGCCCGGCGTCTTCATCCAGATCCGCCGGGCGCTGAAAGCTGACGGTCTTTTTCTGGCGGCGATCCCCGGCTCGGGAACCCTGCAGGAACTGCGTGACGTGCTGCTCGCGACCGAAATAGAGCTGACGGGCGGCGCAAGCCCACGCGTCATTCCCTTTGCCGATGTCCGCGATGTCGGCGGTCTCCTTCAGCGTGCAGGCTTTACACTGCCCGTCATCGACGCCGAAAACTACACCGTGCGCTACGACAATCTGTTTGCCTTGATGCGCGACCTGCGCGCCATGGGCATGACCAATCCGCTGGTCGATCGCAGCCGCAAGCCGCTGACGCGTGCCTTCTTTCTGCGTGCGGCCGAGCTCTATGCCGAGCGCTATTCCGATCCGGACGGGCGGATTAGGGCGACATTCTCGATCATCTACGTCTCAGGCTGGACGCCGCACGAAAGCCAGCAAAAGCCACTGCGGCCGGGTTCCGCCAAGGCGCGCTTGGCGGATGCGCTCAAGGTTGAAGAGCACAAGCTCAAACAATAGCCAAAGATTTGTCGGCCGCGTCAGTTCTGGGATGCCGCCGAATTCTGTATCGTATCGGACAGAAGATTGAATGTGTTTGAAAGGCTGCCGCCGAAGGCGCCGACACCGCTGATGATTGCGGCCGACATCAAGGCAGCAATGAGGCCGTATTCAATGACCGTGGCACCGGTCTTATCGGTGAAAATACGCCGAACGGAACGCATAAGCTCGAAGCTCCCAGCATTGGACAACTGAAGAATCCGATGCTCGTCATGGCATCCGGCAGGCTATGCTCATGCACTATAGCATTTCCGCTTTTCTTCGATGCGCGAAAACGCTCTATTTTTTCTTACGTATTCCGGACGGAAAACCGCTGCGCACTTTTCCCGGAAATGCGCTATTGGCAGCCGGCATCGGCACCATAACCCTGGATGATGCAGACCGAACCCGGTTCCTGCTGCAGAACGCTGCGGCGGATCGTGTACCGCTTGCCATTTTCCGTCTGCGGGATCGAACCCGTAGCAATATTGTCGATATCCGGCGCGCTTGCAAGCACGCGCGACTTGGATTTGTCAGAGAGCATGGGGGTCAGAATAAGCGAAAGCGCGACCGCCGCCGTACCGAACAGCAAAGCGATATTCAACGCGCCAGTCCTGCGCGACGTGGAATAGGACTGCTCTTTTTCCTGAACAGCTTTCCAGAAATCGTCGTCCATTATGTCAAGCCTTCTTTAACGCACCTAACAACCCGCTTGATTGAGAGAATTGAATGCCAGAAGGTCATAAACGATCCCTTAATATCCACATGCAAATTAATGAGACGTAAAATTCCGGGACAATGGCCGAATCAGGCTATAGATCTGATTTTAAATGGCTAATTATCGTTAACCATAAATTCGATGCACCTCCTTAACGCATTCCAAACCGTCTCTGCATAAACGCGAAAGAGATCCGCCCCGCTACGGGACATCAAATTCGCCGCGCGGGCACACGTATTGACAGAATATTTCCTCGCTACATCAAATAATAGAGATTGACGCTTGTGCGCCGTGATATATCGCCAAGCTCTCTTTTATTATCTTGGGTTGCGGGAATTTACACATGGCAGGTTTGCTCAAGGCGGTTGGCGGTTTGGTGATTGGCATTGCGATCCTGTTCGGGATTGCGACGTTGTTTAGTGGAAGTGCAGCCGGCGTCGCGGCGGGGCTGATAGGCGCCCTTTCCTACGCTTTTAGCGGCGCCGTGATTTTTGCCCTTGGACTGATGCTCGAACATCTTGAGGCAATTCGCCACGAATGTGACAGGCAATCTGACATGCTGACGGATTTGCTCCGCAAAATGCCGAAGACGGATGCGTCCCCTAGAGGACCGGGCGTCTCCCAGCTCGATCAGCTCGCAAAATCAACTTTCAAATTCAAGGATATCTAGACATGGCACGACGCCGCCGGAAGGCAGCGCTGTCTCAGCCCTTGCCATAGAAGCTAAAGCAGATCCTGCAGGAACGGGATCAGCGGCTCGTCGGCCGGCGGCATGGGATAGTCACGCAGAGCTTGCGGCCGCACCCATTTGATCGCCTGCCCTTCCCGGCCATGCGGGATGCCCTCATAGCGCCGGCAGATGTAAAGCGGCATCAGCAGATGAAAAGTTTCATAGGTGTGGCTGGCGAAGGTCAGCGGCGCCAGACAGGCAATCTTCGTCTGGATGCCAAGCTCTTCCTGAAGCTCGCGCACCAGCGTCTCCTCCGGCGTTTCACCGGATTCCACCTTGCCGCCGGGAAATTCCCAAAGGCCGGCGAGGGATTTCCCTTCGGGACGCTGCGCCAACAGGATGCGGCCATCCGTGTCGATAAGCGCGCAGGCGGCAACGAGAACGATTTTGCGGCCAGCCTCGCTCATGCAGCCCCCGGCGGTTGCCAATAGCAGTAGCGATAGGCTTCGCGGAAGCCGAAACGGACATAGAGCGCCAGAGCCGGAGCATTGTCGGCGCTGACCTGAAGCCAGGCGGTCTTGGCGCTGCGCATGCGGGCCCAGCGCAAAGCAGAGGTCAGAATCTCGGCTCCTAGACCCTTGCGCCGATGCTGTACGGAAACGGCGACAGACATGATGCCGGCAAGATCATTATCCTGCACGCACAGCGTGGTCGCCACCGGTCCGGCATCGTCATTTTCGATGACGAAGAGTCCCGATGGCGGCTTGATGCCGCTCACCACCTCCGCCAGTGCAGGCTTCAGGGCGGGATCAGCCCCATCAACCAGCAGGCTGGCATCAACATAGCGGCCGACATCGTGGCTCGGCAGATGATCCAGCATGTCAGGCAGTTCGAGATCGACGAGATTGGCGGTCATGACGATCGTCTCGTCGAAGCACGTCCAGCCGCGCTCCCGAAGGAGATCGATGAGCTTCGGCGAGGCAAGAGGGGTCTCACGCACGACCATCGGCCTGCCATAGGCCTCGAACTTGCGCTGCGCCTTCGTCAACCGTATTTCGAGATCGCGATGATCGGAAGGATCGAGCGGCACGACAGAATTCAGCCGCTTGGACGGATGACCCGCCGTTAGCCGGATCTGCCAGCTGCCATCATATTGCACCGACGAGGCAGGCCAGGCCCTAAAGCCAACGGCTTCGAGCCTGCGCACCAGGGGCAGCTTGTTTATCGTGGACTGCGCATGCATCAGCGAGGTATCAGCTCCGGTAGTCGCCATTGATGGCAACATATTCCTTGGTGAGGTCGCAGGTCCAGACCGTTGCGCGGCCATTGCCGAGGCCGAGATCGACCTTCACGGGAATATCCTGCTGCTTCATGACATTCGAGGCGGCGTCTTCCGAATAGGAAGCGTCACGCTCGCCGTTGACGGCAACGCGGACATCGCCGAACCAGATGGCGAGCTTGTCGCGATCCGCCATTTCGCCGGCCTTGCCGACCGCCATGACGACGCGGCCCCAATTGGCGTCTTCGCCCGCGGCCGCGGTCTTGACCAGCGGCGAATTGGCGATCGAAAGGGCGATGCGCTTGGCAGCCGCGTCATTTTCGGCGCCGGTCACGGTGATTTCGAGCATCTTGGTCGCGCCTTCGCCATCACGCACGACCTGGATGGCAAGATCCTTCAGCAGCTCGTTGAGTGCCGCGCGGAAACCGGCAAGCTTCGGATCGTCGGCCCGATCGATATGCGCCTGCCCGTCAGCAGCAGCAGCGCCAGTGGCAAAGAGCATCAGCGTGTCCGAGGTCGAGGTATCGCTGTCGACGGTCATGGAGTTGAAGCTCGGACCGACACCCTCGGACAGCAGCGTCTGCAACGCGGCAGAGGAAATATCGGCATCGGTGACCACGAACGAGAGCATCGTCGCCATGTCGGGCGCGATCATGCCGGCGCCCTTGGCAATACCGTTGATGGTCACCTTGACGCCGCCGATCTCGGCGGTACGGGTCGCAACCTTCGGATAAGTATCCGTAGTCATGATCGCCTTGGCGGCTTCGAACCAGAAATCGCTTGTCGCATCCTTCGCCATCGTGTCGAGCACGCCGGCAAACTTGGTGGCGTCGAGCGGCTCGCCGATGACGCCGGTGGAGGCAAGATAGACTTCGTTTTCACCGCAGCCGACGGCGGCCGCCGCGGACTTGGCGGTCAGTTCCGTCGCCTGGCGTCCCTTCAGGCCGGTGAAGGCATTGGCATTGCCTGAATTGACGACGACGGCGCGCGCGCTGCCGTGTGCAAGGTTCTTGCGGCAGAAATCGACCGGAGCCGAGGGGCACTTCGAGCGCGTAAAGACGCCGGCAACGGCGGCCGGCTTGTCGAAGACCATCAACAGGACATCGGTCCGGTTCTTGTACTTGATGCCGGCGGATGCCGTGGTCATGCGCACGCCGCGAAGGGCGGGCATGGACGCAAAGGATTTGGGAGCGAGCGGAGAGACGGAACCGGACATGAGACCCACCTGGACGAGCATGATGCCGAAAAGTGTAGGCAATTTTCGGATTACATCATGCTCTGCTTTTTAATTCTGGAGCGGATTCAGATTTTAGGTCGTATCGACCTAAAATCACCCGGCTCCAGTGAAGAGCCCGGAAAAAACCGGGCCCCGATTGTTTGACTGCTGTGACTTACTGCTGCGGCTGCGCGTCGGGCGCTGCTGCACCATCAGCAGGCGCAACGGCATCATCGGCCGGTGCCGCGTCCTGCTGCTTCTGCGCATCGTCATAGGCCTTGCTGAGCGCCGGGTCGTTGATGACGACCTTGGTATCCTGCTTGGCCTTGTTCAGAAGCTCAAGATACTTGTCGCGCATGACGAGCTGACGAACCTGGTCCTTGACCTGATCGAACGGCGGAGGAGGAGCATTGCGCTTGTCCTCGACCTTGATGATGTGCCAGCCGAAATCGGTCTTGACCGGGGTCTTCGTATAGGTGCCGACCGGCAGCGCGAAAGCCGCGTCTTCGAATTCCTTGACCATACGGCCATGGCCGAAATAACCGAGATCGCCGCCGTCAGCCTTATTCGGATCGGTCGACTTTTCCTTGGCAAGTGCGGCAAAATCCTTGCCGGCATCGAGTTCCTTGATGATCGCCTTGGCTTCATCCTCGGTCTTCACGAGAATGTGGCGGGCATGAACTTCTTCCTGCTTCGGCAGGGCTGCGACTTCCTTGTCGTAGCGGGCCTTGACTTCATCATCCTTGATGGCGTCGGCGACATGTGCCTTGAAGAAAGCATTGTGCAGCTCGCGGTCGCGCAGATAGGCCATATGTGCCTGGAAATCCGGCGTCTGGTCGAGCTTCTCCGCAGCGGCCTTCTGCGACAAGAGCTTCACATCGACCGAGGCCGAAAGTGCCGCGACCTTCTTCTGGTCATCCGGAAGCTGGCCGAGCTGCGGATCGAGATTGGCGATCGCGAGATTGAGTTCGGACTGATGGATTTCGACATCGCCGACCTTGGCGACAACGGGATCCTTGGCATCGGCCGCGAAGACCGGAGCCTGGAAGGTAACGATTGTCGCGAAAGCAACCGCAGCAAGCTTGTTATACTTCAACATAAAATAACCCTTCGGTGATCTCGACCGGCTCGACAGATGTGAATCCGGCGTGAAAAAGCCTTCAGCAGGAGAATGTGGCCTTTCTGTATCGGCCAAATCCCGTTGACATCAATCGACCCCCCTCTTATCTGTCACGCAACCTCGCGTCCAGAACAGTTTCCGGCCGTTTTGTGCTATACTCCCGTTTTTTTCGGGAAGGGATAAAGCAGGAAACGGCGGGATGAAATCTCAGAAAGGACCAGTCACATGGTCAGCCTAGGTGGAATTGCCCGCAAGTTGTTCGGCTCGTCCAACGACCGCCGGGTCAAATCGTTCCAGCCGCAAGTAGCCGCAATCAATGCGCTCGAACCGGAGATGCGCGCGCTGTCCGATGAAGCTCTGGCCGCCAAGACGGTTGAGTTCCGCCAGCAGCTCGCGGACGGCAAGACGCTGGATGATATCCTCGTGCCAGCCTTCGCTGTTGCGCGTGAAGCGTCGCGCCGCGTTCTCGGCATGCGACCTTTCGACGTGCAGCTGATCGGCGGCATGATCCTTCATTCCAATGCGATCGCTGAAATGAAGACCGGCGAAGGTAAAACCCTGGTCGCAACCCTGCCGGTCTATCTGAACGCGCTGGCCGGCAAGGGCGTACATGTCGTTACAGTCAACGATTACCTGGCGCAGCGCGACAGCGGCACCATGGGACGCCTGTACAGCTTCCTCGGCCTGACGACCGGCGTCATCGTCCACGGCCTGTCCGATGAACAGCGCCATGACGCCTATGCCTGCGACATCACATACGCCACCAACAACGAGCTCGGTTTCGACTATCTGCGCGACAACATGAAGTATGAGCGCGCCCAGATGGTTCAACGCGGCCATAGCTTCGCGATCGTCGACGAAGTGGACTCGATCCTCGTCGACGAAGCGCGCACGCCGCTGATCATCTCCGGTCCGCTCGACGACCGCTCTGATCTTTATGTCACCATCGACGCCTTCATTCCCCGCCTGGCGAAGGAAGACTACGAAATCGATGAAAAACAGCGCTCGGCAAACTTCTCCGAAGAAGGCACCGAGAAGCTGGAAAACATGCTGCGCGAAGCCGGCCTGTTGAAGGGTGAATCGCTCTACGACGTCGAGAACGTCGCGATCGTCCACCACATCAACAATGCGCTCAAGGCGCATAAGCTGTTCCAGCGCGACAAGGACTATATCGTCCGCAACGGCGAAGTCGTCATCATCGACGAATTCACCGGCCGCATGATGCCGGGCCGCCGTTATTCGGACGGTCAGCACCAGGCACTGGAAGCCAAGGAACATGTGCAGATCCAGCCGGAAAACCAGACACTGGCGCAGATCACCTTCCAGAACTATTTCCGCATGTACGACAAGCTCGCCGGCATGACCGGTACGGCTTCGACGGAAGCGGAGGAATTCGGCAACATCTACGGCCTTGACGTGATCGAGGTGCCGACCAATCTGCCGATCCAGCGTATCGATGAGGACGACGAGGTCTATCGTACGCATGCCGAGAAATATAACGCCATCATCAACGAGATCCTCGACGCGCACAAGCGCGGCCAGCCCGTGCTGGTCGGCACGACGTCTATCGAGAAGTCCGAACTTCTCGCCGATCTCATGCGCAAGCGCGGCTTTTCCAATTTCCAGGTTCTGAACGCCCGCTATCACGAGCAGGAAGCCTACATCGTCGCCCAGGCCGGCGTTCCCGGCGCGGTGACAATCGCCACCAACATGGCCGGCCGCGGCACCGACATCCAGCTCGGCGGCAATCTGGAAATGCGGGTCGAGCGCGACCTGGACGAGATGGAGCCTGGTCCGGAACGCGACGCGGCCATTGCCCGCATTGCCGAAGAGATCAAGGAGCTCAAGCAGAAATCAATCGCTGCCGGCGGCCTCTACGTCATCGCTTCGGAGCGCCATGAAAGCCGCCGTATCGACAACCAGCTGCGTGGCCGTTCCGGCCGCCAGGGCGACCCTGGCCGCTCGAAATTCTACCTGTCGCTCCAGGACGACCTGATGCGCATCTTCGGCTCCGACCGCATGGACGGCATGCTGCAGAAGCTCGGCCTCAAGGAAGGCGAAGCGATCGTCCACCCCTGGATCAACAAGGCGGTTGAACGCGCTCAGAAGAAGGTCGAGGCCCGCAACTTCGACATCCGCAAGAACGTTCTGAAGTACGACGACGTGCTGAACGATCAGCGCAAGGTCATCTTCGACCAGCGCGTCGAACTGATGGAATCGAAGGACCTCTCCGAATTCGTCGGCGACATGCGCCACGACGTCATCGAGGATCTCGTCGCCAGACATATTCCGGAGCGCGCCTATGCCGAACAGTGGGATGCTGACGGCCTGAAGACGGCTGTTGCCAACTTCTTCGATCTCGATCTGCCCATTCATGACTGGGTCAAGGAAGAAGGCATCGCTGAAGACGATATCCGCGCCCGCCTGACGGAAGCGGCCGAAAAGGCTGCGGCCGAAAAGGCCGAACGCTTCGGCCCCGAGATCATGACCTATGTCGAGCGCTCCATCGTGCTGCAGACGCTGGACAATCTCTGGCGCGAGCACATCGTCAACCTCGACCATCTCCGCTCGGTCATCGGCTTCCGCGGCTATGCTCAGCGCGATCCGCTGCAGGAATACAAGGCGGAAGCTTTCGAGCTGTTCCAGGCGCTGTTGAACAATCTGCGCCAGGCCGTGACCGCCCAGCTTTCGCGCGTTGAACTGGTGCAGCAGCCGGCCGAACCGGAAACACCGCCGATGCAGGCCCGTCATATCGACGCGACGACCGGCGAGGACGAATTCGCCCCGTTCGCACTTGCAAGCGAAAGCTTCATATCTCCGGAAAATCGCGATCCACTCAATCCGGCGACGTGGGGCCGCGTCGGCCGTAACGAGGCCTGCCCCTGCGGCTCCGGCAAGAAGTACAAGCACTGCCACGGCGCCTTCGAAAGCAGCGAAGTGGTCTAAGCCTCGCAAACCGATAGCAACGAACAGAATGCCGCCTTTGGGGCGGCATTTTTGTTTGCAACGATCAGATCACAGCAATTGTCGTCGACACGCGCAGCCGGCAAGCGTCACCAGCACGTCTACCGTGCTCAAATAGCGGAATGCGGATCCTCACTGTAGAGATGGACCGGGTAGCCTGGCCCGATGACGTCAAGCACCCGATCGAACCAGGCCGTAAGCGCCGGGTAATCAGCGAGATCGAAGCCGCAATCCGCCGCTTTATGGGCATAGGCGTAAACGGCTATGTCCGCGATCGAAAACTCGCCACCGACGAGAAATGGCGTATTCTTCAGCCCGCGCTCAAGCGCGGCAAGGGCACGAAGGCCGGCCAAGCGCTTGGCCTCCGCCATAACGGCATTGAGTTCGAGCCGTCCCGTCAGCGTCCAGAAGCGCAGCGTGCCGATGACCGGTTCGACATGATACTGCTCGAAGAACAGCCATTGCATGACCTTGGCGTGCAGATAGCGATCCGCCGGAAGAAGCCGCGTGTCTTCGGCCACATAGGTGAGAATAGCGTTCGATTCCGCTATCGTTCGCCCATCCTCCAGTTCGAGAACGGGAATGCCGCCTGCCGGATTGAGATCGAGAAAGGCGTCCGTGCGCCCCTCACCCTCGAAGATGGACACCAGGCGAGTCTGGTAGGGAATATCGAGCAATCCGAACAGAACCCTGGCCTTCCAGCCATTCTGCGACGGCAAATAATCGTGAAGTGTGAGCATGAAATCCTCCTCCGATAGACCCTGGATTCTACATACCGACCGAACCGTCGCCACCCGTTTCCTGTGCAGCGGCATGGCGCAGCAGCCCAAGGGCAACTTGCGTCTCATGGTTGCTTTCCGGCATGCTTGATAAGCAACCCTCCATTTCGGCAAAGCCACTTTTACGTGTCGCAAGAACCGATTCTTAACTCTCCTCTGCCAAGACTAACGCGAGTTTGGGATCATACTTAAAGTATTGCGTATCGATCATGGCGGTCTTTCAAACAGCGGAAAGAATGTTGCCGTCCGCCTTGCGGGCCGCCCTATCACCGTATCTGCGCAAGATTAGCATCCTCCTTGCCGCTCAGGACGAGAAAGCTGCGTCGCAGCGCATGGCGCTGATCGCCTTCACGATCCGCGTTGCAGGCGCCGCGCTCGCCTTTCTCTCGCAGATCATTCTTGCTCGCCTGATGGGCCGGTTCGAATACGGCATTTTCGTCTTCGTCTGGGTGCTGATGATCCTGTTCGGCAATCTCGCCTGCCTGGGCTTCCCCACGGCCATCATCCGTTTCCTGCCGCAGTATGATGCCAGCGGCAATCATGATGCCATTCGCGGTCTGAACACGACGGCACGCCTGTTCGTGGTTGCCGTCTCGGGCACGCTGGCGCTGATTGGGGCGCTCCTGCTTTTTGCCTTTCGCGGCATGATCGAGCACTATTACGTCATGCCGGTTTTCCTCGGCCTGATTGCCGTGCCGATGATTTCGCTCGGAGACGTTCTGGACGGTACGGCCCGCGCCAAGCACTGGCCGGTCATGGCGCTCAGCCCGACCTTCCTCATCCGCCCGACGCTGATCCTGCTCTTCATGGTGGCCGCGATCCTCGCCGGCGCACCGCGTGATGCCGTCACCGCTATGGCCGCAGCTCTCGCCGGCGCTTTCACCAGCGTCCTGCTGCAATATCTCGCAGTGACGCTCCGTCTGCGCCGCCATTATCCAAGCGGCCCGAAAGCCACTGAATTCCGCGCCTGGACAGCCGTCGCCCTGCCGATCTTCCTGGTCGAAGGCGTGGGCTACCTACTCACCAATTCGGACGTCATCGTCGTCGGCATTTTCCTCGATCCGGATGAAGTCGCCGTCTATTTCGCAGCGGCAAAAACGATGGCCCTGGTGCTCTTCGTCTCCTTCGCCGTCAGGGCGGCCATCGGACCGCGCTTTGCCGCCATTCTTGCCGAAGGCGACCGGAGCAAGCTCGCGGCCTTTGCCACGGAGGCCACACGCTGGTCCTTCTTTCCAGCACTTGCCCTCGGCCTCGTGGTGCTGGCGGCGGGGCAGCTCCTGCTTTCGCTGTTCGGCGCCGCCTTCACGGAGGGACAGATGGTGATGGCGATCCTGCTTGCCGGCATTCTTGCGAGAGCGCTCGTCGGCCCTGCCGAAGTGCTCCTGACCATGGCGGACAAGCAGATGCTCTGCGTCTATCTCTATGCTGTAGCGCTCGTTGCCAATGTCGGGCTCAATGTCACGCTCATCCCGCATTTCGGCATCGAAGGAGCGGCGATTGCCGGCGCCACTGCCATGGCAATCGAGGCCTTGCTCCTGCACGTGGCCGTCCACCGCGCGCTTGGCATCAAACTATTCGCCCTCCTCCGGCGTTCGTCGGCGTCATCGGCAACGAGGGTCTTCTGATCATGGCACGTCCCCCCTACACCGAAACCACCGACAGCCAAGTGAACGCTCTGACCCATACGCTCGCAGCACTGCATTTCGAAACGCCGAAAGCGGAAGCCCGGGTCGAGGTCGGCCGCGCCGGACGCGAACTCTGCCTCTATCCCGGCAAGCTCGGCTATGAGCTGCAGGACGAACTGGACTTCCTGTCCAATCGCGCCATGGAGCCGAATGTCTTCTTCTCGGGCCGCTTCCTGGCGCCCGCCATGCCACGCCTTGAGGATCGGCAGGTGCGTCTGGCGCTGATGCGCGATATCAACAGCACGCGCAGCCGCATGCGTCTGCTGATGCCCTTCACGGTCGACAAGCCGGGCTTCGCCATCGGCCCGTCGATCATCCGCGTCTGGTCGAACTCCTTCGGCCCGCTCGGCACGCCCCTGCTAGACGCCGAGGATGCCGGCGAAACGCTCGATAACCTCTTCGAGGCACTCTCCCGGCCGGAGCTGCATCTCCCGACCACGCTCGTATTGCCGGATGTCCGGCTCAACGGCCGTTTCGTCCAGATGGCCAAGGTCATTGCGATCGGCCGAAACCTGCCGATCGCCATCGCCAACCCATTCCAGCGCCCGATGCTCCAAAGCAACGACGACGCGCTCACCTATCTCAGGCGAACGATTTCCAACGCGCATTTGCGCGAAATGCGCCGCCAATGGCGACTTTTGGAAAACCACGGCGAGGTCAGCTACAACGTCGCCCGTCAGCCCCGCGATATTCACGGGCGCATGGAAGAATTCCTGGCGCTGGAGGCAAGCGGCTGGAAGGGCAAGAAGCGCTCGGCGCTCGTCACCGATCGCCATCATGCCGCCTTTGCCCGCGAAGCGATTTCCAACCTTGCCGCCATCGACGCGGTGCGCATTCACTCAATCGATCTTAATGGCAAGGCCGTCGCCTCGATGATCGTGTTGATCATGGGCGGCGAAGCCTATACGTGGAAGACGGCCTTTGACGAAACCTATGCCCGCTATTCGCCAGGCAAGCTCTTGATGGGCGAACTGACGGAATGGCATCTCGACGACGCCAACGTCGTCCGCTCCGATTCCTGCGCCGTACCCGATCATCCGATCATGAGCCGCTTCTGGCACGAGCGCGAGGACATGGGCACGCTCATCATCGGCCTGACCCCGAACGGCGACCGCGACGTCCGTCAGGTCACCACCCAGCTGCACATGTATCGCAGCACCCGCAACATGGCGAAGCTGCTGCGAGAAAAGATCCTGTCGCTTACGAAGCGCTAGAACCGCGAGTTTCGGCGATCGCCCGCTCGCGCAGCAGGCGACGAATCACCTTGCCCGAGGTCGTCAGTGGCAGAGCGTCGACGAATTCGATCTCGCGCGGATATTCGTGCATGGAAAGCCGCGTCTTGACCCATTCTCGGATCTCGATCGCCAGTTTGTCACTCGGCTCGCGACCGGGCACGAGGACGACATAGGCCTTGACGATTTCCGTTCGGACCGCATCCGGCTTTCCCACCGCCGCAGCAAGCTGCACGGCCGGATGGCCGCCGAGGCAATCCTCGATCTCGCTCGGCCCGATGCGGTAGCCCGACGATGTGATGACATCGTCATCGCGGCCGACGAAGGAAATATAGCCATCCGCGTCCTGCCGGCCGATATCGCCGGTCAGCAGCCAGTCATTGGCGAATTTCGCCTCCGTCGCCGCCTCGTTCCGCCAATAGCCGAGAAACATCACCGGATCGGGCCGCTTGATGGCAATTTGCCCGCTCTCGCCTACGGGAACCTCGATACCCTTGGCATCGACGATCGCGACGCGATGGCCAGGAACAGGCTTGCCGGTTGCGCCTGCACGGCTGACGCCAAAGGCTTCACTGGAGGAGAGCACGAAATTGCATTCCGTCTGGCCGAAGAATTCGTTGACGCTGACACCAAGCGCGGATCGCGCCCATTCAAAGGTTTCGCGGCCGAGCGCCTCGCCGGCCGAACCGATGGTGCGAAGCTTGAGATCATAATGCGCCCGCGGACTGTCGACAGCCTTCAGCAAGCGCAGCGCCGTCGGCGGGATGAAGGCATTGCGCACCTCCATCTCGGCCATGATGCGGAAGGCCATATGCGGATCGAATTTCTGCGCCGGCGAGGAAACGACGGGAACGCCAAGCATCAGGCTCGGCAACAGAGCATTCAGGAGACCGCCGGCCCAGGCCCAGTCCGACGGCGTCCAGAGCCGGTCGTCGGCCTTGGGAAAGCCTTCATGGGCGAATTGCATGCCCGGAATATGTCCGGGCAACACGCGATGGCCATGCAGCGCGCCCTTGGGCGGCCCGGTCGTGCCCGAGGTGAAGATCATCAGAGCCGGATCGTCCGGACCAGTATCCACCACCTCGAACAGCGGCAGGTGCGCGGCCTCCAGATCGGCAAAGCCTGCAGCGCCCTCCTCAGCACCATCGATGCTGATCACCTGCGCCAGTTCCGGCAGCCTGTCCCGGATCGGACGCAGCCGCTCGAGACCGAACTGATTGGTGACGATTGCCGACGCACCTGATGTCTTCAGCCGATATTCCAGCGCCTCGGCGCCGAACAGCAAGGCCAGCGGCAGGGCGATCGCCCCCATCTTGTAGATCGCCACATGCGCGACGACCGTCTCGAAACCCTGCGGCAATAGCAGCGCCACCCGGTCTCCCGCTTGCACGCGGAGCGAAACAAGCGCGTTGGCAAAGGAGGCGGAACGATCGCGCAACTCACCATAGGTCATGGAAAAGTGATTGCCGTCCGGATTGAAATGCTGAAGGCAGATCCGGTCGGGCTCGCGTTCGGCCCAGGCATCGCAAACAGCATGTCCCATGTTGAATCTCGCCGGAATCTCCCAGCGAAAGTCGCGATAGAGGGCTTCATAAGTATCACGCGGGGGCAATTTCATGCGCAGTTCCAGAAAATTGTGCGGTGCAGCTAACACTTGTCGCCCGTGGGGTTCAAGGAAACATTTGAAATCGCCGTCTTCTCTGCCGGACGAATTGCCTTATTTATTGAAGAATACTTCGAAGCTCTTCACGAACTGATGCGTCGTCCGGCGACGATCTTGCCCGCCGATTTGCTTTCGCGACGCACATATTCCACCGCTCTTCCGGCGGTGGTCCTCATTGCGCCGAATAATCGAATGGACGGAGAATAGCGATGGAATACGTAAAGCTCGGCAGGACCGGCCTTGAAGTCTCACGCATCTGCCTGGGTTGCATGACCTATGGCGACCCCAACAAAGGCACGCATGCTTGGTCGCTGAAAGAGGACGAGAGTCGCCCGCTGCTGCGGCAGGCGATCGAGGCCGGCATCAACTTCCTCGATACGGCCAACACCTACTCCAACGGCTCGTCGGAAGAGATCGTCGGTCGCGCCATCAAGGATTTCGCCAAGCGCGACGATATCGTGCTGGCCACAAAGGTCTTCAACCGCATGCGCCCCGGTCCGAATGGCGCCGGCCTGTCGCGCAAGGCGATTTTCGACGAGATCGACAACAGCCTGCGCCGCCTCGGCACCGATTACGTCGATCTCTACCAGATCCACCGCTGGGACTATACGACGCCGATCGAGGAAACGCTGGAAGCGCTTCATGATGTCGTCAAGGCCGGCAAGGCCCGCTACATCGGCGCCTCCTCCATGTATGCCTGGCAATTCGCGAAGGCGATTTATACTTCCCGCCTCAACGGCTGGACGGAGTTCGTCAGCATGCAGGACCACCTGAACCTGCTCTACCGCGAGGAAGAGCGCGAGATGCTGCCCTTCTGCGAAGATCAGAAGATCGCCGTCATCCCCTGGAGCCCGCTCGCCCGCGGCCGGCTTACCCGCGATTGGGACGAGGCGACGGCCCGCACCGAGTCCGACGAATTCGGCAAGACGCTCTATACACAGGCGCTCGAAGCCGACCGCAAGATCGTCGATGCCGTCGGCACGATCGCCAAGGCGCGCGGCATCCCGCGCGCGCAGGTCGCGACCGCCTGGATCCTGCAGAAAAGCGCCGTCACCGCCCCGATCATCGGCGCCTCCAAGCCCGGCCACATCACCGATGCCGTGGCGTCGCTGGAGGTCAAATTGACGCCAGAGGAAATCGAAGCGCTGGAAAGCCCCTACGTTCCGCATGGGGTTGCTGGATTTAAGTGATCGCGGATTTTGCGGCTGATCAGGTTACGCTGGTGATGCCGCGCCAGCTTGCCTGGCCCCTCACCCCGACCCTCTCCCCGCTTGCGGGGAGAGGGTGTTTTCCTGCCGAATCCAAGTTCCGTCCGTACGGTGACCGCCAGTGTTTTGCTCGATCGTCCCCTCTCCCCGCGAGCGGGGAGAGGGCTAGGGTGAGGGGGCCCTCACACCCTCTGAAGTCGATTGACCATACGGCAAATCGCGCAAAAGTGACTTCACGAGCAGGTCATAGTTGAGGCTTAACAGGTGGTGGTTCCTTTCCCCGAGGATGATATCCAATGATCACAGTTCCCTTCGAGGCGCGGCGCTTTCAGTCGACCGCGGCTTATTACCTGCGCTATCGCATCCCCTATCCGGACAGGCTGATTACCCGCATTGCCGAGCGTAGCGGCCTCAAGCCCGGCGATCATGTGCTCGATCTCGGCTGCGGTCCCGGCCAGCTCGGCATCGCCTTTGCGCGGCTGCAGGCTGCCGCCGTCACCGCCATGGACCCCGAGCCGGAAATGCTTGCCGAAGCCGCGCTCGGTGCGAAGACGGCCGGCGTCGATATCAACATCCGGCAAGGGTCTTCCTACGATCTCGACCCTGATATCGGCAGGCTGCACCTCTGCGTCATGGGCCGCTCGTTCCACTGGATGGACAGGCCGGCAACGCTTCAAGCACTTGATAAGCTCATCGAGCCGGGCGGCGCCGTCGTGCTCTTCCACGATAAAGGCATTCTGGCGGAGCCGAACTGGCGCGGCATCCTAGAACCACTGATGGAAACCTATTCACCCGAGCGTAGCGCGGAACGGCAGATGCGCCGGAGCAAGGAATGGGCGCCGCATGAAGCCATGCTGCTCGCCTCCCCCTTCCGCAATCTCGAACGGATCGGCATCATCTCGGAATATACAAGGGATATCGAAGAGATCGTCGGCCGCATCTTCTCGATGTCGTCGACCTCGCCGCAGGCACTCGGCCACAAGGCAGCCGATTTCGAGGCGGCTCTGCGCGCCGAGCTGCTGGCGGTCGCGCCCGACGGCAAATTCAGGGAGGTCGTCGAGGCGAACGGGCTGCTCGCCTTCCGCGACTAGATCAGCTGTTTTCGTTACCCGGCGGCGGCGACAGCTCCTGCCGGGTCGCCGACAGGAATTCCTGCGACAGCTCAGCGCTATCCATTGCGCGCGCCAGAATAACGGCACCGACCATGGCCGAGAGGCTGGCAAAGGCCCTGCGCCGGCGATCCTCCGGCGTTTCGCCGGGAACGATCTCTTCCAGCACCTCGACCAGCCCCATCAGGCCGCCGGTGAAGGTGGATTGCATCTTGGGGCCATGGCGGCTGACCTCCTGCGTCAGCGCCGCGAAGACGCAGCCGGTCGCATGTTCCACAACGTTGCGATGCGAGAGATAATGGGCAAGCAGCGCTTTCAGCGGCTGGTCGGGCGAGCTTGCCGCGACCTCTTTCCAGCGCTCCAGCGAGCGGGCCACCAACGCCTTGCTCGCCTCGCAGGCAAGCTCGTCCTTCGAATCGAAATGGCCGTAGAAACCGCCATGCGTCAGCCCGGCCGCCTTCATGATCTCGGCGACGCCGATGCCGTCGAAACCCTTCTCGCGAAAGAGCTCGCCTGCCACGGCAAGGATCTTCTCGCGATTCTCGGCGAATTTCTCCCGGCTCACTCTCATCAAAAAACTCCATCAGAGCATCAATAAATCTGTATTGACAATTTATATGATGGCCATCATCAATACGCAACAAATATGATAACAATCATGTAAATGCCTTTGCACAAACGTTCAAGCCTGGAGAACGGCAGGGCGCTAGACGTGGTACGGTACCCCCGACTGTCCGCGATCCGGCGTTTTCGCAAGTCCGGCCTGACGGCACGATAGCCAACCTGATTGGAACGCAGCTCATGGTTTCCACTACCCTTGCCTCGACGCTCGCCCGGCGCAACATCCATTACGGATGGGTCGTCGTCGCCGCCACCTTTCTCACCATGCTGGTCACGGCCGGCGCCATGGGCGCGCCCGGCGTGCTCATCAAGCCGCTAGAGGACGAGTTCGGCTGGAGCACTTCCTCGATTTCCTCCGCGCTTGCCGTCCGGTTGGTGCTGTTCGGCCTGATGGGTCCTTTCGCTGCCGCCTTCATGAACCATTTCGGCGTGCGTAAGGTCATCGTCTTCGCGCTAGGCACCATATGCGTCGGCTTCATCGGCTCGCTCTATATGACGCAGGTCTGGCAACTGCTTTTGTGCTGGGGCATCATCATCGGCTTCGGCACCGGCCTCACCGCCATGGTGCTGGCGGCGACAGTCTCGACGCGCTGGTTCACCAAGCATCGCGGCCTCGTCATCGGCATGCTTTCGGCAAGCTCAGCCACAGGACAGCTGGTCTTCCTGCCGCTGATGGCGGAGCTGACGACGCGCTACGGCTGGCGCACCACCGTGCTCTTCGTCTGCGGCATGATCGTCGTCGCCGCCTTCATCGTGCTGCTTTTGATGCGCGACCGTCCCTCGGACGTCAATCTGCCGCTGGTCGGCGAGGTCCACATCACGCCCCCGCCGGCGGCCACCAGGAACCTGAAGGCAGCACTTGCGTCGCCGATCGCGATCCTGCGGGAAGTGTCCACCACCTCGACCTTCTGGATCCTGTTCGCCACCTTCTTCATCTGCGGCCTGTCGACCAACGGCCTGATACAGACGCATTTCGTCACCCTCTGCGGCGATTTCGGCATCGTGCCTGTCGCGGCCGCCAGCGTACTCGCCGTCATGGGCATCTTCGATTTCTTCGGCACGATCGGCTCCGGCTGGCTCTCCGACCGTTTCGACAATCGCTGGCTGCTTTTCTGGTATTACGGCCTGCGCGGCCTGTCGCTGGTCTATCTGCCCTTCAGCGATTTCACCTTCTACGGCCTGTCGATCTTCGCCGTTTTTTATGGCCTCGACTGGATCGCCACCGTACCGCCGACCGTCAAGATCGCCGCCGACCGCTTCGGCCGCGAGAAGGCCGGCCTCGTCTTCGGCTGGGTCTTCGCCGGCCACCAGCTCGGTGCCGCCACCGCCGCCTATGGCGCTGGCCTCACCCGCACCGAACTCAACACCTACCTGCCCGCCTTCTTCGTCGCCGGCGCCTTCTGCCTGCTCGCCGCAATCCTGGCAATCACCCTGCAAAAATCCGGCTCCACCAGCAAAGGCCCGGCCATGGCTCACTGAGCCTCAAACGGCAAAAAGCCCATGGCGCGCACCAGCGCCATGGGCCAAACCGCAACCCTGCGGAAACGCTCGCAATATCTGCCGCACCCGGCTTGCGCGCCGAGCCGATCACATGCTAGACAGCCGCCTCGTCAGTACCCCGTTGCCCCATTGGCGGAATTGGTAGACGCGCTCGACTCAAAATCGAGTTTCGAAAGAAGTGCTGGTTCGACTCCGGCATGGGGCACCACAAAATCTCATGACCATTGTTTTTCGTGCATTAATCAATATTTTCTCTTGATTGCTACTTTTGCGCGATCATTAATAATGATGCATCCTGTTCGAATTGTTCTTCCAGCAAAATATTGGTCACCATAAAATTTAAAAGGCGAAAAATTGTCTGAGATTGCCACCATTTCCACCGCATCGGTCGGCTCAAATGCTCGTTCAGCGTGGCTGAATCGATCGGCAGCGTGATTCTCTGGATCATATTGACGATCGTGACGCTCGGCCTCGCACTGATCGTCTTCCCCTACTACCTCAACCGCGCCGTATTGAACAAAACCGAGCTGCTGGATGGCTCCGGCCGCCCCGTCGGCCGCCTCAATTGCACCTTCAATATCGGTCACTCGATAGGACATGTAGTTCTCTGGGTCCTTCTGATTATCGTGACCCTTGGCCTTGCCAGCTTCCTCTATGCTTATCGCGTGATCCGCGTCGTCCTGAACGAAACGCGAGTTGAATATTACTGAGAAGGTCTGGTGACGGCTTCGACATCGCCACATCACCCCACACCATCACGAAAAATTTTGCCTTTCCGCCACTTCCGTCAGTCCCCGACCATTTACAGCCATAATCCTGCCCCCTAAAGGTTTGCAACGCAGCAAAAAGGGGCCCTCATGCTTCGTAGACTTTACGACTGGACCATGTCGCTTGCCGGCCGCAAATCGGCGGAAATCTGGTTGGCCGTTATCGCCTTCGTCGAAAGCTCGATCTTTCTCGTTCCGGCCGACGTACTTTTCCTGCCGATGTCGCTGGCGAAGCCTGAGCGCGCCTGGCGCTATGCGCTGACGGCGACGGTTGCCTCCGTGCTTGGCGGCATTGCCGGCTGGGCGCTCGGCTATTACGCCTTCGAGACCATTGCCAAGCCGATCCTCGAATTCTACGGCAAGCTTGACGCCTTCAACCAGATGAGCGCCGGCGTCACCTATGAATGGATCCTGCTCCTGCTGGTCACATCAGGCCTGGCGCATCTGCCGCCGATCAAGGTGGTGACGATCCTCTCCGGCGTCGCGCATATCGATCTCGGCCTGTTCATCGTCTCCGCCATCGTCGCCCGTGGCGCCCGCTTCTTCTTCCTGGCCTTCCTTTTGCGCCGCTATGGCGAATCTATCCGCCATTTCATCGAGAAGCGCCTCGGGCAGATCACCATGATCGCCGCCGCCGTTCTCATCGCCCTCTATGCCGTCTTCCACTTTGCCCTGGCGAGTTGACCAAGGAGCCCCCAACGCATGTCCACGACTTCGCCTTCCTCCCGCGCCGGCCTCGGCTATGGCGCCCTGCTGACGATCGGCATGATCGTCGTTATCGGCTCGGCACTCGGCTTTCAGTATATTGGCGGCTATATCCCCTGCGCGCTCTGCCTGGAGCAGCGCCAACCCTATTACTACGGCATCCCGGTCGCCATCATCGCCGTGCTGACGGCAGTTGCCGGCCTGCCCTCCTGGATCACCCGCGGGCTCCTCATCATCGCCGGCCTGATGATGGTGGTCGGCGGCGGCATCGGCGTCTATCACGCCGGCGTCGAATGGCACTTCTGGGAAGGCCCGACCACCTGCTCGACGACAGCAAGCAGCGTCACGCAGAATGCCGGCGACCTGCTCGGCCAGCTGAACACCATCAAGGGGCCGTCCTGCACGGAAGCGGCGCTGCGCATCCTCGGCCTATCCATGGCCGGCTGGAATGTAATCGCAAGCGTGATACTGGCGGCTATTGCTTTTGTAGGGGCGAAGAAGGCGGGTTGAATCTTTGGGCGAGCGGCGGTGATCTCTCGTATGTCGCGGCTCTGATACCCCCCTCTGTCACTTCGTGACATCTCCCCCACAAGGGGGAGATTGGTGGGAGTATGCCGCACCTTTGAGAATTAAGATAAGCTCAACGACAGCTGATACGATGTCGATGTAGGTCGGGAGGGTATCGCAAGTTACCGATCTCCCCCCTTGTGGGGGAGATGTCGCGAAAGCGACAGAGGGGGTGCCGCACCCTCCTCGAGCACAGTCGCCAATACGACCGCTATGGCTGCAGTTCCGAATCCCAGTAGAGATAGTCGAGCCAGCTGTCGTGCAGGTAGTTCGGCGGGAACAGGCGGCCGTTATTGTGCAGGTCCTGCACAGTCGGCTGATATGGTTTCTGCGCCGGAAACATGCCGGCCTGCTTCGGCAGCTTGCTGCCTTTGCGCAGATTGCACGGCGAACAGGCGGCCACGACGTTCTCCCAGGTCGTCTCGCCGCCATGGGCGCGCGGGATGACATGGTCGAAGGTCAGGTCGTCATGGGAGCCGCAATACTGGCATTCGAACTTGTCGCGCAGGAAGACGTTGAAGCGGGTGAAGGCGGGATTGCGGGACGGCTGCACATATGTCTTCAGGCATACGACGCTCGGCAGCCGCATCGAGAAGCTCGGTGAGGACACGCACTGATCGTATTCTGCGATGATGTTCACACGGTCAAGAAAAACCGCCTTGATCGCGTCCTGCCAGGACCAGAGCGACAAGGGATAGTAACTCAGCGGTCTATAGTCAGCGTTCAGCACGAGCGCCGGCAAGGACTGCGGGGAAACTGCAATCGTCAAGGAACCCTCCTGATCGATTCGGCATCTGCACCTGTATATTAGGCCGGTTGTTACAGGATTGTGAAGTCCAATAAATTCAGTGCATAAAGGCAATTTCAGGGAGACGGCCGATTAAACGATAGGCAGCGCATCCCGGCGTGTTTTCACGGCATAATAGGCCCAGAAGAGTCGGGCCGCGACCGAGCGCCAGGGCGTCCAAACCGCGGCTTCCCGGGCAACTGCCTTGGCCAAGGGCCTGACTTCATGGCCGAAAGCCATGCCGACGGCCGCCTGCAGCGCCACGTCGCCGGCCGGAAACACATCTGCGTGACCGCCGCAGAACATCAGATAGACTTCCGCCGTCCAGGGGCCGATTCCCTTGATCGATGTCAGTTCGGCAAGCGCCTTTTCAGGTGATTCGGCGCTGAGCGCATGGAGATCGAGGCTGCTGCCGGCAACGGCATCCGCCACGCGGGCCAATGTGTCGTGCTTGATTCGCGATAGGCCGAAGGTTCGCCATGCCTCCGGCTCGAGGTCGGCATAGCCCTCAGCGGTCACCTGCCCCATCCCGGCAATCATCTTCCCCCAGATCGCATCGGCGCTGGCGCGCGAGACGACCTGCGAGACGATGATATGGGCAAGCCCTTCGAAGCCCGGTTCGCGCAGGCGCAGCGGCAAGGTGCCCGCCTCTGCGGCAACGGGCCGCAGGCGCGGATCGAGTTCCAGCAGGGCAGCAAGCCCCCGTTCGATATCGCGCTCGTCGCGAATGATCTGCATGACGTCTCGTAGTCCCCGGTTAAAATTCGTGGCAGAAGAAAGCATGATCGAGATTCCCCGTCAAAAGCCGAAATTCCGTTTTGCCCCGAGCCCGAACGGCCCGCTGCATCTCGGCCATGCGCTGTCGGCTATCCTCAATCACGACATGGCGGCGGAAGCCGGCGGCGATTTCCTGCTGCGTATCGAAGACATAGATCAGGCGCGCTGCACACCCGATTTCGAAGAGGGCATCTATAGAGATCTCTCCTGGCTCGGCCTCCGCTGGCAGCAGCCGGTGCGCCGGCAGTCCGAGCACTTTCCGGCCTATCAGCAAGCCCTGCAGACACTTATCGCACGCGGCCTCGTTTATCCCGCCTTCCTGACCCGCGGCGAGGTCAAATCGCGCGTCGCCGCTTTCGAGGCGGATGGCAAATCATGGCCGCGCGACCCGGACGGCACGCCGCTCTATCCGCCCGACGATCGCGAACGCAGCGATGCCGAGCGGCAGCGCCTGCTGGCATCGGGCATGAAACATGCCTGGCGTCTCGACATGGAAAAGACGCTGGCGGCGGCAGGTGGAGAGCTCCACTGGCAGGAGAGCGGCGATGGCGAAACGGGCACAATCCCCGCCGATCCCGCCGCCTGGGGCGATGTCGTGCTATCGCGTTCCGATGCGCCCTCCAGTTACCATCTTTCCGTTGTGGTCGACGATGCCGTGCAAGGCATCACCCATGTGGTGCGCGGGCTTGACCTCTTCCATGCTACGTCGATCCACCGCCTGCTGCAGACGCTGCTCGGCCTGCCGGAGCCGCTCTATCATCATCACCGCCTCATCCTCGGAGAGGACGGCAAAAAGCTCTCCAAAACCATGGGCGATACCGGCATTGCCGAATGGCGCCGGCGGGGCCTCTCACCGGCGGAGCTTCGCCGCCGCATCGGCCTCTGATTTTGCTCCTGGTTCGGCCCGTGGTTCAGAGAGCATCTTTTCCGAAGCTACCTCGGCGGCCGCGCGGCTCGCCACCTTGCCGAACAGCAGCCGCCGCACGCGGAATTTCATCAGCGCCGCATTGACCTCCGCCCCCATGATGAAGATCACGGCGAGCATATAGAGAAAAATCAGCACGATCATCACGGACGCCAGACCGGCATAGGTGGCGGTATAGTTGGCGAAGGTCGAGAGATAATAAGCAAAGAGCACTGCGCCGATCGACCAGAAGACCAGCGTCAGGATCACGCCGGGAATCACGTCGAACACCCGCCTGCGCCCGGCCGCTAGCCACAGATGCAGGATCATCAGGCCCGCCAGCAGCAGAAAGATCGTGCCGTAGATCCGCCAGCTGAAGACGATGTCGAGGATATCGGCGAGCTTGGGCAGCCACTGCCTGGTGTAATTGAGCGCGAGCGGCACGGCGACAAGCAGGATGCTGAGAATGGCGAAGATCAGCACCGCGATCAGCACATAGCCGAGGCTGGCGAGACGGTTGAAATACCACGGCCGTGTCTCAGGCACGCGATAGGCGCGGTTCAGCGATATGCGCAGCGCCTCGACGCCGTTCGACGCGAAATAGGCGGCAGCAAGCACGGAAATCGTCAAAAGCCCGCCGCGCGGAATGGTCAGCACCTGCACGACCTGATCGGCGAGCGGCTTGGCGATCGCCTCCGGCCAGGTATCGAAGATCAGATGCACGGCCGTCGACGAAAACTGGCTGGCGCCGAGAAAGCTCGCGAGCGCCGTGCCGAAGATCAGGAAGGGAAAAACCGCCAGCAGCGTCGACAGCGCCACATGGCTTGCCATGGCAAACCCGTCATCCTCGACGAAATGGAACACTGCGTCGTAGATCACCTTGTAAATCGTCCGCAGGGCTGTCGGCATTCCATCTCCGCTCGGCGTCGACATTCATCCCGGCCGATACCGCCGGTTGTCGATTGTATCGGGTTCCTGAATATGGGAAACGAGTTTCGGTTTGTACAGGAATCATCTTCCCATGACGGAACAACGCACGATACTCGTCACTGGTTGCTCCTCCGGCATCGGCGCTTATTGCGCGCGGGCACTGAAGGCCGACGGATGGCGCGTATTTGCAACCGTGCGTAAACAGGAAGATCTCGCTTCGCTCGAAGCCGACGGCATCGAAGCGCTACTCCTTGACTACACAAAGCCTGAGACCATTTCCGCGACGGTGGCGACACTACGCGAGCGCACAGGCGACCGCATCGATGCCCTCTTCAACAATGGCGCCTACGGGCAGCCGGGCGCCGTCGAGGACCTGACGACCGATGTGCTGCGCGAACAGTTCGAAACCAACTTCTTCGGCTGGCACGAGCTGACGCGCCAGATCCTGCCGCTAATGCGCAAACAGGACCATGGCCGCATCGTCAATTGCTCCTCCATTCTGGGACTCATCCCCTACCGTTTCCGCGGCGCTTACACGGCCTCGAAATTTGCGCTCGAAGGGCTGACGATCACGCTCAGAATGGAACTGCAGGACAGCGGCATCCATGTCAGCCTGATCGAACCCGGCCCGATCGCGACGCGGTTTACCGCCAATGCACTCGCCAAGATCAACGAGCACATCGACCTCGCAGGTTCTCTCCATGTGGTGGAATACCGCAGGCAGCTCAGGCGGCTTGATGGATCAGGCCCGATCAGTAAACATAAATTAGGCCCGGAAGCGGTCTATGATGTGCTAAAATCAGCTTTGAACGTTAGAAATCCGCGCCCGCACTATCTGGTAACGACACCGGCCAAGCAGGGCGTGCTCTTGAAAAGGCTATTGCCGGCTAACCTTTTCTATCGTCTGATGCGCCGGCTGGATTAGAGCAATCCCACGAAAGGGCAAAGCGCCTTTTCCGCTTGAGAGTGCTTAAAAGCAGACAAGGATGGAGGAGCCATGTCTACCGTTACTTATGTTGCCGCCATCATTGTCATGGGACTTGTCGCGATCGTTCTTGTTCGCGGCCTGCTGAACATGATGAAAGGCGACAACCCGAACCTTTCGAACCGGCTGATGCAGCTGCGTGTGTTGCTGCAGGCAGTGGCGGTGATCCTGATCATGCTGACGCTCTGGCTGACCGGCGGCGGCCGCCCGGCCTAGAGCCGGATGATTTTAGGTCTGTTCGACCTAAAATCTGAAACCGCTCACACTTTTCGGCACCATGCTCGAAAGCTATTCTAGGAAAAGTGCGAAGCGGTTTTCCGTCCGGAATTAAGTAAAACAAAGGGTTAGAGCATTTCGCGATCCCAAGAAAAGCGAAATGCTCTAACCACAGGAACACGATGGTCAAGCTCAACAAGATCTATACCAAGACCGGCGACGATGGCACGACGGGCCTTGCCGCAGGTCCCAGGCGGCTGAAGCACGATCTGCGCGTCGAAAGCTATGGCACGGTCGATGAAGCCAATTCCGCCATCGGCGTTGCCCGGCTGCACATGGGTGACATGCCCGAGATCGACGCGATGCTGATGCGCATCCAGAACGATCTCTTCGATCTGGGCGCCGATCTTTCGACGCCCGAAACGGACGAGCCCCTACCCTATGAACCCTTGCGCATCACCGACCACCAGGTCGAACGCCTGGAACATGATATCGATTTGCTCAATGCCGATCTCGAGCCGTTGAAATCCTTCGTTCTGCCGGCCGGAAGCGCCGCATCTGCCCATCTGCACCTCGCCCGCACCATTGCCAGACGTGCCGAGCGACTGATGGTGGCACTGTCGCGTGAGCAAGGCGAACGCGTCAGCCCGGCGGCGCTGAAATACGTCAACCGGCTCTCCGATTTGCTTTTCGTTGCGGCGCGCTACGCGAACGATAAGGGCCGAGGCGATGTGCTCTGGGTTCCCGGCAAGAATCGATAGCGGCACATGCCAATCGCAAGGGCACATATATTGACGTTGACGTAAACGTTATTTATGCCTTTCAAGCAATTCGTCTCTCAGCGGCCTGGAAGCGTTGTAATTGGGAAAAAAACGCGTATCCATGTCGCCATTCGACAAATGGAATGGCGCTAAACAGCGCATGTTCTCGGGCGGTCATGTTGAAGGAAGGATTCCATGAAGATTCTCGTCCCCGTCAAGCGGGTTGTTGACTATAACGTCAAGATTCGCGTGAAGCCGGATGGTTCCGGCGTTGAGCTTTCGAACGTGAAGATGTCGATGAACCCGTTCGACGAGATTTCGGTCGAAGAGGCGCTACGCCTGAAGGAAGCCGGCAAGGCCGAGGAAGTGGTGGTCGTATCGATCGGACCTGCCAAGGCCGAGGAGACATTGCGCACGGCGCTCGCCATGGGCGCGGATCGCGCCATCCTCGTCGAGACCGACGATGCGGTGGAGCCGCTCGCCGTCGCCAAGATCCTGAAGGGCGTCGCCGACGCCGAGCAGCCGGGCCTCATCATCGTCGGTAAGCAGGCGATCGACGACGACTCGAACCAGACCGGCCAGATGCTGGCAGCCTTGTTGGGCGCCGCCCAGGCCACCTTCGCCTCGAAGATCGAGATCGGTGAGGGAAGCGCCAAGGTGACCCGCGAAGTCGATGGCGGCCTGCAGACGATCGAGGTCAAGCTGCCGGCCGTCGTCACGTCAGACCTGCGCCTGAACGAGCCGCGCTACGCCTCGCTGCCGAACATCATGAAGGCCAAGAAGAAGCCGCTCGACAAGAAGAGCCCGGCCGATTTCGGCGTCTCGACCGAGCCGCGGCTGAAGGTGTTGAAGACGGAAGAGCCCGGCGGCCGCAAGGCGGGCGTCAAGGTCGGCTCGGTTGCCGAGCTGGTCGAAAAGCTCAAGACCGAAGCCGGCGTCCTGTAACCCAGTCCGAACGAGGAGTTAGACATATGGCCATTCTTCTTCTGGCTGATCACGACAATGCCCACCTCTCCGATCAGACCGCCAAGGCGCTGACGGCGGCCGCAAAGATTGGCGGCGACATTCACGTACTGGTCGCCGGCGCTGGCGCCCAGGCTGCAGCCGAGCAGGCGGCCAAGCTTGCCGGTGTCTCGAAGGTGCTGGTTGCCGAGGATGCAAGTCTCGCCAACAATCTCGCAGAACCGCTGGCAGCCCTCATCGTATCGCTTTCCGGCTCCTACGACGTGATCATCGGCGCCGCAACCTCGGTCGGCAAGAACGTGCTGCCGCGCGTTGCCGCCCTGCTTGATGTCGCCCAGGTCTCCGAAATCATCGAAGTGGTCTCCGCAGACACCTTCAAGCGGCCGATCTACGCCGGCAATGCCATCCAGACGGTGCAGTCGACCGACGCCAAGAAGGTCATCACCGTGCGCACGGCTTCCTTCGCGTCCGCTGCCGAAGGGGGTTCGGCCGCGATCGAGACGGTCTCTGCCGCTGCTGATCCAGCGCTGTCCACCTTCGTCGGCGATGCGCTGTCGAGCTCGGATCGTCCGGAGCTAACCTCGGCCAAGATCATCATCTCGGGCGGCCGTGCACTCGGCTCTGCCGAGAAGTTCCGCGAAGTCATCCTGCCGGTTGCCGACAAGCTCGGTGCTGCCGTCGGCGCCTCCCGCGCTGCCGTCGATGCCGGCTATGCCCCGAACGACTGGCAGGTCGGCCAGACCGGCAAGGTGGTCGCACCGCAGCTCTATATCGCCTGCGGCATTTCCGGTGCCATCCAGCATCTGGCCGGCATGAAGGATTCGAAGGTCATCGTCGCCATCAACAAGGACGAGGAAGCCCCGATCTTCCAGATCGCCGACTACGGCCTCGTCGCCGACCTCTTCGAGGCACTGCCGGAACTCCAGAAGGCGCTTTGATCGCACCCACCGGCCTTCTCGCAGTTGCGAGAGACTGGAAAATCGTCTCTTATAGGTCTATCAATCTTTGCCGGGCTAGAAATGGCCCGGCAAATTTGAGTTAAAAGCATAGCGCATCGCCAGGAGCGCGCCGGGGAGTTGGCAATGAGTTCGCTGAAGACGATCGGTATTATCGGCGCGGGCCAGATGGGCTGCGGCATTGCCCATGTGTCCGCCATGGCCGGCTACAAGGTTCACATCTACGATCTCGCGCAGGACCGCATCGAAAGCGGGCTAGCCACCATCAACGGCAACCTCGCCCGCCAGGTCGCGTCCGGCAAGACGACCGACGAGGAACGCAAGGCAGCCCTTGCCCGCATCACCGGCTCCGCCGATCTCAACGATCTCGCTCAGGTCGATCTCGCCATTGAGGCTGCGACGGAAGACGAAAGCGTCAAGCGCAAGATCTATGCGCAGGTATGTCCGGTGCTGAAGCCCGAAGCGCTGCTCGCAACGAATACCTCGTCACTGTCGATCACCCGCCTTGCCTCCGCCACCGACCGTCCCGAGCGCTTCATGGGCATCCACTTCATGAATCCGGTTCCGGTCATGAAGCTGGTGGAACTGGTGCGCGGTATCGCTACCGACGAATCGACCTTCTCCACCGCCAAGGACTATGTTTCTTCGCTGGAAAAGACGATCACCGTCGCCGAGGATTTCCCCGCCTTCATCGTCAATCGCATTCTGCTGCCGATGATCAACGAGGCGATCTATACGCTCTATGAAGGCGTCGGCACCGTCGATGCCATCGACACCGCCATGCGGCTGGGCGCCAACCATCCGATAGGCCCGCTGCAGCTTGCCGACTTCATCGGCCTCGACACCTGCCTTTCGATCATGCAGGTGCTGCATGATGGGCTCGCCGACTCCAAGTATCGCCCCTGCCCGCTCTTGGTAAAATATGTCGAGGCCGGGTGGCTCGGCCGCAAATCCGGCCGCGGCTTCTACGACTACCGCGGCGAAACGCCCGTTCCGACTCGATAAAACACCTTCTCCCGCGAGGGGAGAAGGAGGAAAATCAAATCCCCGCCGCCGCCTTCACCAGGTTCTTCGCATCCTCGCTGTCCCAGGCCGCCGGACCGTTCATCGCTGACAGCAGGCAGCCCTTGTCGTCGATGAGCAGCGTCACCGGCAGGCCGAAGGCCAGACCCTGTTTCTTCAGCGCATTGAACACGCCCATGGTGTTGTCGCGGTAGTAGCCGAGCTTGTCGATCGCATATTCCGCACGAAAGGCTTTGGTCTTTTCATCGTCGCCGGTATCGATATTGACGGCGACCACTTCGAACTTGTCGCTGCCGACGCTCTTCTCAAGCGCATTCAGTGCCGGCATTTCCTCGCGGCACGGCACGCACCATGTCGCCCAGACATTCAAGAGCACGGTCTTGCCGGCGAAATTGCTCATCGACAGCGGCTGCCCGTCAGCCCCCTTGAAGGAAACACCCTGGAGCGAGATCGGTGCCGGCGGCACGCTCATGGCAGCGACCTGCCCCTTGGTGAAAGGCATCAGGGCAGCGGCACGATCCCTGGCAGTCCCGCATTGATCGGCCAAGGCCGTTTCACCAATACCATTGCCATACCCCGCCTCCTTCACGTATACCGCTGCCGCACCGGCAATAACCCCGGCGACGGCGGCAAGCATAACAAGTTTCATGGACGGCAGACCGAACGGCTTCTTTGCTGTCATTACATTCTCCAGGTGGGCATCTCATGACTGACGGCACGGACACCAAATCCTCCAACCAGATGTGGGGCGGGCGTTTCGCTTCCGGCCCCGCGGCAATCATGGAGGAGATAAATGCCTCGATCGATTTCGACAAGAAGCTGTTTGCCCAGGACATCCGCGGCTCAATCGCGCATGCGAGCATGCTCGCCAATCAAGGCATCATTTCAACCGAGGATAAAGACAAGATCGTTCACGGGTTGAACACGATCCTGTCAGAGATCGAAAGCGGCAATTTCGAATTCTCACGCCGCCTCGAAGACATCCACATGAACGTCGAGGCGCGGCTTGCGACCTTGATCGGCCCGGCTGCGGGCCGTCTGCACACCGCACGCTCGCGCAACGACCAGGTGGCGCTCGATTTCCGCCTCTGGGTGAAGGAAGAGCTGCAGAAGTGCGAGCAGGCGCTGACCGAGCTCATCTCTGCCTTCCTCGACCGTGCCGAGGAACATGCCGAGAGCGTCATGCCTGGCTTTACGCATCTGCAAACGGCACAGCCCGTCACCTTCGGCCATCACTGCATGGCCTATGTCGAGATGTTCGGCCGCGACCGCTCGCGCGTGCGTCACGCCATCGAGCACATGGACGAATCCCCGATCGGCGCCGCAGCCCTTGCCGGCACCGGCTTTCCGATCGATCGCCACATGACGGCTAAGGCGCTCGGCTTCCGCGAGCCGACCCGCAACTCGATCGATACCGTCTCCGACCGCGATTTTGCCCTGGAATTCCTGTCGATTGCAGCGATCGCCGGCATGCATCTATCGCGCCTTGCCGAAGAGATCGTCATCTGGTCCACGCCGCAATTCGGCTTCGTGCGCCTCTCCGATGCCTTCTCCACCGGCTCCTCCATCATGCCGCAGAAGAAGAATCCGGATGCCGCCGAACTCGTGCGCGCCAAGACCGGCCGCATCAACGGCTCGCTGGTGGCGCTGCTGACGATCATGAAGGGCCTGCCGCTCGCCTATTCCAAGGACATGCAGGAAGACAAGGAACAGGTCTTCGACGCTGCCGAAAGCCTGGAACTCGCCATTGCCGCCATGACCGGCATGATGCGCGATATGACGATCAACACCGCCCGCATGAAGGCCGCCGCCGGATCCGGCTATTCCACCGCCACCGATCTCGCCGATTGGCTGGTGCGTGAGGCCGGCCTGCCGTTCCGCGATGCCCACCATGTAACGGGCCGCGCCGTGGCGCTTGCCGAAAGCAAATCCTGCGAGCTGGCGGAGCTCTCGCTTGCAGACCTGCAGGCGATCCATCCGGATATCACCGACAAGATCTTCGATGTCCTGACGGTCGAGGCCTCGGTCGCCAGCCGCAAGAGCTTCGGCGGCACGGCGCCTTCGGAAGTGCTCAAGCAGATCGCCTTCTGGCGCGCCCGCAACTGAGAAAATCGCCGAAAGTCATAACCAACAATCAGGGTGCACAAGGCTCGGAAACTTCGCTATGAAGGACTGCTTTCGCGTTTGCCGCCCAAGAGGATTTCGATGCAGATCAACATGCCGCACATCATCCGCCTGACCGTCGTGCTTTCGGTCGTCGGCCTTGCCGTTGTCGGATGTGGCCGCAAAGGCCCTCTCGATCCGCCGAGTGCGCACGCGACCAAGGGCGGCGACGTCTCCAAGCCGACGAAGGAGCCGGGCACGGAGGACAAGAAGTTCTTCCTCGACCCGCTTCTCTAATTAGGCAACGACTGTGAACCATTTTGAGTATCGCGACGGCATCCTCTACGCCGAGGATGTACCGGTTCCGGAGATCGCCAAGGCGGTCGGTACCCCCTTCTACGTCTATTCGACGGCTACGTTGGAACGCCACTACCGCGTCTTCGCGGAAGCCTTCGGCGATGTCGATGCCATGGTCTGCTATGCCATGAAGGCCAATTCCAACCAGGCGGTGCTGAAGACGCTCGGCCGCCTCGGCGCCGGCGTCGATGTCGTCTCTGTCGGTGAGTTGCGCCGCGCACTGGCTGCAGGCATTCCGGCAAGCCGCATCATGTTCTCCGGCGTCGGCAAGACGGCGCAGGAAATGGACGCAGCGCTCGAAGCCGGCATCTACTGCTTCAACGTCGAATCCGAGCCGGAACTGGAAGTGCTGAATCAGCGCGCCGTCCGCGCCGGCAAGGTGGCGCCTGTCTCCTTCCGCATCAATCCCGATGTCGATGCGCGCACGCATGCGAAGATTTCGACCGGCAAGAAGGAAAACAAGTTCGGCATTTCATGGCAGCGCGCCCGCGCCGTCTATGAGCGCGCCGCCAACCTGCCTGGGATCAAGGTCACCGGCATCGATATGCACATTGGCAGCCAGATCACCGAGCTGCAGCCCTTCGACGACGCTTTCAAGCTGCTGCGCGACCTCGTGGAAACGCTGCGCGGCGATGGTCACGATATCCATCATGTCGATATCGGCGGCGGCCTCGGCATTCCCTATCGCGACGACAACAATCCGCCGCCGCTGCCGGATGCCTATGCCGAGATCGTCAAGAACCAGCTGCGTGGCCTCAACTGCCGGATCGTCACCGAGCCCGGCCGCCTGATCGTCGGCAATGCCGGCATTCTGGTGACCGAAGTCATCTATGTGAAAGATGGCGGCGACAAGAGCTTCGTCATCGTCGACGGCGCCATGAACGATCTTATCCGCCCGACACTTTATGAGGCCTATCACGAAATCAGGCCGGTAGCGGTCGGCGATGCAAGCACGCCGCGCATCAAGGCCGATGTCGTTGGCCCGGTCTGCGAGACGGGCGATTATCTGGCGCTCGACCGCGAGATGGCACTGCCGAAGCCCGGCGATCTACTGGCCGTCGGCTCGGCCGGTGCCTATGGCGCTGTGCAGGCCGGTACCTACAACAGCCGGCTTCTGGTTCCCGAAGTGCTGGTCAAGGGCAATGAATTCCACGTCATCCGCCCGCGCGCGACCTACGAAGAGCTGATTGCCCTGGATTCGATCCCGGCCTGGCTTGAGGGATAATCGGCTTCAATCCATGATCTCGGGGGACGGTGGAATAGCCGTCCTGCCCGATCACGTTTCGGCGAAGTCCGGTGAAAAAACAGCCTTTCATGCCCGTTGCCCTCGTCTTCGCCACAAAGAATGTTATCTTTGATTGAATGGTGTCTCGCCGGGCACCGCGTGCGCGAGCGTGTGGGACGCCGCGCCACCCAAACGGGCTACTAGCCAACGTCAGATCGGGAGAAGACCGGACCGATGACCAGCCCCAGCAACCCTAAGAAGGGCGCTTTCGCCACCCGTCCGGCGCTGGCGCGCATGGTTGCGGTCAAGCGTCTCTTTGCGCGGCTGGTTCTGGTCAGCGAACAGCTTCTGCCACGGCTGCTGTTGCCGGCATCCATTCTGGCCCTTTTCCTCTCCGTCGCCTGGTTCGGCATTTTTCGCATGGCGCCGGATACTCTGCGCTTTCTGCTGCTTGCCGTCTTCGCGGTCGGCTTCGCCGTCTCCTTCTATCCGCTACGCCGCCTGCACTGGCCGAACACCACAGAGGCGGACCGACTGCTGGAAGAGCGCAATGGGCTCGCACACCAGCCCGTTACGGTGCAGGAAGACGAACCGGCGCTGGATACTCCGTTTGCGCGGGCACTCTGGCGCGAGCACCAGACGCGCATGGCCGAACGCATCGCCGCTCTAGATGCGGGCCTGCCCAGGCCGGATATCACACGCTACGACCGCTTTGCATTGCGCGCAGTCCCTGCATTGCTGCTGGTAACGGCCTTCAGCTTCTCCATGTCCAACAGCGGCGGCTCGCTCAGTGATGCCTTCACGGCATCGACCTCCACCTCGAGCAATCCGGATGTCCGCGTCGATGCCTGGGTCACCCCGCCCTATTATACCGGCGAGCCACCGGTCTATCTGACGGGCAATGTCGACAATGCCGGCAATAGCCTGAGCGTGCCGCAATTCTCCGAACTCACCGTGCGTGTTTCGGGTGCTGCGACGGATGAGAAAGTGCTGTTCCAGGCGGCTGGCGCGGAAAAAGGCGCCGAAATTCCCGAGCAGGCCGCTGATGCCGACAAGCAGGGTCCGGCGGGCGCAAGACCTGCAACGCCTCCCGCCGTGCCGCCTGCAGCAAACGGCACCGGCAATATCCCGGCCGCGGACGGGATGGTCGCCCGCACGCACGTCCTGAAGCTTGAAAAGGGTGGCGAACTCACCGTCAACGGCAAGTCCTGGTCCTTCAATGTGGTCGTCGACAAGCCTCCGGAGATCACCTTCGACGGCGTTCCACATGCGACGGCCAGCGGTGCGCTGGAACTCGGCTTCAAGGTTAGGGATGATTACGGCGTCGAGGAAGCCCGTGCCGAGATCGTGCCCGTGGAATCCGATCCTGCCGCGACGCCGCTTTATGGCTTGCCGGAATTCAAGCTCGAAATGCCGCGTCGCGACCGCCGCAATGGCAAGGGTCTGGCAAGCCATGATCTGACTCAGGATCCGCTGGCCGGCAAGCGCGTGCGCATCACCCTCGTCGCCAAGGACGGTGCCGGCCAGACGGGACGCAGCTCACCTTACGAGATGGTATTGCCGTCCCGTAATTTCAGCCAGCCGCTTGCTGCCGCCGTGGCCGAAGAACGTCAGGTCTTCGCGCTCGATACGCGCAAGATGCCGGAAGCGATCGAGCTCAACAAGTCTCTGACCATACGGCCCGAAGAAACAATCCCCGATCTCGGCAACTATCTAGCGCTCAAGTCGGCGCTGACGCGCATGAAGCTCGCGAGCAACGAGACCTCGCTGAAGGATACGGCCGATTATCTCTGGCAGATCGCGCTCGGCATGGAAGATGCGCAGTTGACGGACGCGGAAAAGGCCCTGCGCGACGCCCAGCAGAAGCTCTCCGATGCGCTTCAGCGCAACGCCCCCGACGCCGAGATCAAGAAGCTGACTGACGAACTGCGCAAGGCGATGGACGCCTATATGAAGGAGCTGGCCGAGCGCATGCGCAACATGCCGGCCCAGCCAAACCAGCGTTCCGCCAATATCCTGCGCCAGCAGGATCTGCAGCGCATGATGGATCAGATCGAGAATCTCGCCCGCTCCGGCAATCGCCAGGCCGCACAGCAGATGCTTTCCGAACTGCAGCAGCTGATGAACAGCCTGCAGGCCGGCAAGCCGCAGCAGGGGCAGCAGCAGAACCAGGCCAACGACAAGATGCGCGAGCAGATGGACAAGCTCGGCCGCATCATGCGCGATCAGCAGAAGCTGATGGATCAGACCTTCAAGCTCGATCAGGCCATGCGTGACCGCATGCAGCGCGGCGATTCCAATGAGGATGGCGACGGCTTAATGGATCAGCCCATGCCCGGCCTCAACGACCCGATGCGCCCGGATATGGGCCAGCGCAGCCTAGGCCAGCAGGATCAGCAGCAAGGCCAGAACCAGCAGGGCGATAAGGGCAAGGATCCCACCGATGGCATGACGGCCGATCAGCTCCGCGACGCGCTGAAGCAACTGCGCCAGCAGCAGGAGGATCTCGGCAAGCAGCTTGGCGAACTCCAGAAAAACCTTGGCTCACTGGGCATGAAGCCGAATCAGAATTACGGCAAGGCACAGCAGGAAATGAAGGGCGCGTCCGGTCAGCTTGCCGAGGGCAACGGTGAAGGCGCGGTGCAGGGCCAGGGACGCGCGCTGGACGCCCTGCGCAAGGGCACGCGCGAAATGATGAACCAGCTTATGGCCCAGATGCAGCAGGGACAAGGCCAGGGGCAGGGTCAGGGACAGATGCCGGGGCAGATGGGCCAAGGCGGTCAAAACGGCCGCGATCCGCTCGGCCGGTCGCGCAACGAGGGTGGTTTCTCGGACAACCCTAACGACAACATGGTGCCTGATATCATCAACGCAGAGCGCGCCCGCCAAATTCTCGACGCCATTCGCGAGCGGCTGAGCAACAATCCCACGCTCAGCGAAGAACGGCGCTATCTGGAACGTCTGCTGAATTTAGGTCAGTAAGGCAGCTTCGGGCTACCGTCCATCACGAGAATGGAGCCAGCACGAGGACGCTCGTGCTGACCAGAAATCAACGTCAGGCAGCCAAAGCCCGCGCGACAGCCTTTCGGATGTCTGGCAGCGCAAATGGCTTGGCAACGACGTCGACGATCTTTTCCATAAGGTCGTCAGCGCGCTCGCGCTGCTCCGCATAGCCGGTCATCAGCAGGATTTTCATCCCCGGGCACGTCGAATGTGCCTGATGCGCGAGCTCGATACCGTCCATCACGGGCATGCGGATATCGGAGAGAAGCAGATCATAGCCGCCCTCTTTCAGCTTTTCCAAGCCTTCCGCGCCGTCTGCCGCCTCTTCGGTCTCGTGGCCGTCCAAGCGCAGCGCGCGGGCGACGAAGCTGCGCAGCGAGTCCTCGTCTTCCGTGATCAGAATTTTTGCCATGGTCCGTGCTCCTGGTCCGTCATGTTCCGCGACCGAAATCACCAGAATTCCGTTTGCGATAGGTAAACAGCGGACAGGCGATCAAGCTCCGTGGTTAACGGTTCGTCATCGCTGGAGCAGAATGGCACAGGCGGACATGCCGCCTGCATTAACTCAAGATCAGGCCTCGGCGTCGCCCGTGACGACACCGACGAAGGGCAATTCGCGGAAGGCGTAGGCGACATCCATGCCGTAGCCGACAACGAAATAATCGGGGCATTCGAAGCCAACATAATCGGCCTCCAGCTCTTCCTGGCGCTTGACGCTCTTATCGAGCAGGACGGCCAGCGTGACATTACGGGCGCCGCGCTCATAGAGCAGCTCCTTGGCGAAACGCAGCGTGCGGCCCGATTCCAGAATGTCGTCGATAAGCAGCACGTCCCGATCCTTGACGTCGCTGTCGATGTCCTTGACGATGCGCACGCCCTGCGACGTCGTGCCGGCGCCGTAGCTCGAAAGCGTGATGAACTCGACCTCCGGGGCAAGCCCGGTCTCATGCAGAGCACGGAGCAAATCGGCTGCGAAGATAAATGAGCCCTTGAGGATGGCGATGACGAGGAGGTCCTTCGTCGGCCCCTTGGCGATTTCCTTCGCCAAGGCATGATTGCGCTCGGCAATCTGCTCGGCAGTGAAAAGCGGCTCGATATTCTTCCCGCGTACGACAGGCATTGATTGGCATGCTCCATGGCTAAGCGGCCCCTGGCCGCCGATCAAGCTCTACAGCGCCGCGTGTCACATAGGACGCGCAAAGGTCGCTGTAGCACTCTAAAGCAGTAGCCCCTAGCACAATCGGCAAGCCCGACACACCCCCTACGGCATGAAGGAAAGCCGGACATCCGGCGTTTTTCCACCGGGATGCTGCAATCGCGTCGAAAATCCGCGGCTTTCATGCGGCCCGAGGCGATCGACGGGCGTATCCACAACGATGCTCCTGACCAGCTGGCCGCCTGCAAAAAGATCGGCGCGCACCTGCGGAACCGAAAGCGTGGCACCGCTGACATTCTCGATGATGCCGTTCAATCTCAAGACGGGCAGCCCGCTCTCATCCCGTGGCGTCAGTGTCACATGCGAGAACTGCAGCGGATCGGACGCCGCCTCGGCGGGCGCGTTGGAGAGACCGGAAAAACCGCCGGAAAGACCGAAAATCAAGATTGCGAGGCAAATGATCAGCGCGACGAAGCTGCGCCGCGATGCCTGCTGCAGAACCTCCTCGACACCGCGCAAGACGGACAGGATGCGTGAGAAGGTGGTCTTGCGCGTCACCGGTTGCGGTTTTGGTCTGGTATGCCCGCCATAGCGCATGTTAACACCGGACACAGTCCGTCCGCGTGCGGCGGAAACGGTCACGAATTCAGCATCGACGATATCGGGCTTCGGCATGACGTAATGCGCCTGGCCCGACCCCGCTCCTCGTTCGGGCGGAATGAGGTCATAAACCAGCCCCGCCTGCTGTTGACGGTGGCGAAAAGCGCCCATGATGGCCTCCCGTTGCGGTGATCCACATGGTTTCGACGCCCATTGCCAATCTGGGCATTGAAACGAATCCTGCCCAGTCGTAAATTTTATTGGTTAATGCTTCGCAAAGATCGCCATGAATAGGGCGCCTTTCCAGAAAAATTTACCGGCTGTTAATGCCATTGGTTAACAAGTCGCCTGATTGAACCCTGCGGAAGACTGGACTGCCCGTTGATTCATTTTGAGAACGTCGGTTTGCGCTACGGCATGGGTCCGGAAATCCTCCGCGACCTGAGCTTCGACATACCGAGGAAATCGTTCCAGTTCCTGACCGGCCCCTCCGGCGCCGGCAAGACGACACTGTTGCGGCTGCTCTTCATGTCGCTGCAGCCGACGCGTGGGCTGATCCGCATGTTCGACCGGGAGATCTCCTCGATCCCGCGCAACGAACTGCCGCTGCTTCGCCGCCGTGTCGGCATCGTCTTTCAGGATTTCCGGCTGCTCGAGCATCTGACGACCTATGAAAACGTTGCGTTGCCGCTCCGCGTGCGCGGCAAGGACGAAAGCTCCTATCGCACCGACGTCCTCGAACTTTTGAAATGGGTGGGGCTCGGCGAGCGCATCAACGTGCTGCCGCCGGTTCTTTCGGGCGGCGAGAAACAGCGCGCGGCCATCGCGCGCGCCCTCATCGACCGCCCGGAAATCCTGCTTGCCGACGAGCCCACAGGCAATGTCGATCCGCCGATGGCGCGCCGCCTGCTCAATCTCTTTCTCGAGCTTAACCGGCTCGGGACTGCCGTGGTCATTGCCACGCACGATCTCGCTTTGATGGACCAGATCGAGGCGAGACGCATGATCCTATCGGGGGGGCATCTCGATATCTATGACTGACCCCCGCCCCCGCAGGACAGCCCCGAATGCCCGTGCACCGCAGGCACGGCAAGCGCCCGCGGCGCCGGCAGAACGCAAGCGCCCGGAGATGCGCGTTCGTCCGACGGGGCCGATCGTGCCGTCCTCCAACATTCAAGGCAATGCGCTCATCGTCGTCATTGCCATCATGGCCTTTCTCGCCTGCCTGACGCTCGGTGCGGTCAGCATGGTGCGCTCGACGGCGGCAAGTTGGGAAAGCCAGATTTCCCGCGAGATCACCATACAGATCAAGCCGGATGACAATCTCGACATGGAAAAGGCGCTCGCGAGCGCCCGCGATATCGCGCTCAGCTTCGTCGGCACCAAATCGGGCCAGATTGTCGACGAGGCGGCGACCGCGCGCCTGCTCGAACCGTGGCTCGGCGCCGGCCTCGATATCAAGGAACTGCCCGTTCCGCGCCTCGTCATCATCACCATCGATGAGACGCATCCGCCTGACTTCGAAGCGATGCGCGCATTGCTCAAGGCGCAGATCCCACAGGCGACGCTGGACGATCATCGCACCTGGGTCGACCGGCTCGTGTCGATGGCGCATACCACCGTTCTCATCGGTACCGGCGTCCTGCTGCTGGTCTTCACCGCTATGGTTCTGACTGTGGTTTTCGCTACGCGCGGCGCATTGTCGGGCAACCGCCATATTGTCGAAGTCCTGCATTTCGTCGGCGCCGAAAGCACCTTCGTCGCCAATGAATTCCAGAAGCATTTCCTGAAGATCAGCCTCAAAGGCTCGGGAGCCGGCAGCGCGCTCGCCGCGCTTTTCTTCGCGACAGCCGGCCTCCTGCAGAGCCATACGATCGCTACACCGCAGACCGATCAGGCAACCGCATTGTTCGGGACTTTCTCCGTCGGCGCGCTCGGCTATATCGGCATTCTCGCCACCATGATCATCATCGCGCTGCTGACGACGCTGACGGCACGTTTCACCGTCATGCACACGATCTATGAGATCGATCTGGTTCGTTCCGATCCCGGGCGGACGGATAGCGTACCGAATTGACGCTTCAGCGATGTTTTTTTACCGTGTGCCAGCCCGTTCCTTGCCGCAATTGGCGTATAATAGCGAATCATGAGCATGGATCTGACGACTCGCAAGACCATAAGTTTGCAGTCGCTGCGGACACGCCCCAGCGGCGATAGACCCGTGCGCCGCAGCCTGTTCCGGCGTCTCTTGCGCTGGGGCGGCTTCGCCTTCATCTTCCTCGCCGCCATCGTTTTCGGCGGCTTCCTGCATTTTGCCGATTCGATCACTACCTTGAAACCGCCGCTCGAGCCGAAGGCTGATGCCATCGTCGTGCTGACCGGCGGCTATCAGCGGATCGATCAGGCGGTGGAGCTGCTACGGACCGGCGCCGGAAACCGTCTCCTGATCTCGGGCGCACATCCGACCACCACGCCGACGCAGATTCGCAAATTGACGCAGAGTTCCGCCAGCCTGTTCAGCTGCTGTGTCGACATCGGCTACGACGCGCTCGATACGATCGGCAATGCCCGCGAAGCGGCAAAGTGGATTCACGCCAGGGGCTACAAGAGCGTTCTCGTTGTCACGAACAACTACCATATGCCCCGTAGCCTCGCCGAACTGAAATATGTCGATCCCTCGACCGATTTCATTCCCTATCCGGTCGTCAACTCGGATCTGAAGAGCAAGAACTGGTTCACGGACCCGAATGCGCTGCGGACGATGATCTCCGAATATGCGAAGGTCCTCCTCGCCGGTGCCCGCAACCTGACCGGCCTCGGGCGGCCGGTAGGCCTGCGCTCGCGGCAGTCGGCTGAAGACGACGACTGAGGCTCGCAGCAAAGGCCGAATCTCGGAGAGGCAACGCGCTTGAAGGTGCGAAACCACGCAAAGACCGACTTTTTATTGACGCTGTAATCGTGTAGGCAAACCTTCGGATGCCGGCGCAAGCCGGTGCATTGGAAAAGCCTCGATGATTATCTTGCGTTCGATCCTGTTCAACACGGCCTTTTATGCCAATCTGATCATTCGCATGATCGTGTTGACGCCGATTTACTTCCTCATGCCGCGCAAGGCGGCCTACGCGATCCCGAAGGCATGGGCGAAATCCAGCACCTGGCTGATGGAGAAGATCGTCGGCACCACCTTCGAGATCGAGGGCCTTGAAAATCTCCCCAAGGGCAGCTTCATCTTCGCGCCAAAGCACCAATCCTTCTGGGATACATTCGCGCTACTGCCCTATCTCGACGATCCGGTCTATATCCTGAAGCGCGAGCTTTTGTGGATCCCTCTATTCGGCTGGTATGCGAAGAAGCAGCGCATGATTCCCGTGGATCGCAGCGCCCGCGGCAAGGTGATGTTCGACGTCCTGAAGCGCACGCGCGAAGAGCTCGCCACCGGCCGCCAGCTCATCATCTATCCCGAGGGTACGCGCCGCCCGCCGGGCGCCGAGCCAGTCTACAAATACGGCATTGCCCGCATGTATCGCGACCTCGGAATTCCCGTGGTCTCGGTCGCCATGCATCCCGGCCTTTTCTGGCCGCGCCGCACCTTCCGCAAGTATCCCGGCCATCTCAAGGTGCGCATCCTGCCGCCGATCGAGCCCGGCATGGACCCGGATGCCTTCTTCGCGCGCCTGATCGAGGAAACGGAAAGAGCAAGCGACGAGCTGCTGGTCGAAACCGTCGCCAACAATCCGCATCTGCCGCTTCCTCCGACCGCAGTCCAGCGCTTGGCCGAAATCGGCAAGACAAAGCCGGTCACCGCCGCGGTCTGAGCGAACTCTCGATTCTATGCGATAGGTTCAGGATGCCTTTCGCATCCGCTCCACCTCGCCGGCGACCTGTTCGAGCCAGTGATCGCGAATGCCCATGTCCCGCAGATGCGTCAGCGTATTGAAGACATAGGCATCGTTCGGGCCGGAGCGGCCGTTGGCAGCTTCCACCACATTCGCTGCCTCGACGGCATCCAGCGAGCCGGCATATTGCCTGTGGTTGCGATCGACGACATAGGCTACGGCGTTTACGCGCCGCCCGTCAGCGAGCCGAATCGGCAGGGTCTTTTCCAGATAGACGTTGGTGACGAGCTCGCGTTCGCGCAGATAGGTCAGCACCTCGTCCCACTCGGAGGCGGGGACCCGGAAGGCCATGCCGCGGCAGGAACCGCCGCGATCGAGGCCGAGGACCAGGCCGGGATTTTCTTCCGTGCCGCGATGGACCCAGGAACGGACGCAGAGCGAGCGACGATAACCGAAAATCAGGGCCTCGGCCCGCTCGTCATAACCAAAGCCCGGATTCCACATGAGGGATCCGTAGCCAAACACCCAAAATTCGTCCATATCCAACGCCAAATCACTGTGAAGCTTCAGTTCAACCATTGGAGAACAACATGGCAGCGTCAAGCCAGAGCGTAACGACCGGTCGAGGCAAACGTCTGTGGCTCATCCTTTTTGGGCTGGTGGTGGTTCTGGCCGGTCTTTACACCGGCGGTTGGTACTATGCGACCGGTTTCGTCAGGAGCAATGTCCTGAAGGCGCTCGGCCAGCAGAACAGCGCCGGCGTTGCCGGCAAATGCGAGAACATGGCCTTCAACGGCTTTCCGTTCTCCATCGGCCTGACCTGCGACACCGTGACGGTCGACAACCAGACGCGGGGCGTCTCCACCAGTTTCGACAGGCTCAGCGCCTCCGCACCGGTCTTCCAGCCCAACCATGTGAGCTGGAGCCTGAAATCTCCTGCCGCGTTGCGGACGACGGAGGGCCTGGCCGTATCGGCAGAGTGGGCCGACCTGCAATCGAACCTCGTCGCCAAGGGCCGCGGCGTGGCGCAGACACAGACTGTCATCAATGGACTGAAGGCAGGCATCGTCTCCTCCGTCACCGGCCAGAGTGTCAATGTCACAGCCGCCCGCACGGAGATGCATGCCAGCCAGAACGGCAGCGATCTGGATTTCGCGATCGGCGTCGAAAATGCCAATGCCGTGATCAAGGATTTCCCCCAGGTCCTGCCGACCGCATCCACGAGCGCTAATGTCACACTATCAGGCAAGGCCGGCCTGCTCGATGGCAGCGACCGGGAGGGGCTTCGCGGCTCGGCGGGCATGTTGCATCAGGCCGTCATCGACATCGGCGACGGCCGCATCATGACGCTTTCCGGCCCCTTCAATTTCGACGATGAGGGTCTTCTATCCGGCCAGTTCAAGCTGGAGATCAATCAGATCGGGCCTTGGGGCGATAGCCTGACCACGACGCTTCCCGCCGCCAAGAACATCATCAAGACGGCCACGAAGATGCTGAAGGCGCTTGCCAATGGCGGCGATAAGGTTTCCGTCGATCTCACCGCCGATCGCGGCCGCCTCTCGCTCAGCGGCTTCATCCCGCTCGGCAAGATCCCGCCGATCTGAGAGCCTATCCTTTGCGGATGCCGGAGATATCCTTCACAAAGAATATCTCCGGGCTCGGCTGGACGCTGCGGAGGTCTATGCTGCCGGCCGCCTTGAAGCCGTTGCGGCGATGCCACGCCTGCGGCTCGGCTTCCGCCCTTTCGCTCGATGTCATCAGATGCCCGGCACCCTCTTCGATCATGGCGCGTTCCCAGGCATGGAACAGAGCGGTTCCAACGCCCTCGCGTCGGTATGACGGCAGTACGCGGATCATGTCCATATAGGGGATTTTGCCCCAGAAGCGGCTGAAGCGCAGGAAGCCGACAAGCTCGCCATTCTGCTCGGCGACAAAATATTCGCCGTAATGAATGCAGCGCTTGATCCAATCGTCACGGACGTCATCGTGCGCAGTGAGCCAAGGCAAATCTTCAGAGCATCCGCGTCTGACGATCATGAGCGGCCTTCCGTGGGATAAGGATGCCTATTCCTTCGCATCCAGCGCATGACGGCCGAAATCCGGCACGTCGACATCCTGGCCGGCTTCGACGATCGAGCGACGAATGGCGCGCGTACGGGTAAACAGTTCGAAGATCTTGTCGCCGTCACCCCAGCGGATGGCGCGCTGCAACGATGCCAGATCCTCGGAGAAGCGCGACAGCATTTCGAGAATCGCATCGCGATTGTGCAGGCACACGTCACGCCACATGGTCGGATCGGATGCGGCGAGACGGGTGAAGTCGCGGAAGCCGGAAGCGGAATATTTGATGACTTCCGACTCGGTCACCGTCTCCAGATCATCGGCGGTCCCGACGATATTGTAGGCGATGAGATGCGGCAGATGCGAGACGATCGCCAGCACCTTGTCGTGATGTTCGGGATCCATCTCGTCGACACGGGAGCCCAGAGTTTCCCAGAAGGTGCGAAGCGTCTTGATCGCGGCCCCGTCGGTACCGGGAACCGGGGTGAAGATGCACCAGCGCCCCTTGAACAGCCCCGGAAAACCGGCATCCGGACCGGATTTCTCCGTACCTGCCAGCGGATGGCCCGGAATGAAATGCACGTTCGACGGCATATGCGGCTGCATCTGTGCAATGACCGACGCCTTGGTCGAGCCGACATCGGTAACAATGGCGCCTGGCTTCAGATGCGCGGCGATTTCCTTGGCGACGCTCTCCGAGGCGCCCACAGGCACGGAAACGATGACGAGATCGGCGCCCTTCACCGCTTCGGCTGAGGACGGCGTATAGCGGTCGCCGAGCTTCAGCTCTTCGGCACGCTTCAGCGTCTCGGCGCTGCGCGTCGAGATCACCACTTCCTTGGCCAGGCCGAGGCGCTTGATGTCATGGGCGATGGAGGAGCCGATCAGGCCGATGCCGATCAGCGCAATGCGATCGAACTGAATGTTGCTCATACCTTGCGTCCCATAAATTCGGCCAGAGCGTCGATGACGCCGAGATTGGCCTCTTCGGTGCCGATGCTCAAGCGCAGCGAATTCGGGAAGCCGTAGGCTCGAACGGCGCGCAGGATATAGCCGCGGCTCGTCAGGAAATCATCGGCCTCCACGGCGCGCTTGCCGTCGCTGTCAGGGAAGTGGAACAGGACGAAATTCGCAACCGACGGCGTCACCTTGAGGCCGAGAGCCTCGAGCGCAGCCGTCATCTTCTCGATCCAGAGCGTGTTATGCGCGACCGCCTTTTCCGTAAAGGCCTGATCGCGAATGGCAGCGGCTCCGGCAGCAATGGCGGCGCCGTTCAGGTTGAACGGAGCACGCACGCGGTTGATCGCATCGACGATATCGACCGGGGCATACATCCAGCCGATACGAAGGGCTGCCAGGCCGTAAACCTTGGAGAAGGTACGTGTCATGACGACATTCTGGTTTGCCGAAACGAGTTCAAGGCCAGCCTCGTAGTCGTTGCGGCGGACATATTCGGCATAGGCAGCGTCGAGGATGAGGATGACGTGCTTGGGCAGGCTCGCCTGCAGGCGGCGGATCTCGCTGACCGGCACGTAGGTACCTGTCGGATTGGCCGGATTGGCGATGAAGACCATTTTGGTCTTCTCCGTGACCGCCGCGAGGATCGCGTCGACATCGACTGTGCAATCCTTCTCCCTGACCGTAACCGGCGTCGCGCCGGCGGCCATGATCTGGATCTTGTAGACCAGGAAGCCGTGCTCGGTGATGATGCCTTCGTCACCGGTGCCGAGATAGGTGTGGCAGAGCAGCCCGAGCAGCTCGTCGGAGCCGGCGCCGCAAAGGATATTGGCCACATTCAGCCCATGCACATCGGCGATCGCCTGGCGCAATTCCTTGGCCTGTCCGTCCGGATAGCGCTCGAGATTGCCGGCAGCACCGCGGAAGGCTTCGATGGCCTTCGGGCTGGCGCCAAGCGGCGTCTCGTTCGAGGAGAGCTTGAACACGCGCGCAACGCCCGGCGCATGCTCCTTGCCCGGCACATAGGCAGCGATATCGAGAATGCCGGGACGCGGGACGGGCTTGCTCATTTCCATGCTCATGGGATCGACCTTGGGAAAGACCGGAAAATTCCGGTTTATGACACCCCGTCGCATTAAAGCGGATTGATAAATTTGTCGAGTGTCGGCGCTACGGCGAAAGCGTCACGCGCCATCGCGCGTCGTCGGTATGCCGCGCGGCGCTAGCACCGGCACGAAGACACGGCGCGAGGCGCGGACGGCAACGGGCAGGCCCTGATAAAGCCGCTTCTGCGCCTCGACGATGATGACGCCGGAAAAAGCCGGCCAAAGGGTTCGGCCGATCCGCTCGAAGGCGCGGCGCAGCCGCAGCACGGTTCGCAGCTTCGAAGGCGGGAAGAACAGCGCCTCCGCGGTCGCACCGGGGGTGAAATTGGTTTCGCGCAGCAGCGAGGTGAGCTGGCCACGCGAATAGGGCCGGCCTGAGCCGAATGGCGTATGCTCCATGCGCGCCCATACGCCGGTACGGTTCGGCACGACGATGACCAGCCGCCCGCCGGGCGCCAGAACGCGCCAAAGCTCCTTCAGCGTCTCGCGCGGGCTTTCGGCAAACTCCAGCGAATGCACCATCAGCACACGGTCGATCGAACTATCCGGCAACGGCAATTCCTCATCGAAGATCAGCGCCGTCGCCGAAGCGGAGCCCATAGGCCAGTTCACCGCCCCCTGTCCCGCCGGCATGAAGGCGAAGGTGCGTTCGGTATCGGCACGAAAACGGTCGAGATAAGGCACCGCATAGCCAAGGCCGACAAGCCTCTCCTCCGGCATGCGCGCCCAGATGGAGGACAGCGCCATGGCAATCGACTGCTCCGCCAAGCGACCAAGCTCGGAATGATAAAACTGACGAAGATCGACGATATCGGTATGCATCGAAACAAATGTTATCAGCCGAACGTTGGACTTCAAGGCCGAACGGCTTACATTCTCTATTCACGGAAAAGATGAGGACGATTTCGATCATGAAACCATTGGAATTAGAGATTTTTATCTGCCGTTCCGACAATTACGGCGTCTTGGTCCATGATCCCGAAACCGGATTGACGGCATCGATCGACGCTCCGGAGGCAGGTGCGATCCTGAAGGCCGCCGATCGTCGTAGCTGGACCATCAGCCATATCCTGACCACGCATCACCATACCGATCATGTCGAGGGCAATCTGGCGTTGAAGGAACAGTTCGGCTTGGAGATCATCGGCCCGATCAACGAGGCGGTCGCCATCCCGGGCCTTGATCGCGCCGTCGCTGATGGGGATACGTTCGAGTTTGCTGGCCATACGGTCAATGTCATCGAAACGCCCGGCCACACCGCGGGCCATGTCTGCTATCATTTTGCCGACGACAAGCTGCTCTTTGCCGCCGACACGCTGTTTGCGCTCGGTTGCGGCCGCCTGTTCGAACGGCCGGCAATCGATATGTGGGCCTCCCTCCAGAAGCTTGCGGTCCTGCCGGACGAAACGGCCGTCTATTTCGGCCATGAATATACGCTCTCCAACGCCCGCTTCGCACTGACCATCGACCCCGACAACGAGCGGCTGAAGGCACGCGCGGCGGATATCGAAGCCCTGCGGGCGGAAGGCAAGTTCACCATCCCGACGACACTGGCGCTGGAGAAGGAAACGAACCCGTTCCTGCGCGCTGCCGATCCCGCGATCCGCCGCAACCTGCTGATGGAAAGCCGCAGCAACGACGAGGTCTTTGCCGAGATCCGCAAGCGCAAGGATAATTTCTGATGCAGGCAAAAGAGATCATCGAAACGCTCTCCATGCAGCGGCATCCGGAAGGCGGCTGGTACGTGCAGACCTTTCGCGACGAAAATGGCGGCGCCCGCGGCCATTCCACGGCGATCTACTATCTGCTCGAAACCGGCGAACGCTCGCACTGGCACCGGGTGCACGATGCAGCCGAAGTCTGGCACTACTATGCCGGTGCCCCGCTTGCCCTACATCGTTCCGCCGACGGCAAGACCAGCGAAACCCTCGTGCTGGGCCTCGACCTGGCAAAGGGCGAGCGCCCGCAGGCCATCATTCCGGCCAACTGGTGGCAATCAGCCGAAAGCCTCGGGCAATTCACGCTTGTCGGCTGCACGGTGGCACCCGGCTTCGAATTTTCGAGCTTCGAGATGGCACCGCCGGACTGGAAGCCGGCCTCAGACTGAACCTCTTTTTACCTTTCATTGACATCAAGCAGGGTGCGGCCAGACGGCGCGCAGTAGCGCCCTTGAAAAAGCGTTGCGCTGTGTCAGCTTTACACGGGGAGAGTGAAAATTGATTCATCTGGAGGAGGTTTTTTCGTGCGTTTATTGTTTCCTTTGCTCGTCGCGACAGGCTGTGTCATGAGCGCCCCTGTCTTTGCCCTAGATGCACCGGCCTCGCCGCCGGCCGCCCAGCCCCTGAAAAACTTCGTGACCTCTGTCGAAAAGGACGGCTCGATCACCTTCCGCCTTTATGCTCCGGGTGCGAAAGCAGTTTCCGTCACCTCGGGCTCGCGCGAACCCATCACCATGCAGCGCGGCGACGACGGCACATGGAGTGCGAAGACGGAGGTGCTGAAGCCGAATCTCTACGAATATTACTTCAACATCGACGGTTTCCGCAGCATCGATCCCGGCACCAATGCGCCGAAGCCACAGCGACAGGTCAATACCAGCCTGATCCTGGTGCCCGGCAGCATTCTCGATATCCGCAATGTGCCCCACGGCGACCTGCGGCTGGTGACCCTGCATTCCAAGGCGCTCGATTCGGAACGGCAGATGTATGTCTACACACCACCCGGCTACACCGATTCCTCCAAGCCGCTGCCGGTGCTCTACCTCTATCACGGCTTCGGCGATACTGTGGGGTCCTGGGTCCTCCAGGGCCGCGCACCGCAGATCCTCGACAACCTCCTTGCTGACAAGAAGATCGAGCCGATGATCGTCGTCATCCCGGATACGGAAACCGACGTGCCGAACGCGATCGCCGAGAATTTCCCGGCCGCCGATCGCCGCGCGAATTTCTATCCGGCGAATGCCGAGGCAGCCGATCGCGAGCTGATCGAAGACCTTATCCCCTACATGAAGAAGCATTATCGGGTGCGAAACGAGACGAGCGGCCGCGCGGTGGCCGGCCTGTCACAAGGCGGCTATCAGGCTCTTGTATCCGGTCTTTCACATCTGGATACCTTCGGCTGGGTCGCAACCTTCAGCGGCGTCAGCACGACGACCGTGCCGAACAAGACCGTCGATGCCGTGCTGAACGAGCCGGAGAAGATCAACAAGGCCCTGCACAACTTCACGGTAACGGTCGGAAGCAAGGACCAGGTCGTCGGCAAGGATGTTGCGGGCCTGAAGGCGACGCTCGACGCCAAGAAGATCAAGCACGAATACCACGAATATCCGGATCTCCAGCATGAGATGGATGTCTGGCGACCGTCGCTCGTGGCCTTCCTGCAAGAAGTCTTCAAGAAATAAATGGCAGCGGGGACGGCGGAGCTATTCCGCCGCTTCCGCCCGCGTTTGCTCTGCGTCGCCCCGGCGCAGGATCATGCGATGGGCGGCCAGCACCGCACCTCCAGTCACGAGCAGGCAGGCAAGCGCTATACCCCAACTCGGCTCGGCAAAACCGAACAGCGTCAGGATCAGCGTCGAGAGCAGCGGTGCGGCATAGCTTGCCGCGCCGAGGATCTGGATATCGCCGTTCTTGACGCCGAAGTCCCAGGCATAGAAGGCGGCCCCGACCGGAAAAAGGCCAAGACCGAGCACGGCGATCCACTGGGCCGGGTTCTCCGGCCAGATGGTTTCCTCCAGCCCCAGATGGCAAAAGAAGGAAAGGATCGAGGTCGCAAGGCAAAATATCGTGACCACATCGGTGGAAACAGCCTCGAAACGCCGCGTGATCAGCGAATAACCGGACCAGGTGAAGGCGCAAAGGAACGCCGCACCATAGCCGACGGCATAGGCGCCTTCGAAATGAAAGCCGTTGCGGCCGACAATCAGAACCGTGCCCGCAAGCCCCATCAAGGCACCGAAAATATGATACCAGCGCAGCCGCTCACCTGGCAGCAATGCGGATCCGACAACGATCAGCAGCGGCCAGAGGTAGGCGATCAGGCCAGCCTCCACCGCAGGCGCATGGCGCAATGCGGTGAAATAGAGGAAATGATAGCCGAACAGGCCGGCAATGCCTGTGATCCAGACCTTGGCGGGCTGGCGCAGCAGTTGCAGCCGTTCGGGCCTGAGCAGAAGAACAATGATGCCAGGAATGCTGCCGATCGCAAAACAGACGGCAAGCAGCTGGAAGGGTGGCATCTTCCCGGAAGCGACGGTCAAAAGCGCCAGAAACGACCACATCAAAATGGCCAAAAAGCCTGTCAACGTCGCACGAAATTTCATTCCTGTCCCCTTGCCGCGGACGTCCCGAGCCCGCGTAATACCCAGCAATTTTCGTGGAATTGCGTAGAAACAACGACGGGAAGCGTCAAGCGTTCTGTGAAACAGCGGCGCGTCTAGCTGCCGTATTTTACGGCCGTGATCGTCACCGTTCCGTATTGGGTCGGGATACGGACGTAGACGGGAGCGTAGACATTCATGGCATCCGCCTTGGCGAACCAGATCTCCATATCGTCGCTCTTGGCAAGATAGAGATAGTCCTTGCGCGTGCTCTTATAGCCGCTCTTCGGTGTGAAGCGCACGCCGCAGGCGATGGTCTTGCCCTTGAAACCTTCCGTCGAAAAGGGGTGGGATCCCTTCGGCGACAGCTTCAAATCCATCCGCATCTCGCCATCGAAGACGGCCAGCGTCTGATTGCAGAGGTTAAGGCTGGGCGTAATCGGAAAGATCATACCCGATATCGGGTCGAGCACGGATTTCAGGTCGTTCCCCGTGACCGGGACCCAGGTATCCGGCCGTTTCGGTTCGGGTGTGATCGTGTTCGACGTCACGTTGCCGTTGGTATAGGCAACGTCATAGGTGCGCTCCCTCTTCCCGCTCTTGTAGAAGAGCGTGTAATGCGTCGCCTGCAGCTTGCTGTCGTCGACGACGCCGGTCACATCGGTCTTCGCATCGATCGAGGTCACGAGATCCGCAAGGCCCGCAGAGGTGATATCGCCGCGAATGGTGAACTGCTTTCCGGTAACTTCGGTCTTGAAATCCGCCCTGGCGATCGGCAGGCCGGCCAGCGAAACGCGATACCGCGTTTCATGCCGCAGCACGTCGGCCATTGCCAGCGACGGCATCGACGCAACGATCGCTGAAATGAGAAGCCACTTCCGAATTTGAACCATGATCAAGGCCTTCAACGAGGATCAGGCAAGTTATATAGTTGCTTTGCTCGCCTGCTGCGAGCGTCAGACAACAGCAGCTTTTTGACGGAATTGCGGGAAAACACAAGGTTTGGCTTGACGCGGCCAGCCTCTCTGACTATAGAACCGCAACTTTCCAATTATGGCCTGTTGGATTGCGCGTCGGGTTTTGCCCGGCATGTCTATTCGATGGCCGAGAAAAACAAAAGTAGGTGTACCATGTCCCGCATGTGCGAATTGACCGGCAAGGCCGTCCTCGTGGGCAACAACGTTAGCCACGCCAACAACAAGACCAAGCGTCGGTTCCTGCCGAACCTCTGCCAGGTCACGCTGATCTCCGACGTTCTCGGCCAGCGCTACCGTCTGCGCGTTTCCGCTGCAGCGCTGCGTTCGGTCGAGCATCGCGGTGGTCTGGACGCTTTCCTTATCAAGGCAAGCGAAAACGAACTCAGCATGCGCGCTCGCCTGCTGCGTCGCCAGATCGTCAAGAAGTCTGCTGAAGCTGCCGTTGCTGCCTAAGCAGCACTAGCACTTCGCGATTTCATACCGGCTAAGAGGCTTGCACGGATCATCTCCGGACAAGCCTTTTTCCATGTCCGGTTTCTTTCAACTGGTGGCATCTCCCAGGATAAAAAAATGCTGACGATACGTCATACCCTTGTCTACGTTCTGCTGATGACGCTGGTCGTCGTCGCTTCCAACATCCTCGTGCAATATCCGCTGCAGGCGACGCTCGCCGGCATCAATCTCGCGGATATCCTCACCTGGGGCGCCTTCACCTATCCGGTCGCCTTCCTCATCACCGATCTGACCAACCGCCAGTTCGGTCCGAAGGCCGCGCGCAAGGTCGTCTTTGCCGGCTTCGTCGTTGGTGTCGCCCTGTCGTTTTACACGGCACAGCCGCGCATCGCGATCGCCTCCGGATCGGCCTATCTCGCCGGCCAACTGCTCGACATCTCGGTCTTCAACCGCCTGCGCCGCCTGGCCTGGTGGCGCGCGCCGCTGTTCGGCTCGCTCATCGGCTCGATGCTCGACACGCTGATCTTTTTCTCCTTCGCTTTCGCGCCCTTCTTCGTCTTCTTCGGGCCGAACGATCCCTTCGCGATCGAATGGGCGCCGATTCTTGGCGCGTTCTCCACCTCGGCACCGCGCTGGATTTCCTGGGCGATCGGCGATTTCTCGGTCAAGGTGACTGTCGGCCTCGTCATGCTGCTGCCCTACGGCGCGCTGATGAACATGTTGAAGCCGATGCCTCAGGCTCCGATGGCTTGACGGCCAAATGATCCGCCGCGCGACTCAATGTGACGCGCGGCACCATTTCCTGACAAAGAAGGATGGCAGCGGCCGAGAATCAGACCGCTCGCCACTCTCAATTCTGGCTGACGATATTGTCGTCATGCAGCTTGAACTCCAGCATCAGGCTGCGCTGCAGAATGGAATGATTGTCATCCGAAACCATGACGAGATGCAGGGAGCCGTCGGCTGCCCGGAAGACATCCAGCCCTTCCATATTGTCGATCTGATCTCCGGGCCCTGCCTCGAAGATCACCTCGCCATCTACGACCGCACCTGGCTTGATATTCGCGCCGGCGACGCGGCGGATACGCACGCCGAGACCATGGATCAGCCCGAAGCGCCGCTCCAGCAGCAATAGATCCCCATCGGGCAGAAAGACGCCGTCGCTGACATTGAAGCCGCCATGGCGCCGGACGGTGAAGCGGCCATTCAACGGCCCGTCCAGAATTGCGGCGAGCAGATTGCCTTGATCGTCCAGACTGTCTTCGGCAACGATCACCGCACTGCCGGCAAGCGGGCTCGACTGAGGCGCGATCATCAGCGCCTCGAGGCTGCGATTGGAACGCAGCTCTGATCTCGGGATGGGAATGGGCATTGTGCCATCGGGCGGCGAAATCTCGAAACCCGGATCGGGATAGGCATCGACACGGTGATATTGTTCATAGCTGACAAGGACGTGATTGCTGCGCAGCGCCAAGCCTTCGGCATCCATATCTCCTTTGCCGGCATCCGTGCTGCCATGACGGTCGATCATCGGTGTGATGCGGGCGTCGCCGACACCCTTCAGGCGGCCCTCTCCATCGCGCTCGATGGTTCCGGTCAGCCAATGGCCGGTATCCAGCACGGAAACGAAATGCCGCTGATCGGGACGGAAGCGAATAGCGGAGATGGCGCCGAGAAGCACATTATCCGAGCTGAGTTCAAGACCACCGACAAATTCCAGCGCGCCGAACTGTGTTTCTTTCGAACCGGGCTTGAAGGTGGAAATCACGGTCGCGCGGATATCTGCCGGACCACCTTTCTCGCCATTATCGCCGGAGCTGCAGCCGGCAAGCAGCGTTGCGAAAACTGCCGCCAATAGAACCGTCTTCTGCCAGCGCAGATCAAGGCCAAAGGAAACAGTCCCTTCCGTCAGAAAAGGCACCGGCCGCAAGGCCGATGCCAAGGGAAACCTGAGCGGGCTCAGCTGGCGCGGCGCATGCGCGAGCGCGGCATGCTCGTCTGATCCTCGAACAGCGAGGCAAGCTGCTCCGTCATGGCGCCAGCAAGCTCGTCGGCATCGACGATGGTGACGGCGCGGCGATAGTAGCGCGTCACATCATGGCCGATACCGATGGCCAGCAGTTCCACCGGCGAGCGCGTCTCGATCTGGTCGATGACGGCGCGCAGGTGCCGCTCCAGATAATTGCCGGGATTGACCGACAGCGTGGAATCATCGACCGGCGCACCGTCCGAGATCATCATCAGGATGCGGCGCTGTTCGCGGCGACCGAGCAGGCGGTTATGTGCCCAGATCAGAGCCTCGCCGTCGATATTCTCCTTGAGCAGGCCTTCGCGCATCATTAGGCCAAGATTGCTGCGAGACCGTCTATAGGGCTCGTCGGCAGACTTGTAGATGATGTGGCGCAGGTCGTTCAGACGGCCGGGCGTCTGCGGCTTGCCGCTGGCGAGCCACTTCTCGCGCGCCTGGCCACCCTTCCAGGCCTTGGTGGTGAAGCCGAGGATCTCGACCTTCACGCCGCAGCGCTCGAGCGTGCGGGCGAGGATGTCGGCGCAGGAGGCAGCAACCGTGATCGGTCGTCCGCGCATCGAGCCGGAATTGTCGATCAGCAGCGTCACGACCGTATCGCGGAACTGCGTGTCGCGCTCCATCTTGAAGGACAACGCCTGCGTCGGGTCGATGATCAGGCGTGGCAGGCGGGCCGGATCGAGATAGCCCTCTTCCAGATCGAAGTCCCAGGAGCGGTTCTGCTGGGCCATCAGGCGACGCTGCAGACGGTTGGCGAGCCGGCCAACGGCGCCCTGCAGATGCGCAAGCTGCTTGTCGAGGAAGGCACGCAAACGCTCAAGCTCGGCCACATCGCACAGCTCCTGTGCGGTCGTGGTCTCGTCGAACTCCTCCGTATAGACGTGATAGTCGACCTTCTCGTTGAAATCGGCGAAGGGCGTGTTCGGACGGCGGGTTTCGCCCGGCGTTTCCGAATCTTCCTCGCCTTCTTCGCTCATGTCATCGTCGGAAATCTCGCCACCGTCTTCGGTCGCGCCGTCTTCCATCTGCTCGTCGGAAGCTTCGCTATCCTCAGCCGGCGCGGCATCGGAGCCTTCGTCTTCCTTGACGTCGTCGTCGTTCTGATCCTCGCCGCTCGGCTTGTCCTCTTCGCTCTGCTGGTCCTCGCTGTCGGGTTCCGACTGTTCGTCGCCATATTCCTCGGCCATTTCCATGGCCGTCAGAATGTTGCGGACGACACGGGCAAAGCTTTGCTGGTCGTTGATCGACGACAACAGGTTCTCGAGCTGACCGCCGGTCTTTTCTTCGATGAAGGGGCGCCACAGGTCGAGCACCTTGCCGGCGCTTTCCGGCGGTTTCTGACCGGTCAGCTTCTCGCGCACAATCATCGCCATGGCCTCACCGATCGGCGCATCCTCGCGCCGTTCGATGCCGGAAAAATTCGCCTTGGCGTATTTTTCCGTATTCATGGAATTGAGGTTGGCGGCAACGCCGCTCATGCGCAACGAACCGATCGATTCGACACGCGCCTGCTCGACGGCATCGAAGATGCTGCGAGCATCGGCACCCTGGGGCGACATCACGGCGTGGACACGGGCATCATGACAGGCAAGCCGCAGGGCCATCGAATCACCGAGGCCGCGTGTCACCGCCAGCTCATGCGCCGTCGGCCGTTTTGAAAGTTCCGGCAGGCGAATGCGCTCGCCGGTCATTCCCGGGCGTTCGTTGGCAAAGGCCACCTCGACCTCGGCATCGCCGGCGATCGAGCGGACACAGCCGGTGATCGCCCGGCGCAACGGCTCCATGTCCACCGGTGCACCCGGCTTCGCTTTGGAATTATCTCCGCGACCTGACATGATGTATCGGCTTTTCCCTAAAGCAATTCCAGGAAAAATGCATAGCAGTTTTCTATCCGGAATTGCGTCAAAACAAAAAGATAGAACGTTTTCGCGATTCGAAGAAAAGCGGAAATGTTCTAGGCTTCGAGCACGATGTTGGCGGCACTTTCCTTCAGCTCGACGCCAAAAGCGCGCTGATAGTGCTCGGCGACCAGCGGCCGCTCCAGCTCGTCACACTTGTTGAGGAAGGTGACGCGGAAGGCAAAGGCGACGTCGCCGAAGATTTCCGCATTTTCGGCCCAGGTGATGACGGTACGCGGGCTCATGACGGTCGACAGATCGCCGTTCATGAAAGCCGCACGCGTCAGGTCGGCAACGCGAACCATCTTGGAGACGATGTCGCGGCCCTTGTCGTTGCGGAAGGACTTCACCTTCGCCAGCACGATATCGACTTCGTTGTTGTGCGGCAGGTAGTTCAGCGTCGTCACGATCGACCAGCGGTCCATCTGTGCCTGGTTGATCTGCTGCGTGCCGTGATAAAGGCCAGTCGTGTCGCCGAGACCGATGGTGTTGGCCGTTGCGAACAGGCGGAAGGCCGGGTGAGGACGGATGACGCGGCTCTGGTCGAGCAGCGTCAGGCGGCCCGAGGATTCCAGCACGCGCTGAATGACGAACATCACGTCCGGACGGCCGGCATCATATTCGTCGAAGACGAGCGCGACATTGTGCTGATAGGCCCAGGGCAGGATGCCGTCCTTGAATTCGGTGACCTGCAGGCCATCCTTGACGACGATGGCATCCTTGCCGACGAGGTCGATACGGCTGACATGGCTGTCGAGGTTGATACGCACGCACGGCCAGTTGAGGCGCGCAGCGACCTGCTCGATGTGGGAGGACTTGCCGGTACCGTGATAGCCCGAGATCATCACGCGGCGGTTATGAGCAAAGCCCGCGAGAATGGCGAGCGTGGTCTCGCGGTCGAAGAGGTAGTCCGTATCCAGATCGGGTACGTAGGCGCCGCCCTGGCTATAGGCAGGGACGCGGATGTCGGAATCAATGCCGAAGACTTCACGGACCGAAACGGTGGTATCGGGGATCTCGGAAATATCAAGGTCAATCTTGCTCATCATGTCTCCAGGGCGGGTGGCTCTCACCCTGCCATATCAAACTCAGCCGATTTTTCCGAAACGCCGCAGCTTGTTGCCCGCATCCGTTCGGTCGGAACAGCGGCGATACTTCTCCGGGACTAAAGCAAAATCTCGGCACGATATATGATCGCTTGCGAGCATCCTTGAACAGAGTCCCCGGACAAGAAACGCCGCGTCCGGAAAGTTGACCGAGGTGCAGCCAGCCAAATGCGCACCCTGCCGCGGTTGCCCGCAGCTTCAGCCGATTTGGACCATACCTGATTGAAGGCGGAGAGCAAGGACGGGAATTAACAAAAACCGTTCTGTTTCAATAATTGATAGGCCTGAATGACCGCGCGAAAACGCTCTTCCGAGCCGCGATCGCCGCCATTGGCATCGGGATGGTGCATTTTCACCAATTCCTTGTAGCGGCGCTTGATTTCCGGGGCCGCGGCATTGGCGTCAAGGCCCATCGTATCGAATGCCTTCGCCTCCAGCGTTTTCAGCTTGCGCTGCTGCGGGAAACGCGGTCCCCGACCCTGCCCCTCGCCTTCCCTAACGAAGCCGAAGGGGTCGCGAACGCGGGAATAGGAACCGGAGCGGATATCTGATTGAAGCGGACTGTTCTTGGCAGCCTTGTTGACACCGACCGTCCAGGTCGGACGGTGGCCGGTGATGGCTTCCTTCTGATAACGCGCAATCTCGCCATCCGAGAGGCCGGAGAAATAATTGTAGCCCTTGTTGTATTCCTTGACGTGCTCGAAGCAGAACAAAAAGAACTGCCCTTCCGCATTGCGCCCCACCGGGGCGCGATGCGTGCCGTGTTTATCGCAGCCGTCCCACTGGCACGTCGGCGGCCCCTGTTCGGGTTCCTGCGCGCGCTTGCGGCGGGTGCGAATGCGATCGAAATATTTTGAATCAAGTCTCATGGCGTCCTAATTATGGGGCCTTGGATACCCCACAACAAGAATTGACAAACAGGAATGTTATAGGCTTTGTGGGAGCCTTTTTTCGCAAGCGAGGTCGATGCGGGAATATGGAAACGACACTGCAATCCCGCATTGAGCGGAAGCTCATCGACGCCTTCGCGCCCGAGCGCCTTGCCGTCATCAATGAAAGCCACCTTCATGCGGGCCATCAGCCTGACATGACCGGAACCGGCGAAACCCATATAAGAATTCGAATCGTGTCCGCCAAGTTCTCGGGCATGCCGCGCCTTGCGCGCCACCGGGCGATCAATGAATTGCTGAAGCCCGAGCTGGATGCGGGGCTGCACGCGCTGGCCGTGGAGCCTGCGGCCCCTGGCGAGGCGGTCCGTTGGTAGGTTGGCTGCAAGCCGGAATTACTCCGGCTTTGCCTCTTCCGTTTCGGCAGGGCGGATGCGCAGCTTGGTGATGCGGTTCTTTTCCCGCTTCATGACGATGAAGCGCTTGCCATAAAAGGTGAAGGCCTGACGCTCTTCCGGGATGGTCATCGATTCGTGGATGACGAGACCCGCAATCGTCGTCGCCTCCTCGTCGGGCAAGTGCCAGTCGAGCGCGCGGTTCAGGTCGCGAATCGGTACGACGCCATCAACGACGATCGAGCCGTCGGCCTCCTGTCGCACGCCCTGGATATCGAGGTCGTGCTCATCGGCGATATCGCCGACGATCTCCTCCAGAATGTCTTCCAGGGTGACGATGCCCTGCACCTCGCCATATTCGTCGACGACGACGGCGAAATGCTGCTTGCGGCGCAAGAAGGCGTTGAGCTGGTCTTCGAGGTTGGTACTGTCGGGCACGAACCAGGGCTTTTGCGCGATCTTGACGATATCGAGATTTTCCGGCTCGACATTGCGTTCCGCCAAGGCTCGCAGCAGATCCTTGGCATGCACGACGCCGATGATGTTGTCGATCGTGCCGCGCCAGAGCGGCATGCGCGTATAGGGACTGTCAAGGATCGCGCGCACGACCACCTCTGGCGGATCGTCGGCATTGATGGCTCGCATCGCCGTGCGGTGCACCATGATGTCGGACAATTCGAGCTCGCCGAGATCGAGCACGCCGCCCAGGCGATCGCGGTCGGCTTTGACGACCGAACCCTCGCGGTGGAGCAGATCGACAGCACCGCGCAGCTCCTCGTGCGCCGACAGCATCGACACCTCCTTGGAGAGGTTGATGCCGAACAGGCCAAGGATCCAGCGCACGATGGCGTTGACGAAGCTCGATACGGGGCCGACGATCGCGACAAACAGCCGCACCGGCGCCGCCACATTGAGCGCAAAGCGATCCGGAGTCGAAATCGCCCAGCTCTTCGGCAGGACCTCAGCGAAGATGACGAGAATGACGGTCATGGCTGCCGTTGCCAGCGCCACGCCCGAATTGCCGAACAGACCGAGGAAAACGCTGGTCGCCAGCGAAGACGCCAAGATATTCGCGAGATTGTTGCCGATGAGCAAAGTGCCGATCAGCCGATCCCGACGCTCGATGAGGTGGCGCACGATACCGGCGCTTTCATCGCCGTTGGCCTCCAGCGTATGAATGCGGGTGCGCGAGACGGCCGTAAGTGCCGTCTCCGAACCGGAAAAAAACGCCGACACCAACACGAGCACGATGATCGAGATGATCTCGGGCCAATATTCGAGCAATACAGCCAGCGTGCCCTCGACGGTCATCAGGGATGTTTTTCCTTCAGGAAACTCAGGACTTCGGAAGACGGCACGTCGTCGGCAACGAAGGACTGACCGATACCATGCGTGAGGATGAAGGTGAGCTTGCCGCTCTTGACCTTCTTGTCCTGCGCGATCGCATCCATCAGCACTTCGGCCGGCGGCAACTCGCCCGGAATGTCGCCCATCCGCGTCGGCAGGCCTACGGCCTTCAGATGCGTCTCGACACGCTTGGCATCATCCGGGCTTGCCAGATTGAGGCGCGTGGAAAATTCATGCGCCAGCACCATGCCGATCGCGACACCCTCGCCATGCACCAGCCGGCGGCTGTCATAGGCGGTGGCCGCTTCTAGCGCATGGCCGAAGGTGTGGCCGAGATTGAGCAAGGCACGCGCCCCGTTTTCACGCTCGTCGGCAACGACGACATCGGATTTCGCCTGGCAACTCGCGGCAATCGCCTCGATGCGGGCCGCCCCGCCGGCAAAAACATCCTTCCAGTTGGCCTCGAGCCAGGCGAAGAAATCCGGCTTGTCGATCAGGCCGTATTTGGCGACTTCGGCATAGCCGGCGCGGAATTCGCGCTCGCTCAGCGTATTCAGCACATCGGTATCGGCCAGCACGAGGTCGGGCTGGTGGAAGACGCCGACGAGGTTCTTGCCGTGATGAGTGTTGATACCGGTCTTGCCGCCGACGGACGAATCCACCTGCGACAGCAGCGATGTCGGCACTTGAACGAAACGGACGCCGCGCCGCACGATGCCGGCGGCAAAGCCCGAGAGATCGCCGATGACGCCACCGCCAAGCGCGATCACCGCATCATTGCGCTCCACACGCGCAGTGAGCACCGCATCGCAAACGGTGATCAGGTGCTCGAAACTCTTGGTCTTCTCGCCGGCCGGCAAAACGAGGCTGGAAGCCTGGATGCCCGCAGCTTCCAGGCTGGCGACCAACGCACCGAGATAGAGCGGCGCCACATTTTCATCGGTGATGATGGCGGCCTTGCGGCCTTTCAGCCGCGCGGCGATCTCTTGGCCCGCACGCGCGATCAGACCGGGACCGATCAGGATATCGTAGGCACGTTCACCGAGAGGCACGCGCACAAGGCGCTCTGCGGAAGCCGGTGTCATCGCATTCATGGCATTTTGCTTTCTGTTTTCTTTCCCTCGGCGATGGCGGCAAGGACTTCCCTGACCATGATATCCTTGTTTACGTCGCGGGAGAGAACCGTGATATCGGCTTCCGCATAGATCGGATAGCGCGCATTCATCAGGTTCTCGAGGGTCTGTTTCGGATTCTCGGTCTTGAGCAGAGGGCGCGTATCGCGCTTGTTCACCCGATCCCAGAGCACATCGAGATCGGCCTTCAGCCAGACGGAAAGGCTGCCGCGCTTGACATGCAGGCGCGTGCTTTCGTTGATGAACGCACCGCCGCCCGTCGAGACGACGCGCGGGCCGCCCTTGAGCAGCCGCTTGATGACGCGCGTCTCCAACGCTCGGAACTCTTGTTCGCCGTAAGCGGCGAACAGTTCGGCGATCGTCATGCGCGACACGCGCTCGATTTCGGCATCCGTATCGACGAAGGGGAGGCCGAGCTGCTGCGCAACGGGCCGGCCGATCGAGGATTTTCCCGCTCCCATCAATCCTATAAAGACAAGATTGCGCTGACCCAGCGCTGCGCGCGCCTTGTCTCTCAAGCTCTCGGCAAGGGTCAGGACTTGTTCACTCATCGGCCCATTCACAATTTCTTTGGAAACGGTATCGTCAAATGCGCCGGTAGCGTCAAGACGCCGCTGCCGTAAACATGTCTGCAATATCCTTCGGCTAACTCTTGAAGGAATATAATTATAGCGCATCGCCGCGCCACTGAACGGCGAAGGAGAGTTTTCGAATGCCCACCCTGTTTCGCTTCCTTGTCATCTGCGCGGTCATCGCCGGATCGATATATGGAGCGATGTGGGCTCTGGTGCTCTTCGTCGATCCCCAGCCGCGCGATGTGACGATCCGCATTGCCCCCGAGCGCCTCAATCCACCGACGACAGGCGCGCTGAAACCATGAGCGCGCCAGCTGAGAATGTACGAGCGAGCAAAAGGGATCTGGGGCGAGTGCATCTGGAAGCCTTTCTGGAGATGATGAGCGCCGAGCGGGGTGCTGCCGTCAACACGCTGCAATCCTACGAGCGCGATCTCGACGATCTCCATTCATTTCTTTCCGGGCAGGGCGTCCGCTTGACGGAGGCAAGCCCCGGTGATCTGGCCGCCTATCTTTCCAGCCTGTCGAGCCAGGGCTTCAAGCCATCCTCCCAGGCACGCCGCCTCTCCGCCATGCGGCAGTTCTACAAGTTCCTCTATGCCGAAGGTCTGCGCACGAACGATCCCACCGGAATTCTCGATGCGCCAAAGAAAGGCCGCGCCCTTCCGAAGACGATGGGCGTCGATGAGGTGACGAAGCTTCTGACCCAGGCGGAGCGGGAAGCGGCGGTCGAAGGGCCCGATCAGTTGCAGCGCCTGCGCATGCTGGTGCTTCTGGAAATGCTTTACGCCACCGGCATGCGCGTCAGCGAGCTCGTCTCCCTGCCCGCGAAAGTCCTGGATCAGGAAGGGCGCTTTCTGATGATCCGCGGCAAAGGCAACAAGGAGCGGCTGGTGCCGCTATCGCAGACTGCCATTTCGGCCCTGAAGGCCTATAGGCGCCTGCAGGCCACCATTTCAGCCAACGCCAAGCAGCCGCTACCGGAAAGCCCCTGGCTTTTCCCCGCGGCGTCCAAGCAGGGGTATCTGCCGCGGCAGGTCTTTGCACGCGATCTCAAGGATCTTGCCATCCGGGCCGGCCTGACGCCTTCGATGATCTCGCCGCATGTGATGCGCCATGCCTTCGCGAGCCATCTTCTCGCCAACGGCGCAGACCTGCGCGTGGTGCAGGAACTTCTCGGTCATTCGGACATTTCGACGACACAAATCTACACACATGTGCTGGAAGAACGCCTTCATCAGCTGGTCCAAACGCATCACCCCCTTGCCAAACAGGCAAAAAAACAGGATTAGGACCGGCATACAGGCTCAAGCCGCCATCTCTCGTCACGGGCAAAAGGATCGGAAACGCACCTCATGCACAATTATCTGGACTTCGAAAAACCCATCTCGGATCTCGAAGGCAAGATTCACGAGCTCAAGAAACTGGCGAGCGAAGACGAAAGCATCGATACGTCCGAAGAAGTCGGACGGCTTGAAGGCCGCGTCCGCGAGGCGATGGTCGACATCTATTCCAAGCTTAACGCTTGGCAGAAGACACAGGTCGCCCGCCACCCGCAGCGCCCGCATTTCGTCGACTATGCCAGTACGCTGTTTACGGAATTCACGCCGCTGGCCGGCGATCGCCAATTTTCCGAGGATGCCGCCATCCAGGCAGGTTTTGCCCGCTTCCGCGGTCAGCCGGTCGCCCTCATCGGCCAGGAAAAAGGCAACGACACCAAGAGCCGTCTGAAGCATAATTTCGGCAGCGCCCGGCCGGAAGGCTACCGCAAGGCGATCCGTATCCTCGAAATGGCCGACCGCTTCCAATTGCCCGTCATCACCCTGGTCGATACGGCCGGCGCTTATCCGGGCGTCGGGGCAGAAGAACGCGGCCAAGCCGAAGCGATTGCGCGCTCGACCGAGATGTGTCTTGGCGTGAAGGTGCCGATCGTCTCCATCGTGATCGGTGAAGGCGGTTCGGGCGGTGCCATCGCGATTGCCGTGGGCAACCGCGTTTATATGCTCGAACATTCGATCTACAGCGTGATTTCGCCGGAAGGTGCGGCCTCGATCCTCTGGCGCGATTCAACGCGCGCGAAGGAAGCCGCCACCAATATGAAGATAACCGCCGATGATCTGAAAAGTCTCGGCGTGATCGACGGCATCATCTCCGAGCCCGTCGGCGGCGCGCATCGCGATCCGAACGCGGTGATAAGCGCGGCCGGCGAGACGATTGCGAACGCGCTTGCAGAGCTTTCCAGCCGTTCAGGTGAACAATTGCGCAACGACCGCCGCCAGAAATTCCTCAACATCGGCCGCAATCTCTAAGCTCTTTTCGGAAAAAGTGATCGCGAAAAACGGGAATGAGGCCAAACCTTGGCCACATTTCCGTTATCGAAGCTATTTATGGCAAAGAAAAGCTTGCCGACGCGCTGCGGGCACGTCATAGGCTGGTAAGGAATTTTCAAGTATAAGCCGTCTATGATTCCGTTTCATGCTTCGAGGGGAGTGGCGAAACAGATCGAGCTGCCACTCTTCGCATTTATGGACCAAGTCAGAATGCGCATTCGTCACCTTGCCTATGTTTCCCTAATGGCGCTGGCACTCGCCGGCTGCAACGACGCACTGGACACCGCGTCGATCGACCTGTCGAAGGTGAAGAACAAGGTCGAACAGCCGCTTCCGAGCCATATCCTCGCCGACATGGCAAAGAAGGGTATGGACCGCAACTCGCCGATCATGATCCGCATCTTCAAGGAAGAAGGCGTGATGGAGATCCTGAAGGCGAACCAGAGCAACCGCTTCGAAGTCATCGCCGATTACAAGATCTGCGCCTGGTCCGGCCGCCTCGGCCCGAAGGTGAAGGAAGGCGACCGGCAAGCGCCGGAAGGCTTCTATATGCTGACGCCGGCCAACCTGAACCCGAATTCGAAATACTACCTCGCGATCAACACCGGCTTCCCGAACCGCTACGATGCCGCCAATGGCCGCACCGGCAACAATTTGATGATCCATGGCGCCTGCTCGTCGTCTGGTTGCTATTCGATGACTGACCAGCAGGTGCTGGAAATCTATGCCTTTGCGCGCGACGCCTTCAAGGGCGGCCAGAAGGCCGTTCAGCTCGAAGCCTTCCCCTTCCGCATGACGGCGGAAAACATGTGGAAGCACCGCCTCAGCCCCAATATCGAATTCTGGAAGATGCTGAAGGTCGGCTACGACAATTTCGAAGTCACCAAGCGCCCGCCCGAGGTCGAGGTCTGCGAGAAGAAATACGTCTTCAACCAGCAGGCCAGCGGCCCCTTCAACGCCGGCGGCAAATGCCCTGTCATGACCACCCCGCCTGCTCTGCAGATGGCGCTTGCGACCTATGACAAGCAGTACCAGGCGGATTACGCCATGGCCTCCAAGAAATTCGACGGCATGGCCTGGTACGATCCGACTGAGGCAGAGCGCAAGGCCGTCGTCGCTAAGCAGCGCAAGGGCCATGATCTCGCCTACGCTCCCACAGGCACCGCCCTTGCCGCCGGCAAGATGATGAAGGTTGCCGACCTCGAATCGATGATGTCCAACCAGTCGGCGCAACAGATTGCGCGCGGCGGCACTGTTGCCAGCCCGACGGGCAATCCGACGACGGCAAGTATCCGGGTGGCGGCAGCAAGCCCTGCGGCAGGCGCCACGTTGGCGACCGCGCAGCAGCCCGCGGCCGGCCCGATCGTTGCTGCCAATGTTCCCGCGAACGTGCCGATCCCGGCGGCAAACCCGATGAACCCCGGCCTCAATGCGCTCGCCTACGCACCGAACCCCGCCGTCGAGACCGCACAGACCGAGGCCAAGAAGCCGCCTTTCTGGAAGTTCTGGGCGAAGAGTGAATAGCCGGGATACCGAGATCTACGATCTGCGCGGCCTGAAATGCCCCTATCCGGCGATCAAGACGGAAAAGCGCCTGCGCGCCATGGCAAGCGGCGCGACGTTGACCGTGGAAACCACGGATCCGCTTGCTGTCATCGACATTCCCCATCTCTGCAATGAAAAAGGCCATGCGCTTCTCGCAAGCGAGAAGACGGAAAGCGGCCATCGTTTCGTGATCCGCAAGGGGTGATCGGCTACATCGAGGCCATCAGCGTAAATCTAAAATTTCATCCCCGGCACGGCTAGCGGATTGTCCTCCAACGCCGCCCTATCAGGCGTATCGACGCGCGGCTTGCTGAGGAAGGCGTCGAACAGGCCCTTCACGAAATCCTCGGGCAGATCCTTGGTGATGATGACCATACGCGTGCGCCGGTCTTCAGGATCGGGCCAGGCCGGCAGCCGCACCGGCGGATGAAAGATGTTCTGGACGCCATGCAGCACGACGGGACGCTCCGGCCGGTCGGACACGGCGACGATCGCCTTCATGCGCAGAAGCTTCTCGCCATGCGCCGAACGAAGGAGATCGATGAACATTTCCAGCGCCGTAGGATCGATGGGCTGCGTCTCGACGATCGAGAAGGAGCGGATCGACCCGTCATGGCGGGTGACATCATGAGCGTGCTGATGCCGGTGGCCGTGATGGTGCGCATGATGGTGATGGTGGTGCCCATGATCGCCATGATGGTGGTCATGATCATGGTCGTGGTGATCGTGCTCATCATGGTGATGATGATCGTCGTCCGCCTCCAGCTCATCCTGCAGCCAGCGGCCGACATCGGCGATCTTAGATGCGGGATCGTAAAGACCGTTGACGAGAATGGCGGCGCGTCCCGCCTCGGCGCTGTCGGCATTCATGATCTGCGCCCGCGGATTGAGCGCCCTCAGCCGGCTCTCCAGCTGCGCCTCGGGCACAGCGCCGGCAATCCCGGTCTTGGAAACGATCAACCGGTCGGCAACCGCCACCTGCTTGCGCGCCTCTTCGTGATTGTCGAGCGTCTGCAGGCCATTGACCGCATCGACGACGGTGATGACACCATCGAGATCGAAATTGTTGGCGATGATCGGATTGCCCATGATCGACTGCATGACGGGAGCAGGATCGGCAAGGCCGGTCGTTTCGATGACGACGCGCTTCAGCGGCCGGATACGCCCGGTCTGCATGGCGTCCATGAGATTTGCCAGCGTATCCACCAGCTCGCCGCGCACCGTGCAGCATAGGCAGCCATCGGAAAGCTCGATGATGGAATCGCCGGAGCTTTCCACCAGCAGATGATCGATGCCGACATCGCCGAACTCATTGATGATGACGGCCGCGTCGCGCATGTCCTCGTCCTTGAGGATGCGGTTGAGCAGGGTCGATTTACCCGCACCGAGAAAACCGGTCAGGATGGCAACCGGTACTCTTTGCTGCGAAACGCTCATGATTCCTGTCCGATATTAGAAAGTGGGCCGCGGCACCGGGACCGGCACATTGGACGCGCCGCCGGAGATGGCGATCTTATTGTCCCTGGTCGCCTTGTCGCCTCTGGCCGTCGCATCGTCCTTGTCGCCCTTTACGGCCGTTGCGATGTCCTGGCCGCCGATCAGGCCGGCATAGACGAAATTGGGCTCATGATCCATTTCGTGGATATAAGGCGACTGTACCTTGGTACGGCCGAACGGATCGCGGGTTTCGCTGCGCGCCTGTGCGCCCTTGGCGCTGCAGATCTCAGCGGTGACATCGGCGACATCGGCCGCAAGCGGCGCGTCGGGTCTCAAGGTTGCGAGCGTGTCACGGGTAGACAGCTGGTTCTGGAAGCCCTTTTCCAGAAGATTGGCAGAATCGTCGGCACGCGCCGCCAGGCTGTCGGTGCCGAGGACGACCGAGATCAGCGTGCGGCCGTTGCGGGTTGCCGATGCGATCTGGTTGAAGCCGGCCGCGCAGATGAAACCGGTCTTCATGCCGTCGGCACCGTCGAAGCGGCCGATGAGCATATTGATGTTCGGCACCTGCTTGACGCCGTTGGTGAAGCCCTCGAGCGAGAAATAGCCGGCATATTGCGGAAACTCGCGGCGCAGCGCCACGCTGAGAATCGCAAGATCACGCGCCGTCGTAAATTGCCCCTTGCCGGGAAGACCGTTCGGATTGATGAAATGCGAGTCGCGCATGCCGAGGCGCGCGGCTTCCGCATTCATCCGCGCCACGAAGCCCTGCTGCGAGCCGCCGACGGTCTCGGCCACAGCCATGGCAAGATCGTTTGCCGATTTGACCAGCATCATCTTCAAGGCATTGTCGAGCGTCATCTTCTGGCCAGGCTTGAAGTACATCTTCGCCGGCGGCTGCGCGGCGGAGAGCTTCGACATGACGACAGGCGTATCAAGCTTGATCTGGCCGGACTGAAGCGCACGAAAGGTAACGTAAGTCGTCATCAGCTTGGTGAGCGAGGCAGGATACCAGCGGCGAAACGCCTCCTGCTGGTCGAGAACGCGGCCGGTGCTGACATCGACGAGAATATGCGGATTGGCTCCGGCCGTTTGCGCGGTCGACAGGAAAAGCATGGATGCTGCTGCGGCCATAGGAACGAGCCGCAGGGCGGCATACAAACGATTCTGCTTCGTCGGCACGATCTATCCTTCAGAAGTCCGGAATTTTCTCGAAAGCTTCGTCTATTTAACCTATATGGCTAGGAGAAGGCAAAGGCGATTGACGACTTTATTTCCCGATGGCACGCCGCAAGGGCCGCGATAAGCTGGCCAAGGCTGTGCCAAGGACCCGCAGGTTGAACCAGAATCGATATTGAGCAGCAGGAAAATCAGCATATGCCGATCTTGAACAGAGCCGCAGAACTCCAGGGCGAAGTGACCGAGTGGCGCCGCCATATCCATGCGCATCCCGAACTCCTCTATGCCGTTGAGAATACGGCCGCCTTCGTGGCCGAGAAGCTGCGTGCCTTCGGCGTCGACGAAGTGGTGACCGGCATCGGCCGCACCGGCGTCGTCGGCCTGATCCGCGGCAAGGGCGAAGGGCGCACGATCGGCCTGCGTGCCGACATGGACGCCCTGCCGCTGACCGAAATCACCGGCAAGCCCTATGCTTCCGAAACGCCTGGCAAGATGCATGCCTGCGGCCATGACGGGCACACCGCCATGCTGCTGGGTGCTGCGAAATATCTCGCCGAAAACCGCAATTTCAACGGCAACATCGCCGTCATCTTCCAGCCGGCAGAAGAAGGCGGCGCCGGCGGCGATGCCATGGTCAAGGACGGCATGATGGAGCGCTTCCAGATCGCCGAGGTCTATGGCATGCACAACATGCCGGGCCTACCCGTCGGCCACTTCGCCATCCGCAAGGGCGCGATCATGGCGGCGACGGATGAATTCACCGTCTCCATCAAGGGGCTCGGCGGCCACGCCGCCATGCCGCACAAGACGATCGACCCGATCGCCATCGGCGCGCAGATCGTCTCCAACCTGCAGCTCATCGCTTCGCGCAGCGCCAACCCGCTGAAATCGGTGGTCGTTTCCGTCACCAAGTTCAACGCCGGCAACGCGCATAACGTCATTCCGAACGATGCAAGCTTCGGCGGCACCGTGCGCACGCTTGACCCCGAAATGCGCGACCTTGCCGAACAGCGCTTCAAACAGATTGTGACAGGCATCGCGGCAAGCCACGGCGCGGAAGTCGAGATCGAATTCCACCGAAACTACCCGGTCACCTTCAACCATGCCGACGAGACCGAGCACGCGATTGCGGTGGCCGAGGAGATCGCAGGCGCGGGCAACGTCATCCCGAATATCGACCCGATGATGGGCGGCGAGGATTTCTCCTACATGCTGCTCGCCCGCCCCGGCGCCTTCATCTTCGTCGGCAACGGCGACAGCGCCGGCCTGCACAACCCGGCCTACGATTTCAACGACGAAGCCATCGCCCACGGCATTTCCTACTGGGTGCGCCTCGCCGAACAGCGCCTCAATGCCTGAGGCCTGACGATCACCCCGCGCAGCCTTCAAAGCCGCGCGGGGCGCACGCGTAAGACAGATTGTCTCCGCAACGCAAAAGGGCTTGGCTTCCGGCCTTTGCTTTTGTATGGATCATGCCGAGTGGTCTCGTAGCTCAGCAGGATAGAGCATCAGATTCCTAATCTGAGGGTCACGCGTTCGAATCGCGTCGAGATCACCACCTCTTTCAATGGGCTCGAATCGCAGTAATTTTGCGTCGCCTCGCTTCTATAGCTCGCTTTTTCTTTAGATCTTCGACAGCGCAAGTCGTCGTCTCAAATGCGTTCCCCATTTCATTCTCCCCCGCTCGTTTGCCGAAGCCCTTAGGCGAGCGCAAGCCTCAATTGCGTAAGGAGATGATGCGCACGGTTGTGAGTTATCAGTCTGAAATCAGGGACGCTACTTTGTGGTGCAGCGATACGCGCCTTTTATGCATTCGAAACCTATTGAGTAGCTGACGCAACCGCGAAAAATGAAATAGCTCTGTCTACCTGGCTCTTGGTATTTCATACAGTCTTTGACAGCGTCGGGGGTCACAAGATCCCAGTGGTTCTGCAACTGCCCTCTGGCGATGCCCTCCGAATACACGCATTTGGCCGTTTCGCGAGCCTGCTCGGATTTTACAAGCATCTTCGAGGTAAGATTCCGGCAAGATAGCAATGTATCCAAAACAGGAAATGGGGGAGCTTCGGCGGCGGCAGCGTTGCTGATGCCGGCGATGACGGCAACGGCTAGTGCTGACGCAACCATCATGCGAATCAGCTTCAATTTTGTCCCCCTGTGCTAACGAATTACCCGTATTAGACGCAGATCATCCGAATTTCCATCGCATTTCAAGAGCGCGAATTCTTGGTCGGCACAAGATGATTTTCCTGCTCCGCAGCGGACAGCAACCAAGCTGCCACATTTAGTTTAGAAGGGATCGTCAAACGCCAGCTAGCAGCTCAGCCAACAATTGAAAGAACGCCATGGGTGAATATGCAAACGGCCAGCTGACCGCGAGACCAACGAACCCTAGCGCAATGGCCGCTATCAGGCCGTGCTTTTGCCAGCCATAAGCGGCGCCGAAGCTTACGGCTGCCGTGATTATGACGAATGCCCAAACACACCGAAAGACGATGTTCAAAACCCGTGGCATGTCTGGTCCCTTAGCGTCTGCGGCCTATGAAAACCATTGCGAATAAGAGTGGCAGCGTCGAAAGTGCGACTACTCGTTGTTTCGAATGCATTTCGAAATGGGCGCGCCGCTTCATGGTTGCAAGGGCGTAATCCAAGCGCGTATCAATTTTTCAATTTGACGGGATATAGCCCTAGCGTAAAAAAGCCTTGAGGAAGGACGCCTTCCGGTCTTAGCTAGACGGTTACGCCTATTGCGGCTGATGGGGCGCTAGCCAAGGTTGCAGCCATAATGAGCTTTTCATGCATCTTCCTCAAAATGGAACGCGCGTCGGATCCCTACCGGACGCAGGAGGAACGATGATTGAGGCTTGTGCTCACCCCACAGCGATCCTGTTCCTCACCAACCGCACGCCAGGAATGGATTCCGCGACGGCGGTTGCCCGCTTCACCTCCTGATAGGTCGCGACCGAACCGTGCAGGCGGATTTCCTGGCCTGCCGCGATCACGCTAACATCGGAAGCATCGATTCCGCCAGCAACGGCGAGCGCGTTGGCAACGGCGGATTCCAGCGCCGAGCGTCTGGCCTGCTCGTTTTCCAGATAGAGCTCCATGCCGTGAAACGTTGCCGCCTTGAAAACCATTCGTCACCCTCCGCACTCAGGTGGTCGGAAAACGCAGCAGTTTGCATTTGGTTCAATGGAGATTGAAAAAAAATATGACTAATTGCACGTTCGCTTTTCGCGTGCGCCGCCAGCAGTGCGGTTGCATGGCTCCGGACTTGCCGCTCCCGACAATCCCCTGTAGAGCCATGGGAAGCAGCAGCAAATGCGGATACCTGAATGAACACCGCCAGCAAGGCGCGCCGGCGCCTGACGATATTGGGTTCGACCGGCTCCATCGGCCAGAATACGCTCGACGTCATCGCCCAGCTTGGCGGACGAGACGCCTTCGATATCGCCGCCATCACCGGGCATGACAATATCGAGCTGTTGGCCGAGCAGGCCAGGGCCTGCGGCGCCGCTTTTGCGGTGACGGCCAAGGAAGAGCGCTATCAGGATTTGAAGGATGCGCTTGCAGGCACCGGCATTGCCGTCGGCGCCGGCAAGAATGCCTTGATCGAGGCTGCCTCGATGCCCTCGGACTGGGCGATGGCGGCGATCGTCGGCACCGCCGGTCTTGCGCCGACGCTGGCAGCCGCGCGCCGTGGCGCCGATATCGCGCTTGCCAACAAGGAATGTCTCGTCTCCGCCGGCGATCTCTTCGTGCGCGCCGTTACTGAGGGCGGCGGCCGGCTGATCCCCGTCGACAGCGAACACAGCGCCATTTTCCAGGCATTGGAAGACGACCAGCAGCATGCGGTCGAACGCATTATCCTGACCGCGTCCGGCGGCCCCTTCCGCACCTGGACGCGAGAACAGATGGCCAATGTCACGCCGGCGATCGCGCGCGCCCATCCCAACTGGTCGATGGGCTTCAAGATCTCGATCGGCAGCGCCTCCATGTTCAACAAGGCGCTGGAGATGATCGAGGCCAAGCACCTGTTCAACGTGCGCCCCGATCAGATCGAAGTCGTGGTTCACCCGCAATCCGTCATTCACTCGATGGTCGGCTACACGGATGGCTCCATTCTGGCGCAGCTCGGCTGTCCCGACATGCGCACGGCCATCGGCTATGCGCTGACCTACCCCGCCCGCACCAAGCTCAGCGTCGATCGGCTGGATTTCGCCAAGCTCGCCCGGCTCGATTTCGAGGCGCCGGACGAGGTTCGCTTCCCGGCACTGCGCCTTGCCCGCACCGCGCTGGAACGCGGCGGCCTTCAGGGCGCGATCATGAATGCGGCCGAGGAGATCGCCTTCCACGCCTTCGTGGATGGCCGCATCGGCTTCCTCGAAATGGCCGATATTGCCGAAGCCATCATGGACGAGATGATCGCAACCGGCAGCGCAGATACCATGGATGCCGTCTTTGCCGCCGACGCGGAAGCACGCAGCCGCGCCGCCGTGCTCGTCGCCCAGCGGGAAAAGGCTGCGTAAAACGTAAGTATAAACTTACATCATTGAGCGGCTTGACAGCAAGTCTGACTCAGCAGCTGTTCGATTCTTGGCATAAGGCCATAATGGCGTGGCCGGAAGCGGAAGCCGTCTCTTACGCAACGGCCCTTGCGAGCGCACAGCGAGACCAAAGCGCGTGCAGCGCACCGACCAGCTGCTCGATATCACCATCCGAATGCAGCGGCGTCGGCGTAATGCGCAGGCGCTCGGTCTTCTTCGGCACGGTCGGATAATTGATCGGCTGAACGTAGACGCCGGCATCGAGCAGCAGGTCGGAAATCCACTTGCACTTGGCCGCGTCGCCGACCATGACCGGCACGACATGGCTCGGGTTCGGCATATGCGGAATGCCTGATGCATCGAGCTGCGCACGCAGCTTGCGCACACGATCCTGATGCCGCATGCGTTCGAACTGGCTGACCTTCAGATGCTGGATCGAGGCGACGGCACCCGCGGCCAGAGCCGGCGGCAGCGACGTCGTGAAGATGAAGCCTGACGCAAACGACCGGATGAAATCGCAGAGCGCAGTGGAAGCAGCGATATAACCGCCCATGACGCCGAATGCCTTGCCGAGCGTGCCTTCGATGACGGTCAGGCGATCCATCAATCCCTCACGTTCGGCAATGCCGCCGCCGCGCGGGCCGTACATGCCGACGGCATGCACTTCGTCGAGATAGGTCATCGCGCCATACTTGTCGGCGAGATCGCAGATCTCCTTGATGGGGGCGATATCGCCATCCATGGAATAGACGCTCTCGAACGCGATCAGTTTCGGCGCCTTCGGATCGGCAGCCTTCAGCTTGGCTTCAAGATCGTGCAGGTCGTTGTGCTTCCAGATGACCTTGTCGCACTTCGCATAGCGAATGCCTTCGATCATCGATGCGTGGTTGAGCGCATCCGAGAAGATGATGAGGCCGGGAATGCGCGCGCCGAGCGTGCCGAGCGTCGCCCAGTTGGAGATGTAGCCCGAGGTGAAAATCAGCGCGGATTCCTTGCCGTGGAGATCGGCAAGCTCCTGCTCGAGCAGAACATGGTAGTGGTTGGTGCCAGAAATATTCCGGGTGCCTCCCGCACCCGCGCCACAGTGATCGATCGCTTGCTTCATCGCCTCGATCACTTTTGGATGCTGGCCCATGCCGAGATAGTCGTTGGAGCACCAGACGGTCACTTCCTGCGGGCCGTTCGGGGTATGCCTGATAGCGCGGGGGAAATTGCCACTGCGGCGTTCCAGATCTGCGAAGATCCGGTAGCGGCCTTCATTGTGAAGACCTTCCAGCTCGCCCTTAAAAAATGCTTCGAAATCCATCATATGCTCCAGTACCGTGCGACCGTTTTCGAGAATGCCGGATCACACGTCAACCCCTCCGCATTGCTTTCGCGCCCGCTGCGGCAAATGGCCCCTAATTTTGAACAATTCCAGACAAGAATAGCCAATCACATCAATTTGACAATCGGAACCATGCTGGAAACACTCTCTCCGGAGCGGAGGGTAAACTCCGCCGCTCCGGGCTTGTTCATGGCGAATCTAAGCGGCAGCCACGGCGCGCTTGGCCATGACCTTAACCAGGTTGGCGCGATATTCCGCTGTTGCATGCAGGTCGGAAAGCAACGATGACGGATCGACCGTTACGCCCGTAACAGCGTCCGGCAGCCAGTTCACCGCAAGCGCCTGCTCCAGTTCGGCATGGCGGAACACGCCGTCCGCACCGGCACCGGTGACGGCAACGCGCACCCCACCTGCCCCCTTGACGACGAAGACACCCGTCATCGCATAGCGTGAGGCGGGGTTGGGGAACTTGGCATAGCCCGCCCGCTCCGGAGCGTCGAAGGCGATGGAGGTAATGAGCTCCGCCCCTTCCAGCGCCGTCTCGAACAGACCCTGAAAGAAGTCGTCGGCCGCGATCTGGCGCCGGTCGGTGACGATGGTGGCGTTCAGTGCCAACATCGCCGAGGGGTAATCCGCCGCCGGATCATTGTTGGCGATGGAGCCGCCGATCGTCCCCATATGCCGGACATGCGGATCGCCGATCATGCCGGCAAGGTCGCAGAGCGCCGGACAGACCGCGCGGATGGCGGCAGAGGAGGCAACCTCCGCATGGGTGGTCGCCGCGCCGATCGTGACCCTGCGGCCATCGACGCGGATCCCCTTGATCGAAGGGATATGCCTGAGATCGACGAGATCGCTCGGCGATGCCAGACGCTGCTTCATGGTGGCGATCAGCGTCATACCGCCGGAGACATATTTGCCTTCATCGGTATTGGACAGAAGCTTGACGGCTTCGTCGACCGAGGAGGCGCGATGGTAATTCGTTGCATACATAGTCCTATCCTCCTCTCGTTTCAGGCCGTGGCCTGCGCCGCTTCCCACACCTTGAGCGGGGTCGCCGGCATGTTCAGCCTGTTGTTGCCGATGGCATCGGTAATGGCGTTGATCAGCGCCGGCGGCGAGCCGATGGCGCCCGCCTCGCCGCATCCCTTGATCCCTAGGGGATTGTTCGGACACGGCGTGTTCTGATGCGAAAGCTGGAAGGACGGCAGATCATCGGCGCGCGGCATGGTGTAGTCCATGAAGCTCGCGGTCAGCAGCTGGCCGCTCTCGTCATAATGCACGCCCTCGAGCAGCGCCTGGCCGATGCCCTGCGCGATGCCGCCATGCACCTGTCCCTCGACGATCATCGGATTGATGATATTGCCGAAGTCGTCGGCCGCGACGAACTGCACGATCTCCGTCTTGCCCGTTTCCGGGTCCACCTCGACCTCGCAGATGTAGCAGCCTGCCGGGAAGGTGAAGTTCGCCGGATCGTAAAAGGCGGTTTCCTTGAGGCCCGGCTCCATGCCGGCGGGCAGATTGTGCGCGGTATAGGAGGCGAGCGCCACCTGGAACCAGGGCAGCGTCTTGTCGGTGCCCGCGACCTTCAACTCGCCGTTCTCGATGACGATATCGCTTTCGTCGGCCTCCATCAGGTGAGCGGCGATCTTCTTTGCCTTCGCCTCCACCTTGTCGAGCGCCTTGACGACGGCGGACATGCCGACGGCGCCCGAGCGGGAACCATAGGTACCCATGCCCATCTGCACCTTGTCGGTATCGCCATGGACGATGGAGACGCTATCGATCGGCACACCGAGGCGATCGGCGACCAATTGCGCAAACGTCGTCTCATGCCCCTGCCCATGGCTGTGCGATCCGGTGAGCACCTCGATGGTTCCGACCGCATTGACCCGCACCTCGGCCGATTCCCAGAGGCCGACGCCTGCCCCGAGCGATCCCACCGCCTGCGAGGGCGCGATGCCGCAAGCTTCGATGTAGCAGCTCATGCCGATGCCGCGCTTCATGCCGCGACGGGCGGCTTCCGCCTTGCGGGCCGGAAAGCCGGCCCAATCAGCCTGCTGCATGGCCGCATTGAGCGAAGCCTCATAATCGCCGGCGTCATAATTCATGATCACGGGCGTCTGGTAGGGGAACGAGCGTATGAAGTTGATCCGCCGGAGTTCCGCCGGCGAGACGCCGAGTTCGCGCGCCGCCGTTTCCACCGTGCGCTCCAGCAGATAGGTCGCCTCCGGCCGCCCTGCCCCGCGATAGGCATCGACGGGCACGGTATTGGTATAAACCGTGCGGACATTGGCGTGGATCGCCGGAATGGCATATTGCCCCGACAGCAGCGTCGCATAGAGATAGGTCGGCACCGCCGAGGAAAAGAGCGACATATAGGCGCCGAGATTGGCGATCGTGTCGACCTTCAGGGCAGTCATGCGATTTTGCGCATCGAAGGCCATCTTGACCTTGGAAACATGGTCGCGGCCATGCGCATCGGTGAGGAAGGCTTCCGTGCGGTCGGCCGTCCATTTCACAGGCACGCCGGTCTTCTTCGACGCCCAGAGACAGACGATCTCTTCCGGATAGATATAGATCTTCGAGCCGAAGCCGCCCCCGACATCCGGCGCGATGACGCGCAGCTTGTTTTCCGGCGCGACATTATAGAAGGCGCTCATGACGAGCCGGGCCACATGCGGGTTCTGGCTTGTGGTGTAGCAGGTATAATGGTCCTCGGCCGCATCGTAGATGCCGAGCGTGGCGCGCGGCTCCATGGCATTCGGCGAAAGCCTGTTGTTGTAGATCTCGATTTCCGTGACATGGGCTGCCTCGGCGATTGCCTTGTCGGTCGCTGCCGCGTCGCCAAGCTCCCAGTCGAAAATCAGGTTGTTTGCCGCCTCCGGATGGATCTGCGGTGCGCCGGCTTTCAGCGCGTCAACCGCCTCGACGACGGCAGGCAGCTCCTCATAATCGACCGCTACGGCTTCAGCCGCATCGCGTGCCTCGCCAAGACTGTCGGCAACGACGATCGCGACGGCATCACCGACATAGCGCACGGTATCGACCGCCAGCGGCCGCCAGGCGCCCATCTTCATCGGCGAGCCGTCGCGGGAATGGATCATCCAGCCGCAGATCAGATTGCCGATGCCATCATCAAGCAATTGCTTGCCATCAAGTACCCCGATCACGCCTGGCATGGAAAGAGCCGCCGACGCATCGATGCTCTTGATCTTCGCATGTGCATGCGGGCTGCGAACGAAATAGGCATATTTCATTCCCGGCGTCACCATGTCGTCGGTGTAGCGCCCCTTGCCCGTCAGAAATCGCTTGTCTTCCTTGCGCGCCACGCGCGCACCAATGCCTTCAACGCCCATCACATCCTCCATTGGGGTTCCGGGCCCGGCAATCCGCCAAGATCACAGTCCAGGCGTTTAGCCAGACGATCTCGGTGGAATTTATTCAGCCGCCTGCTGGGCGGCGTTCATTGCGGCATTGGCTGAAAGCACCGCCTTGACGATGTTGTGATAGCCGGTGCATCGACAGATATTGCCTTCGAGCTCGCTGCGCACCGTCTTCTCGTCCAGCTTGCCGCCATGGCGGTTGATCATGTCGACCGATGCCATCACCATGCCCGGCGTGCAGAAGCCGCATTGCAGGCCATGATGCTCCTTGAAGGCGGCCTGAACCGGATGCAGCTCGCCATTGGCGGCGAGACCCTCGATGGTTGTGATCTTGGAGCCGGAAGCCTGAACGGCCAGGATCGAACAGCTCTTCACCGACTTGCCATCCATATGGATGACACAGGCACCGCACTGGCTGGTATCGCAGCCGACATGGGTTCCGGTCAGGCCGAGTTTTTCCCTGATGAAATGGACAAGCAGCGTGCGATCCTCGCACTCGCCGCTGACCGAACGGCCGTTCACCGTCAAAGTCACTTTTGCCATATTTTCCTCCTCGCCTCTCCTCCAGAGGCAAGGAGCATCATTTGACTTTTTCGCAATCCAATCAACCTCTACTTTAGAGAGGGAGCGGATTTTCTGCTCTTTGCGGACGGTTTTACTCTCCAGACGCGAGACCGCCTTTGTTCAGCATGAAAAAAACTACGACGTACCAATAGACAATCATATTTTGCACGATATTTTCTGTTGTTGCAGGACTGTAAAGACAGCCCATCGTGGTGGAGCTGAAGAATGGGGACGACGTTGGCCGAGGTTCGGCTTAACTAACGTTGGAGAGAGTAAATGAAGAAAGTTCTTATGCTCGCATTGGTCGGCTTGTCTATCGCAAGCTGCACGCCGACCGAACAGGGCGCAGGCATTGGCGCGGCAGGCGGCGCGATCATCGGCGGAGCCGTGACCGGTAACGTTCGCGGCGCAGCTGTTGGTGCCGCAATTGGCGGCCTTTCCGGTGCAGTCATCGGCAGCGTCCGGGAACAGCCCGGCCAGTGCTACTATCGTGATCGCTACGGTCGTCGCTACATCGACGATTGCCCGCGCGGCGGCTATCGCGGTGGTTATGGCGGCGGCTACGGCGGCTATTGATCGATTTTTCATCGCATTTCGAAGGTCCCGGGCTACAGCCCGGGATTTTTTTATTCGGGCGACAGAGGGTTTGACGTCCGCACAGCAGCCAGACCGGCGCCCGCAAGGACAACTCCGATGTGCCATTCTTCAACCGGCCCGGATATGTGGAATCCCGCCTTGAAACGCGGGCTTTTCACCCGCAAGAGGTTATCTTTTCCCCGTTTTTGACTCCAAAACGGTACACCTGAGGGACTTTTGCCTCTATGGTGGCCGCGCGTTAACTCCCGGGAAACGTCAAACTGAGTAAGTTCTCATGTAACCGTAAAGCGGCGTATGCATAAAAGAACTGAACCGAAAAAGAGTATTGCGTATCGGCAGGCAGGAACCGTGGCAGCGGTTGCGGCAGTGCTGGCGCTCGGTCCAGTGTGCGCCCAAAATGCCTTTGCATTCAAGCTCTTCGGCATCAAGCTCTGGGGCGAAGACGAAACGGCGGATCAGGTGTCCGATCCCGTCCGCTACACGGTCGATTTCCAGGCCGACAATCTCGACAAGGATCTGAAGGAAGCGTTGAACGACAGCTCGATGCTGATTTCCGACAAGGACAAGCCGGTCTCCGGCGACCTCGGCGTCGTCGTGAAGGCCCGTGACGATCGAGATCGCCTGATAGCCACACTGTACGAGAAGGCCCGCTATGGCGGCGTGGTCACCATCACCATCAACGGCACCGCCCTCGATGCCTTGCCGCCGACACCGACCTTCAGCCGCGCCAAGCCCGTTGTCGTCACGATCAGCGTGGATCCCGGCCCGGTCTTCAAACTTGGGAAGATCAACCTGCTCGGCGACGCCGCCAGGCTGGATCCGGCCAATTATGGCCTCGTGCGCGGCGGCGATGCCGGCTCGCTGACCATTCTGAAGGCGGGCGATAAGATGGTCGCCGACTTCAAGAACGAGGGTCACCCGCTCGCCAAGCTCGACAAGCGCGATGTCGTCGCCGATCATTCGACCAATACCGTCGACGTATCGCTGAAGGTCGAAAGCGGCCCTGTCGCTCCCTTCGGCAATGTCGGCGTCACTGGCCAGAAGTCGGTCGATCCGGATTTCATCAAGCGCTATGCCCGCATCAACGAAGGCAAGCCCTACTCGCCCGACGAGTTGAAGAAGGCGTCGGATCGCCTGAGAAAGCTCGGCGTCTTTTCCAGCGTCACCATCCGCGAGGCCGACAAGCTGGCGCCGGATGGCAGCATCCCGACGACCATCGAGGTGTCGGAAGGCAAGCAGCGCTTCTTCGGTGTCGGCGCACAATATTCCACCATCGACGGCTTCGGCCTGCAGGGCTATTGGGGGCACCGCAATCTGACCGGGCGCGCGGATTCGCTGCGCATCGAAGGGTCGGTATCGCGCATCGGCGAGACCACGGATGTCGGTCAACTCGACTACACCGCCGGCATCACCTATGTCAGGCCAGCTACCTTCTATCCTTCCGCGACCTTCACGGCCGGCCTCAAGATGCAAAGCCTGCATCCGGACGCCTACGACGCCAATACCGTCACGGCGAGCGGCGGTCTCGCCTATGAAATCAACGATCAGGATACGGTATCCGCCGGCGGCGAGGTGTCCTATGAATCCGATACCACCGATGCTTTCGGAAAACATAATTACCTGACGGTGGCAATCCCGCTCGAATACGTCCGGGACACGCGTGACAACAAGCTGGACCCCACGGAAGGCTTTCGCGCCTCCATCAGCGCCAAGCCGAGCTATGAGGCAATGGGCGGCACGGTTTTCAGCTCCTTCGAGGGCTCGATAACCGGCTACAAGGGCATAGGCGCCAACAACAACGTGGTCTTCGCCGGCAAGCTGGCTGCGGGCTCGCTGCTGGGTGCGAACAGCATTGAGGACATTCCTGCCACCCGGCGTTTCTATGCCGGTGGCGGCGGCTCGGTGCGCGGTTACAGCTATCAGGAAATCTCGCCCTATAACTCGCACGGTGACGAAACCGGCGGGCGCTCCTACGTGACCGCCTCCTTCGAAGCGCGGGTGAAGATCACCGATACGATCGGTGTCGTACCCTTCGTCGATATGGGCAGCGTCACCGACAGTGTCTTGCCCGACGGGTCCGACCTGCGCATTGGTGCCGGCGTGGGCTTGCGCTACGCTACGCCCTTCGGCCCGATCAGGCTCGATGTTGCCGTGCCGTTGAAGAAATATGACAATGGCACATCTTATGGCATCTATGCCGGCATCGGCCAGGCCTTCTGACAGACTGTATAGTTGTCGCGGGCCTTTCAGCACACGGTTACAAAGTTGAGGTTACTGTCGCTTTCATGAGCATATTGATTCGAATCCTCGGGAAACTGGTGCGCTGGATCGCCTATGCGGTCGTGGCAATCCTCTTGCTCGTGATCGCGGCTGTGCTCGTCGTCGGCCTGGTACCCTCCGCAACCGGCTACGCCGTCGATCAGGTGGCAAAGATCGCCTCGACGCCGGATCGCACCATCGCGATCGCCGCGCCCTCGGGACTGTTGAACGGCAATCTGAGGGTCGGTTCGATCACTGTGTCCGACACGAAAGGCCCCTATGCCAAGGTGCAGAACCTTGCCATCGACTGGTCTCCGCTATCCTTGCTGACCGGCACCTTCCATGCCGATCGCGTCGCATCCGATGTCGTTGATTTCGAACGGCTGCCGGTATCGACGGTCGCACCCGCGCCAGAAACGCAGTCGACGGGCGGCGCCGGCTTCTCCCTGCCCATCGCCGTCGATATCGGCGCCATCGCCCTGCCTGATCTTCGCATCGGACAGGCTGTCGCGGGACAGGATTTCGTTCTGGCCGCCGACGGCAGCGTCAAGGCAAACAGCAGCAGTATGGATCTGACACTCAATGCCTTCAGGCACGATGTGCCCGATGCCAAGCTTTCCGCCGATATCGCCTTTGCTCCGGCCGACAATCAGCTGAAGCTGAAGACGCAGATCTCCGAGCCCCGCGACGGCATGCTGGCCGGGCTGCTGCACCTGCCGGGCGGACCCGCCGTCAACATCGACCTTTCCGGCGACGGCCCCCTCTCCAACTGGGCTGGCAAGCTGCAGGCGGCACTCGACGGTAAGCCGACAGTCGCCATCACCGGCCACCACAGCCTCTCGGCCGACGGCCTGCATCATATCGACGTCAAGGGCGGCGGCGATGTCGATTCGCTCCTGCCGCCGACCCTGCGTGCGCTCTTTGCCGGCCAGACGACAATCGATCTTTCAGCAGCCTTCGACGGCAAGGGCAAGATCGATATCCAGACCGGCAACCTCGCCACCGGCAGCGCCGTGCTTGCCGCATCGGGCACGCTGGATCCCGCAGGCAACAACAGCCTCAATGCCAATCTGATCGGCACTTCCGGTCCTGTCGACTTCCGCTGGCCGATGGAAAACGGCGAGGCCCGCGCCCTGATCTCGCGGGTCGACATCGCGCTGACGGGTGCGGCGCAATCGGTAAAGATCGATGCGAAAGCTGCTCTCGACAGCGCCAGCGCCCCGCAAGGCAACATCGGACAGATCAATCTCAGTGCCCGAAGCGATGCCTTCAATCTCACCGCTATGTCCGGCCCGCTGCAGCTTCGTCTGGTTGTCGGCCAGACGGCTTTCGCAGGCCCCGACCTCAACCGCCTCATCCGCGCGCCGATTGCCCTGACCGCGCCGCTTCAGCTCTCGCCCGATACGATCGGCTTCAACAATACGACATTGGAAAGCGCCAGCATCGGCGGCACCGTCAACGGCAAATATACGCTGTCGTCAAAGGCGCTGACGGGCAATTTCAAGCTCTTTGCCCTGCCAGGCGTGCTGCCCGACGGCGTATCCAACAAGTTCGAAGGCACAATCTCCCTGGAGGGCCAGGTCGCCGGCACTGTGCCGACCAAGATGACGCTCTCCAATCTTGCGGTGAAATCCAATGTCGCCGAGATCAATGGCAATGTCGCGCTCAACGACCAATCGCTGACATCGGATCTATCCGGCAAGGTGCTCGACCTTTCCAAGCTCGTCCCGAATGCGCAGGGACAGGCCGATATCGGTCTCAAGGCCAAGGGTCCGCTCTCTGCGCTTGATATCGACGCGACCATCAAGGCCGTCAACGTCAAATTGGCGGGACGGCTGCTCGATACGCTCGATATCGGCGTGACCGGTACCGCCGACCCCAAAGCTCCGCAAGCAAAGGTTCAAGCAAGCGGCGCAATCGACGGCAAGCCCATCCGTATCACTGCCGACGCCGTTTCCAAGGATGGCCGCACAAGCATCCCGTCGCTGGCAGCCGAAATCGGCACCAACAAGCTGCAGGGCAAGCTGGATTTGTCGCCGAGCTTCGAGCCGACGGGTGCACTGACCTTCGACTTGCCGGATCTCGGCCTGCTTGCCGCACTTGCCGGGCAGAAGGCCGAAGGCGACCTCAAGGGCTCACTCGATATCACCAGCGCCAACGGCAAGACCGGCCTGAAGGTCAACGCCAATGGCAATGGTATCCGCCGCGACGATCTCGTCATCAGCAAGCCCGCCGTGGCGCTTGCCGTCGACGATCTCAAGGCCTTCTCCGCCAATGGCAGCATCCGCGCCGATGCGATCGCCTCGGGCGCCAACCGCATCGCCGATCTTAATCTGACCTTCACTCAGCAGGGCAGCCGCACGGATTTCGATCTGAAATCGGCCTATGACAACGCGCCGCTGACGACACGCGGCAGTGTCGAGACGGCTGGCGGCCAAACAACGGTCAACCTCGATTCCTTCGCCGGCGCACCGCGCACGATACCGGTGAAGCTCGCATCGCCAACAAAGATCGTCATCAGGGATGGCATCGCTTCGCTGAACGGCCTGACCCTTCAGACCGGTGGCGGTTCGGTAACCGTTGATGGCACCGCCGGGCAGGCCCTGAACATCAATGCAAAAATCGCCAACCTGCCGGCGAGCCTTGCCAATGTCTTTGCGCCAACGCTTGCGGCGGAGGGCGTCATCTCGGGCACGGTGGCGGTCACCGGCAAGGCCGCCTCGCCCGCCGTCATCTTCCAGACCAACTGGTCGGGAGCGGCGACGAGCCAGACGAAATCCGCCGGCCTCGCCGCACTCGGCATCAAGGCCGACGGAAAATTCGTCGACAATGTCGTCACCATCAACACCAACCTGACGGGCCAGAGCGGCTTGGCGCTGAATGGCGGCGGCACCGTCGCCATTGCCGGCAACAAGGCGATGGCGCTGAAGTTTTCCGGCAATGTGCCTTTCGACGCACTTGCCGGCCAGCTGGCCGCCCAGGGCCTGGTCATGACGGGTACGGCGAAGATCGACATGCAGATCGGCGGCACGACGGCGGCACCCGCCATATCAGGCTCGATCACCACCGACAGCGCCAAGCTGGTCGATGTACGGCGAAACCTGACGCTCAACGGCCTTGCAGTCGCTGTTACGCTCGACGGCAGGCAGGCGGTCATTTCGCGGCTGAGCGGCAACCTCACCAGCGGCGGCAGCGTTTCCGGCAGCGGCACGGTCGGCATTGCTCCGGATAGCGGTTTCCCTGCCGATATCCAGATGAAGTTCAACAACGCGACCTATGTCGACGGAACCCTCGTCACCGCGACGGTCAACGGCACGCTCGGCATCAAAGGACCGCTGATGACCGCGCCGATGCTGACGGGCAATCTCCGGCTCAGCAAGGCGTCCATTACCGTGCCGCAAAAGCTGCCGGCATCGCTGTCGGAGATCAACATCAAGCACAAGAATGCTCCGGCTGCGGTCAAGGCTCAGTTCAAGGATCAGAAGCCGGAGGCGCCGCGCAGCAAATCGACGACTCTCGGCATCGATCTGCAGCTCGATGCCCCCTCACAGATCTTCGTTCGCGGCCGCGGCATCGATGCCGAACTCGGCGGCAACATCGCGGTTCGCGGCACGGCAGCCGAACCCTTGGTATCCGGCGGCTTCACCATGCGGCGTGGACGTCTGACCATCTTGAGCCGCCGGCTGGATTTCACCGATACCAGCAAGATCACCTTCGGCGGCGACCTGACGCCAGCGCTCAACATGGAAGCGACGTCGACGGCAGGCTCCACCACCATAACGGTCGATGTCACCGGCCTGGCGACCGACCCGCAGATCGGCTTCTCCTCATCGCCGGCTCTGCCGCAGGACGAAGTTCTGGCGCAGCTGATCTTCGGTCAATCCATGTCGAAACTTTCCGCCATGCAGATCGCCCAGCTCGCCGATGCCGCCAGCCAGCTCGCCGGTGGACGCTCCACGTCGCTGTTCGAGGGGTTGCGCAGCCATCTCGGCGTCGATGATCTCGATATCTCGACGGATGCGAACGGCCAGGCACAGGTTGGCGCCGGCAAGTATATCAACAAGCGCACCTACATCGAGCTGCAGCAGGGCGCCTCAAACAACACCAAGGCCATCATCAATTTCAATGTGGGTCGCGGCGTGAAGCTGCGCGGCGCGGCGGGATCTGACGGCGCCGGGGAAGCGGGCGTCGTCTACGAGCATGAATATTGAGGAACACCTCTTCCGCGAGAACAGGCTATCGTCGAGTGGTTTGCCGAGCACCTCGCCGCGGCAAGAGAAAACGGAGATGTGCGCATTGTTGCGCAGCGCAAGCTCGCATGAAGATTGTCCGCTGGCTTATCATTCTGCGCAATTGGATTGATCAATCTGTCGAAAGCCGGTTGATTCTGGACAATTTTCCATCTTTTTGCTGTCATCCAGACAATTGATAATGCAAGCCAACATAATGCGGATCGGTCGGCTCTTCATGGCCTCGATCTGATCCATGCCGTTGTTTTTACCCCGTTCCGGAAAGCCGCTGCTGGCTTTTCCGGGATCGCTCTAACCCTCGGAGCAATGCCGATGAATACGCAATCCACTCCCGTTACCCTGATCGGCGTTCCCCTGGAAGAAGGATCCGGTCGCCGCGGCGCCGGCATGGGTCCGACGGCGCTCCGCATCGCCGGCATCGAAACCACACTGACCGAACTTGGCCATCGCGTCACGGATAGCGGCGACCTGCATCCTGTTCCAGCAGCGGACCTTCCCGACCATCCCCACGCTCACAATCTGAAGATCGTCGGCGCCTTCACGCGCGCACTGGAAGCAAAGGTCTATGATGTCGCATCGTCCGGCGGCTTCCCGCTGATCCTGGGCGGCGACCACAGCCTCTCCATGGGCAGCGTCTCCGGTATGGCCCGCCACGCGGCGGAAGTTGGTCGCCCCCTCTTCGTGCTCTGGCTCGACGCTCACTCCGATTTCAATTCCCCCGCCACCTCGCCCTCAGGCAATATTCACGGCATGCCCGTTGCATTCTTCTGCGGCGAAGCTGAGATCGACGGCGTTCTGCCGGCCGGGCGGCCGCTGGTCGATCCGACGAAGGTCTTCCAGGTCGGCATCCGCTCCGTCGATCCGCGCGAGCGCGAGGAAATCCGCGAACACGGCGTCAACGTCTTCGACATGCGCTCCCTCGACGAGCAGGGTGTCGCCGCCATCATGCGCAAGGTGCTCGATACCGTTAGCGAAGCCAACGGCCTGCTGCATGTCAGCTTCGATGTCGATTTCCTCGATCCGGATATCGCACCGGGTGTCGGAACCACCGTGCCGGGCGGCGCGACCTATCGCGAAGCGCATCTGATCATGGAAATGCTCTCCGACAGCAACCTCGTCTCATCGCTTGATCTCGTCGAGCTGAACCCCTTCCTCGACGATCGCGGCAAGAGCGCCCGTGTTCTCGTGGAAATGGCGGCAAGCCTCTTCGGCCGGCGCATCTTCGATCGCCCGACACGAGCTGCTTAAAAGGGCTCCATTCCTTTCCGGGGCTACCCCTTTCCCGACATCATACCGCGTAAGACTATCCAGTCGAAACTGCTTGTATAGATTTAGGTTTAAGCAATGTTCTTGCTCTATCGTGCCAATAACACGTCGAATTGGGCGTGACGGTTCAATGGGAAGAGCGTTCATGGCCACGATCAATTCCACCAGCTTCAGCGGCGAAACTCTGGAGATCATTGCCTTCCGGCTGCATGATCAGGAATTCTGCGTCAAAACCACCACAATCCGCGAAATTCGCGGGTGGGCGCCGTCGACGCCGATCCCGCATGCGCCGGCCGATGTCATCGGCGTCATGAACCTGCGCGGCTCGGTGATCCCGATCATCGACCTTGCCTACAAGCTCGGCATGCAGAGCACGGTCGCCAACGAGCGCAGCGCCATTGTCGTCGCCGAAGTGCATAGCATGGTCATCGGCATGCTGGTCGACCGCGTCTCCGATATCCTGACGATCGCTTCCAGCCAGGTACAGCCGGTTCCGGAAGTGACCGCCTCCTTCGATCGCGCCTATTGCGAAGGCATCATCGCCACAGAGAATGGCATGATCTGCTTCCTGAACCTCGCCAAGATGTTCAAGGAAAACGAAACGGACGAGCTCGCCGCTTAACTTCGCAGGTCGATTTTTTAAGAAGCCGCTCCGGCCTTTCGGGGCGGCTTCGTCATTTTCGGGAAGATCGTTTAGCCGAACAATGCGTAGGTGCTTTTGATCGTCACCCAGACACCCCAGAGGAGCGGAATGCCGACGAGCGCCCAGGCGATCAGTGCCTTGCCATCGAAACCGCCCGTGCCGATGCCAAAAGAGCCAGTGGGACCCGCATTGGCAGCAGCGGTCTTCGCCTGCAGTGCCGCGACCTCTTCATCCGACATGAACCATTTGTCCGAGAGCGGCTTGACCAGCGAATTGGCGATCAAGCCCAGAGCCAGCATGACCGCAAGAATATACATGGTGAAGGTGTAGAGCTGTGCGCCTTCCACGCCCGCCGCCTTCTGCGCCTCACGGATGTAATTGACCACGACAGGCCCGATGATCCCCGCCGTCGCCCAGGCCGTCAGCAGCCGCCCATGGATGGCGCCAACGAATTGCGTGCCGAAGATGTCGGCGAGATAGGCGGGAACGGTAGCGAAACCGCCGCCATACATCGACAGGATGATGCAAAGCGCGCCCACGAACAGCACCTTGCTATGAATGCCTGCCGCCCAAGGAGCCAGGACATAGAGCGCGATGCCGATCACGAAGAAGCAATAGTAGGTATTCTTGCGACCGATCTTGTCGGACAGCGATGCCCAGAAGAAGCGTCCGCCGATATTGAAGAGCGACAGCAACCCGGCAAAGCCGGCAGCGATGGCCGCCACTGCCGCGATCTGGTCCTTGCTGAGATCGGCGAATTTCAGGTCCGGCAGGCCGATCAAGGCGCCGCCGAAGATTTCCTGCAGCATCGGGGAGGCCATGCCGATAACGCCGATACCGGCCGAGACGTTGAGACACAATACCGCCCAGATCAGCCAGAATTGCGGGGTTTTGTGGGCATTGCGAAGATGCACATGCTTTGTCGTGATCATCGAGCTCTTGGCGGCAGGGGCCGTCCAGCCCTCAGGACGCCAGCCGGCCGGCGGCAGACGATAGCCGAAGGCACCGCCCATCATGAAAACGAAATAGATCGCTGCCATGACGATGAAGGTCTGCCAGACACCGGCGGAGCCGTCCGTGCGAAAGTGGTTCATCAGCAGGCTCGCAAGCGGCGCGCCGATCATCGCGCCTCCGCCGAAGCCCATGATGGCCATGCCGGTCGCCATGCCGCGCCGGTCGGGAAACCATTTGATCAGCGTCGACACAGGCGAGATATAGCCGAGCCCAAGCCCGATACCGCCAATGACGCCGGCGCCTATCCACATGATCCAGAGCTGATGGAAGATCACGCCGATCGCCGCAATCAGGATACCGCCGCACCAGCAGCAGGCAGCGACCACGCCGGCCTTGCGCGGCCCCGCTTTCTCGAGCCACCCGCCCCATATGGCCGCGGAAGAGCCGAGCAACACGAAGAAGAGCGTATAGATCCAGCCGAGATCGCTGACGCGCCAATCGCAGCTCGTCGTGAACAGGGCGGTCAGAAGATTGGGGCTGGCGCACTCGGCCGAAGCTGGAGTCGGAGTGCCGAGCGCCTTGGAGAGCGGCAGCCAGAACACGCTGAAGCCATAGGCCATGCCGATGCAGAGATGGATCGCCAATGCCGCCGGCGGCACGAGCCACCGGTTGAAGCCGGGCCTGGCAATGATGCGCTCACGATCGAGCAGGCCCGCCGTCGCCGTTCCTCGGGAAATATTCGTATCCGCAGCCGTCATGAACAACTCCTCCTTGTTTCGAAGACCGGCACCGATTCACTCGACAGCAATCGTATTTGTGGCTGGAGCCTCCGCTCTCCATCCCAATGCACTATAAATGCCAGTATTAAGCCGACTTAACATCCTCGGCCGGCGCGGGCCTGTGGATCAGCGAGGCTGCTTCCAGCACCAAAGGGCTGAGCCCGCTGTCTCCTTGATCGATGATCGTGAAAAGCTGGCGCCGCATGCGCGGCTCCCAGAATTTGTTGATGTGGGTGGCAACACCCTGCGCGGCTTCGTTTGCCGGCTGCGTCTTGAAGAAGGTGGCGATCTGGTTCGCCATATAGATGAGCTTGGTTTCGGTCTTGCCGTGCGGCGTTTCCTCAGGCGACATCGGCGATGCTCCCCGTGATGATGCGATGCGGATGGGTGAAAATCTCGAAATCGTCGCCGCGCACCAGCGCCACCAGCGTCATGCCGGCCTCCTCGGCCGTGCGAATGGCGAGCGCCGTCGGCGCGGAGATGGCAACCAGCACGGAACTGCCCAATATCGCCGCCTTCTGCACCATCTCGACGGACAGGCGGCTGGTGACGGCGACTACCCCTTCCGAGCCCTTATGGCCGGAACGGATCACGGCACCGCAGAGCTTGTCGAGCGCATTGTGCCTTCCGACATCCTCGCGCACGGCAAGCAGCCCCTCGGACGGGATATAGAAGCCGGCACCATGCACAGCATGCGTTTCGCGATGCAGCGGCTGCGCATCGTTAAGCAGCGCGACCGCGCGGACGACGTCCTTTTGCGTCAGCTTTAAAGCAACGTTCGAGACATCCAGTACCTTACGCACCGCCTGCTCGATCGATTCGATGCCGCAGAGGCCACAGCCGACCGGACCTGCCATATGGCGGCGGCGCAGCCGCAGCGCGTCGGCCACATCGTCGACCAGAGCGATCTGCACATCGATCCCCTGCGCGTCTTCGATCGGCTCGATCGCGGCGATCTCACTTATATCGGTGATGATGCCCTCGGTGAGGCTGAAGCCGACGGCGAAATCCTCGATATCGGCGGGTGTACCCATCATCACCGCATGTGACGTGCCGCCATAGGAAAATGCGATCGGCACTTCCTCGGGGACGATGCGAGAGCCCGAGCGGACCAGGCCGTTGCGGCGGGCGGTTTCGGGGACGGTGGTGGTGGGGGTGAATTTGGTCATTGGGCTATGGGGTGTGAAATACCCCCCTCTGTCGCTTTCGCGACATCTCCCCCACAAGGGGGGAGATTGTTAGGAGTTTGCCGCTCCCAATTTGCAAAATAATAGGCCGCCGCGTCTGCAGATTCGATGTGCGTCTGTGCCAAGTGCGCCCCGCGGGCTACCAATCTCCCCCCTTGTGGGGGAGATGTCACGAAGTGACAGAGGGGGGTCTTTCTCCGCAGCCGCAAAATCACTCAGCAGCCTCCATCTTCCCGACGATACGGCGGGACTGCCGCACCTGCTCATCATACTCGACCTGCCACTGCGACGGGCCGTTCGACGGCGAGACCTGCACGGCCGTTACCTTGTATTCCGGGCAGTTCGTCGCCCAGTCGGTGTAGTCGGTGGTGATGACGTTCGCCTGCGTATCCGGATGATGGAAGGTCGTGTAGACGACGCCGGGGGCGACGCGATCGGTGATCAAGGCTCTGAGCGTCGTGTCGCCGGAGCGGCTGCTGAGCCGGATCCAGTCGCCCTCGCGGATGCCGCGCTGCTCTGCATCATGCGGATGGATTTCCAGCCGATCCTCGGCGTGCCAGACGACATTCTCAGTGCGCCGCGTCTGCGCCCCGACATTGTACTGGCTGAGAATGCGCCCGGTCGTCAGCAGCAGCGGGAAACGCGGACCGGTGCGTTCGTCGGTCGGGACATATTCGGTGCGGATGAACTTGCCCTTGCCGCGCACGAAGCCGTCGACATGCATGATCGGCGAACCGAGCGGGGTCTTCTCGTTGCAGGGCCACTGCACGGAGCCCATCTTCTCGAGATAGTCGTAGGAAACGAGCGCGAAGCTCGGCGTCGTTGCGGCGATTTCGTCCATGATTTCGGAGGGATGCGTGTAGTTCCAGCCGAGACCCATGGCCTGCGCCATCTTCTGCGTCACTTCCCAGTCGGCATAGCCGTTGCGCGGAGTCATGACCTTGCGCACGCGATTGATGCGGCGCTCGGCGTTGGTGAAGGTGCCGTCCTTTTCGAGGAAGGTCGAACCGGGCAGGAAGACATGCGCGTAGTTGGCCGTCTCGTTCAGAAAGAGGTCGTGGACGACGACGCATTCCATCGCGGCGAGGCCGGCGGCCACATGCTTGGTATCCGGATCGGACTGAAGGATATCCTCGCCCTGAATGTAGATACCCTTGAACGTGCCTTCGACAGCGGCATCCAGCATGTTCGGGATGCGCAGACCCGGTTCGTTGTTGAGCTTCACGCCCCAGAGCTTTTCGAAGATATCGCGGGTCGCATCGTCGGAGATGTGGCGATAGCCTGGCAGCTCGTGCGGGAAGGAGCCCATGTCACAGGAGCCCTGCACATTGTTCTGTCCGCGCAGCGGGTTCACGCCGACGCCCGGACGGCCGATATTGCCTGTCACCATGGCGAGGTTGGCGATCGCCATGACGGTGGTCGAGCCTTGGCTGTGTTCGGTAACGCCGAGGCCGTAATAGATCGCGCCGTTGCCGCCCTTGGCAAAGAGACGAGCGGCTCCGCGTACGAGTTCCGGAGAAACGCCGGTATATTTCTCCGTTTCCTCCGGGCTGTGCTGCGGCTCGGAAACGAAGGCTGCCCAGTCCTCGAATTCCGACCAGTCGCAGCGTTCGCGGATGAATTTCTCGTCGAACAGGCCTTCGGTGACGATCACGTGAGCCAGCGCCGTCATCATGGCAACGTTGGTGCCCGGCTTCAGCGGTAGATGATAGCTCGCCTCGACATGCGGCGTGCGCACCAGATCGATGCGGCGGGGATCGATGACGATGAGCTTGGCACCCTGGCGCAGCCGCTTCTTCAGGCGCGAGCCAAAGACCGGATGGCCGTCCGTCGGATTGGCGCCGATGACGATGACGACATCGGAATGCTCGACGCTGTCGAAATTCTGCGTGCCGGCCGAAGTACCGAAGGCCTGGCCGAGGCCATAGCCTGTGGGAGAATGGCAGACGCGGGCGCAGGTATCGACATTGTTGTTGCCGAAGCCTGCACGCACTAGCTTCTGCACCAGATAGGTTTCCTCATTGGTGCAGCGCGAGGAGGTGATGCCGCCGATGGAATCGCGGCCGTACTGATATTGCAGCCGCTTGAACTCGGTGGCGATATGGGCAAAGGCCTCGTCCCAGGTCACTTCGCGCCAGGGATCGGTCACCTTCTCGCGGACCATCGGATTGAGAATGCGGTCCTTATGGGTCGAATAGCCATAGGCGAAGCGACCCTTGACGCAGGAGTGACCGCGATTGGCCTGGCCATCCTTCCAGGGCACCATGCGCACCAGCTCCTCGCCGCGCATTTCCGCCTTGAAGGAGCAGCCGACGCCGCAATAGGCGCAGGTGGTGACGACGGAATGCTCCGGCTGGCCGATCGATATGACGGATTTTTCGGTCAACGTCGCCGTCGGGCAGGCCTGCACGCAGGCGCCGCAGGAAACGCACTCGCTGTCGATGAAACTCTCATGCATGCCGGGCGAGACGCGCGAGCCGAAGCCGCGGCCCTCGATGGTCAGAGCGAACGTACCCTGCACTTCCTCGCAGGCGCGCACGCAACGCGAACAGACGATGCACTTCGAAGGATCATAGGTGAAATAGGGATTGGACTCGTCCTTCGGCATCCATTTCAGATTGATGTCGCCGTTGTTGCGCGCTTTGACGTGATTGTCGCCCTCATAGCCATAGCGCACATCGCGCAGGCCGACGGCGCCCGCCATGTCCTGCAGCTCGCAATCGCCATTGGCGGCGCAGGTCAGACAGTCGAGCGGATGGTCGGAAATATAGAGCTCCATCACGCCGCGACGGATATCCTTCAACCGGCCGGTCTGCGTGTGCACGACGAGACCGGAGGCGACCGGCGTCGTGCATGAGGCCGGCGTGCCATTGCGGCCTTCGATCTCGACGAGACAGAGGCGGCAGGAGCCAAAGGCATCGACCATGTCGGTGGCGCAGAGCTTCGGCACCTGAATGCCGGCTTCCATCGAGGCGCGCATGATCGAGGTGCCCTCAGGCACCGTGATCTGGTGGCCGTCGATGGTCAGCGTCACCATGGTTTCGGAGGTGGAGGCCGGCGTGCCGTAATCGATTTCTGGAACGAGGGACATGGATCTTACTCCGCCGCTTCAATCAAGGGAGCCGGAGAAAAATCCTCCGGGAAATGGGTCATCGCGCTCATGACGGGATAGGGCGTGAAGCCGCCGAGCGCGCAAAGCGAACCGAACTTCATCGTGTTGCAGAGATCGGCAAGCAGCACCCGGTTCTTCTCGGGCTCGATCCCTTGTGCGATCTTGTCGGCCGTCTCGACGCCGCGTGTCGAGCCGATGCGGCAGGGCGTGCACTTGCCGCAGCTTTCGACCGCGCAGAATTCCATGGCGAAGCGCGCCTGCTTCAGCATGTCGGCGGTATCGTCGAAGACGACGATGCCGGCATGGCCTATCAGGCCGTCCTTGGCCGCGAAAGCTTCGTAGTCGAACGGCGTATCAAACAGAGCGCGCGGGAAATAGGCCCCGAGCGGCCCGCCGACCTGCACCGCCTTGACCGGCCGCCCCGTCACCGTGCCGCCGCCGATCCTGTCGACGATATCGCCGAGCGAAAGGCCGAAGGCTGTCTCATAGAGACCGCCATGCTTGACGTTGCCGGCAATCTGCAGCGGGATCGTGCCGCGCGACCGGCCCATGCCGAAATCGCGATAGAAGGCAGCACCCTTGTCCAGGATGACGGGGACCGAGGCGAGCGAGATCACGTTGTTGATGACGGTGGGACAGTTGAACAGGCCCTTATGCGCCGGCAGCGGCGGCTTGGCGCGCACGATGCCGCGTTTGCCCTCGAGGCTGTTTAGCAGCGCGGTTTCCTCGCCGCAGACATAGGCGCCGGCGCCGGTGCGGATTTCCATATCGAACGCCTTGCCGGAACCGAGCACGGATGCACCAAGAATGCCGGCCTTGCGTGCGATCTCCACCGCCTCCGTCATCGCGGCGATCGCATGCGGATATTCCGAGCGCGTATAGACGAAGCCCTTGGTCGCCCCCGTCGCCAGCCCAGCGATCGCCATGCCTTCGATCAGCACGAAGGGGTCACCCTCCATGATCATCCGGTCGGCAAAAGTGCCGCTATCGCCCTCGTCGGCGTTGCAGACGATATATTTGCGGTCACCCGGCGCATCGAGCACCGTCTTCCATTTGATGCCGGTCGGGAAGCCCGCGCCGCCACGGCCGCGCAGGCCGGAATCGGTGACTTCCTTGACGATGTCGCCAGCCGCCATGTCGATCGCGCGGCGCAGACCTTGCAGGCCACCATGGGCTTCATAATCCTGCAGCGAAAGCGGGTCGGTAATGCCGCAGCGGGCAAAGGTCAGGCGGGTCTGTTCTTTCAGGAATGGGAGGCTTTCGACCTCCCCAAGACAGAGCGGATGCTCGCCGCCTTCGGCGAGCCCGGCGTCGAAGAGTGCGGGAACATCCTTGGCCTTCACCGGCCCATAGCCGATGCGCTTGCCGCCGATCTCGACTTCGACCAGGGGCTCAAGCCAGAACATGCCGCGCGAGCCGTTGCGCACAATGCGCGCATCGAGCCCGCGTTTGGCGATTTCCTGCGCGACCGATTTCGCCACTTTTTCCGCACCAAGCGAAAGGGCGGCCGCATCGCGGGGAATATAGATGGTGAGCGTCATTGGCGCGCCTCCTTCACGAGGTCGTCGGCGCTTTCATCGTCGAGCCGTCCATAGAGTTCGCCGTCGAGCATCGCAGCCGGCGCGCAGGCGCAAAGCCCGAGACAATAGACCGGCTCCAGCGTCACGCTGCCATCGAGCGTGGTCTGATGGAAATCGATGCCCAGGAGCTGCTTGATACGCTCGGCAAGCGCATCGCCTCCCATCGACTGACAGGCCTCGGCACGACAGAGCTTCAGGACATGCCGGCCGGCGGGATGATCGCGATAGTCATGATAAAAGGTCATGACGCCGTGCACTTCAGCGCGCGAGAGGTTCAACGCCTTGGCGATCAGCGGCAGCGCATCCTGCGGTACATAGCCGAACTCGTCCTGTATCCCATGCAGGATCGGCAAAAGCGGCCCTTCCATCGATTTCATGCTATCGATGATGGCTCCGGCGCGGATTGCGACATCGCCCGCGGCCTGATTCAAACTCATTAGCAGCCTCCCGCGCATAGCTCCGAAGATCGAAGGCGAATCTTCGGAAAAGACCTATGCGGCATTTCCTCCTGGCGCGCGATCGGCACGCCGCAAGGATAAGCTCGCAGGGAGACGACAAAGGATCAATAAGGCAGTCTCGTTGCTCGATAGAAAATTTCTATCGATTCTCGTCCTCTTCTGCGAGCAATCTCGCTTCGTGCAACAAGGCGGAGACGAGTGGCGTAAAGGGTTCGCGGTGGGTGGCGACCAGGCCGACAAGATGCTCGGCGTCAGGCTCCGTGATCGGGATCTTATGAATATCCGCCGGAAAACCGAATGAATCGGCAATATTCTTCGGCATAATGCTCGCCCAGCGCCCGGTCTGCACATGCGAAAACAGCACGATCATCGAATTGGATTCCAGTGTCGGCCTGGCCGTTGCGCCCGCCTCGGCAAGATGCCGATTGATGATGCGCCGGTTCTGCATGTCTGCAGTCAATAGACAAAGCCGAAGATCGCCGACCTCTTTCCAAGTGACCGTCTCCCGCTCGGAAAACGGGCTGCCTGCCGCGGTGATGAGGTGATAGCGCTCGGCATAGAGCGGCACGCTGGTGACACGGCCGAGCGGCTCGTTTTCCAGATAGGTAATGCCGGCATCGATCTCGAGATTTTCCAGCAGGCTCAGAACCTGCAGCGAATTACGCGATAAAATGGAGAAGGTAACGTCCGGGTGTCTTTCCTGGAAAGGCGTGGTGATTTTCTGCACCATGGCAAGCGCCGTCGGAATGGCGGCGATCCGGATGTGGCCGGCAAGGCCCTTGCGCGCAGCCCGCATCTCCTCGCGCATCGTACGGCTGTCGCCGACGATGCGGCGCGCCCATTCCAGCACGCGCTGCCCCTCGGGCGTCAGACCCTGAAAGCGCGAACCACGGCTGACAAGCATCACACCGAGCTGGTCCTCCAGCTGGCGGATCGCCGCCGACAAGGTCGGCTGCGTCACCCCGCATTCCTCGGCCGCGCGCCCGAAATGCTTCTGATTCGCCAGCGCGATGAAGAATTCCAGCTTGTCGATCATCCCGCTCTCCCGAAGTGAAAGGGTTAGACCGACAGCCGGGTGAACGCAACATGCAAGGCTGCTTCGGACCTCAACATTCGCGCTGACAGAATGCCTTCTGCAGCGAATCGACCACGGCGCAGATTTCCGACCGCGCGACGGCATAGTGGATGAGCCGCCCTTCGCGGCGCGTATCGACGAGCTTATCGAGGCGAAGACGCGCCAAATGCTGCGACACGACAGCCTGCGGCAGATCAAGAAGAGCCTCGAGCTCCATCACCGTTTTCTCGTTCTTGGCCAGCATGAAGAGAATCGCCAGGCGCGTCTCATGCGATAGTGCTTTCAGCAGGGCGCTCGACTTTCGCGCCCTGTCAGTCATTTCCTCAATATCACGTTCCGCTGCACCGCCCTGCGGTAGAGACGACGACATATCACAGCCTCTAATAAGAATCCCCAGGGAATGTTTATAATATTATCAAATCAGAAGCTGATTCAAAAAAGACGCGGAAAACCAAAAAAGGTCCGTTTTATCAGCAGATAAGCTGCCCGCCGTTGATCTCAATTACCTGCCCGGTGATGTAGCCGGAAAGCAGCGGGGCTGCGAGAAAGAGATAGGCGGGCGCGCAATCTTCGGGGGTGCCCAGTCGCTGAAGCGGGATCGATTTGCGCGTCTGCTCCAGCTTCTCTCTCGACGAATAACGCTCATGAAAATCGGTCGCTATCGTGCCGGGGGAGACGCAATTCACCCGGATGCCGTCAGGCGCCAGCTCACGCGCCAACCCTTTCGAGTAGGTCGCGACAAAGGCCTTCGAGGCGGAATAAATCGCCGATCCTGGGCTGCCGCCGGTCAGCGCCGAAATCGAAACAGTGTTGACGATCGCGGCCTGCCCGGCTGCCCGCAGCAGCGGCAACAGCCCTCTCGTCACTTCCACGACGGAAGTTTGATTGAGATGAACGATCTGCTCGTATTGCTCGTCGGTCAGTTCGCCGGCAGGAAATCGCCCGACCATGGTGCCGGCATTGTTGACCAGCACGTCGATGCGGTCGAAGCGCTCCCCGGCAGCACTGACGAAATCGCGCGTGCCGTTGCCGGCTGCGAAATCGCCGGCAATCAGGAAGGCGCGACGGTCGGCCTCTGCCTCCATCAGGAAATCAGGCAAATCGCGGCCAGTATCGCGGCCGATATGGACAAGGACATGGGCGCCGCAATCGAGAAACTGTCGCGCGACCTCCAGCCCGATGCCGCGGCCGGCGCCGGTGACCACGACATTGCGATTTTCGAATAGCTTCGGATGAAACACGAAATCCTCCCAAATCGCACAATTCGCGCGTCAGTAATTGCGGAATTTTCACTTTACCATATGATGACGAAAAAACGAAAGAAAGGGAGCGAAAACCATGTTCCTATCCGGACGTCAGACCGAGATTCTCGACATCGCCAAGGCGGAAGGACGAGTACTCGTAGAGGAGCTGGCGTTGCGCTTCTCGGTCACGCCGCAAACCATCCGCAAGGATCTGAACGATCTCTGCGACGGCCGCGTTCTATCGCGCGTGCATGGCGGCGCAATCTTTCCCGGCGGAACCGAGAACGTGAAATATGAGGCGAGACGGTCTATTGCCGCACCCGAAAAGCAGGCGATCGGCCGTGCAGCGGCGAGCCTGATCCCCAACAATAGCTCGCTTTTCATCAATATCGGCACGACCACGGAAGCCGTCGGCGAAGCGCTTCTTGGCCATCACGAATTGATGGTCATTACCAATAATATTAACGTTGCCAACAAGTTGCGCATTTTCCCCTCCATCGAGGTCGTCATTTCCGGCGGTGTCGTGCGCGGCTCGGATGGCGGCATCGTCGGCGAGGCTGCCGTCGATTTCATCAAGCAGTTCAAGGTGGATTATGCCGTCATCGGCGCCTCGGCGATCGATCCCGACGGCGCACTCCTGGATTTCGACTTTCGCGAAGTGAAAGTGGCACAGGCCATCATTGCCAATGCCCGGCACGTCATACTCGTTGCCGACAGCACCAAGTTCGAACGAACCGCCCCGGTTCGCATTGGTCATCTCTCGCAAGTCCACACCTTCGTCACCGACGAATGCAGTATCGAATCCGTGCGCTCCATCGCAGCGGAACATGACGTCCATCTCGTTGAAACCACTCGCAGATCGGCCTGACCGGCGCACTTTCCGTCAAGAAACGTTCGTTTGACATTCGTATCTGTTTCGCTTTAGATGGATTAGTTTCGATTTTCCATCTTCAGGGGATGGCTGACCTTTGCGGAGGGGCGGGTGAGCGAGCAGGTCTACGACATTTTCGTTATCGGCGGCGGCATCAATGGCTGCGGCATTGCCCGCGACGCCACGGGACGCGGCTACAAGGTCGCGCTTGCCGAGATGAACGACTTCGCCTCCGGCACGTCGTCAGGCGCCACAAAGCTCATTCATGGCGGCCTGCGCTACCTCGAACATTACGAATTCCGTCTCGTGCGCGAATCGCTGATGGAGCGCGAAGTGCTCTGGGCCATGGCGCCGCACATCATCTGGCCGATGCGTTTCGTCCTGCCTTACCATAAGGGCGGCATCCGTCCGGCCTGGCTGATCCGCCTCGGCCTTTTCCTCTACGATCACCTCGGCGGACGAAAGCTGCTGCCCCCGACCGCGACGCTGGACATGAAGAAGGATCCTGCGGGCAAGCCGCTGAAGGCGCTCTTCACCAAAGCCTTCGAATATTCCGACGGCTGGGTCGACGATGCCCGCATGGTCGTATTGAATGCCCGCGATGCGGCAGACCGCGGTGCGACGATCATGCCGCGGACGAAGGTGGTCTCGGCCCGGCGCGAAGGCGCGGTCTGGGCGATCGAAACGGAAAATACGATCAGCGGCGAGAAGCGTCAGTTTCGCGCCCGCATGCTGGTCAATGCAGCAGGTCCCTGGGTCGATCAGGTGCTGTCCGGTACGTTCGGCAAGAACCAGGTGCACAATGTCCGTCTCGTTCAGGGCAGCCATATCGTCGTGCGCAAGAAGTTCGATGACCCGCGCGCCTATTTCTTCCAGAACCCGGACAACCGCATCATCTTCGCCATTCCCTACGAGCAGGATTTCACGCTGATCGGCACCACGGATCGCGACTACAAGGACGATCCGAAGGATGTGAAAATCACCGAGGGGGAAACCACCTATCTCTGCAATGCCGCCAGCGAATATTTCAAGGAGCCGGTCCGGCCCGAGGATATCGTCTGGACCTATTCGGCCGTGCGCCCGCTCTATGACGATGGCGCATCGAAAGCGCAGGAAGCCACGCGCGACTACGTTCTCAAGGTCGAGGGAGAAGAAGGCCAGGCGCCGCTGCTCAACGTCTTCGGCGGCAAGCTCACCACCTATCGCCGCCTGGGCGAACATGCCTTGGAAAAGATCGGCGAAGCCATCGGCCTCAAGGGTAAACCCTGGACTGCCGGCAGCTCGCTCCCCGGCGGCGATTTTCCGGTTCGCGGCTATGAGGCCGAAGTCACCAAGCTCAAGTCGCGTTACCCCTTCCTTGCCGATCCGCATGCCCGCCGGCTCATCCGCCGCTACGGCACGCGCGCTGCCATGATCCTGGGCAACGCCAAGACGATCGCCGATCTCGGTCGGTGTTTCGGAAGCGATCTCTATGAAGCGGAAGTACGATATCTGATCGAACAGGAATGGGCCTATAGCGCAACAGATATCCTATGGCGCCGTTCCAAGAAGGGCCTCTACCTCTCGAAGGAAGAAGCCGCGGCGCTCGACAGCTATATGGCAGAGAGCCACGTCCACGCCTGAGCGGCCAATTCACTCTCCGGGATCAAGCAGCCGCGGGCCTGCGCCTTCCTCGGAAAGCTGATCCCAGGGATTGCGCAAGGGACAGCTATCGAGCGAAAGGCAGCCGCAGCCGATACAGCTGTCCAGCTGATCGCGAAGTCCCTGCAGGCGCTTGATGCGGGCGTCTAGATCATCCTTCCATAGCTCCGAAAGCGCCTTCCAGTCCGATGCTGTCGGCGTGCGACCCTGCGGCAGCGATTGAAGAGCCGCCTGAACCTCGGCAAGCGGAATGCCGACGCGTTGGGCTACCTTGATGACGGAGACTCGCCGCAGCACTTCGCGAGGATAGCGCCGCTGATTGCCGCTGCTGCGATGGCTCTCGATCAGGCCTTTCGCTTCATAGAAATGCAACGCCGATACAGCCACGCCGCTGCGTGCGGCCACCTCGCCGACCGTCAGCAGCTTCGAAAATTGAATCGGATCGATTTTTCTCATTTTCGCTATTGACCTCAACTTTACTTGAGGTTTTATAACCCTGGCTCCGAACCGCGTAAAGCAGGAGCAAGACATGACAGAAAGAACCCGGCTGGCGATCATCTACGGCAGCACGCGTCCGGGTCGGCTATGCGACCGGGTGATCAACTGGGTCGCCCGCGAACTGGCGCATTATCCGCTTATAGACATCGATCTGATCGATCCTCTCGAATTCGATCTGCCTTTCGCGCACAATCGCGAGCATCCCGGTGTCGCAGCCCTATCGGAGCGGCTTTCGGATGCCGATGCCTTCATTATCGTCACGCCCGAATACAATCATAGTTTCACCGCCTCGCTGAAATTCGTGCTCGATCTCGTCTATGAGCCCTGGCATGGCAAACCTGTCGCCTTCGTCTCCTATGGCGGCATCTCCGGCGGCCTGCGCGCGGTGGAACAGTTGCGGCTCGTCTTTGCCGAGCTGCATACGGTCACGGTGCGCGATGCGGTCAGCTTCGCCAATCCCTGGGGCAGATTTGCCGAAGATGGCACGCTCGAAAATCCGCTCGATGCCAGAAAATCGCTTGTCCTCATGATTGCGCGGCTGACGTGGTGGAGCAACGCCCTGAAACCGGCTCGCGTCACGCGCCCCTACCGCTCCGTTGCCGCCTGATCCCTATCCCAACACAGGTATCCGATCTCTCGTTTCTGGCAGGTGCGGGAGATCGGTCCGACGCCCGGACCCGGCACCGATGGGTTCGGGCGTCCTGTCAAGGATCATGCTTGCCGAAACCGCCGCAATGACCTAACGCAATAGAGGGAGATCTCGGGCGGATACGGGAATGGAGAACGCCAAGCGGCTGGGAGGAGCGGATTTCATGCGCGCCGTCGCATGTCTGATGGTGCTTGTTCACCATCTCGTGCTCCGAATGAATTTCTACAAGATCCCACCAGCCCTGGATGTAACCTTCATATTGGCGCGCTTCGGCAATCACGGCGTCTCGGTCTTCTTCGTCCTCAGCGGCTTCCTTCTTGCGCGCCCCTTCTGGTTGGCGCTGGATAGAGCCCAACCCCTCCCTTCACTGAAGATCTATGCCATGCGCCGCGCCGCACGCATCCTGCCGGGCTTCTGGTTTGCCCTGACGGTCGGCTTCCTGATCAGCTTCACCATCTATGGCTTTCCGTTGGACGCGGAACTGGTCGGCCGCTACATTTCCGGCTTCTTCCTGATGAGCCAATGGCATTGGCGCACCTTTTTCCCGGTGCAAGGAGATGGGCCTTTATGGTCGATCCCCTTCGAGACGACCTGCTATGTTCTCATGCCGATCGGTTTCCTGCTGTTGTTTCATTCAAAACTGAGATCGCGCTCCGCTTTCCTCAGACGCCTGCTCTGGATCGGCATCATCGCGATATCCTTGATTGGCCATTGGCTTGTCGTCACCTATCTGCCGACCGACAATGTCGGGCAAGGATGGCGATATGGCTTCCAGGGCGGCGCTAAGGAATGGATGCCGCGCTACAACCCGATCGGCTTCTTTGCCATATTTGCAATCGGCGTGCTGGCCGCCGGCATACAGACCATCCTCCCGTCTCGACGCTCGGTGATCTACGACGTCATCGGCGCGCTCGCGATCGTCATGGGCGCGTGGCAACTGCCGCAGTCAATCGGCGGCGCGGCGGAGGGCTATGCCTGGCTCGGCATTCCCTACCAATTCCCGCTGCTGCCCCTCGCGGTCGCGATCGCGCTTTGCGCGCTTCCGCAATCGCTGCTGCTGGCAAAGCTGCTCGACAATCCCGTGTTCCGTTATGTCGCCACCGTCTCCTTCGGCGTCTATATCTGGCAGGATATCGTGCTGACCTTGATGCCGCAGCTGTTCCCCTCGTCCTTCGGTGCCGGCTCGGACGATGTGCTGGGCGGCTGGATCGTCTCAAGCCTGATCGCGACCGCCATCATTTTTACCATCGGCACGCTGAGCTATGTCCTGCTCGAGCGCCCAGTTATTCAGTGGGCGCGGACGCGGGAAAGCAAAGTCATGCGACCCGCCACTGTGTGACGGGTCGGTACTATCCTAGGGAAGATCGCGAAGGATTCTTTAGATACGCGTCGCCTTCAGCCGCTCCTCGTCGAGAACGATGCCGAGCCCCGGTGCAACGCCCAGATCCAGCCAGCCGGCATCGTGCTTGAGCGGCGAGGCCATCGGATAATCGCGGCGAGCTTCGCTCCATTCCGGATTGTCGTAGGGGTATTCGAGCCAGGCAGCATCGGCGACGCCGGCGGTCAGATGGGCATTGGCGAGCACACCGATGCCGTTCGTCCAGGAATGCGGCGTGAACTGCACGCCCGCCTCGCGCGCCTGATAGGCGAGCCGCCGGCAGCCGGTGATGCCACCGACCAGCGCGACATCAGGCTGAATGACATCGAAGGCACGCTCTTCGATGATATCGCGGAACTCGTAGAGCTCGCGCGTCATCTCGCCGCCGACCATCCGCACCGACGTTACCTGCTTCAATTCCTTCATGCCCTTGCGATCCGAGCGATGAAGCGGCTCTTCCATCCAGTAGACGCCGAGCCGCTCCAGCTCCCTGGCGACGGTAAGCGCATCCTTGAAGGTCCAGGGCAAGGTCGTATCCCAGGGCATGCGCCAACCCTGATTGCAGTCGACCATTAGCTCCAGCCGATCGCCGACACGGGCGCGGATCGCTTCGAGCGCCTTGACGTCCTCACGCCAGCCGCCGCGGCCGCCCGAAGACGAGGAGAAGCGCACCTTCATGGCCGGGAAGCCTTCGTCGATATAACGCTCGGCCTGATCGGCCATGGCAGCGGGCTCGCGCAGCACGCCGGAAGATGCATAGAGCCGCACGCGGCTGGCGCGGCCGCCGAGCATCCGCCAGACCGGCTCGCCGGTAATCTTGCCGGAAAGATCCCACAGCGCCAGGTCCATCGGCCAGCAGCGGCCATAGTGGAAATTGATGTGCGACAGAACTTCATAATGCCGTTCGACATGCCGGGGATCCTGTCCGATAAACAGATCCTCATGTCCCTCGAAACCCTTCATCAGGTCGCCGGAGCCGATACCTTCGCGCCCCTCATCATCTCGGACGCGCACGATGGTCGCATCGAAATGCCGGCGCGGACGGCCATCCCAGCTCGCCTTGAACGCCGGATCAAGCGGCAAGCGGTGATGGGTAATTTCGATGGAAACGATCTTGCTCATGGTCGTGCCTCCCCGCAAACCTCAGCCGAACTGCTGCCAAATGGTCTTGTAGTCGCAATACTTGTCGATCGCGTGCACCGAGCGATCGCGACCGAAACCGGACTGCTTGAAGCCGCCGAAGGGCGTGGCGAAGTTCGACATATCGTAAGTGTTGATCCACACCGTACCTGCATGGATCTCTTCGGAGAAGCGGTGAGCACGATCCATGTCCCTGGTAAAGACGGCTCCGGCCAACCCATAGATCGTGTCGTTGGCGATCTTCAGCGCCTCCTCCTCCGTGTCGAAGGGGATGGCGGCGAGTACGGGGCCAAAGATTTCCTGCCGCGCCAGGCTCATATCGTTGGTCATGTCGACGAAGACGCCCGGCGACACATAGTAGCCGCCGGTTTCGCTCAAGACACGCTCGGCGCCGAAGGCACGTCGCGCACCCTCCTTCTCACCGGCTGCGATCATCGCCAGCACCTTGTTCATGTGCTCTTCCTCGATCAGCGCGCCGATCTGCGCGGAAGGGTCAAGGGGATGCTTGAGTGCGATATCCGAGCGGGTGACCGCCTCGATCTTCTCGATCAGCCTGTCCTGTACCGAGCGCTGCACGATGAGGCGCGTCGAAGCATGGCAGGTTTCGCCGGAATTGTAGAAACAGCCCCAGGCAGCTGCGACGGCGGCGGCATCGAGATCGGCATCTTCGAACACGACCAGCGGCGACTTGCCGCCGAGCTCGAGCGCCACGCGCTTGACGTTCGATTGCGCCGCATAGCCCATGATCAGCTTGCCGACCTCGGTCGAGCCCGTGAAGGCGATCATGTCGACATCCATGTGCAGCGCCAGCGGCTTGCCGGTCTCTTCGCCATAGCCCGTCACCACATTGAAAACGCCAGCCGGCAGACCGGCTTCGATCGCGAGCTCGGCAAGGCGGATCGCCGAAAGCGAAGACTGTTCGGCCGGCTTCAGCACCACGGAATTGCCGGCCGCGATCGCCGGCCCGAGCTTCCAGGCATCGATGATCATCGGATAGTTCCAGGGCGTGATTGCGCCGATGACGCCGAGCGGCACCTTGCGCACCAGCGCGCGTACATTCGGGCCAGTCGGCGCAATCTCGTCATACATCTTGTCGATCATTTCGCCGTAGAACTGGATGCCGTCGGCACAAAGGCGCACATCGACACCGAGCGACGCCATGACCGGCTTGCCGACATCGATCGTCTCCAGCATGGCGAGCTCGTCGCCATGGGCGCGAATGAGATCGGCCCATTTCAGCATGATCTTCTTCTTTTCGAGCGGCTCCTTCTTGCGCCAGACGCCACTTTCGAAGGCAGCGCGGGCGGAGGCGACCGCAGCATCGACATCGGCGGCATTGCCGCGCGCAAGCTCAGCACCCGGTTTGCCATCCATCGGCCGGATACGGATGAAGGTCTCGCCCGAGGCGGCAGCGCGATGGGCGCCGTCGATGAAATGACGACCTTCGGGCTTGAGGCCGGAGAGAACGCTTTCCCAATAATCGCGCGTATAATTCTTGGTCATCTCAGATTCCTTTCGGCAGCGCCATGACGGCGGCGGCAAAGCGATCGATATCGGCATCCGTCACATCGCGGATCGTCGATCGCCGCATGGGCTGATTTTCGGTCGCCCGCATCTCGCGGGCGAGATCGGAGGCATCGAACGGTTTGAAGGCAGCCGGCAGCGCGCGAACGATACCGCAGCGGTCCATCCAGTCTGAAACGAAAGCGGGAAGTTCAGCGGCGTTCTCGACGCCGCAAGCCTTGGCCGCTGCATTTAGATCTGCGGTATTGGCTTCGACCAGCCATGCCAGCGTCGCCTCGAAGCCGAGTGCCGTCGCAAGCCCATGGTGGACAGGACCAAGGCCCGCCAGCGCATGGCTGATATTGTGGGCGATCGCCGTGCCGCAATTGTCGATGGCAATACCGCCAAAGCAGGAGCCGAGCAGCACGTGGCCGCGCGCTGCCATATCATCCGGCTGCTTGACGGCTGTCTCCAGTGCACCGGTCAGCAGCCGCAGCGCCTGGTGCGCGTAGAACTGCGCACCACGATGCGTGTTGCGGTTCGTCGCGGCTTCGAAGGCATGAATGAAAGCGTCAAGGCCGCACCATGCTGTCAGGTTGGCGGGTAGGGTCTTTGTCAACGCCGGATCGAGAATGACGAGATCGGCCTTCGTCTCCGGACCCCAGATCCAGAGCTTCTTGCCCTCAGGTCCGGCGAAGATATTCGTGGCCGATGTTTCCGAACCCGTCCCCGCCGTGGTCGGGATCATAATCTTCTTCAGCGAATTCTTCGGCAGCGCGTTGGCGGCCAGCGCATAATGCATCGGATCTTCGCCCGAAGCGATGCAGCAGGCGACGATCTTGCCGATATCGAGCGCCGAGCCGCCGCCGATGCCGATCACCATGTCCGCGCCCTGCCCGGTCGCGATAGCGGCATGCAGATGCGCAAGCTTCGGCTCGCCGGCAAAATCGGAAAAGACCTGCGTCTTCACGCCTGCTTCAGCAAGTTCCGCGCTGATGTTTGCGGCAAGGCCGGACTGCGCCAGGAAGGCATCGATGACAAGCAAAACCGTACCGACACCATCAAAGGATTTGACTGCAGCGGGAAGGCTGGAGAGCACACCCTCGCCAAAACGAAGATCCGGGATGGCGGAAACGGAAAAGGACACGCGGTTCACCTTGGACAAGCGATTGAGAATGATGTCACAATCCTGCATCACAATTTCAGATCTTCAAATCCGGGCAATTATCGGGAATATTGATGATCTGAAGTTATGGAGAGCCAATGCTGGAGAAAATACCGCTGGAAGCCTTCCGCGTGTTCGATGCGGCAGCACGCGCCATGAACTTTTCCCGCGCCGGCCGGGAGCTCAACATCACCCAGGCCGCCGTCAGCCGCCGCATCAAGGGACTGGAAGATCACCTCGGCGCGACGCTTTTTACCCGACGAGGCCGAAACCTCGCACTGACGCCGGATGGCGAGCGGCTGTTCCAGCGCGTGCGCGCCACACTGGAATATCTGGAGGAAAGCCTGGAGCCTTTTCGCGCCGGCACGGGCGAGATCATCTCGATCGCCGCGAGCGGCTCCATCTCGCATCTCTGGCTCGGGCAGCGGCTCAGGGACTTCGGCAAGGAGAGCCCCGGCATCTCGGTACGCCTGCTGACGACGGACGTGCACTCCGAACTGGCCTCGGAGAACAACGATCTCATCATCATCTATTCCACCGGCGAGCACCCGCGCTGGAGCTTGACGCCACTTTTCAACGAGGTGCTGGTCCCGGTCGCCTCGCCGGATTATTTGGCAGCCTGCGGCTTGGACCCGCAGACGCTGACGGCGGTCGACATTGCCGGGCTCGATCTCATCGACTACGAGCGGGCCAATGCCCATTGGATCAGCTTCCGCCAATGGTTCAGTCGTGTCGGTGATCCCCTGAAGGGCAAGCTGCCGCGGCCGCGCCTGTCTTTCTCGACCTATATCATGGCGGTGGAGGCAGCCCTCAGGGGCGAAGGCATAGCGCTTGGTAGTCTCGGCCTCATCGAGGAATATCTGCAGTCAGGCGCGCTCATCACAGTCGGCCAGGATCGCGTCGAGAGTGGCTTCGGATATTATCTCGGCGCCCCTCGCTTCCGCTCGCTCTCTCCGGAGGCGGCGCAGCTGCACCGGTTTTTACTACAAGGACAGGAGGTCTGACGCGGTTTCAGAAAAATTCCGGTACCCTACAGGGCAGCCGCATGTGAAATCGTTGCCTCCCCTCCTTCTTCCCCCTCGGGGAGAAGGGATTGCGGAGCTGACACGCCTCATATGCGACTACACTAACTTCCCCGGTCATGACTTACCGAACAGCAGCATCAGCAAAGGCATGACATCACAACAAAAAAGCGGCCCATAGGACCGCTTTCATCTCATTCATCACTACGCTGACCGCATCAATCCTGCGTGATCGAGCCCCGCAGATGCGAGAGTTCCATGATGAAGTGCTCCAGGCGCGACTTGTGCTCGTGATGCTCGGCGTCTTCGAGTTCGGCCTTGGCGGCATTGATGCGGCGGTCCAGCTCGTCGCGGCTCATGTCTTCGACCGGAACGGCGGATTCGGCAAGCAGCGTGCAGCCGGTCGGCAGGATGTCGGCAAAACCGCCGAAAACGACGTAGTCCTGCTTCTTGCCGGAAGCCGAATGCACCTTGACGACGCCCGGCTTGATGGTGGTCATGGTCGGCGCATGGTTCGCCATGACGGTCATCTCGCCTTCGCTGGCGGGGATGACGACATCGATGACCTGTTCCGACAGCAGCAGGCGCTCCGGAGAAACCAGTTCGAAATTGAAATTGTCAGCCATGACCCGTCACTTCTCGATTGTCATATTCGCAAGGCAAGGGCGCGCGGGCAAAGCCGCGCGCCGATGGATTGGCCTGATTAGGCAGCCAGCTTCTTGGCCTTTTCGATCGCTTCTTCGATCGAGCCGACCATGTAGAAGGCAGCTTCCGGCAGGTGGTCGTATTCGCCGTTGACGAGGCCCTTGAAGCCCTTGATCGTGTCTTCGAGCGCGACGAGCTTGCCCGGCGAACCGGTGAAGACTTCGGCGACGAAGAACGGCTGCGACAGGAAGCGCTCGATCTTGCGGGCGCGGGCAACAGCCAGCTTGTCGTCTTCGGACAGTTCGTCCATGCCCAGGATGGCGATGATGTCCTGCAGGGCCTTGTAGCGCTGCAGCGTCGACTGAACCTTACGAGCAATTTCGTAGTGCTCTTCGCCGACGACCAGCGGGTCGAGCATGCGGGAGGTGGAGTCGAGCGGGTCGACGGCCGGGTAGATGCCCTTTTCAGCGATCGAGCGCGACAGAACCGTCGTTGCGTCCAGGTGGGCGAACGAGGTTGCCGGTGCCGGGTCGGTCAAGTCGTCGGCCGGAACGTAAATGGCCTGAACCGAGGTGATCGAACCCGTCGTCGTCGTGGTGATGCGTTCCTGCATCTGGCCCATGTCGGTGGCGAGCGTCGGCTGATAGCCCACGGCCGAAGGAATACGGCCGAGCAGAGCCGACACTTCCGAACCTGCCTGCGTGAAGCGGAAGATGTTGTCGACGAAGAACAGAACGTCCTGGCCTTCATCGCGGAAGTTTTCAGCAACGGTCAGACCGGTCAGAGCGACGCGAGCGCGGGCGCCCGGCGGTTCGTTCATCTGGCCGTAAACGAGCGCAGCCTTGGAGCCTTCGCCGCCGCCATGCTTGTTGACGCCCGATTCGATCATTTCGTGATAAAGGTCGTTGCCTTCGCGGGTACGTTCACCCACGCCTGCGAACACCGAATAACCACCGTGAGCCTTGGCGACGTTGTTGATCAGTTCCATGATGAGAACGGTCTTGCCGACGCCGGCGCCGCCGAAGAGGCCGATCTTGCCGCCCTTTGCGTAAGGAGCGAGAAGGTCGACGACTTTGATGCCGGTGACGAGGATCTGCGCTTCCGTGGACTGCTCGACGTAGGACGGAGCTTCCTGGTGGATGGCGCGCTTCTTGGACGTGTTCAGCGGACCTGCTTCGTCGACCGGCTCGCCGATGACGTTCATGATACGGCCGAGCGTCTCATGTCCAACCGGAACCGAGATCGGCGCGCCCGTGTCCTTGACCGGCTGGCCGCGAACGAGACCTTCGGTCGAGTCCATGGCGATGGTGCGGACGGAATTTTCGCCGAGGTGCTGTGCGACTTCGAGAACCAGACGATTGCCGTTATTGTCGGTTTCAAGCGCGTTCAGGATCGCCGGGAGCTCGCCGTCGAAAGCAACGTCCACAACGGCGCCGATAACCTGAGTAACCTTACCGACAGAACCTGCGGGGGTAGCTGCGTCAGCCATATTCTTACCCTCTTTTCCCTAACCTCAGAGCGCTTCCGCGCCCGAAATGATTTCAATCAATTCCTTGGTGATCTGTGCCTGGCGCTGACGGTTGTAGTTCAGCGTCAGCTTGTTGATCATCTCACCAGCGTTGCGCGTCGCATTGTCCATCGCGCTCATCTTGGCACCCATCTCGCCGGCGACGTTTTCGAGCAACGCGCGGAAGATCTGGACGGAGATGTTGCGCGGGATCAGGTCCGCGAGGATCGAAGCCGCATCCGGCTCGTATTCATAGACGGCACCCTTGTGGGCTGCATCTTCTTCGACGACGACCGGAGCCGAAGCCGGAATGAGCTGCTGTGCCGTCGGGATCTGGCTGATCACCGACTTGAATTCGGAATAGAACAGCGTGCAGACATCGAATTCGCCAGCTTCGAACATCTCGATGAGGCGCTTGCCGATGGCGTCGGCATTGTCGAAGCCGATGCGCTTGACGTCGCGCAATTCCTTGCGCTCGACGATCAGCGATGCATATTCACGGCGAAGAACGTCATAGCCCTTCTTGCCGACGGTGAAGATCTTCACCGTCTTGCCTTCGGCCAGAAGCTTGCGGGCATGGTCACGGGCGAAGCGCGAAATCTGCGAATTGAAGCCGCCGCAAAGGCCGCGTTCGGCCGTGCAGACGACGAGCAGATGCACATCGCTCTTGCCGGTTCCGGTCATCAGCAGCGGCGCGCCGTCGGCATCGCTGACGGCAGCCGAGATGTTGGCCAGAACAGCGGCCATGCGCTGCGAGTAAGGCCGGGCGGCCTCGGCCGCCTCCTGCGCACGCCGAAGCTTCGCCGCGGCGACCATTTTCATCGCCTTGGTGATCTTCTGCGTCGCCTTGACGGAGGCGATCCGGTTTTTCAGATCCTTGAGTGAAGGCATCCTTGGTCCGTCCTAGAGCTTGGGCCCGATTACGCGAAAGACTTGGCGAAGCTGTCGAGAGCAGCGGTGAGCTTGCCCTTCGTCGCGTCGCTGATGGCCTTTTCGGTGCGGATGGTGTCGAGGATGTCCTTGCCTTCCGAGCGGAGGTACGACAGCAGGCCCTGCTCGAACTTGCCGACCTGGGGAACAGGCAGCTTGTCGAGGTAACCGTTGACGCCGGCGAAGATCACCGCAACCTGCTCTTCCGTCTTCAGCGGCGAGAACTGCGGCTGCTTCAGGAGTTCGGTCAGGCGAGCACCGCGATTCAGCAGGCGCTGGGTTGCGGCATCGAGGTCGGAACCGAACTGGGCGAAGGCGGCCATTTCACGATACTGGGCGAGTTCGCCCTTGATCGAGCCTGCAACCTGCTTCATCGCCTTGATCTGAGCGGAAGAGCCGACGCGCGAAACCGACAGACCGACGTTAACGGCCGGGCGGATACCCTGATAGAACAGGTCGGTTTCAAGGAAGATCTGGCCGTCGGTGATCGAGATCACGTTGGTCGGAATGAAGGCCGAAACGTCGTTACCCTGCGTTTCGATGACCGGGAGAGCGGTGAGCGAACCAGCGCCCTTCTCGTCGTTCATCTTTGCAGCGCGCTCGAGGAGGCGCGAGTGCAGGTAGAAAACGTCGCCTGGATAAGCTTCGCGGCCCGGCGGGCGGCGCAGAAGCAGCGACATCTGACGATAGGCAACGGCCTGCTTGGAGAGGTCGTCGTAGCCGATCAGAGCGTGCTGGGCGTTGTCACGGAAGTATTCGCCCATGGCGCAACCGGCAAACGGGGCCAGGAACTGCATCGGAGCCGGATCGGAAGCCGTCGCAGCAACGATGATCGAATACTTCAGCGCGCCGCGCTCTTCGAGCACCTTGACGAACTGCGCGACGGTCGAGCGCTTCTGGCCGACGGCGACGTAGACGCAGAAGAGCTTTTCGCTGTCCGGACCGTTATCCTGAATGGACTTCTGGTTCAGGATCGTGTCGAGGATGATGGCGGTCTTGCCGGTCTGGCGGTCGCCGATAACAAGCTCGCGCTGGCCGCGGCCAACCGGGATCAGAGCGTCGATGGCCTTGAGGCCGGTCGACATCGGCTCATGAACCGACTTGCGCGGAATGATACCCGGAGCCTTGACGTCGACGCGCGAACGGCGGGTCGCGTTGATCGGGCCCTTGCCGTCGATCGGGTTGCCGAGCGCGTCGACGACGCGGCCGAGCAGCTCCGGACCGACCGGAACGTCAACGATCGCGCCGGTGCGCTTGACGGTGTCGCCTTCCTTGATGTCGCGGTCGGAGCCGAAGATAACCACACCGACATTGTCGGCTTCAAGGTTCAGGGCCATGCCGCGAATGCCGCCGGGGAATTCGACCATTTCGCCGGCCTGAACATTGTCCAGACCGTAGACGCGGGCGATACCGTCACCGACGGAGAGAACCTGGCCGACTTCGGAGACTTCAGCTTCCTTGCCGAAGTTTTTGATCTGATCTTTCAGAATTGCGGAAATTTCCGCGGCGCGGATATCCATCAGCCGACCTCTTTCAATGCAAGCTTAAGGGTGGAGAGTTTGGTGCGAAGGGACGTATCGATCTGACGCGAACCGACCTTGACGATCAGGCCGCCAAGGATCGACGGATCGACGGTGACGACAATCGTCACGTCCTTGCCGGTGACGCCCTTCAGCGCCGCCTTCAATTCATCTTCCTGCGCCGGGGTCAGCGCATGGGCCGAGGTGACCTCGGCGGAAATCTCGCCGCGATGCTGGGCGGCAATGATGCGGAAAGCCTTGATCATGCCCGGCAGCGCAAAAAGGCGCCGGTTGCTGGCCACAAGCTTCAGAAAATTAGTGACATAGGCGCCGAAGCCGGCCTTTTTTGCCAGCGCCTCGATCGCGCCGACCTGCTCTTCAGCCGAAAAAACCGGGCTGAGAACGAAGCGCTTCAGATCATCGCTTTCGTCGAGCATGGCTTGGAACCGATCGAGATCGGCGGTCACCGCCGGTACGGCACCCTCTTCAAGGGCCAATTCGAACAGCGACGAGGCATATCGTTCTGCAACACCAGAAACATGCTGGGATGTGTCTGCCACGGGCACAAAATTCCCTGATTTCAACCCAAGAACCAAACTTCCGGGTGACGGAAGCGTTATGCCCTTGAATTCGTTTTGATTTCCCCCAGAAATCAGCAGGAGTGCGCTCCCGCCTCATCCGAAATTCGGGGTTCGTCTAACATAGGATATGGAGACTCGCAACACGCGTATTCGACGAATACGCCATTCGGGCGAATTTATGATGGCAAAATTCGAAAAGCATGGGGATAGCGCAGGCAAAAATGGCCGCGCCGGAGCCGTTTTCGGCTTAAATATAGCCGAGACCATAGAGAAAAGGTAGCGCAGCAAGAATCGCCTGCACAACCAGAAGAAGAAGGCTCAAAAATACACTGCCCCGATCGGACATGAGCGAGAGGATGCGGCCGAACGCCGCGACGCTGAAGGCGGCACCGAGCGCCAGATAGATCATCGGCTGCGCCAGCAGGATTGCCACCAAACCGATACCTACCATGAAGCCGCCAGCGGAGCGAGCCTCGGCATAGGCTTCCGAACGGCCTTCCTTCACCTGCAGCTTGAGGAAGCGATAGGCGTAACCCGGCGCGAACATCAGGAAGAGGCCGATCAGCGCCGTAATGGCAGCCGAACAGTAGGCAAGCCGTTCGCCAAATTCGGTCGGAAAATAAAGCTCCATCGGTTTTCCTCAAAGCCGTCAACAATTTGACGTCTTATGACATGATGCTTCAAGCAATGAAAAGCGCCCTATTTGTCCTCTGCACTTAAATCGACGGCGGCATGCGCTTTTAGAAGCACTGAACATCCCCCCAATTGCTTTGCCATTGCCGCGGCACGCTGACGAGCAGCTTTGAGTGACAGCTTGGGATCGGCTCGCCCATCGCTGACGATTCGCGCCAAATCCATAGTCTCCGCATCCGCAATTGTCCTCTCGACGCTGATGTATATTTCCGTGTCGGGACCGCAGCCCCCTTTCCGAATTGCACGGAGAACCTTTTCCCTCATCGAGATATGCGGAGCGCCACAGTATTTCTCAGCAAGGGTATGCATCATTATGACATAAGGAATGCCCATAAAACGCCCGTCTATCGACTCGCCTGGCTTCTGGACTGGACTGTTTCTGCAGAAGTTGGGCATTTCTGCATGAGCTGACGACGTTGCCAAACAAATGGATGCGGCGATGCTAAAAAGCTTCGACAATAATGCCTCCTGCAACGAGAATGTTTCAGATTGCTGCCTGCGTATTTTGATAGATTCTTATAGAAAGCTTTGCGGATCGATGTCGAGCTGCACCTGCACGGAGCCGCGCTCCTTCGGGGACTGCGCCAGCATCGCGCGCAGAAAGCCTTGCATGTCGGAATTGCGCCGGCCATGCACCAGCAGGCGGAAGCGGTGGCGGCCGCGCACGAGCGCGATCGGCGCTTCGGCCGGACCAAGCACTGAAATGCCTGAGACCTGCGGCGCCGCATTGCGCATGCTGCGGGCATGGGTTTCGGCATCCTGTCTGCTGTCGGCCGAGACGATGATCGAAGCGAGCCGGCCGAAGGGCGGCAAGATGGCCCTCTCCCGCTCCAAGATCTCGCGCTCGTAAAAGGCACTGGCATCGCCGGATACGATCGCCTGCATGACGGGATGTTGCGGCTGGTAGGTCTGCAGCAGTCCGTGGCTCTTCAAGCCAGTTCGGCCGGCGCGTCCTGTCACCTGCGACAGGAGCTGGAATGTCCGCTCGGCAGCGCGGGGATCGCCATTCGCCAGGCCAAGATCCGCATCGACGATACCGACCAGCGTCATCAGCGGAAAATTGTGCCCCTTGGCGACGAGCTGCGTGCCGATGACGATATCGGCCTCGCCCTTGGCGATCGCGTCGAGCTCCAGCCTCAGCCGCTTGACGCCGCCCATGATGTCCGAGGAGAGCACGATCGTCCGCGCCTCGGGGAAATGCCGCTCCACCTCCTCGGCGATGCGCTCGACGCCCGGCCCGCAGGCGACGAGGTGGTCGAGCGTGCCGCATTCGGGGCAGGCCTCCGGCGTGCGCTCGGCATAGCCGCATTGATGACATTGGATCTGGTTGCGGAAACGGTGCTCCACCAGCCAGCTCGAGCATTGCGGGCACTGGAACCGGTGGCCGCAGACCCGGCAGAGCGTCAGCGGCGCGTAACCGCGCCTGTTGAGGAACAAGAGCGCCTGCTCGCCCTTGGCGACCGTCTTGCCGATCGCGCGGATCATGACGGGCGAAAGAAAGCCGCCGCGCTCGGGCGCATGCCGGCGCATGTCGATCAGATGCAGATCCGGAAGCGCCGCATCGCCGAAGCGCGTCGGCAGGTGGATTGTGGTGTAGCGCCCGCTCTGGCCATTGACCTGGCTTTCGACCGATGGCGTCGCCGACACCAGCACGACGGGAAAATCGCCGATGCGGCCGCGCACCACGGCCATATCGCGCGCATTATAATAGACACGATCCTCCTGCTTGTAGGCGGGATCATGCTCTTCATCGACGATGATGAGCCCGAGATCCTCGAAGGGCAGGAAGAGCGCTGAACGCGCCCCGGCCACGACCCGAACCTCGCCGGTCACAGCCTGTCGCCAGACCTTCTCCCGCATCTTCGGCGCAAGATCGGAATGCCATTCGGCCGGCTTGGCGCCGAAGCGATCCTGAAAGCGTTCGAGGAAGCTGGCCGTCAGTGCGATCTCCGGCAGCAGGATCAACACTTGTTTGCCGCGCCGGAGCGTTTCGGCAATCGCCTCGAAATAGACCTCCGTCTTGCCGGAACCGGTGACACCGTCGATTAGCGAAACCGCGAACTCGCCCTTGCGCACATCGGCCAGGATTTCGTCGGCCGCATCCTTCTGCGGCCCCTGCAGCCGCGACGCGGTGAATTCCGGATCAGGCTTGGCGACGACAGGCGGCGGTGGCAGGAAGATGGTTTCGAAAATGCCCTGCGAGATCAATCCGTCGACGACGCTGGTGGACACACCCGCTGCATGCGCGAGGCCAAGCCTCGTCCAGGAAAGCCCGTCGGCAGCAATCTCCATCACCTTGGCGCGGGCCGGCGTCATCCGTTCCGGCTGGCCGCCGATGAAGCGCAAGCCTTCGATCATCGGCTCGGGATCAAAGGCGGCCGGTGCTCGAAGCGCCATGCGCGCCACAAGCCCCGGCGGCGAGAGCGTATAGGCGGCAACCCAATCGATGAAGTCACGCATGTGCTTGCCGAGCGGTGGGCAATCGAACACATGGCTGATCGGCCGAAGCTTCTTCGGATCGACACCACCGTCATCCTCGCCATCCCAGACGACGCCGATGACCTGGCGCGGCCCGAGCGGCACCTGCACGACCGAGCCCGGCTCGACCGCCATGCCCTCAGGCACGGCATAGGAATAGGCCCGCGGCGCCGGCATCGGCACGAGAACGGGAACCGTACGGCTCATCATAGACTTCGCGGGCGCCGCCTCGAAAAGCGCACCGAACAGATCGGAAGAATCTTTGCTCATTGCGCCAGACCATGCCTCGGACGGACGCAAAAGAAAACCCGGGGTGGCGCAAGAGCACTTGCAAAATGCGGATAGTCTGCAAGCTACCTGAGTATCCTGCCTTATGCAGCAACATCACCAATGACCACAATCGGCCCGAAGCGACCATCAAAGCTGGAAGCGATTTCCAAGGGCTATTAGAATCTATGAGCTCAGCCCTTGACCTTGCCAGCGTGGGCAAGGACGCGTCGGAGCTGACCCTACCTTGAGAGATTTAAGATACGAATTCAGCGTTCTCCATAAGAACCGATTTCGTGTTGACTCCATTCTAATATGATTGTTATAGAACGATCATATTAGAATGGAGAGGCACATGGCTCGACCGGTCGAGTTCGACGAGAAGCAAGCGCTGACTTCAGCAATGGAGATTTTCCGACGGCGTGGTTTCGCTGGTGTTTCCATAAAAACACTTGAGAAAGACACAGGAGTATCGTCCGGCAGCCTTTACAATAGCTTTGGCTCTAAGGATCAACTGTTCGTCAGAGCTATCAATCACTACAATGCGTACGTGGTTGCCAATCGCATCCATCGTCATCTCGAAGCGGACGATCCTGGCGCGGGCCTGCTGTCGATGTTTCTGTCATTACTCGATGAGCCCGACGGTGGCTCAGCGGGTTGCCTATTGACCAATACCGCCGTTGAATTCGCCGGCGAGGGCGGTCCGGTCACCGACAGCGTTACACAAGGATTTGAGCTTTTGCTCAGCGCTTTTGAAAAAGTGCTCCTTCGAATCGGAATTATCGCGGGATCACGGCAGGGAGCGCTCAAGCTATTGGTCCTCTACCAGGGGCTGCTCGTGCTCATCCGCCATGGTCATTCAAAACAAGACTTACGCGCCATCATCTATGCCGAAATCAATTCAATTACAGGAGAATACCATGTCTGAAGCCAATTGGAGTCGTTACAGCAAGAGCTGGTCGCAACCGCAAGCGGAGCGCGATGCAGCGCTCGCGGCGTTGACGTCAGATAATGTCACTTATACGGACCCCAATGTCGAGCTAACCGGACGCAGGGCCTTTTCCCAGTACATGGGCGAGTTTCAAACTCAGTTCCCTGGAACCGCATTTGAAATAATCGACGTGCGCGAACATCATGAGCAATCGCTCGCCAACTGGAAGCTGGTCGACAGCAATCGCACTACGATCATGCTGGGTACAAGTCATGCGAGACTGACACCCGAGGGGAAATTTGCGTCGTTCACAGGATTTTTTTGAGGTCGATTTGGCAACGGCACGTAAACCGGATTTCGTTGATTTTCTGGAAGCAGAGTTCAATCAGTTAGTCGAAGTCGAAACTCTACGGTTTTTTGGTGGCTGGCAGTTTCGTGCGATAGGAAAGCAATTCGCGATCCTGATGCGTGATGTCTTGTATTTCATCACCGATCCCGCCATGAGGGCCGAGCTTGAAGCGGCGGGCAGTCAGCCATTTAGTTATCACAAAGGTGGAAGGCTGGTCGTTGTTGGGCGTTATTTTTCGGCCCCGGACGATGTGATGGATGACATCGACAAGTTGCACCATTGGGCTGCGCGCGCGATAAGCATATCCTGATCTCGATTTCATCGAACGGCTGACATCAGCGCACTCGGGACAGACGCGGTTCAGTTGAGAGGAGAGAGTTTTTAGTTCCTCCGCGCCCCGGGACGCGACGCTGCCGATGTCACTTGGCAGCTTTTAGCGCGAGCCGGACATCCGCCGTTCGACGTTTTTCAACAACTTTCCACCGCGATGTCGGATCGCCACACGCTCGTGCATCTTGAAGACGCTGGCGGACAGACGTCGGCTCCTCAGCAAGAAGAAAACGGGCCACGATCACGATTTACGGTGAAGGAAGAGGGTTTCGGGTCGTCTGGCTTCTGAAGGAAATGGGCCTGCCGCACCGATAGAGGCCCGTGGACCTGATAGCCGGAGCTGCCGATGACGCGAAATTCCTGGCGATCAATCCAAGCGGATTCATTCCAGCACTTCGGGACGGCGAAGTCACGATGGTCGCGATCATGGAATACTTGATGGCGCGATCGTATCCGTCACCACATGATCGTTCAGCAGAGTACCTCTACGTGAGGCTGTCACATCGTCAATCCCGCGTCATAAGGTACCTGCGCTGCAGGACGACGAACTCGAACCAGCCGCTATTCATCGTCATCATCAATCTCACCGGTCAGCCGCATACCGTCGATCCACGTAGATCCGTCTTCACGGATCACGCGGCGCGGCTTGGCACCGCAGCGCTCGCGAACGGCCTCGGCCAAACGTTCGGAATGGGTGACGATCCAGATCTGGCTTGTCTTCGCCGCCTCAGCGATCATGTCGGCAAGCGGCACCAGCATGTCGGGATGCAGGCTTGCCTCCGGCTCGTTGAGCGCGATCAGCGGTGGCAGGCGGTAGGACATCAGGGCTGCAGCAAGACCGAGAAACCGGATTTGGCCGTCCGACAATTCGCGCGGCTGGAAGACGCGGTTGGGGAATTCTGGCAGGATCAGTCCGAAATCCGCAGTTTCCTGCGGTTCAGGCACAACAAGCCGCGCCCCTCCGAGCGCTGCGGCAAGAACCCGGTCTAGCTCGACGGTATCTTCGCGCGTATGAACGAGGGTCGCGAAAACGGCGGCGATATTGGCGCCGTCCTCGTCCAGCATGGGAGACGTCACGGCAAGGCAAGGCGCACGCAGCGGCGAGCCGCGATCGGTGCGGAAGCCGTGGTAGAATCGCCAGGCATCGACGGCTCGGCGGAAGGTGCCGACCTCCGGAAAATAGCCGGCATCGCCCAGGAGCGCGACCGCCGTTTCAGAGCTCAGGACGTTCTCGGGATGCACCTGCATGCGGCCGCTTTCGCCGCGCACAGAAATGCCGGGGCCATCGCGCTTCATCATCGTCACCGGCCTGCGCCCGGTTTCGACCGAAAGCTCCTCGGCCTTGACCTGCGGCTCCAGTGGAAAGCCGGCGGAGGCACAAGGCGGCCGCATGCCCGCCTCGATCCAGTAGCGGAAGGTCGCCGCTCGCTCCATGTCGAGCAACTCGACATCGAAGCGGATGCGGGCGGACTCATGCGAACGCCGCTTGCCCGACCACATGGCCGAGAACATGCCGCCTTCGCTGGAGATTTCATGCGCCAACCTGCCGCGAACCGCAGCCTGCACCAGCTGCAGTGAACGATAGAGATTGGATTTGCCCACCCCATTTTCGCCGATGAACAGATTGACGTCGGAAAGATCCATGCCGATCGAGCGCAGGGAGCGATAATTCCGGGCAAACATCGAGCGTAGCTGCATGCCCGAGGGTTTAGCCGATTCCCATATTAAAGAGAATGCGAAACCAGGATCTCATCCTGGTTCGGAGGGACGAGCGGGGCGAAGGTTGCATTGCCATCCGCCGCAAGATCGAAGACCGTATGCTTCTCAAGCGCCTTCGTCACCTCGTTGACATCGCCGTCCAGATGCTCGACGGGAATGAGATTGCCGACGAGGAAATCGAACCGGTCGCCGCGCTTGTTGAGCAGCTCGTGGAACACCGTCATGTCACGCAGCTCCGTCGACCACTTGGCGAACCAGTAGAACAGGCCGGAATTTCGCGCCGTCAGATGCACCGGCAGGATCGGCAGATTATATTTGCGCGCCAGGCCTACGGCCGAGGTTTTCCATGGCCGCTCGTTGAGCTTGCCGTTCGCCCAGTAGGCGATGCGGCCGGACGGGAAGAGCACCGTGACCTTCCCCTCCGCGACGGCACGGTTGGTCAGCTGCAAGGTCTCGCGCGTCTTGGGCTTGCTCTTATATTCCTCGCGCCATTCGACCGGAATGATCATCTCGGCAAAGCGCGGGTTGACGCGCACCGCATCGCGATTGGCGAAGATCATCATATCCGGCCGGCGCGACTTTAGAAGATCGAAGACGGCGACGCCGTCGGCAATGCCTGTGGGATGATTACTGACGAGAATGAAGCCGCCGGAAGCCGGAATACGATCGGCATGGGTGACGCCGATGTCGAGCCGCAGCAGATCGCTCATATATTCGAAGCACTGGAAGCCCGAAAGCTTGGCGACATCATCGGCGAATTCGATTGCCTTGTTGTAGCGCAGCAGCGTGTAGAGAAAGGGGCGCATGAGCGGCCAGAGCGGGTTTCGGACGATCTTCTGCCCGCGCTCTGCGATCAACGTATCGACGATATGTCCTGGCTGTCCCTGGGACACCAAAGCGATTGCTTCTGCAATCTGCCCGAGTGCAGTTATCGAACCGCGACGTGCCATGAAGTATCCTGAATGGTTGGGATATATTCTATCGCAATCGAATATGATCGAAGCATGACAAGCGCCTCGCATATGGAAGGCGAACCATCCGAGATCCGGAACGAGCCATATGCAGTTTCATTGAAGTCCAGATGCGCCCCGCGGCACGAAGGGAAAACGCACCGGAAGCAGCGGGAAAATTAGCGATTCCATAACCTTCCTTCCTTCAAAGTGGCAGATGCGATCTGAATTTCAAGGGGTTTTCCACTGAACGAATTGCTTGTTATCGCCGACTCCAGGTTGATGGCGGAACGCAACCGCTGGCTAGACGCGCTTGGCCAAGAGCGGCGGCTCGCCGCCCATACGCTGAATGCCTATGAACGCGATACGCGGCAATTTCTGACCTTCCTCACCGGCCATCTCGGCGGTCCGGCGACGATCGAAGATATCCACGCGCTCCGCCCCGCCGACTTTCGCGCATTCCTTGCCGCCCGCCGCAAGGACGGCGCGGGTGCGCGTTCGCTCGGGCGCAATCTTGCCGGGCTTCGCTCGCTCTTGCGCTATCTCGAAAAGAAGGGCCTGGTGAATGCTGCGGGGGCTGCCGCCGTGCGCTCACCGAAACAGCCGAAATCGCTGCCGAAGCCGCTTTCCGACAAGCAGGCGATTACCGTCGTCAGTGACGAAGCGCAGCTGCACGAGGAACCATGGATCGCCGCGCGCGATGCCGCCGTGCTGACCCTGCTCTATGGCTGCGGGCTGCGCATCTCTGAAGCGCTGGATCTGAAGCCCCAGGATTTTCCGCAAGGAGCGACCTCGCTGCGCATCACCGGCAAGGGCAACAAGACGCGACTGGTGCCGCTGCTGCCGATCGTCACGCAAGCGGTCGATCAATACCGCAAGTTCTGTCCCTATCATCTCGAAGCCGATGACGCCCTCTTTCGCGGCGCGCGCGGCGGCAAGCTGCAGCCGGGCATCATCCAGCACGGCATGCAGAAACTGCGCAGCGCCTTCGGGCTGCCGGATACGGCAACACCGCACGCACTTCGCCATTCCTTTGCCACTCATCTGCTCGCTGGCGGCGGTGATCTGCGCACCATTCAGGAACTGCTCGGCCACGCCAGCCTTTCGACGACGCAGGTCTATACCGGTGTCGATTCCTCACGCCTGCTCGAGGTCTACGACCGCGCCCACCCGCGCGCATAAGAAAAGATTAACCTCTCGCGTTAAGGGAATTTCCGTCTCGTTCCCGTAAAGCAGGACCATATCTCGGCATGCCTCCCGAAAGCCGCTTTCCGGCGTTAGCGGTCATGCTCTCTGCGAACGGAAGATTCTGATGATTTCTGCCCTCGGGTCCAAGACGATGCGGTCGATGAAGCCGACGCTTGGTGATATGCTGCTCTGGCTCGCCACAGCCTTTCCGCTGATGCTTGCGGTGCTGCTGGTCGCGACGATGCTGACGCTGCAGCCGGCCCATGCCGAAGGCGCAGTCTCCGATAGCTGCGGCGGCAAGGATCTGATGGCCGAACTTCAAAAGAACGATCCGGCAAAATACGCCTCCATCATCGCCGCCGGCGACAAGATAGAAAACGGCAAGGGCATTTTCTGGAAGATCGAAAAGCCCGGCCTGAAGCCGTCCTGGCTGCTCGGCACCATGCATGTCTCGGACACACGCGTGCTCACCTTGCCGAAGGGCGCTGCAGACGCCGTTGCATCAGCCGACACGATCGTGGTTGAATCGGACGAAATTCTCGATGACAAGAAAGCCGCCGCCGCTCTCTTCGTCAATCCTTCGCTCACCATGCTCACCGACGGTTCGACCATCAGCGAACATCTGTCGCCGGAAGACAATGCCCGGCTGGAAGCGGGTCTGAAAGAGCGCGGCATCGCGCTCGCCGCCGTCTCCCGCATGCAGCCCTGGCTGATCTCGAGCTCCTTCGAGATGACGGGCTGCGAGGTTCGCCGCAAGACGGCCGGCGCGAAATTCCTCGATCAGAAACTCGCAACCGACGCCGCGGCCGGGGGCAAGAAGGTCGTCGGTCTCGAAACGCTGGCCGAGCAGGCCAAGGCCATGAGCGATCTGCCGATCGCGCTTCACCTTAAATCGCTGCTGCAGACGCTTGAACTGGGCGACAAGATCAACGACGTCAACGAAACGATGACGGAGCTCTATATCGACGGCAATATTGGCGCGATGATTCCGATGCTGAAGGTGATCGAGCCGGACCAGAAGATCACGGATGCCGATACTGCCGCTTTCGAGCAGCGCATCATCCTCGACCGCAATAAGGTCATGGCCGAGCGTGCCGCGCCCGTTCTCGACAAGGGCAACGCTTTCATCGCAGTCGGCGCGCTTCACCTCGTCGGCGATCAGGGCCTTGTGACGCTGCTGCGCAAGCAGGGTTTTACTGTCACGGCGGTGAACTGACAGCTTGCATCCGTTTGCCGAGATCGGCGAGCATCGTCGCGACGATCAGCCGGTGGAATGGCGTGATGATGGCGAGATAGATCCGGCCGAGCAATATGTTCCGCCGGACGAGCGTCGTCGCATCGACCAGCCGACGCCCCTGGTCGTCATCACGCACGTCGATGACGACCCGAAAATCGAGATGCCGATCGTCGAAGCCGAGCACGACCTGATGGTCCGACTTGCTGACGACGGGAAAGAAGCCGATCTTCTCCCACTCCTCCGCCCGAAGGTCGCTGCTGGATCTCAAGCCGAACAAGCCTGTTACCGCATCGCGCACCCGTATCAGCAGCCGCACCCAAAACGGAAAGCGGCTGAGCATCGTTCGAGCGGCGGCAATGGCTGTCAGATCTGAGTTGGGGATATTCAGCTCATAGCAGTCAGCCCAATCGGCATCCGGCAGCGCCGGATGCGGCATAAGGGGCTTTACCATCAAAGGCCCTGCAGACATGGTTTCATCCGCCTTTATTCGACGTCTGCAAGTTACCATACATTGCGATGCCACCCGATCGGCAAAATTGGGCTGCGGCAATTTGGCCGGCAGGTGACTAACTAGCGGACCGCCGATCCGTCGGCCGGCAAGATCTTCAGCCGCCAGGATGTATCGGGCTTCAGATACGTCGCGGCAATGGCGCGAACATCCTCGGCGGTCACGGCCTCGTAGCCGCTGATGCTCCTGCGAATACGCTCGAGGCGCCGGGGATCGGCCTGGGCATCGCGAAGATTCTGGATCCAATAGCCGTTGGTCTGCTGCGAACGCTTCACCGCTTCGATGATCGGAACCTTGGCCCGTGTCAGCTCGTCGGGCGAAACATCTCCATGACCGAGATCGGCGGCGATCTTGTCCACCAGCTCGAAGAAGTGATCCACCTTGGCAGGCGTGGTTTCGACATAGAGATAGGCAAAGCCATAGCCGGGGATCGATCTCGATAGATCGACCTCGCCCTGAGGGCTGTAGGTCGCTCCCTCGGCGATGCGGAACTGGTCGATCAGGCGGTTCTGAAGGATCGCCCCGGCGACATTCGCTGCGGTCGCCCTCGGCAGATCGGAAAGGAAATCGCCGATCGGCATGGCGACGGCGGCACCGGCGCTGTCGCTGCGCCCGTCATGAAGCCGAACGACGGGATCGGTCGTCGGCGCGGGAAAATGCACGTCGGAACCGTCGCCCTGTGTCTCTCCATCGCCGCGAACCGGCAAGGCGCCGAAGGTCTGCGCCGTCAAGCGAATGGCGTCATCGACCTCGACATCACCGGCGATGATGACCTCGACCGGCCCCTTCGAAAGAGCGGGCTGCAGGAGGCCCTCGAAATCTTCCGGCTTCGCATCGATCAACTGTGTCCGGTCCGGGAATGCCCAGCGCGGATCGCCGGAATGCAAGAGGCCGGAAAGATCGCGACCGACGACGCTGCCCGGCGTCGCTTGAAGCTGGGGAAGCATGTTCAGGTAGGCTTGCTGAACCCGCTTGAAGACATCCGGACGATAGGCCGGATCGGAGACGTAGGCGGTCAGCAGCTGCAATTGGGTCTGCAGGTCGCGCGACTGCGTCGTACCTTCGAATTTGAAGGCGGCATCCTGAATGGCGAAATCGATGCTCACGACCTTCGCGGCAAAGGCCTTCTGGATATCGTCATAGCTGATGGCTTTCAGGCCGGATAGCGGCAGCGCCGGCGCCGCCCAGATCGGCAGCGCGCGATCATTGGGCAGATCCAGCCGACCGTGGCCGACTTCGGCGCGCACCAAAACCTCGTCGGCCCGATACTTCGTCGGCTTGACGGTCAGGCGAACGCCATTGGCGAAACGCACCATGGTCACGCCGAGATCATCGACCGTATGGCGTTCGACGACATCGCCGGGCTTGCCAAAATCGGTGTAGGGCCATGCGACCGAAGCCGTCTGTTCCGGCGCCTTCACCGCCACGGCGCGCGAGTCGGAATAAGCCTTCTCGACAGCGGCATCCCCGCCCTCGGGCATTTGCGGGATTTGCAGCACCAGCTGCGGACCATTGCCGGCAAAGATGCGCTGAAGAGCCTGATTGACCTCTTCCGTATGCAAGCCCTTCATCGCGGCATCAAATAGCGCCAGATCGTCCGCAGGCGAGGTGAAGACCATATTTTCACCGACGCTCCAGCTGAGCGAACCGGCGATATCCGGGCTCGCGCGCGTCGCAGCTCCATTCGCGGCCGCCTGCAGAGTCGAACGATATTCGGCAATTTCGCGGTCGATCTCGCTTTGGTCGGCACCAAACTGTGCTATGCGGCGCTGCTCCTGATCGATAGCCGCCAGGGCAGCCTGCCACTTCGTGGGATCGCTATCGGCGGCAACCATCGCGACATGAGCTGATTTCAGCAAATCCTGCGCGCCGGCCTGCGCACTGACGAACGGCGGATTGGGCTGCTGCGCCAGAACGGACAGGCGCCGGTTGAGAACGGCAAGGCCGATATCCTCGACCAGCTGCGCGCGGCGCTTGGCCGCCATGTCAGGCGAAGCGTCGTAGGCGCGCGTCCAGGCAAGCTGCACGCGCGTCGCACCACCCGGCACGATGACCGTACCGACGCGCTCTCCATGGCTTTGGAGAGTGCCGAGATCGGGGTCGGCGGGTGCAGGTGCGGCGGCGGCCCAATTGCCGAAACGGTTGCGGATATCGGCTTCGATGGCGGCCGCATCGATATCGCCGACGACGATCAGGGTAGTGCGATCGGGGCGATAATAGGTGCGGTAGAAGTCCCGCAGCAGGTCGACCGGGGCGTTGCTGATGATATCGGTCTTGCCGATGGGCGGGCGCTGCGGCACACGCTGCCCTGACAGCAGCTGCGCAAGCAAACCGGTCCCGCCGCGATATTGCGGCGTGTCGCGCAGCTTCTCTTCCGAAAGAATGACGCCGCGCTCGCGGTCGAAGGCGCCGGCATCGAGCGTCAGTTCGCTCGCCGTCTCGCGCATCAGCATCAGGCCGGTCGAAACCGTCTCCGGATTGGCTTCCGGCAGATCCAGCGCATAGACGGTCTCGCCGTAGCTCGTGGACGCATTGGTGTCCGCGCCGAAGGCGAGGCCAAGGCGCTGAAGGGTGCGTATCATCTCGCCTTCGGGAACATGCGTCGAACCCTTGAAAGCCATGTGCTCGAGGAAATGCGCTAGGCCTTGCTGGTCATCACGCTCCTGCAATGAGCCGGCGCCGATGCGGAAGCGGATCGCCACCTGACCGGCCGGGGTAGCATTGTGCATGACGGCATAGCGCATGCCGTTCGGTAAGGTCCCGAAGCGTATCCCCTGCTCTACCGGCAGGTCGCTTGTCGCCTGCGGCCAGCTGGCGACAGGCGTTTCCGCATGGGCCGGAGCCGCAACGGTAACGAGGAGCGCGAGCGTTGTCGCAACGAAAAGTTTCAGGGATAGACGACCGGATGGGTTTTGACGTGACATGCTTGCTTTGTTGGTGAAAACGATTGGACGATGCGATGCACGGGAGCCCCGTACATCGCATCATCAGGCAAGCATTGCAATCCCGGCGCTTGTCTCGCCGGGAAGGCCCGATCTTACATATGGATCGGCTTGAAGAAGGTCGCGAGTGCTGCTTCCTTGACGGCTTCCGACATCGTCGGATGTGCGTGGCAGGTGCGGCCGAGATCTTCGGACGAACCGCCGAATTCCATCAGCACGGCAATCTCGTGGATCATCTCGCCGGCGCCGAAGCCGACGATATGGCCACCGAGAACGCGGTCCGTTTCCTTGTCGGCGAGGATCTTGACGAAACCGTCCGTTGCCAGCATGGCGCGGGCGCGGCCATTGGCGGAGAACGGGAATTTGCCGACCTTATAGGCGATGCCTGCGGCCTTCAGCTCTTCCTCGGTCTTGCCGACCGAGGCGACTTCCGGCTGCGTGTAGACAACGCTCGGGATGACATCGTAGTTCACATGGCCGGCCTGGCCAGCGAGGATTTCGGCAAGCGCCACGCCTTCGTCTTCCGCTTTATGCGCGAGCATCGGCCCCTTCACGACGTCGCCGATGGCATAGATGCCGGCAACGTTGGTCTTGAAGTGACCGTCGATCTCGACGCGGCCGCGATTGTCGAGCACGACGCCGGCTTCTTCGAGGCCGAGGCCTGCCGTGTACGGCTTGCGGCCGGTGGCAACGAGAACGACATCGGCATCGAGCACGACCTTGTCGCCGCCCTTGACCGGCTCGAAGGTAACCTTCGCGCCATTGCCGGACTTTTCGACGCCGACAACCTTGGCGCCAAGATGGAATTCGATGCCCTGCTTGGCAAGCATGCGCTGGAACTGCTTGGAGACTTCGCCGTCCATGCCGCCGAGGATCGTGTCGAGATATTCGACGACGGTAACCTTGGCGCCGAGGCGCGACCAGACAGAGCCGAGCTCGAGGCCGATGACGCCGCCGCCGACCACGATCATCTTGCCCGGCACCTTGTCGAGCGCGATGCCGCCGGTCGAGGAGATGATGACCTTTTCATCGATCTCGAGCGGAACGCCCGGGATGCCGGCAACGTCCGAACCGGTAGCAATGACGATGTTCTTGCCTTCGATCTCGGTCACCTTGCCATCATCGCCCGTAACCGAAACCTTGCCGGCCGAAACGATCTTGCCGGTGCCCTGGAAGGCATCGATCTTGTTCTTCTTGAAGAGGAAAGCGACGCCGTCGACGTTCGACTTAACCGTCGCATCCTTGTGCGCCAGCATCTTTTCAAGATTGAGCTTCGGTGCTGCGACTTCGACGCCGAGCGCATCCATGCCATGGCCGGCATGATGGAACACTTCGGAAGCGTGCAGCAGTGCCTTGGACGGGATGCAGCCGACATTGAGGCAGGTGCCGCCATAGGTCGCGCGCTTTTCGACGACCGCGACCTTCAGCCCGAGCTGCGCTGCCTTGACTGCGCAGACATAGCCGCCGGGGCCGGTTCCGATAATGATTACATCGTAGGACATGCCTTAATTTCCTTGTTTAGTATCTTTGATTAGTCTGTCGCCCGTGCCAGAGCGAGGCGGATGCCGAAGCCGACGAGCGCCGCTCCGGTGATGCGATTGAACCATTTGCCCGACGCGATGAAACGATCACGCACCGGCTTGACGGTGAAGAAGGTGGAAACGCCGGCAAACCAGGCGACAAGCGCCGCCGCCATGCCGATGCCGTAGCTGAACTGGATGAGCGCCGGCGTATCGTGATGAACGAGCGTCGAAAACAGCGACAGGAAGAACAGCACCGGCTTCGGGTTCAATGCGTTGGTGACGAAGCCCGTCGCCAGGCAGCGCCAGGCAGAAACCGGCTTGCGGTCTTCCTCGGTGACTTCGACATCCTTCACCTTGAAGCCCGGCTCGCGGAAGGATTTGATACCGAGATAGACGAGATAGAGCACGCCGGCCCACTTCACTACGCTAAACAGCATCAGCGACTGCGACACGATCAGGCCGAGGCCTAGAATGGTGTAGCTGATGTGGAAGAGCAGCGAGAAGCCCATGCCGAGCCCGGTCATCATGGCCGCACGGCGGCCATGCACGATGCTCTGGCGCAGGATCACGGCGAAATCGGCGCCGGGAACGACGATGAAGATCGAGAACACCGCCATCAGGCCGAGGAATTCGAGAATATATTGCATCTTGTCGACCCTTTCCGATCAGCGGCCGCCGCTGACATTGAGGATGGAGCCCGTTATATAGGATGCGTGCGGGCTCAGAAGATAGAGGACGGCATCCGCTACTTCGTCCGCCGTGCCGGGCCGCTGCATTGGAATAAGGGGACTCATGTCGCGCGCCCGATCGGGCAGCCCACCGGACGCATGAATATCGGTATCGATGATGCCTGGGCGCACCGCATTCACGCGGATACCCTCGGTCGCGACTTCGCGCGCCAAACCGAGCGTGAAGGTATCGATCGCAGCCTTGGATGCGGCATAGTCGACATATTGACCGGCGGAGCCAAGGATCGCAGCCATAGATGATATATTGACGATCACACCGCCCTTGCCGCCATGCCGCGTCGACATGCGAAGCACGGCCTCACCGGCGCAAAGGATCGAACCAGTCACATTGATGCGGAACATACGATCGAGCCGCTCCGATGTCATTTCATCGACACGCTGCACACTATCGACAATGCCGGCATTGTTGACGAGCCCGTCGATGCGGCCGAAATGCGCGTCGACCTTGGCGAAGATGGCTTTGATAGCCTTGGGCTTGCCGACATCACCGGCAATCGCGATCGCCTCGCCGCCGGCGTCAACGATCGTCCCCACCACAGCCTCGGCCGCATCCTTGTTGGACGCATAATTGACCGCTACGGCCCAGCCATGCTGGGCGGCGGCCAGGCAAATCGCGGCGCCAATGCCGCGGCTGCCGCCGGTTACAAGGAGAACAGGCGCATCATCGGTCATTGATTGCATCCTTTCAAGCTGAGGACGTCCCAGGGCGCGACGGTCGCCTTGCCCTTGCCCCAGAGGGACGATTTCTGGATCGAGGGACCGAGCGCGGGCAGGAAAAGCCGATCCGCAGCACTCTCACCTTCCGCCGGCAGCACACGGATATGGCCCTTCAGATCCGAGGCATAGACCAGGCCCTGCCACACGGTGCAGGCTCTGAGGTCGGCCCCGGTTACATCCCCTTCAGGGCATTCGAACATGATCCGTCCATCGGCGCGCAGATGGTCGTCCGTGCGCATCACGATCCCATCCGCCACGATATTGGTGTTGCGCACTGTGAGCTTGAACCTGTTGCTGACGGACGACTCCGCTTCCATGGGCTCGAAGCGCAGCTCATAGGCATTGTCCATATCGACATAGACAGCCTTTTCCTGCACGCATTCTTCCGCATAGGCAGGCACGGGGTTGGCCGCACAAGCCAACATTATCCAAGGCATCGAAGCCAGTCGCGCCATCGTGCTTTCGGCCGACATGCTCAGCCTCCTCCCGGCTCGCGCCGGCCGTCAGCATTCTCGATCACGCCGAAATCGGTGAACAGAACCAGCGGCCTGCCGGCGGCATCCAGCCCCCAGAACACCGGATAGAATCCATCACCCCAACCGCTAGAGAAAACGGCGACGTTGCCGCGTTTGCCTGATACGGGCCGATGCAGGGCATAGTCGTCGTTATTCGGCTGCAACTCGGATGCCAGAACATCGTCGTAGTAGTTGATATCCGACGACGACTTCTCTGTCTGAACCTGCTTTTCGCGCTCCTGGATCAGCGCGTAGGTCTCGGCATCCATGTAGCAGCCAAGACCGGCATCGACCGGATAGCCGAAGAATTCGTCATTCTTCAGCGAGTTGATATCCTGGCCGGGGACCACGGCCAGTTCCCAGCGCACCGGCTTGCCCTCGGCAAAACGCATGCTGGCCGCCGCGATGCGGCCGAAGGCCTGATACAAGGTGATGGGATAATCGCCAGGGGAGACGGAGCGGGTAAAGGCCGCGCGGTCAGGCCCGACGAGCGGGTCGCTGGCGACGATGCGCCCGGAAGTCAGTTCCACCTTGCCGATGCGCAGAATATTGATCGAGCGGGCGGCAAGATCGGCGTCGCCAAGCGACGCCAGATCGAGATTGCTGCTGAGTTTGGAAATGTCGAGCTCCGCCGCATCGGCGGACGATGGCACCCACGCGGCGACGGCGCACAACAATCCGCGCAGCGTCCGCATGGGCCATGTCGACATGATCCAACGCTCCCCTTAGAGATCGAGAACGAGACGTTCCGGATCTTCCAGGCTTTCCTTGACGCGCACGAGGAAGGTCACCGCTTCCTTGCCGTCGACGATGCGGTGATCGTAGGAGAGCGCCAGATACATCATCGGGCGAATGACGACCTGGCCGCCGATGGCGACCGGACGCTCCTGGATCTTGTGCATGCCGAGAATGCCCGACTGCGGCGCATTCAGGATCGGCGAGGACATCAGCGAACCATAGACGCCACCATTGGTAATGGTGAAGGTGCCGCCCTGCATGTCGGCCATCGACAGCGAACCGTCGCGGGCAGCCTTCGCCAGACGGCCAAGCTCCTTCTCGACTTCCGCGATCGACATCTGGTCGGCATCGCGGATCACGGGAACGACAAGGCCCTTGTCGGTGCCGACAGCCATGCCGACATGGCAGTAGTTCTTGTAGATGATGTCGGTGCCGTCGATCTCGGCGTTGACAGCCGGCAGTTCCTTCAGCGCGTGGGTAACGGCCTTGGTGAAGAAGCCCATGAAGCCGAGCTTCACGCCATGCTTCTTCTCGAAGACGTCCTTGTACTTGTTGCGTAGGTCCATGACGGCCTTCATGTCCACCTCGTTATAGGTGGTGAGCATGGCGGCGGTGTTCTGCGCATCCTTGAGGCGCTTGGCGATCGTCTGGCGCAGGCGGGTCATCTTGACGCGCTCTTCGCGGCTGACGTCCTCGACAGCGGTCGGGGCGCGAGCGGCAACCGGTGCTGCCGGTGCAGCAGCGGGAGCCGAAGCAGCCTTAGCGACAGCAGCGATGACATCGCCCTTCAGGACCTGGCCGCGCTTGCCGCTGCCTTCGACCTGATCTGCAGAGAGATTGTTTTCAGCAAGCAGCTTACCGGCAGCCGGTGCCGGCGGCATGGAGGAAGCCGGAGCGGAAACGGCGGGGGCGGCAACCGGTGCAGCAGCGGCAGGGGCCGGAGCAGCGGCGGCGGGTGCAGCAGCCTGTGCCGGAGCGGCTGCAGCGCCGTTGCCGGCGGAAATCTGGCCGAGCAGCGCGCCGAGACCTACGGTTTCGCCGGCCTGCGCAACGATTTCGGAAAGCGTACCGGCGGAGGGCGCCGGAACTTCGATCGTCACCTTGTCGGTTTCGAGTTCGAGAAGCGGCTCATCGGCCTTGATGGCATCGCCGACCTTCTTGAACCAGGTACCGACGGTCGCCTCGCTGACGGATTCGCCGAGGGTAGGAACGCGGATTTCAGTGGCCATTGTTCAAATCCTGATTTTTCGTCTTTATGAGTTGGATGGAATTCCGGCGACAGACGGCCGGGGGACGGGTGATACGCCGCGGCGCAATAGCCCGAACGACCGTTGCGGCCGACCGGGCATTTGCCTGATTGCGGCGATAGGCGGCATGTTGCTGCATGGCTGCCATCTTCTCCCCCGTCACATCATGCGGAAGGCTGGGGCGCGACGCCGCGACTTTCAAACGAAAACGCGTCATCGCGCAACCCCTCAACCGCCGAGCGCGTCCTCGAGGAACGCCGCAAGCTGCGACAGATGCTTGGACATCAGGCCCGTCGCCGGGGAGGCGGCGGCCGGACGGCCGGTGTAGCGAACGCGCTGGTACTTGGCATCGATATGGGCAAGTACCCATTCCAGATACGGATCGATGAAGGACCATGCGCCCATGTTCTTCGGCTCTTCCTGGCACCAGACCATTTCCGCATTGCGGAAGCGGCTGAGCTCGTTGATGAGCGCCTTGGCCGGGAACGGATAGAGCTGTTCGATACGCAGCAGGTAGATATCGTCGATGCCGCGCTTCTCGCGCTCTTCCAGCAGATCGTAATAGACCTTGCCCGAGCAGATGACGACGCGACGAATCTTGTTGTCCTTCTGCAGCTTGATCGGGCTGTCCTTGATCAGCTCCGCATCATCCCAGAGCAAGCGATGGAACGAGCTTTCGCCGGCCATCTCCGCAAGGGTCGATACGGCGCGCTTGTGGCGCAGCAGCGACTTCGGCGTCATCAGGATCAGCGGCTTGCGGAAGTCGCGCTTCAGCTGACGGCGCAGGATATGGAAGTAGTTCGCCGGCGTCGTGACGTTGGCGACCTGCATGTTATCCTCGGCGCAGAGCTGCAGATAGCGTTCCAGGCGGGCGGAGGAGTGTTCCGGACCCTGGCCTTCATAGCCATGCGGCAGCAGGCAGACGAGACCGGACATGCGCAGCCACTTGCGTTCGCCCGACGAGATGAACTGGTCGAAGACGACCTGCGCACCGTTGGCGAAATCGCCGAACTGGGCCTCCCAGAGGGTCAGCGCGTTCGGACGGGCAAGCGAGTAGCCATATTCGAAGCCGAGAACCGCTTCTTCCGAGAGCATCGAGTTGATGACTTCGTAGCGGGCCTGGGTCGGCGAGAGATTGGCGAGCGGAATATAGCGCTCTTCGGTCTCTTGATCGTAGAGAACCGAATGACGCTGCGAGAAGGTGCCGCGTTCGCAATCCTGACCGGACAGACGGATCTTGTGGCCTTCGACGACGAGCGAACCGAATGCCAGGGCTTCCGCCATGGCCCAGTCGATGCCCTCGCCCGTCTGCACCATGTTGGCGCGGTTTTCCATGAAGCGCTGGATGGTGCGGTGCGCGTGGAAGCCGGTCGGGATTTCCGACAGCTTGCGACCGATTTCCTTCAGCGACTTCATCGGCACGGCCGTTTTGCCGCGGCGCTGCTCGTCGGCATTGTCGGCCGTGTGCAGGCCGGACCACTCGCCATCCAGCCAGTCGGCCTTGTTCGGCTTGTAGGACTGGCCGGCCTCGAACTCCTGCTCGAGATGGGCACGCCAATCGGCCTTCATCTTTTCGACTTCGCCTTCAGTCAGCACGCCTTCGCTGACCAGCCGCTGCGAGTAGATCTGCAAGACCGTGCTGTGGGCGCGGATGACCTTGTACATGTTCGGCTGCGTGAAGGACGGTTCATCGCCTTCATTGTGGCCGTAGCGGCGGTAGCAGAACAGGTCGAGGACCACAGGCTTGTGGAACTTCATGCGGAATTCGGTTGCGATCTTCGCAGCGTAAACGACCGCTTCAGGATCGTCGCCGTTGACGTGGAAGATCGGCGCTTCGATCATCTTGGCGACGTCGGACGGATAGGGCGACGAACGCGAGAAGGCCGGATTGGTGGTGAAACCAATCTGGTTGTTGATGATGACGTGCATCGTACCGGCAACGCGGTGGCCGCGCAGACCGGAGAGGCCGAGGATTTCGGCAACGACGCCCTGGCCGGCGAAAGCTGCGTCACCATGGATGAGCAGCGGCACGACCTTGGCACGCTCGGAGAGCGGGATGATGTCGCCGTCCCACTGGGTGGCGCCCATGTCCTGCTTGGCGCGAGCCTTGCCCATGACGACCGGATTGACGATTTCGAGATGCGACGGGTTTGCCGTCAGCGAGACGTGTACCTTCGCACCATCGAAATCGCGGTCCGAAGAAGCGCCGAGATGGTACTTGACGTCGCCCGAGCCTTCGACTTCGTCCGGCGCGTAGGAGCCACCCTTGAACTCGTGGAAGATGGCGCGATGCGGCTTGCCCATGACCTGGGACAGCACGTTCAGACGGCCGCGGTGAGCCATGCCGAAGACGGCTTCGCGAAGACCGAGCTGGCTGCCGCTCTTGAGGATCTGTTCAAGCGCCGGGATCAGCGATTCACCGCCGTCGAGGCCGAAACGCTTGGTGCCCTTGAACTTGACGTCGAGGAACTGCTCGTAGCCTTCGGCTTCGATGATCTTCTGCAGGATGGCCTTCTTGCGTTCGGAATTGAAGGCGATGCCCTTGTCCGGACCTTCGATGCGCTCTTGAATCCAGGCCTTTTCCTCCGGATTGGAGATGTGCATGAATTCGACGCCGAGGGTGGAGCAGTAGGTGCGCTCGAGGATCTCGATCATCTCGCGAATGGTTGCGAATTCGAGACCAAGCACGTTGTCGATGAAGATCTTGCGGTCGAGGTCGGCCTCGGTGAAACCATAGGCTTCCGGCGACAGTTCCTTGTAGTCTTCGACCGGAGCGGCGATGCCGAGCGGATCGAGCTTGGCGTGCAGGTGGCCGCGCATGCGATAGGCACGGATCATCATGATGGCGCGGACGCTATCGCGCGTCGCCTGCAGCACGTCGGTCGCGCTCGCCGGCGTACCGGCAGTTTCCGCCTTCGCCTTCAGCTTGGTTTCGATGACCTTTTCGACCACGCCCCAGTCGCCGTCGAGCGCGGAAACCAGATCGCCCTTTGCCGGGATCGGCCAGTTCTTGCGCTGCCAAGAGGCGCCCTTGGCTGCCTTCCTCACATCGTCGGGGCTATCCTCGAGCGCCTTGAAGAAAGACCGCCATTCGTCGGAGACCGATGAAGGATCGTCCTCGTAGCGCGCGTAGAGCTGCTCGATATAGGCAGCATTGGCGCCATCCAGGAACGAGGTGATCTGAAATTGCTCGTTGGCTTCTTGCCTTGCCATGGTGAATCTGCGGGCGCTCTCGCCCGTCTCCCAACTTGTTTGCATTGCCGGTTTTCGGGTCCCCGGCGACCGTATTTCGTTCACAGCCATGAAGGCCGCAGTTATGCACTTGCAAATGTCGAAACCGGACGGGACAAGGCGACTGCCGCCCCGTCCGGCCTTGCTATAGGTAGGCTCAGCCCTTCAGGACTTCCACCAGTGTCTTGCCGAGACGCGCCGGCGACGGCGACACGCGGATGCCTGCCGCTTCCATCGCTGCGATCTTGTCTTCCGCGCCGCCCTTGCCGCCGGAAATCACGGCGCCCGCATGGCCCATGGTGCGGCCGGGAGGTGCCGTGCGGCCGGCGATGAAACCGACCATCGGCTTCTTGCGGCCCTTCTTGGCTTCGTCCTTGAGGAACTGCGCGGCTTCTTCTTCAGCCGAACCGCCGATTTCGCCGATCATGATGATCGACTTGGTTTCGTCGTCGGCGAGGAACATTTCCAGGATGTCGATGAATTCGGTGCCCTTGACCGGGTCGCCGCCGATGCCGACAGCCGTCGTCTGACCGAGACCTTCATTGGTGGTCTGGAACACGGCTTCATAGGTCAGCGTGCCGGAACGCGAGAGAACGCCGACGGAGCCCTTCTTGAAGATGGAGCCCGGCATAATGCCGATCTTGCATTCGTTCGGGGTCAGAACGCCCGGGCAGTTCGGTCCGATCAGACGCGACTTCGACTTGATCAGGCGGTCCTTGACCTTGACCATGTCGGCGACCGGAATGCCTTCCGTGATGCAGACGATCAGCGGGATCTCGGCTTCGATCGCTTCGAGGATCGCAGCCGCAGCGCCTGCCGGCGGTACGTAAATGACCGAGGCGTTGGCGCCGGTCGCGTCCTTGCCTTCGGCGACGGACTTGAAGATCGGCAGCTTTTCGCCGTCCTTGCCGGTCCAGGTTTCACCGCCCTTGGAAGGGTGGATGCCGCCGACCATCTTCGTGCCGTGATAGGCAAGCGCCTGTTCGGTGTGGAAGGTACCGGTCTTGCCGGTCAGGCCCTGAACCAGAACCTTGGTGTCTTTGTTGATGAGAATAGACATGCGAGGCCTTTGTTACGAGAGGTTGGAAGACGCGGAGGCAACGCGGCGATATAAGCCGCTGACGACCTCCTGCCATGTATCGCTGCCGGCGGGCGAGAACGTGACGCCCATGCGGTAGCAGTCTTCATTTTCGAACTGAAAGAGAGTGCGTTGCTGACCGCGCGGCGAGACCTTGGTCAGGACAAGCTTGTCGTCGATCCATTCGCCGGAGGCCGGCGCGGCGGGCGTAAAGCCCACCGTATCGAACTGATAGAGCTTGTAGGCCTGATCCGCAGCGTCGAAGCCGAGAATGTTCCGGGCTTCGAACGACGTGCTGCCGTCCCGCTTCTGTACGTAGCGCTGTTCGACGAAAAATCCGCCGAACAGACACTCAGCCGTGAGCTGCGCAGTTGCCGTGCCTTCCTTCGTCCAGGCCGAAGCCGCGACACGCTCTTCCCCTTCCCAGGTGCCGGCAAAGGCACCGAGGCGGAGATGAGCAGCCGTTGGAGCGAAGGAAGCAGCCATCCCGATCAGCCCTTGACTGCCTTCACGATCTTCTGGGCGGCATCGTCCAGGTCATCTGCGGAGATGACGTTGAGACCGGATTCGTTGATGATCTTCTTGCCGAGCTCGACATTCGTGCCTTCAAGGCGAACGACGAGCGGAACCTTCAGACCGACTTCCTTGACGGCTGCGAGCACGCCTTCGGCAATGACATCGCACTTCATGATGCCGCCGAAGATGTTGACCAGAATGCCCTGGACAGCCGGATCGGCGGTGATGATCTTGAACGCGGCCGTAACCTTTTCCTTGGTGGCGCCACCGCCGACATCGAGGAAGTTCGCCGGCTCAGCGCCGTAGAGCTTGATGATGTCCATGGTTGCCATGGCAAGGCCGGCGCCGTTGACCATGCAGCCGATGTTGCCGTCGAGGGCGACATAGGCGAGGTCGTATTCATGGGCCTGGATTTCCTTCTCGTCTTCTTCGGACGTGTCGCGCAGCGCGCGGACGTCTTCGTGACGGAAGAGAGCGTTGCCGTCGAAGGAAACCTTGGCGTCGAGAACGCGCAGACGGCCGTTGGTCATGACGATCAGCGGGTTGACTTCCAGCAGCGCCATATCCTTCTCGACGAAGGCCTTGTAGAGGATCGGGAAGAGCTTGGCGGCATCTTCGCGGGCAGCACCCTCGAGCTTCAGCGCGTCGGAAAGAGCAGCCGTATTGGCAGCCGTCACACCCGTCGACGGGTCGATGGCGACGGTGATGATCTTTTCCGGCGTGTCGTGCGCAACGGTCTCGATGTCCATGCCGCCTTCGGTCGAAACGACGAAAGCGACCTGACCGACGGAGCGGTCGACCAGGATCGAGAGGTAGAGTTCGCGGTCGATGTCCGCGCCGTCTTCGATGTAGAGGCGGTTGACCTGCTTGCCGACTGGGCCGGTCTGCTTGGTTACCAGCGTGTTGCCGAGCATGTCCTTGGCGTTGGCGACGACGTCGTCAACGGACTTGGCGAGACGAACGCCGCCCTTGGCGTCCGGGCCGAGTTCCTTGAACTTGCCCTTACCGCGGCCGCCAGCATGGATCTGGCTCTTGACGACGTAGAGCGGGCCCGGGAGCTGCTTGGCAGCGGCGGCGGCTTCATCGGCGGAGAAGATGGCAACGCCGTCCGCGACGGGTGCGCCATAGCTCTTCAACAGCGCCTTGGCCTGGTATTCATGAATGTTCATGGGTCTATCCCTGTTGGAACGGCTAGATTATTTCAGCGACGGCGCGATCGTGGCGCAGGCTTCGCAAAGACCCGCAACAGCTGCGACCGACTTGTCGAAGGCTTCTTTTTCGGCCTTGTTCAGATCGATCTCGATCACGCGCTCGATGCCGCCGGCACCGATGACGGTGGGAACGCCGACATACATGTCCTTGACGCCATACTGGCCGTCGAGGTGAGCGGCGCAGGGCAGGACGCGCTTCTTGTCCTTGAGGTAGGATTCGGCCATCGCGATGGCGGAAGCAGCCGGGGCGTAATAAGCGGAACCGGTCTTGAGCAGGCCGACGATCTCGGCGCCGCCGTCACGGGTGCGCTGGATGATTTCTTCGAGGCGCTCGGCAGTGAGCCAGCCCATGGTGACGAGGTCCGTCAGCGGGATGCCGGCAACGGTGGAGTAGCGAGCGAGCGGCACCATCGAATCGCCGTGGCCGCCGAGAACGAAAGCCGTGACGTCTTCGACCGATACGTTGAATTCCTTGGCGAGGAAGAGGCGGAAGCGCGAGCTATCGAGCACGCCAGCCATGCCAACGACCTTGTTGGTTGGCAGGCCCGAGAACTTCTGCAGCGCCCAGACCATGGCGTCGAGCGGATTGGTGATGCAGATCACGAAAGCGTTCGGGGCATACTTCTTGATGCCGGCGCCGACCTGTTCCATGACCTTGAGATTGATGCCGAGAAGATCGTCGCGGCTCATGCCCGGCTTGCGGGGAACGCCAGCGGTGACGATGCAGACGTCAGCGCCTTCGATCGCAGAATAGTCGCTGGCGCCCGTAAGGTTGGCGTCGAAGCCTTCGACGGGAGAGGACTGGGCGATATCGAGGCCCTTGCCCTGAGGAATGCCGTCCGCGATGTCGAACAGGACGATGTCGCCCAGTTCCTTCAGGCCGGCGAGATGCGCCAGCGTGCCACCAATCATGCCAGAACCAATAAGTGCGATCTTGTTGCGCGCCATTTCGGTGTATCCTTTGCGATCAAAATCCGTGGCGGGACACCTGCAAGGGCATCCACCTATGCCGCAACTCGCATAGACCCAAAGGCGGAAATTGGCAATTGATTATTTTGAGATCAGGAATTTCAATCGGTTAGATCGAAAAATTCTTACGTAAACGTAAGTCAATCCGTCACCGATTTGTTACTCAGCGGCGCGCCTTGCCGGTGTCTGGGCGAGATATTCGGCGCTGCGCATCTCGAAAAGCCGGGATGCGGTCCGGTCGAATTCGAAGCCTTCGGTGCCCCGACGCTCCACGAGCAGCTCTTCCGGCATCGCGGCTGCAGAGACGTAAAGCCGAATATTATGATCGTAGAGCGTATCGATCAAAATGATGAAACGCTTCGTTTGGTTCCGCTTGTCCGGACCAAGCTTCGGCACGTGATCGAGAAAGATCGTATCGAAACGCTCGGCGACGGCGAGGAAATCAGCAGGCCCCAGCGGCGCGTCGCAAAGATCGGCGAAGGAGAAACGCGCCATGCGATCGACGGCGAGCGGGACATGGATGGAGCGCCCCTTCATCGGGATCTCCATCGGCTGCGCCTTGCGCCCGTGTAGCCCCTGCATCCAGGAGGCGTCCATCGCCATGTCGGTACGCTGGTCAAGCGGAGTGAGATAGACCGGCTGGCTGTTCAGCTTCTCCATGCGGTAATCGGTCGGCGAATCCAGCGTCACGATATCGACATGCTTCTTCAAGAGATCGATGAAGGGCAGAAAAAGGCCACGATTGAGCCCATCACGATAGAGATTGTCCGGCTCGACATTCGAAGTGGCGATCAGCACGCAGCCGAGCGAAAACAGCTCGGAAAACAGCCGCGAGAGGATCATCGCATCGGCAATGTCGGTGACCGTGAATTCATCGAAGCACAGCAATTCGGCTTCGGCGTAGAGATCGGCGGCAACAGGTGGTATGGGGTCGGTCTGCTTTGTCTCGCCGTTCTTGAATTTCAGCCGCTGCGCTGCGATCCGGTTGTGCACATCGTTCATGAACTCGAAAAAATGCGCCCGGCGCTTCTTCGGGCAGGGCGCCATCGCGAAGAACATGTCCATCAACATGGTCTTGCCGCGGCCGACGCTGCCATGAATATAGAGGCCCTTGATCGTCTCCGCCGATTTCTTGCGCGCGGCAAACATCCACCCCAGCGCGCTGGACTTTGCCGCGGGCCGTTTCCGTTTGAGATCGGCAAGCACACGGTCCAGCTTTTTCGCCACATCGATCTGCGCCGAATCCACCTGAAGGGATCCGGACGCCGTCAGCGCCTTCAGCTGTTCGCAGACGCTGATCGAGTAATCTGGCATGGGCTGCATGGGGAAATATCCGCCTGTGCAAATGGGGCGCATCCAGAGGATGCCGCCCCTTTCAAATAAGCTTATCGGCTGAGGCTGAGCGGTTGACCGGAGGCGGTCGAACCGTCAAAGCGCGAAGCGGCCGTCTTGTAGACCGTACCGATCGTCGAGCCGTCACGATTCTTCAACAGGACCTGCTTGCCGGAAACCTCCCACGACCCCATCGAGGTCAGCTCGCCAGCGCAACCGCGCGTGCCACCGCGCGAGCCACTGCCGAGGTTCGTCAGCGTCAGGAACATGTCGCAGCTCGATCCGCCGTTGCTGACCTTCCAGCTGCCGACCATCGATTCCTTCGTGACATCCATGGCGGACGCCGCCATCGCCTGCTGCTGTGCTGGATTAGCTGCATTCGGCGCGCTCGCAGGGGCGGCCGGGAACTGCGAACCGTTACCGGCGCCTGCCGGCGGAAGTTGGCTGGATTGTACGGAAGGAACAGGCTGGGCCTGCAGTGGCGGCGGAGAAGAATAACTATCGTTGTTGTATGCCGTGCGCTGGCAACCGGCAAGCGACAGGCCAATCGCCGCAGCCGTCACTGCATATCTAAACTGCATCATCACACTCCTAAATGATTGTCCACCGCTGACATCTGCAAAGTGATATTTAATGATGTCCGAATTATCGTATTTCACTTTGGTTAATCAAGTCGATACCGCTACAAATTGTCGTAGGCGATAGCTGGACAAGAATCGGGTGGTTTCAAGGCTTAACCGGCTGTAACTCATCCAAAATGACTGCGAGCGGTCAATTCGGTTGCTTCTCCGACACCCGCCTGTGCTCGAATGTCCTCGCAACGGCAGCATATCGCGAACCATCTGCAGGACATGCGGGCGCTTCGGCGAGCTTGCCGAAGCATTTTGATTTTGCGGTTAAACGGCCGAAAGCGGCGGGTTAGACCCGCCGCTCGACCATCATCTTCTTGATTTCGGCGATCGCCTTGGCCGGGTTCAGACCCTTCGGGCAGGTCTGGGCGCAATTCATGATCGTATGGCAGCGATAGAGGCGGAACGGATCCTCGAGATTGTCGAGGCGTTCACCCTTGGCTTCGTCTCTGGAATCGATCAGCCAGCGATAGGCCTGCAGCAGAACCGCCGGACCGAGGTAACGGTCGCCGTTCCACCAGTAGCTCGGACAGGAGGTCGAGCAGCAGGCGCACAGGATGCATTCATAGAGGCCGTCGAGCTTCAGGCGGTCCTCATGGCTCTGCTTCCATTCCTTGGCCGGCGGCGGCGATACCGTCTTCAGCCAAGGCTCGATCGAGCGGTGCTGCGCATAAAAATTCGTCAGATCCGGCACGAGGTCCTTGACGACGGGCATGTGCGGCAGCGGGTAGACCTTCACCGTGCCCTTGATCTCGTCCAGACCCTTGGTGCAGGCGAGCGTGTTGGTGCCGTCGATATTCATCGCGCAGGAGCCGCAAATGCCTTCGCGACAGGAGCGGCGCAGGGTCAGTGTCGGGTCGATGTTGTTCTTGATGTAGAGCAGACCATCGAGCACCATGGGGCCGCAATCATCGATATCGATATAGTAGGTATCGATGCTCGGGTTCTGGCCGTCATCCGGGCTCCAGCGATAGACGCGGAATTCGCGCGTGTTCTTGGCACCGACCGGTTTCGGCCAGACCTTGCCTTCGCGCATCTGAGAGTTCTTGGGGAGAGCGAGTTCAACCATGGTCAGTTCCTCTCAGATCAGTACACGCGTGCCTTCGGCTCGATCTTGTGCGGATCGATGCCTTCGGCGATCAGGTCGGTGTGAACCGGACGATAGTCGAGCTTCACGTCGCCTGCCTCGTTAACCCAGGCAAGCGTATGCTTGCGCCAGTTTTCGTCGTCGCGGCCGGCGAACTTACCCTCGGTATAGTCTTCGCGAGCATGCGAGCCGCGGCTTTCCTTGCGGGCCTCGGCGCCGTAGATCGTCGTGATGGCGTTGGCCATCAGATTGTGGAGTTCCAGCGTTTCGACGAGGTCGGAATTCCAGGTCAGCGAACGATCGGTGACCTTGATGTCGGACATTTCACCCCAGATTTCCGAAAGACGGCGGCAGCCGGATTCCAGCGATTCCTGGGTGCGGAACACGGCCGCATCTTCCTGCATGGCGCGCTGCATCTTCTCGCGCAGCGCTGCCGTCGGCGTCGAGCCGCTGGCGTGACGCAAGCGATCGAAGCGCTCCATGATCTTGTCGCAGGCCGCGACGTTGACCGGAGGAACCGGACCGACACGGTCGATGACCTGGCCGGCGCGGATGGCGGCGGCGCGGCCGAAGACCACAAGGTCGATCAGCGAATTCGAGCCGAGGCGGTTGGCGCCATGCACCGACGCGCAGCCGGCTTCGCCGACGGCCATCAGGCCCGGCAGCACGCGCTCGGGATTGTTGCTGTCGGCATTCAGCACTTCGCCCCAATAGTTTGTCGGAATGCCGCCCATGTTGTAGTGAACGGTCGGCAGGACGGGGATCGGGTCACGGGTCACATCAACGCCGGCGAAGATGCGGGCACTCTCGGAAATGCCCGGCAGGCGCTCATGCAGCACGGCCGGATCAAGGTGGTCGAGATGCAGGAAGATGTGATCCTTGTTCTTGCCGACGCCGCGACCCTCACGGATCTCAAGCGTCATGCAGCGTGAAACGACGTCACGCGAGGCAAGGTCCTTCGCCGAAGGCGCATAGCGTTCCATGAAGCGCTCGCCCTCGGAATTGACCAGATAACCGCCTTCGCCGCGGGCACCTTCGGTGATGAGGCAGCCCGAACCGTAGATGCCGGTCGGATGGAACTGCACGAACTCCATGTCCTGCAGCGGCAGGCCGGCGCGAGCCACCATGCCGCCACCGTCGCCGGTGCAGGTATGGGCAGACGTGGCCGAGAAATAGGCGCGGCCGTAGCCGCCGGTCGCCAGCACCACCATCTTGGCGGCGAAGCGATGGATCGTGCCATCATCGAGGCACCAGGCGACGACGCCGGTGCAACGGCTGCCATCGTCGGACATGATGAGATCAAGCGCGAAATATTCGATGAAGAATTCAGCGTTGTTGCGCAACGACTGGCCGTAGAGCGTGTGCAGAATGGCGTGACCGGTACGGTCGGCGGCGGCACAGGTGCGCTGCACCGGCGGTCCCTCGCCGAAATTCTGCATGTGGCCGCCGAACGGGCGCTGGTAGATCTTGCCTTCTTCGTTGCGCGAGAAGGGCACGCCATAATGCTCAAGCTCGTAAACGGCCTTCGGCGCTTCCATGACCATGTACTGCATGGCATCGACATCGCCGAGCCAGTCGGAGCCCTTGACGGTGTCGTAGAGATGCCACTGCCAGCTGTCCGGCGTCATGTTCTGCAGCGAGGCGGCAATGCCGCCCTGGGCTGCGACGGTGTGCGAGCGGGTCGGAAACACCTTGGTGATGCAGGCGGTACGGAAACCCTGTTCGGCCATGCCGAGCGTGGCGCGCAGGCCGGCGCCGCCGGCGCCAACGACGATCACATCATAGGAGTGATCGATATATTTATAGGCTTTCCCGTTTTGAGCAGGCCCATTCTGAGCGGATGAGTTCGGTGCCATGATGCAATTATCCTACGAACGCGATCTTCAGAATGGCGAAAAGACAGAGCCCCGCCACGACGACCGCGAAGAACGTGTTGAGCATGAGAAGGACGATCTTGGCAAATTCGCCATGAACATAGTCCTCGATGATGACCTGCATGCCGATCTTCATGTGAATGAGGGCTGAGATCACCATCAGGCCGAAGATGACGGCCACGATCGGGTTCGAGATCGCGTGCACGACTTCCGCATAGGGCGCGCCGGCATAGATGATCAGGAAGATGACGAAGAAGAGAAAGAGGGGAACATTGGCAACGGCGGTCAGGCGCTGACGCCAGAAATGATCGGTACCTTCCTTTGCGGAACCGAGACCGCGGACTTTGCCCAGAGGAGTGCGCATATCCATGAGAAATATCCTTTAAAGCATGATCCCGAAATGCGCCCAAGCGCTTCCGGGAGCGATCATGCCAATCAACCCAGCCGGATGACGATGCCGATGATCCAGACCAGCGCGGTCAGACCGATCGAGCCGATGAGCGTGGCCTTGGCCATTCTGGTCGAAACGGCGGGATCGAAACCATGCCCGAGATCCCACACGAAGTGGCGCAGGCCGCCAAGCATGTGGTGCAGCAGCGCCCAGGTGTAGCCAAGCAGGATGATACGACCGATGATCGTGCCCATGATCCAGTTGACCAGATCGAAATAGCCCTGACCGGTCGCCGCGGCGATCAGCCACCAGGCGACCAGCAGCGTGCCGAAATAGAGCGCGCCCCCGGTGATGCGGTGGAGGATCGACATGACCATGGTGGGAATGGGTTTGTAGATTTGCAGATGCGGCGACAGAGGCCGGTTTTGTGTGACGTTCGCCATCAGAACCTCGCGGCGTTACGATACGCTTAGAACCCGGTTATCCGGGGCAACGCGCGCGCAGAGACGTGCAGTGTGCGTTGCATCATTGCGACCAATAATCACAGAGACGCCCATCCACAAGCACAATTGATGCCTGCATCGAATTTAATCGATTCGGATCGGGCTGCACTTTAGCGAGCATGCAATGACGGGCTTCCCATTCCGGGCCGTTTACCATTTCGGCAACCCTGACGTGGACTTCGCGCGGCTCTTGAGGCAATCTGCCGTTAAGATTTCATTAACCGATCGAAGCGAGTCGAATCATGAAGCCGCATCTTTTCAAGGCAGCAGCGCTCGTTTTGGCGGCAGCCACCCTTTCCTTCGCCCCGGCATCGGCGGGCGACTACCGCCACTGGCATCATCACGATCGCTCCGGCTTGGTGCATCTGAGCCAGATCTCCCAGCCCCAGAGGCGCGAGCAGCAACCTGCCCGGATTGTCATCATGGAGCGGCGCGACGCGGCAAACGCCGGCAGCTATGCCGGCTCGGCCGATGTCTATCGGGCCGATGGCGGCACCTATGTCATCGGCTATGGCAGCTACAATCCCTATGCTCCGCCTGCCACAGCGCAGCTGAGGCCGAAGGCAAAGGTCATCGATGTCCGCTATGCCGGCAATCCCTGCTCGTATGAAGCAGGCGTCTGCGTCATCAGGCACTGACGTTTCTCAATCTGCGAGAAATCGCCAGACCGTCGTCTTCTTGATCTCGCTGTCCTCGAGCGCCCGCGTCACCGGCACTTGATAGGTCGCCTGCTCTTCCAGACGATCCTTGGGAAGATAGGCCCTGCCGGGATCGCCGACGAGAACCGTCTTCCCCTCGCCCGCCAGACGTCTTAGCCAGGGAACGAGGCTCGCGGCAAAATCGCGATCATAGAAGACATCGCCGGCAAGAATAACGCCCGCATCCACGGTGCGGCCGATAATGTCATTGCTGGAGAAATCGATGGTGACGCCGTTTTCAAGGGCATTGAGCCGGATTGCCGTGCCCGCCCATGGATCGATATCGACGGCAAGCACATGAGCCGCACCCGCACGCTTCGCAGCAATCGCGACGAGCCCGGAGCCGGTGGCAAAATCCAGCACGGTTTTGCCGGCAACGATTTCCGGATGATCGAGGATATAGCGCGCGAGACCCTGCCCACCCGCCCAGGCAAAGGCCCAGAAGGGCGGCGGCAGGCCGATCTCCTCCAGCTCTTCTTCCGTCTTCAGCCACAGTTCATGTGCTTCGCTTGCCAGATGCAGCCGGATTTCCGGCACATGCGGCGACGCCATGACGCTGGTATTGGCACGGATGAAGCTTTCCGGATCGGTTTTCAATGAATCTCCCACCCACCGAACAAGGCCGGATCAGGCCGGCGGATTGTCCAGACCACCCATGCGGCAGACTTCGAGCCATTCATCATCCGTCACCGGCTGCACCGAAAGCCGCATGGAGGTGACGAGCGCCATCTGCGAAAGCTTCGGATTGGCCTTGATGTCCTTGAGGGTCACCGGATTCGGCATATCGCGAACGGCGCGGATGTCGACACATTCCCAGCGCGGATCGTCCTTAGCGGTCGAATCCGGATGCGCCAGCGCGCAGACCTCTACGATACCGACGACCTCCAACCCGTCATTGGAGTGATAGAAGAAACCCTTGTCGCCGATCTGCATGGCCCGCATGTTGTTTCGGGCGAGATAGTTGCGCACGCCGGTCCATTCGGTGCCTTTTGCGCCGGCATCCTTCTGCTGCTGCCAGGACCAGGAGGACGGCTCGGATTTATAAAGCCAATGCGCCATCTCTCATGCCTCCGGATTGTTGAAGACCCAGTTGAACGGCTTGATCTCGACGCTCTCGAACAGACCGGCCTTCGTATAGGGATCGGCATCGGCAATCGCCTTGGCGGCCTCGGCGCTCTCGGCCTTGACGACAACGAGACTACCGTTCGGCTTGCCGTCCGCATCCAGGAACGGACCCGCCATCTTCAACGTGCCTTCGGCATTGAGCTTGTTCAGATGCTCCAGATGCGCCGGGCGCGTCTCCATGCGAACATTCAGGTGACCGGGCTTGTCCTTGCAGACAAAGGCAAACAGCATGATTAGTCTCCTTCAAATATCCAAACTATTCCGTAGTGATCGGCCGCGTCATCAATTGTCCGATGGCTGTTGCTATGTCGAGCTTGCCGTCGATGATGGCGGACACCGCGTCGGTGATCGGCATGTCGACGCCGAGTTTGTCGGCGAGCCGCGCGGCGATGGAAGCGGCATAGGCGCCCTCGACCAGCGTGCCATGCGTCGGATCGGCAGCCTCGCCCTCACCCAGCGCAATGCCGAATCGCAGGTTGCGGGATTGATGGCTGGTGGCCGTCAGCACGAGGTCGCCAAGACCCGATAGGCCGCGCACAGTTTCAGCCTTGCCCCCCTTCGCTGCAACGAAGCGCGACATCTCGGCAAGACCACGGCTGATCAGCGCCGCGCGTGCGGAATCACCGATACCCCGGCCCTCGACGATGCCGCAGGCAATCGCGAGAACATTCTTCAAGGCACCGCCGAGCTGAACGCCGATGCGGTCATCCGAGGCGTAGAGGCGAAACGTCGGGCCGGAAATCGCCTGGGCTAGCCTTTCGGCGACAGTCATGTCGGCGGCGGCGATCGCCATGGCCGTCGGCAGTCCCTTGGCAATGTCCGCGGCAAAGCCCGGGCCTGAGAGCACGGCGATCGCATGCTGCGGCAACTCCCGCTCCAGCATATCGGTCAGCAGATCGCCGGAGACCTTGTCGATACCTTTCGCGCACGTAACGACGACCGCATCCTTGGCGAGATAAGGGCCATAATGACGGGCAGCATCGGCCTGCGCCTGTGAGGGCATGGCAAAAAGAACGATGCCGGCATTGGAAATTGCATCCGGCACGGCCGAAAACTGCAGCGAATCCGGAAGATCGATGCCGGGCAGGACGGCATCATGCATGCGGTCGGCGGCAAGGTCAGTCATCAGCCCTGCGTTGCGTCCGACGAGCACCACATCGGCACGACCGGTCAGCGCGATGACGGCGGCAAGCGCCGTGCCGAAAGCGCCGGCGCCGATGACTGCGATCCGCTCATTGCCGCTCATGCCTTCGCTCCTCGTTTGCCATGTCCGAGCAGGGTTTCCGCCTTCTGATCCAACGGCCAGCGCGAGCGCGGCTGCACATCGAGATCGTCAGGTGCGGCGCCCGTCGCCATGCGTTCCAGTCCAGCCCAGGCGATCATGACGGCATTATCCGTACACAATCTCAATGGCGGCGCGATGAAGCGGAAACCATTGGCGTCGCAAAGCTCCTGCAGCGTGCGGCGCAGCTCGAGATTGGCGGCAACGCCCCCGGCCACCACAAGCGACGGCTTTTCCTCAGTCTTCGGAAACTCCGTCTTGAAGCGCTGCAGGCCGCGGCCGATCCGGTCCTTCAGCGTGCGCGAGATCGCCTTCTGGAAGGAGGCGCAGATATCGGCGATATCCTGCTCGGTGACAGGCGCAATTGCCGTCGCCGCCTGTCGTACCGCTGTCTTCAGGCCGGAAAAGGAAAAATCGAGGCGCGTTTCGCCGACCAGGGGACGCGGAAGATCGAAGCGGTCCGGATTGCCGTTTTTGGCGGCTGCCTCCACAGCCGGGCCGCCGGGATAGGGCAGTCCCAGAAGCTTGGCCGTCTTGTCGAAGGCTTCGCCGAGCGCATCGTCGATGGTCGTCCCCCAGCGCTCATATTGGCCGACGCCGCGCACCAGGATCAGCTGGGTGTGGCCGCCGGACACGAGCAGCATGAGATAAGGGAAGGCAAGACCGTCCGTCAGCCGCGCCGTCAGGGCATGGCCTTCCAGATGGTTGATAGCGTATAATGGCTTGCCTGTCGCGCGTGAGATCGCCTTGCCCGTCATCAGCCCGACGAGCAGACCGCCGATGAGGCCCGGCCCGGATGTAGCGGCAATGGCATCGACGTCCGAGAGCGACACATTGGCGCGTTTCAATGCCTCGTCGATCAGCGTATCGAGCGCTTCGACGTGTGCCCGCGCAGCAATTTCCGGCACGACGCCGCCATAGGCGCTATGCTCGTCCAGCTGGCTGAGGACGACATCGGAACAAACCGTTGGCGTGCCGTCATCCCGGCGCTCGACAATAGCTGCAGCGGTTTCGTCGCAGCTTGTTTCGATGCCGAGAATACGAAGAACGGATGTCATGGAGAAAGTTCGTTGCCTACAGGTCGATTGCGATAAAGCGGAAATATGGTTACGGGAACTGTCGGTAACAACGGATCAAAGCGGATGCAAACAAAACCTTTCCGGATCGGCACGCGCGGCAGCCCGCTGGCGCTCGCCCAGGCGCGAGAAGCGCGCGACCGCCTGATGGCGGCCCATGGCCTTCCGGAGGAGATGTTCGAAATCGTCGTTCTGACCACCAAGGGCGACCGCATCACCGACCGCTCGCTCGCGGCAATCGGCGGCAAGGGCCTGTTCACGGAAGAGCTGGAAGAGAAGCTGACCTCAGGCGAACTCGACCTCGCCGTGCATTCGGCCAAGGATATGGCGACGAAGCTGCCCCAAGGCCTGGCGCTCACAGCTTATCTGCCGCGAGAAGATATCCGCGATTCGGTCATCGGCCGCACCGCGCCGAAACTGATCGAGCTGCCGCATGGCGCTACCGTCGGCTCTGCGTCGCTGCGCCGCCAGGCGCTGATCCGTCGCCTGCGCCCGGATATCAACGTCATTACCTTCCGCGGTTCGGTTCAGACGCGCCTGCGCAAGCTGGAAGAGGGGCAGGCCGACGCCACCTTGCTGGCGCTTGCAGGCCTGAAGCGGCTTGGCATGGTCGAGGTCATCACCGACATTCTCGATCCTGATGAATTCCCTCCAGCGCCGGCACAAGGCGCAATCGCCATCGAGAGCCGGATCGACGATCAGCAGATGAACGACCTGCTCGCCGCCGTCAATGATGCGCCGACTTTCGACGCCGTATCCTGCGAACGTGCCTTCCTGGCGGCGCTCGACGGCTCCTGTCGCACACCGATAGCCGGCTACGCAATTTGCGAAGGCGATCATCTGCGCTTCTTCGGCATGATCCTCACCCCGGATGGCCGCCAAGTGCACACGACGACCATCGAAGGCCACCGGCGCGATGCCGAGGCGCTGGGGATCAATGCCGGTCAGGCGATCCGCGCCGAGGCCGGCAGCACCTTCTTCGAAGACTGGACCTGACAAAGGATGCGCGTCGTCGTCACCCGCCCTCGGCATTCGGGTGAACGCACCATGCGGCGGTTGACGCAAATGGGGCACGAACCCCTGCTGCTGCCGCTGGCCGAACCCGTCCATCATGTCGAGGAGGCAAGACGAGCGCTCCTGACCACGCAGGGCGCCGTCGCCGTCACCAGCGCCGAGGCGTTCCGCGTGCTGGCGGCGCTAGGCTCCGATATCGAGCCCCATCTCGGACGACCGCTCTTTGCGGTGGGCAAGGCAACGGCTAGAGAGGCAGCGGAGCTCGGCTTCAGCAATATCGCAGTCTCCCAAGGCGCCGGCGCCGAGCTTGCCGCCCTGATTTCACGCCATTCTGGCGGCAGGAATACCGCGCCCCTCCTCTATCTCGCAGGCTTTCCGCGCGCGGCCGGTTTCGAAGCCGGATTGGCGGAGCTGCACCTGCCTTTCCTGACCGTCGAATGCTACCGAATGCGGGATATCATCCCTGACGACGTCACTCTTCGCCGGTTTTTTTCCGACGCTCGCGCGGATGCCGTGCTGCTTTATTCTCACGAAACCGCCAGGCGCTTTTTCGGCCTGTCTTTCGTCGGCCACAACATGGAGCTTTTTGCGGAAACGCGGTTTCTTTGTTTGAGCGAAGCCGTGGCGGGCGCGGTTCCGGAGACGCTGCAATCCCATGTCGATATCGCCGACATGCCGAATGAAGACCGACTTCTGGCGCTTCTGATCCGGGCGTAAGGCCGCAATTTTGATGTAAGGCCTTTTCATAATCGCCTTGTCTGTCTAACTTCGTTGCAGCGCATGAAAAGAGGACCTCATGGTATCGCGAAAAACGCCTAACCATTCGAAGCCCAACGACGAACCGGTCACGATCGATCTGGAAGCCGAAGAGACTGCGCAGGACGCAGCTCCCGAAGATTTGACCGAGCGCAGCCATGGCGAGCTTGGCGGCTCCTCGGCAGATAAAGTGGAAATGCCGCTGGAAGCGGAGAAGGAGCCGCTTCGCGAGGAAGCTCAGGAGACGATCTTCGACGCCGCACCGCAAGAGCAGCAAGGTGCATCAGCACAACAGGCCGATTCTCCGCCCTCCCATGCCCAACAAGCGCCCCATACCGAGCGTTCGCAGTCGCACGCAGGTTCAACCTCGGGGCTGATCGCGGCCGGCATCGTCGGCGGCTTGATCGCCCTCATCGGCGCCGGCGCCTTGCAATATGCCGGCTTCCTGCCTGGCGGCCGCGCAGGCAAAGATAGCTCTACCCAGATCGCAACGCTGAATACGGAGATCGACGGTCTCAAGCAGAGCATCGCCAATCTCGCCGCCGCGCCAGCCGCAAAGCCGGACGAAGCGCTGACGGCCCGCGTCGCAGCGCTTGAGACGAGCGCTGCCAACGGCGCTTTGACAAATGGCTCGGGTGGCACCGCAAACCCCGCTTCCGATCAGAAGATCGCTTCGCTCACCAGCGAGGTCGAGCAGCTGAAATCGGATCTCAGCAAGACGACGCAGAGCCAGGCAACCTCCGACGCCGAGGTCAGCAAGCGTCTTGATGACGCCGAAAAGAAGCTGAGCGGACCGAGCCAGGAGAGCGCTGTGGCTCGCGCCATCGCGGCGGCGGCGTTGAAGGCAGCAATTGACCGCGGCGGTCCCTTCCAGCCTGAGCTCGACACCTTCGCCAATGTCGCGCCGGACGATCCGGCCGTTGCCGCCCTCAAGAATTTCGCCCAGACCGGCGTTCCCTCTCGGGCCGACCTGATCCGCCAGGTTTCGAATGTCGCAACGGCAATCGTCGCAACGGCACAGACCGACGATCCGAATCAGAGCTGGAGCAGCCGCCTGGTATCCGGCGCCAAGTCGCTGGTGCAGGTCCGCCCCGTCGGCAATGTCTCTGGCGACAGCATCGATGCCATCGCCGCCCGTTTTGAGGACAAGGTCAGGAATGGCGATCTCCCGGGTGCGGTGACCGAGTGGAACAGCCTGCCCGATGCCGCGAAATCTGCATCGGCCGCCTTCAAGCAATCGCTGGAGGCCCGCATCCGCGTCGAGGATCTGGTAAGCGATGCCTTGTCGAAGGCGATCGCCAATACCGGGAAACAGAATTAAGGACGGAGTGTAGCAATGATCAGACTGCTTATCTTCGCCATTCTCGTCCTGGCTCTCGGCTATGGTTTTTCCTGGCTCGCGGATCGGCCCGGCGATCTCTCGCTGGTCTGGGAAGGCCAGCTTTACCAGACGAAGCTGATCGTCGCCGCCGCGATCCTGATTGCGATCGTGGCCGCCGTGATGATCGTCTGGTGGTTCGTGCGCTTGATCTGGAATTCGCCGCACTCCGTCACCCGCTATTTCCGCGCCCGCAAGCGCGACCGCGGCTATCAGGCGCTCTCCACCGGCCTCATCGCCGCGGGCGCCGGCAATGCCCTGCTCGCGCGCAAGATGGCGGCCCGCACCCGCGGCCTCATCCGCGCCGATCAGGAGCCGCTCATCAACCTGCTTGAGGCTCAGGCTGCCTTGATCGAAGGCAAGCATGACGAGGCGCGCCAGAAGTTCGAGCAGATGGCCAATGATCCGGAAACGCGCGAACTCGGCCTGCGTGGCCTCTATCTCGAAGCCAAGCGCCTCGGGGCGCATGAAGCGGCGCGGCAATATGCCGAGAAGGCGGCCGACCAGGCGCCCTACCTGCCCTGGGCGGCACAGGCGACGCTGGAATATCGCAGCCAAGCCGGCCGCTGGGACGATGCCATCAAGCTGCTCGACCAGCAGAAGGCTGCCCATGTCGTCGATAAGGCAACCGCCAACCGTCAACGCGCCGTGCTCCTGACGGCGCGCGCCGACGAGAAATTGGAAAGCGATCCCGCCGGCGCACGCGACGATGCGCTGGCGGCATTAAAGCTCGTGGATGATTTCGTTCCCGCCGCGCTGATCGCCGCCAAAGCCTTGTTCCGTGAAGACAAGGTGCGCAAGGCTGCCTCCATCCTCGAGCAGGTCTGGAAAGCCCGGCCGCATCCCGAAATCGGCAAAGCCTATGTGCGGGCCCGCAGCGGCGATTCCGTTCTCGATCGCCTGAAACGCGCCGAACGGCTGGAGGCGATCCGCCCGAACAATGTCGAAGCCCTGCTGTTGACCGCAAAGGCGGCAATGGACGCGGGCGATTTCGGCAAGGCCCGTGCCAAGGCGGAAGCCGCCGCACGGATCGATGCGCGCGAGGGCGCCTTCCTGCTTCTCGCCGATATCGAAGAGGCGGAAACCGGCGATCAGGGCCGCGTCCGCCACTGGATGGCGCAGGCGCTGCGCGCCCCGCGCGATCCAGCCTGGGTCGCCGATGGTTTCGTCTCGGAAAAATGGCTGCCGCTGTCGCCGGTCACCGGCCGCCTCGACGCCTTCGAGTGGAAGGCGCCCTTCGGCCAGATCGAAGGTCCGGTCGAAGAGGGTTCCGCGGTTTCTGTCGATGCGGCGCTGAAATCGCTGCCGCCGGTGCGCGAGGCGGCTGGCGCAACCGCAGCGGAGGCGACAAATTCACCAAAAGTTGCATCGCCAGCCAGCAATGCCTATGTCATGGAGTTGGAGCCCGCCGTGGCAAAGTCCGCGCCGAGCGTGTCCGAGGCAGCGCCCAAACCGGTGCCGCAGGATGCGGAGCCCCGGCCCTTCTTCGGTGGCGCGCCTGATGATCCGGGCGTGAAAGATCATAAACTTGAACCGGAACCCAAGACGCGGCTCAAGTTGTTCTAGAGCAATTCCGGCAACAGCGCGCAGCGGCTTTGCGTCTGGAATTCCGGAAGACAAAAAGATGGAGCATGGTGCCCCAAGAACCCTGCTCTGCCCGTTTTGAGAATGGACACGCATGTTCGAACGCTTTCAGGAATTTCTTCATAACCTGACACAAGACCATCCCCGATCCGGTTTCGCACCTGACGACCCGCGTGTCGCCGTGGCAGCTCTCTGCATCCAGGTGATGGAGGCGGACGGCAAGATCGAGAACAGCGAGAAGAAGCGGCTGCGCAAGCTCTTGAAGGAGCAGTATGGTCTTGATGGCCGCAAGCTCGATCAGCTGATCGCGGCCGGCGAGGAAGCGGAAAGCGAAGCGGTCGACTATTATCGCTTCACCTCGGACCTGAAGCGCCATCTCGACAGCACGCAGCGGCTCGAACTGCTCGGCATCCTCTGGGATATCGTCTATGCCGACGGCGAGCGCAGCGAGATGGAAGATCATGCCATCTGGCGGATCGCCGACCTCATGGGCATTTCCGATCGCGAGCGCATCATGAAACGCCAGGAAGCTGCCGCACGCGCGCCCGGTTTCAGGGTGGAGACGGGCAATGATGATTGAAGCGCCGAAGAGCGCCGGGCGCCCGATATTGATCGTCCTGCATCAGGAGCGCTCCAGCCCGGGCCGCGTCGGCCAGATGATGCTGGAGAAGGGCTTCGATCTCGATATCCGCCGCCCGGTTCTCGGTGACCCCCTGCCCTCGACACTGGAGGCTCATGCCGGCGCCGTGGTCTTCGGCGGCCCGATGAGCGCCAACGACCCCGACGACTTCATCAAGGCCGAGACCGACTGGCTGAAGGTGCCGCTTAAGGAAAACCGCCCCTATCTTGGCATCTGCCTCGGCGCGCAGCTGCTCGCCCGCCATCTCGGCGCCAAGGTAAAGGCGCGCGATGACGGCAAGACCGAGATCGGCTGGTATCCGTTGCAGCCGACGGAAAAGGGTCGCCTGCTGATGCGCTGGCCGCAGATGGTCTACCATTTCCATCGCGAGGGCTTCGAGCTGCCGCACGGCGCCGACCTCCTGGCAACAGCGGAGACCTACCCAAACCAGGCTTATCGTTACGGCGCCAATGCCTGGGGCTTGCAATTCCATGCCGAGCTCACCCGCGCCATGATGCAGCGTTGGGTCGTGCATGGCGAACATCGCTTCTGCATGCCGAACGCCCAGCAGGGCCGCGAGCATCTGGAAGGCCGCATGATCTTCGACGCGGCGCTGAAGGCCTGGCTGTCGGAATTCCTCAATCTCGTCTTCGAAGGCAAGCAGGCGATGGCGGCCTAGAACAGTTCCAGCAAAAGTGCGAAGCGGTTTTGCGCCCGGAACTGCGTAAAAACGAGAAGATAGAGCGTTTTCGCGATTCGAAGAAAAGCGGAAATGCTCTAAAGGTCTTCGCCTGACGAAAGCGCGCGGTGGAATTCATCGATCGCCCCACGGATGGCAGACGCATATTGCTTGAGCTTCTCCGCATCGGCCATGAGGGCATCTCTGACGCCTCTCGGAATCTCAAGCTGCACCCCAACCTGCCGCTGGCGGCGATTGCAGATATTTCCGGCCGAAGCTCCCGCGAGCGCCTCCCCCTTCTTTCTCGCAACGGCAGCAAATCCATCGCGACGAAGCGCCTCTACGATCCGGTCGCGAAGCGATATGTCGAGGCCGCCGATCCAGCTTGACTGCGGATCGTCGCGATCCATTCGACCATGAATAGCGACAACGATCAGCGAACCGGCAATCAGATCGTTTGCAATCGGCTCATCGAAATTTTCGGAAGTGACGTGCAGCTCATGATGGAGCCGCGCCGGATCGAGCCCTTCGAAGCGGTAAAGCGAGAACCTCCCATCCGCGATCGCCAGCGCTATCTCTGATGTGGCGGGTTCGATGAAGCCGGCATGCGGAGCGATAACCGCGACGGGTGATGATCGGCTCTCCACGCGGATGCGATAGTCGACGCCCTCGATCTCATGCTCACGAAGCGCCGAAAACGAATTGTATCGATCCGGCAACCTCGCCATTACGCACTCCTCAAACCGCCTGCGGCTCGCCGTTGCGATCCGGTGCGTTGAGACTGTCGATCCGGCGTAGCTGCGGAAAACCGGTGGCCCAGAGGAGGGCGACCGTCAGCGTGCCCAAGCCTCCGATGACGACAGCGGGGATCGCGCCGAAATAATGCGCCATGGTGCCGGCGCGGAACTCGCCAAGCTCGTTCGACGCGCCAACGAAGACCATGTTGACGGCATTGACGCGGCCGCGCACGTGATCCGGCGTCCAGAGCGTAATCAGAGTTTCGCGCACATAGACGGAAATCAGGTCGGAAGCGCCCATGACGGCGAGAGCCACTATCGACAGCCACGGCGTATGCGAGATGCCGAAGACAAGTGTGCCCACGCCGAACATGGCAACCCCGGCAAACATGCAGATGCCGGCGCGATTCCGGATAGGATAAGTCGCCAGAAACAGGCCCATGGCGATTGCGCCGAAGCTTGGCGCAGCGCGCAGCATGCCGAGGCCCCAGGGCCCAAGCGTCAGGATATCGCGCGCATAGATGGGCATCAGCGCGACTGCGCCGCCGAGCAGCACGGCGAAAAGATCGAGCGAGACCGCGCCGAGCACCACTTTTTCCGACCAGATGAAACGGAAGCCGGCAAGCATCTCGTTAAGGCTACGCCGCTCATGCGCGGTGCGCTGCTGTGGCTTCGGGATTAGGAAGGTCAGCACCGAACCGGCCGCGAAGAAAAACACGGCCACGGAATAGGCGACATTGGCCCCGACGCCGTAAAGCAGGCCACCGGCCACGGGGCCAAGGATGGCGGCGGCATCCCATGACATCGAGTTCCAGGTGATGGCGTTCGTCAGGTCTTCGGGCGGGATCAGGTTGGGCGCCAGCGATTGCATGGCCGGCGTCATGAAAGCGCGCTCGATGCCGAAGACCGTGAGGATCAGAAATACCGGCAGCGGCGCGAAAGTGCCCGATATGGTTAGAAACAGCAGCGCGGCGGTGCAGAGAGTGCCGACGAAAATGCAGATCGCGGAAATCAGGCGCCTGTTGTAACGGTCCGCAGCCGTGCCCGTCACAAGGATCAGCAGCAGCGACGGCAGGAACTGCACCAGACCGATCAGACCGAGATAGATCGGCTGGCTGGTGTGCTCATACATCTGCCAGCCGACAGAGACGCTGACGACCTGCGTGGCAAAGGCCGTCAAAAACCGCGCGAAGAAGAAATAGGTATAGGCAATGTGCCTGAAGGCGGCAAACCGGTCTCCGCTGGCAGAGAACGACATGGGACGAGACTTTCCGATGGGGCCGCTGGCGCCAAGACCGGCCTTTTAGACATGATTCAACATGCTTCGGAGCATGGGACTTGCCCGTTTAGTCGCCAATGTCTACATGTCTGTCAACTGCGAATTGGAGACGGACATGCTCGCCTTATTTCAAACCATTGATCTGGCTTTGAATCTTTATACCTGGATATTGATCGCCAGCGCCATCTTTTCGTGGCTATATGCTTTCAACGTCATCAATTCGAGCAATCAATTCGTCAGCTCCGTCGGCAACTTCCTTTATGCGGTCACGGAACCTGCCCTGCGGCCGATCCGCCGCATCCTGCCGGATCTCGGCGGCATCGACATTTCGCCGGTCATCCTGCTCTTGATCATCTTCTTCATCCGCTCGCTGATGTGGAATTCGATCGTCCCCATGTTCCTGCGGTGAACAAGGCCTGGCAGGCCTTTCCGGATCACGTCAGGCTTTCCGTACGGCTCACGCCCAATGGCGGGCGTGACGCGATCGATGGGCTCGAAACCGTAAGCGACGGCGAATGCTATCTGAAGGCGCGTGTTTCAGTGGCGCCGGAAAAGGGCAAGGCCAATAAGGCGCTGATCGCCCTGCTTTCAAAGAGCCTCGGTATTTCCAAATCCACGCTTAGCATCATCAGCGGCGACACGGCGCGCAAAAAAATCCTCCGGATCGAGGGCGAGCCGGAGGATTTGATGGAGAAATTAAACGTCATTACGAAGGGTTGATCAGGCCTTTTCCTTCTTGGCGCGGGCGATGGCTTCGATGATCAGTTCGCCGGCTTCCTTGGAGCCACCCCAGCCAAAGATCTTCACCCACTTGCCGGGCTCGAGATCCTTGTAGTGCTCGAAGAAGTGCTCGATCTGCTTCAGCGTGATCTCCGGCAGGTCGGTATATTCCTTGACCTTTTCGTAGCGCAGCGTCAGCTTCGGCGAGGGAACGGCAATAATCTTCTCGTCCTTGCCGGAATTGTCTTCCATCTTCAGCACGCCGATCGGGCGAACATTGATGACGCAGCCCGGGACCAGCGGACGGGTGCTGGCGATCAGAACGTCGATCGGGTCGCCGTCTTCGGAGAGCGTGTGCGGGACAAAGCCGTAATTGCCCGGATAGGTCATCGGCGTGTAGAGGAAACGGTCGACGACCAGCGTGCCGGCCTCCTTGTCCATTTCGTACTTGATCGGATGACCGCCGACCGGCACTTCAACGATGACGTTGACGTCTTCGGGCGGGTTCTTGCCAATGGAAATCGCGTCGATACGCATACTTGTCCCCTAGATAAGGATGGTTGCCGCCAGCCAAATAATAGGATTCATCCCGCAAGGCAACAACGCATCGGGAAACAGGCGGATTTACCGCATGATTCCTGAAATCGGAATCGATTTAGGGATAAAATTATACAGCAGATTTAGAACGCGACAGCGCCGCTCAGGGCCAGACGAAGCCGATCTTGCGCAGCTGCCTGTGATCGAAGGTTTCGATGCCCTCGCAGAAATCGGCGCCGCCCTGCCCGCGATAGAAGCGGTAGGCATTCTCGTTTTCCTCAAGGCACCAGACGACCAGCCCCTTGCAGCCGAGCGACTTCAACAGCCTGCGTGCCTCGCCGAACAGCATGCGCCCGAGGCCCAGACCCTGATATTGCGGGCGCAGATAGAGTTCGTAAATCTCGCCTTCCTGCGGCAGCGCGCGGGCACGATTGAGGCCGAGCGTAGCGTAGCCTGCGATCTCGCCTGCAACATCCAGAACCAGCAGCGTTGCCGGACCACTGGTCGCCTTGCGCCACCAGGCTTCGCCACGACGCTCGATCATCTGACCGAGGGCTCGATGCGGAATGATGCCGGCATAGGTGTACTGCCAGGATTGGCGGTGCACCTCCGAAATGGCTCGGGCATCATGGGGTTCTGCCCGCCGAACATCAATCGACAACGTCTTCATAACGTCTACTCTGATCTTACCAACGCGAATTAACCATCCTCATTCATAAAGATGGCGAACTTGCCCACAGGCTTTATCCGTGGATCGTTAACAAAAATTAACGACTTTTTAACCTCTTGGACAAGAGCTCAAAAACCGAACATGCAATTAAAAACCCCGGCACGAAGGCCGGGGTCGAATGCATCGCTCGGTTAGGATGATCAGGCCAGACGGGCCTTCTCGTAACGCTTGCGCTCGTTCGGATCGAGATACATCTTGCGGAGGCGGATCGACTTCGGCGTCACTTCCACCAGCTCGTCGTCCTGAATCCAAGAAAGAGCACGGTCGAGCGTCATGCGGATCGGCGGGGTCAGCTTCACGGCTTCATCCTTGCCTGCAGCGCGGATGTTGGTGAGCTTCTTGCCCTTCAGCACGTTGACTTCGAGGTCGTTGTCGCGCGAGTGGATGCCGATGATCATGCCGGCATAGACCTTCTCGCCGGCATCGATGATCATCGGGCCGCGGTCTTCGAGGTTGAACAGGGCGTAAGCCACGGCTTCGCCGGCTTCGTTGGCGAGCAGCACGCCATTTACGCGGCCGCCGATTTCGCCCTTGTAAGGCTGGTAGTCATGGAACAGACGGTTCATGACGGCCGTGCCGCGCGTATCGGTCAGAAGTTCAGACTGGTAGCCGATTAGGCCGCGGGTCGGCGCCCAGAAGACCAGACGGACGCGGTTGCCACCCGAAGGACGCAGCTCGACCATTTCAGCTTTACGCTCGGACATCTTCTGCACGACGATGCCGGAATGCTCTTCATCGACGTCGATGACGACTTCTTCGATCGGCTCGAGCAGCTGGCCGCTCTCGTCCTTATGCATGACGACGCGCGGACGCGACACGGCAAGCTCGAAGCCTTCGCGGCGCATGGTTTCAATCAGAACTGCGAGCTGCAATTCGCCACGGCCGGAAACGTAGAACGAATCCTTGCCTTCGGCTTCTTCGATCTTCAGCGCGACGTTGCCTTCGGCTTCCTTGAAGAGGCGGTCACGGATGACGCGCGAGGTGACCTTGTCGCCTTCGGTGCCTGCATAGGGACTGTCGTTGACGATGAAGGACATGGTGACGGTCGGCGGATCGATCGGCTGCGCGATCAGCGGCTCGGAGACCTGCGGGTCGCAGAAGGTATCGGCAACCGTGCCCTTGGAAAGGCCGGCGATGGCGACGATGTCGCCTGCCTGCGCTTCTTCGATCGGCTGACGCTCGATGCCGCGGAAGGCAAGGATTTTCGAGATACGGCCGGTTTCGATGAGGTTGCCGTCGGCACCGAGAACCTTGACGGCCTGGTTCGGCTTGATCGAACCGGAATGGATGCGGCCGGTGATGATGCGGCCGAGGAAGGGGTTTGCTTCCAGGATCGTGCCGATCATGCGGAACGGGCCTTCGCCGACGGTCGGCTCCGGAACGTGCTTGACGACGAGATCGAGAAGCGGGCCGAGACCTTCGTCCTTCGGACCCTCAGGCGAATAGTTCATCCAGCCGTTACGGCCGGAACCGTAGAGGATCGGGAAGTCGAGCTGCTCGTCGGTGGCGTCGAGATTGGCGAAGAGGTCGAACACTTCGTTGATGACTTCTTCGTGGCGAGCGTCCGGACGGTCGATCTTGTTGATCGCTACGATCGGGCGCAGGCCGACCTTCAGCGCCTTGCCGACGACGAACTTCGTCTGCGGCATCGGGCCTTCGGCGGCATCGACCAGAACGATCGCACCGTCCACCATCGACAGGATACGCTCGACTTCACCACCGAAGTCGGCGTGGCCGGGGGTGTCGACGATGTTGATGCGCGTATCCTTCCAGACGACCGAGGTCGCCTTGGCGAGAATGGTGATGCCGCGCTCCTTTTCCAGATCGTTGGAATCCATGACGCGTTCGGCAACGCGCTGGTTCTCGCGGAACGAGCCGGACTGCTTCAGGAGCTCGTCGACGAGGGTGGTTTTCCCATGGTCAACGTGCGCGATGATCGCGATGTTGCGAAGTGCCATATGTCTTAATCTCTGAGGCTGGGGCGCAGTGTTTGGTAAACACGCCAATTGCATTTGGCGCGCTCATACCCTTTTTTTCGCGAATGCGAAAGGGGGGAGGCAAGAAAGGAGCTGAATGCCGGCTTTTCGTGCCTCACGCCTCAGTCTTACACGCCTGGACAGCGAGCTCTCTTCTGGCACATCGCCAATTCAGATGCACACGATCACCTCAATCGGAATTTGCACAGCTTCGTCAAGCAGCATGCTTCAGTAAGAACGCGTCATGATTGACCAGGAAGGCTTTGAGGCGCTCGGGATACTCGTGCGTCACCGCGTCTCGCACGCTTTGCCGCGACGCCAACTCCGTGCGCCACGCCTTGACACGCGGGAGCCCATCAAAAACCCCCGTCGATGTGATGGTGTCGAACACATCGAAGTAACGGAAGATCGGCGCAAAAACTGCATCGACCAGACTGAACGCCTCTCCGGCAAAAAAGGGACCGTTTCTTAATTCCGCCTCGACCCGCGTAAATTTCTCGATCAGCGCTTTGCGCTTGGCCTCATAGATTTCTTCGTCCTTGGCGGTCTCCAATCCCCATAAGTCTGAAAGGATGGAAGAACCGAACTCCATCCAACCGCGATGCCGGGCACGCGCGAGCGGATCGGCCGGGTGGAGCCGAGCACCGGATTGGGTTTCCTCGAGATATTCGCAGATCACGGCGCTCTCGAACAAAACCGTTTCCACTCCATCGTCCTGTCGCACGATCAGGAGAGGCACTTTGCCGAGCGGAGAAATGGCAAGAAACCAGTCGGGCTTTGCCGATAGATCGATATAGCGCACCTCAAATGGCACCGCCTTTTCAGCAAGCGTGATGGCGGCTCGCTGGACGTAGGGGCAAAGGTAATGGCTGACAAGCACCAGTTTTGCGTCGGACATGATCAAATCTCCTGGGTCTTCGTTTAAGATAGATGTAATTGCATCTATATCCAGACTTGCAAGCTCGGTCAATATAGATGTAATTGCATCCATGTCCGATTGTTCAGACGCCGCCGCTTCAAAGCCTTCTGCCGCCATCACGCGAGCATGGGTGCGCCTCATGCGCGCGCAGCAAATGACCCTCGCGGCAATCGAGCAGGACTTGAAGGCGGCCGGCCTGCCGCCACTCGGCTGGTACGACGTACTATGGGAGCTGACGCAGGCCACAGAAGGGAAGTTGCGGCCCTATGAGATTGAGGAGCGCACGCTTCTCGCCCAGCATAACCTATCGCGCCTGCTCGACCGGATGGAAAAGGCCGGTCTTGTTCATCGTGAGATATTTTTCGAGGACGGCCGCGGCCGCTGGGTCGTTATCACCGAGGCAGGAAGTGCCATGCGCAGCCGCATGTGGGCAGCCTATGCCCCGGCACTTCAACGCCATGTGGGTGATAAGCTGGACGATGCACAGGCCGATCAATTGGCTGAACTGTTGGCTTTGCTTTCGCGGAAATCCTGATTGCCAGGCAAAGATCAGCTCAGTCGCCAAAGCTTACTTTTGGCGACTGACTCTTGCCACGGACCGACGCAAGATCAGGCCGCCAGCCCCTTCTTCTTCAGCATCGCATCCGGGCTCGGCAATTTGCCACGGAAAGCCTTATAGGCATCTTCCGGGTCGATCGAACCGCCAACGGAATAGATGTTGGCCTTCAATTTTCCGGCCATATCTGGATTGAAGGCATCGCCGGTTTCCTCGAAGGCGGCAAAGGCATCAGCATCGAGCACTTCCGACCACATGTAGGAATAGTAGCCGGCCGAATAGCCGTCGCCTGAGAAGACATGCTGGAAGTGCGGCGTCGCATGGCGCATGACGATCGATTTCGGCATGCCGATCTCGGCCAGCACCTCCGCCTGCACGGCCATCGGATCCTCAACCGCGCCGCGGGTATGGAAGGCCATGTCGACCAGAGCCGAGGAGGTGAATTCGACCGTATTGAAGCCGGCATTGAAGGTGCGCGCCGCCAGAACCTTGTCGAGTAGCGCCTGCGGGATCGGAGCACCGGTCTCATAATGCACGGCATATTCCTTGAGGATGGCAGGAACCGTCAGCCAGTGCTCGTAAAGCTGCGACGGCAGTTCGACGAAATCGCGGGAAACGCCGGTGCCCGAAACCGAGGGATAAGTGACGTTGGACAGCATGCCGTGCAGCGCATGGCCGAACTCGTGGAACAGCGTGCGGGCATCGTCGAGCGACAGCAGCGCCGGCCGGCCTTCCGCTGGCTTAGCGAAGTTGCAGACGTTGTAGATGATCGGCAGCTCGCCGACCTTGCCGTTCTTCAGCGGCAGCTTGTGCTGCGACTGGAACGAGCTCATCCAGGCGCCGGAGCGCTTGGAGCTGCGGGCGAAGTAATCGCCAAGGAAGAGAGCGACGAGCTTGTCGGAGCGGTCGCGGATCTCGAAGACGCGCACATCGGGATGATAGGCGGGAATGCCCTTCTGCTCGATGGCTTTGACGCCGAACAGGCGGCCGGCGACATCGAAGCAGGCAGCGATGATCTTTTCGAGCTGCAGATAGGGCTTCAATTCGGTTTCGGAGAAATCGAACTTCCGCGTCCGGATCTTCTCGGCATAGTGTCGCCAGTCCCAGGGCATGACCTCGTGGTTGCGGCCTTCTTCGGCAATCAGCGCCGCAATATCCCTTTCTTCCTCTGCCGCACGTGCTGCCGCCTTGCCCCACACGGTCATCAGAAGGTCGTTCACCGTATCAGGCGTCTTCGCCATGGTATTGTCGAGCTTGAGTTCGGCGAAATTGGTATAGCCGAGCAGCTTTGCCTTTTCTGCCCGCAGCGCCAGCGTCTCACTCACGATCTCACGATTGTCCGTCTTGCCGCCATTGGCGCCGCGCGCCACCCAGGCGTTGAAGGCCTGCTCGCGCAGATCACGGCGCTCGGACGAGGTGAGGAACGGTTCGATGATCGAGCGCGAGAGGGTGACGGCATATTTGCCCTCCTCGCCGCGTTCGCGCGCAGCCGCTGCCATCGCCTCGCGCAGATAGTCCGGAAGGCCGACGAGATCGGCCTCCTCCGACAAGAGCAGCGCCCAGCTCTTTTCATCCGCCAATACGTTCTGTCCGAATTGCGCGCCGAGGCCGGCAAGCTTCTCGTTGATGGCAGACAGCCGCTCCTGCTCGGCCTTCGGCAGCTTGGCGCCCGACTTGACGAAACCCTTCCAGTGCCGTTCCAGCACGCGGGTTTCCTCGAGCGTCAACCCAAGGGCGTCGCGGCCCTCCCAAAGCGCATCGAGGCGGGCAAAGAGTGCCGCATTGGTGCCGATCTTCGAATAATGCCGCGCCATCTTCGGCGCGATCTCGCGTTCCAGCGCCTGGATGGTCTCGTTGGTATGAGCGCCGGCCTTGTTCCAGAACAGCGCCGAAATACGCGAGAGTTCATCGCCGGCGATCTCCAGCGCCGTCACCGTATTAGCAAAGGTGGGTGCCTCGCGGTTGCCAGCAATCGCATCGATCTCGGCTTCATGCGATGCAAGCGCCGCATCGAAGGCAGGCGCAAAATCCGTATCCTTCACCGCATCGAAACGCGGCAGCCCCTGATGTCCGGTCCATTCGGTGAGCGCAGGATTGACGGCGGTTTGGGAAGACATGCGAAGCATCCTTTCGACAGACATCTGATCGAAGCACGATATAAGGCTGCTCCCGCCGAATTGGTATGGCGGGGGAGCGAACAAATTGAACGAGGACGGTCAGGCTTTGCGCCAGCCGAGCAGACCGGGCGTGGCATGCCAGAGCGCTTGCGCCGCAAAGCCCATGAAGAGGACGCCGGAGCAGCGCACGATCAATCGCTCATGCGCGCGATAAAAGCGCCGAACAGCGCCTGCTCCGATGATGCTGATAAGAATAATGTCGGCCGTTATGAAACCCGCGAAGGAAACCGCCAGCAGCAGCGGCAGGGCGCTGAAGGTCAGTGCGCCGGCAGAGCCCGCGACAAGTGCCGTGAAGGTCGCCAGTGCCACGGGATATCCCTTCGGATTGGTGACGCCGAAAATCAGTCCACGGCGGAAGGGCCGCTCGACGTTGACGAGCGATTTTCCGTCGCCCTTCGGCTTGGCGGTCACGGCGCTCCAGCCGATCCAGGCAAGGTAGAAACCGCATAGCAATCCCAGCAGATCGAAGACGAAGGTGCCGATGGTCTTTGCGCCGACGATGGCGACCAATGCAAGCGTGGACCAGACGAGATCACCAAACAGATGGCCGCTGACAAAGAATGCACCCGCCTTGCGCCCCTGTCCTGCACCGATGCCGAGCAGCGCCAGGAATGCAGGACCGGGAATGAGCACATAGAAAAGCGCGGCCAGAAAAGCGCCGACAACAAGCGATTGCGTCATGATGGATGGTTCCCGCTGTGAATCGCGCGAGAGTAGCAATCTGCCGAACCCGGTCAAGCAGCAGCGCGTTTTCGGACAGAAGTCGTTGTGTTCACAGGACGAAGTCAATAAGAACGTTGTGGGGCCTAAAAATTAAAGAGCGTAGGTAGGGAAGCGCTTATGAGCAGCAGGATTAATACGGATTCACTTGCCTTTCTTGTGACCGACTGCGCCCGACTGATCAGGGCGGCCTTCGAGCGACGTATTCTTGTCGCCGGACTCGGACTGACGGCGGGCGAAGCGCGGACGCTGATGCAGGTGGCTGCCATCAACGGTAGTCGCCAGCTTGACATCGCCTCCCGGATGGGGCTGGAGCCGATGACGGTCAGCGCCTTTCTGGACAAGCTGCAGGCGCGCGGCTTGATCGAACGCCAACCTGACCCGCTCGATCGTCGCGCCAAGCGGATCGTGCTTTCGGAATCCGCCGACGCCAAGCTGAAGCAGATCGACAGGGAAATCTGCGAAGTCGAGCGTAACGCGACGCAAGGCTTCGACAATGACCTTCAAGTTCAGCTGCATGACGCACTCTGCGCCTTCCGCGGCAATCTGCAGAAGGCCGAAGCACCTGCCGAAGTCGAACGTGAATTGAGGCCGGTCGATTAATTCCGGCCGCCGCTTTCCACATAAGAAAGCCCGCCTCCGGCGACCGGAAGCGGGCCTTTCAGCATCTGGAAATGTCGATTATTTCGACAAGTTGCGCTTGGCGAGCGTGCGCAGGCGCAGCGCATTGAGCTTGATGAAGCCAGCCGCATCCTTCTGGTCGTATGCGCCCTGGTCGTCCTCGAAAGTCACGAGCTTGTCGGAATAGAGCGACTTCGGGCTTTCGCGGCCGATGACCATGACATTGCCCTTGTAGAGCTTCAGTGTCACTTCGCCTTCGACATGCTCCTGGCTCTTGTCGATGAGAGCCTGCAGCATTTCGCGCTCTGGCGAGAACCAGAAGCCGTAATAGATCAACTCGGCATAGCGTGGCATCAGCTCGTCCTTGAGGTGCGCGGCACCGCGGTCGAGCGTGATGGATTCGATGGCGCGGTGGGCTGCGAGCAGGATCGTGCCGCCGGGGGTCTCGTAGACGCCGCGCGACTTCATGCCGACGAAACGGTTCTCGACCAGATCGAGACGGCCGATGCCGTTGTCGCGGCCGTACTCGTTCAGCTTCGCAAGCAAGCTCGCCGGGCTCAGGTGTTCGCCATTGATCGAAACGGCATCGCCCTTTTCGAAGCCGACCTTGATGATCGTCGCCTTGTCGGGAGCGGCTTCCGGCGAGATCGTGCGCATATGCACATATTCGGGCGCTTCCTGGGCCGGATCTTCCAGAACCTTGCCTTCGGAAGAGGAGTGCAGAAGGTTGGCATCGACGGAGAACGGCGCCTCGCCCTTCTTGTCCTTGGCAACCGGAATCTGGTGCTTCTCGGCGAATTCGAGGAGGTCGGTGCGGCTCTTGAACGACCAGTCGCGCCAGGGAGCGATGATCTTGATGTCCGGGTTCAGCGCATAGGCTGAAAGCTCGAAACGAACCTGGTCGTTGCCCTTGCCGGTCGCGCCATGCGCGATGGCATCGGCGCCGGTCTTCCTGGCGATCTCGATCAGATGCTTGGAGATCAGCGGACGGGCGATCGAGGTGCCGAGCAGGTAGACGCCTTCATAGACGGCATTGGCACGGAACATCGGGAAGACGAAATCGCGCACGAATTCCTCGCGCACGTCCTCGATATAGATTTCCTTGATGCCGAGCAGTTCGGCCTTCTTGCGCGCCGGCTCCAGCTCTTCACCCTGGCCGAGATCGGCGGTGAAGGTGACGACTTCGGCGCCAAGCTCCGTCTGCAGCCACTTCAGGATAATCGAGGTGTCGAGACCGCCGGAATAGGCGAGAACGACTTTCTTCACGTCTTTATGTGATGCCATGATAAGTTCCGTTTCGAGGCGGACCAGGGGAAAGGCCCGCAAAGCTGTATCGCGGAACTTTTAGCGAGATTATCGTGCGGCGCAAGGGGAAGCACTGCAACGGCGGCTCAAGCGGTTTGACAGGTTTCCTGAAAGCACCATATTCGGCGGCGAGCAAGCAATACAGGAGGGCGCCGCTCGTGACCGATATTCAAGACATTTTCAAGAAATCCAATGTTGCCGTCATCACCGGAGGCGCTTCCGGCATCGGCTTTGCCGCAGCGAAATATTTCGCTTCGCTCGGCATGAGCGTCGTTATCGCTGATCTCGGCGGCGACCGCCTGGCCGAGGCGAGCGCTGAACTCAAGACGATCGCAGGCGAAGAGCATGTCATGGCCGTCGAGACCGATGTCGCCAGCAAAGACGCGCTGGAAGCGCTGGAACGCGCAGTCCTGCAGCGTTTCGGCCGCGTGCATGTCTTGATGAACAATGCCGGCATCGGCCCGGAGACCTCGATCTTCAGCGCCCAGGCCGGCTGGGATGCCATCCTTGGTGTCAACCTGCTCGGCGTCATCAACGGCACGCGCGCCTTCGGACCAGGCATGCTGGCCCATGGTGAACCGGGCCTCATCATCAACACCGGTTCGAAGCAGGGCATCACCACGCCTCCCGGCAACCCCGCCTACAATGTCTCGAAGGCCGGCGTGAAAGTCTTCACCGAGGCGCTGCAGCACGAGCTGCGCAATACGGAAGGCGCGAAGATATCGGCCCACCTCCTCATTCCGGGCTTCGTCTTCACCGGCCTTACCAAGGGCGAGCGCAGGGAAAAACCCGCCGGCGCCTGGACGCCGGAGCAGACCATCGATTTCATGGTGGAAAGCCTGAAACGCGGCGATTTCTATATTCTCTGCCCCGACAACGACGTGGCCAGGCCTGTCGATGAACGCCGCATGCTCTGGGCCGCCGGCGATATCGTCGAGAACCGTCCGCCGCTGTCGCGCTGGCACCCGGACTATGCCGATCAATTCAAGGCCTTCCTCGAAAAGAAGGATTGATTTGCAATCCCCCGAAAGCCGGATAAGAAAACGCCAAGTACTATCATCCGGCTTTCGGAGCGACTTTCATGGATTTCATACCCAGCCTCCCGACCCTTCTTGCCTTTTCCGCAGCGAGCCTGCTGCTGGCGATGACGCCAGGTCCTGACATGACGCTGTCGATCAGCCGTGCGCTGGCGCAGGGCAAGAAGGCGGCGCTCTTCGTCGTGCTCGGCACCACGCTCGGCGTTGTCGTCCATACCTGCCTCGTGGCCTTCGGCATCTCAGCACTGATCACCGCCTCGCCTGTCGCCTTTACCGTCCTGAAGACCGGCGGTGCCGCCTATCTGCTTTGGCTCGCCATCCAGGCGATCCGCTTCGGCTCCAGCCTATCGGTGAAGAAGGTCGATACCGTCGGCGGAACACCGCTTGCAAACATCTCCAACGGTTTCTGGGTCAACCTGCTGAATCCGAAGGTCATCATCTTTTTCATGACCTTTCTTCCGCAATTCGTCACGGCCGGCGATCCTGCCGTCACGCACAAGCTGCTCTTCCTGGGATTCTTCTTCATCGTCATCGGCATGCCGGTGAACGCGCTCGTCGTTCTTGCCGCCGATGGCCTGTCGTCCTGGCTGCAAAGGAACCGTGGCGTAATGCGCGGCCTCGACTACGCCTTTGCCGGCGTCTTCTCGATCTTCGCGGTGAAGATCTTCTTCACTCAGGCGCGTTGAAAGTGGACCATTGGCCGGCAAACCGGCCGGCGATCCACCAATAGACGGTGGCGCTTGCAGCGCCCAGGAAGGCAAAGCAGACGGCGATAGTGATCAGATTGAGCGTCTGCGGCCGCTCTATACCGCCCGAAATCAGGACGGACGCGACCGCCGACAAGGTCGCGCCGAAAATTGCATAGCCATACCACCGACGCATGCCGCGCCATTCGAGAATGGGAATGACCACCAAGGACGGCAGGATACTGACGATCATCGCGACCTTGGTCAGAGCAATGGTCAGGACGAAAAGCTCCGGCGCGGCAGTCTCCGGCACGGTCCATGCAGCAACGCAGGCCAGCACGAAGCCCATCAGAGCGCAAGCGGCGACATAGCCCCAAAGGAGGCGTATCGGCTTGCGCAGTCCAAGGAGCATCGATCTCAATCCTCGCCGTGATTGGCGATCATCATGGCCTCGAAGGCGAGCCGCTCCGTCTTGCGCATGCGCTCCGATTCCGACTTCAGCTGGCCACAGGCGGCGAGAATATCGCGGCCGCGCGGCGTGCGGATCGGCGAGGCATAGCCAGCCGAATTGATGAAATCGGCGAACTTTTCGATCTGCTCCCAATCGGAACACTGATAATTCGTGCCCGGCCATGGATTAAAGGGGATCAGGTTGATCTTGGCCGGAATACCCTTCAGCAGCTGGATCAGCCCCTTGGCATCCTCGAGGCTGTCGTTGACGCCCTTCAGCATCACATATTCGAAGGTGATGCGCCGCGCATTGGAAAGGCCGGGATAGGCACGGCAGGCGTCCATCAGCTCTTTCAGCGGATATTTCTTGTTGATCGGCACCAGCATGTCGCGCAGGTCATCGCGTACGGCATGCAGAGAGATCGCCAGCATGACGCCGATCTCGTCGCCGGTGCGATAGATTTCCGGCACGACACCCGAGGTCGAAAGCGTGATGCGGCGTTTGGAGAGCGACAGGCCATCGCCGTCGGAGGCAATCAGCAGCGCCGTTTTGACGCTGTCAAAATTATAGAGCGGCTCGCCCATGCCCATCATGACGATATTGCTGACCTTGCGGCCCTCGGCCGGCATGATCGTGCCTTGCGGCGCTTCGCGGTCCGGGAAATCGCCGAGACGATCGCGCGCCAAGAGCAGCTGCGACAGGATCTCTTCCGCCGTCAGGTTGCGCACCAGGCGCTGCGTTCCGGTATGACAGAAGGAACAGGTGAGCGAACAGCCGACCTGGCTGGAAATGCAAAGCGTGCCGCGACCTTCCTCCGGAATGTAGACGGCCTCGATCTCGACGGGACGCCCTGCCCCGCGCGGCGGAAAGCGCAGCAGCCACTTGCGGGTGCCGTCGTTGGAGACCTGCTCCTCGACGATCTCGGGACGGGCGATGGTGAAATGCGCCTTCAGCATTTCGCGCATGTCCTTCGACACGTTGGCCATAGCATCGAAATCGGAGACGCCGCGCACATAGATCCAGTTCCAGAGCTGGCTGACGCGCATCTTGATCTGCTTGTCGGCGACACCCTTTTCCTTGAGCGCCGCGCCCATCTCTTCACGCGTCATGCCGATGAGCGACGGCTTCGGCGCAAGCTCGACCGGCTGTGATACCGGCATCTGCTTGAGCCTGGAGGGGGTTATGACATCGGTTGCGGACATAGGATCGTTCCAACGGTTCACATCGGCGATGCCGCAAAAGCTGACGCAAGCTGCGGATGCGGGCAAGGCACGGAAATCTGAAGATTCATGCGGTGGCGGGGCAATCTATCTGCCGCACACCTATCGTTGGCGCGGCCTTTAGCATTAATTTCCGCCCGCGTCATCCCTTTACCTCGAAAGCATGAGACCAGCCTTCAAAAGCAAAAGGCCGGTCAGTAATGGCCGGCCTCATCCTTACGGTCACGCCGACGGGAAGATCACATTCGCGTGATCTCTCGGCCTTCGAACTATTTGCAGTTTTCGATCTGCTTCAGCGCAGCGCTGACACCCTTCAACGAATAGGTGTAGGAAGTCGCAGTGCCCTTCTTAGAGGTCGCGGAAACCTTCAGCGAATGTCCGGACTTCAGTGCGGCAACCAATGCCGGCTCCTGCGCGGCGTTTTCAACCCACGCGGCCTTCTCCTTGGTGAACATGACGAAGGTCTTGTTGTCGATGGTGACATTGACCTTGGAGTTGTCTTTGAGGGGGTACCCCATCATCGCTTGCGGCTCATACGAGATGTTCTGGCCCGGACGCTGCGACACGATGAAGAAATTGTCGCCATGGTCAATGCCCGTCGGCGGCGCCTTGGCCGTCGGCACGGAAAGAACGTAGCAAACCTTGCCGCCGGCGGACTGGTAAGAGTAAGCGCCCCAGGCGTCGAACTGCTGAATGCGCGTCGGAGCTGCCGGCGATGCCGCCGCTGCCGCTGGTGCCTGCTGCGTCTGCTTCTGCTTCTTGGTCTGCGCGGACGCGATGCCGGTTCCGGCCAGAACGAGCGAGAGGGCGATTGCGAAGCTTTTTACAAACATGGTTTCCTGCCGATTTCTTGCGGTCCAGAGCTCATGGCGAATCGTTTGACGCACGCCTATGCTCGTGAGCTGCCTTATTTTGACTTTATTCAGGTTACCAAACCGTCAACGGAGAGCCGCCCGCCACTGGCTCCGTGTCATTTCAACCCAGGTATCGCACGAAGCTTGAAAGGCACAAGAAGGAATTGGAAAACCCGGATGGTGGAGTACCACCCAACGGATTCGATTTAAGACAGAAAGATTCAGGCAAGAATTTGACCTCGCTAAAATCAGGTCCCCCTCATAAAGCTCTGGAAAGCTGAGAAGATTCGAACCGGTCAGGAAAAGCGGCCATTACGCCGTCTTCATGGCCTCGGGCTCGTTTTGCAGAGCCCGGTCGGCGGCATCATAATGCTCCTGGCGGATATGGCCCCTGATCAAGCTGAACGCGAGCGTCAGCACCGCAACGTCGTCAGAATAGCCAATGACGGCAAAGAAATCGGGAATGATATCGACGGGCATGACGAAATAGCCGAGCGCGCCCAGCAATATGCCGCGAACACGGGTCGGCGTCTGCGGGTCGAGCGCACAATAGAATGCGGCCACGACATCGCGTGAAAACGGGATATGGCGAGCCGCCTTCCGCAAGGTCGGCCAGAATTTTCTGCGCACCGATTTCTCCTGCTCTTTTTGGGTCTCTTCGTCACCAGGCATCAGGATTTCCCCATACTTGATGTCATCCATTCCATTCACCTCAATCGAGGCCCGTCGGCCGGGCCGTGTAAACATATGGTGATCGACTGGCGTGATTCAATCGATCCGGCGGGCGGCTGCCTTCTCCATCGCCTTCGCCAGCTTGACGTCATGATCGGTCAGGCCGCCGACATCATGCGTCGTCAGTCTCACCTCGACCCGGGAATAGACGTTGAACCATTCCGGATGATGGTTGAATTTTTCCGCAGCAAGGGCAGCTTCCGTCATGAAGCCGAAGGCTTCGACGAAATTGCGAAACTTGAAGGTCTTCGAAATGGAAAGGCCGTCTGCGGCAAGCACCCAGCCGGAGAGCTCCGCAAGATTTTCATCGATTGCCGCACGGTCCAGCTTGTCGTATTTCATGGCAAGTCACTCCTCTCTAAAGCAATTCTAGGAATTGTGCGTAGCGGTTTTCCTGGAATTGCGTAAAAGCTCTAGCGGTTGAACGATAGCATGGATCGTCACAGGGTTCTTTTCGTCTGCGCGGGCAATATCTGCCGCTCGCCCCTCGCTGAAGGCATATTCAGGCGTCTGGCTAATGAGGCCGGCCGTGGCGGCGAGTTCGAGATTGATTCGGCCGGCACCGGCGGCTGGCATCAGGGAGAACGCCCGGATCGCCGCTCGGTTGCGGTTGCCGCCGGCCACGGAATCGATATTTCAGGCCAGCGCGCCCGCCGCATTGAGCCGGCCGATTTCAGCCGGTTCGATCTTATCCTGGCAATGGATCAAGACAATTTGAAGAACTTGCGCAAGACAGCGCCCGCCGATTCCCTCGGCAAACTGCATCTCTTCAATGCCCTTACGCTTGGCAGCAACAAGGACATCCCCGATCCCTACTATGGCGATCGCGAGGATTTCGAAGTTGTCTATACCATGCTCTTGGCCGGCTGCAGCGCGCTGTTGCCCAAAGTTGGGAACGCGCTGCGGGGCTCGTGAAGCGGGAATATCTCTTCGGTGAGATAAGGACCGCCGCCGACAGATTCGCGCGAGGACAGAAGCACGAAGCGCCCGACCGTGAAGGGCTGGGTGTAGAAATTGCCGCGGCCGGAGAGATAGTGCACGACATCGTCGACCCGCGAGGACTTCAGCCTGGCGAGTGTCACATGCGGCGTGAACTTGCGTGGATCCGGCTGCAGGCCGATCCGCTGGCAGATGCGCTCGATCTCGCCTTGCAGCGCGAACATATCCGGTGTCTGCGAGACCCCGGCCCAAACCGAATGCGGTTTCTTGGAGCCGAAGGAACCGATGCCCTCCAGCCGAAGCTGGAATTCAGGTCGATCTATCCGGTCCAGACGGTCGACGATCTCATCCGCCGTGCGGCCATCGACATCGCCGATGAAGCGCAAGGTGATATGATAATTTTCAACGTCGATCCACCTGGCTCCCGGGAGACCACCGCGCAACAATGACAGGCTCATGGCCGCATTGCGCGGAATTTCGAGGGCGGTAAAAAGTCTCGGCATGACGAGCACTCCCCGAATCTCTTGCAGGTACAGGTAGGGAATCACGCATTTGCAGTCGGTGCAAGCATCTATTTCGCACCTGCGTCAATCATCCCTACAAAACTCATAACATCAGGCAACATATGTTCGACCATGACATCGACCCCTTTGGGGTTCGGATGCATCCCGTCCGGCAGCTGCAGATCCGCATGGGTGGCCACCCCATCGAGGAAGAACGGATAGAGCGAAAGCTGGTATTTGTCGGCCAGACGCTTGTAGATCGGATTGAATTTATCGGCATAGTCGCCCCCCATGTTCGGCGGCGCCAGCATACCGACCAAGAAGATCGGGATCTTCCTGCCCTTCAATCGCTCGATCATCGTCTCGAGGTTCTTTTCGGTCTGCTCCGGCGGAATGCCGCGCAGCGCGTCGTTGGCGCCAAGCTCCAGAATGACGCCATCAGTGCCATCAGGCACCGACCAGTCGATGCGCGAGAGGCCGCCTGAGGTCGTATCGCCCGAAACGCCGGCATCGGCGACGGCGATATCGAGTCCCTTGGCCTTCAGCGCCGCCTCAAGCTTCGCGGGAAATCCGTCGCCCGGCGGCAGCTGATAGCCCGCCATCAGGCTGTCACCGAAGCCGACCAGCTGGATCGTCCGTGCATTGGCAGAATGAACCGCGCCAAACAAAAGACCGAAAGTGATGACAGCGAATTGAAGCGCGGCAACTTTAAAACCCATGATCCATTCCCTAAATTCGCTGCTCGGGCCAAATCGCGCCCGCCACTGTCTCTGATGTTCTCTGATATATAGGGCGTTCGCATTGGCAAAAACCATCATCGAGCTGAAGAAGGCGGATTTGACGCTCGGCAATGCCGCCGCATCAGTCCATGTACTGAAGGGCATTGACCTCACCATCATGGAGGGTGAATCGGTGGGCATCGTCGGCCCGTCCGGTTCCGGCAAGTCCACTTTGCTGATGGTGCTGGCCGGCCTCGAAAAGCTCGACAGCGGCGAACTTCTGATCCGCGACACACCGCTGCATAGCCTGAGTGAAGATCGCATCGCCGATTTCCGCGGCCGCAACATCGGCATCGTCTTCCAATCCTTTCACCTCATCGCCAACATGACGGCGCTCGAAAATGTCGCCGTGCCGCTGGAACTTGCGAATGTCCGCGATGCCTTCGATATCGCCAGGCGGGAGCTGGAAGCGGTGGGGCTGGGCGAGAGGCTCACGCACTATCCCGGCCAGCTCTCCGGCGGCGAGCAGCAGCGTGTCGCCATCGCCCGCGCGCTGGCGCCTTCGCCAGCCGTCCTGATCGCCGACGAACCGACAGGCAATCTCGATACCGATACCGGCCGGCAGATCGCCGACCTGCTCTTCGCCCAGCAGGCCGAGCGCGGCACGACCATGCTGCTCGTCACCCACGATCCCGCCCTTGCCGCCCGCTGCTCGCGGCAGATCCGTGTCCGTTCCGGCGAAATCGAGAACGACAGCATGCGCACCCGCACCAGCCAGGCGGCGATTGCATGAGCGCGGCGGCGGGACTGCGCCTGCCCCTCGCCTTCCGCCTTGCCATGCGCGAATTGCGCGGCGGCCTTGGCGGCTTCTACATCTTCCTCGCCTGCATCGCGCTCGGCACTGGCGCGATCGCTGCGGTCAATTCCGTTTCCCGTTCGATCACCGACGCGATCGCGACGCAGGGGCAATCGCTGCTATCAGGCGACGCCCGTTTCGAACTGCGCAATCGCGAGGCGACGCCGGAAGAATTCGCCTATCTCCAAAGTCTAGGGAAAGTTTCCCGCTCGACCGGGCTGCGTTCCATGGCACGTCTGCCCGATGGTTCGGACCAGGCGCTGGTCGAGGTGAAGGCCGTCGACGACGCCTATCCGCTCTACGGCACCTTTGAGGCCGACCCTAATCAGCCGCTCTCGACGTTACTGGCCGCAAAGGATGGCGCCTATGGCGCCGTCGTAGCGCCCCTGCTGCTGGAACGCCTGAACCTCAAGGTCGGCAGCGATCTGCTGCTAGGCAATACGAAGCTGCGCATATCGGGCACTATCCAAAGCGAGCCGGACGCCGTCTCCGAAGGCTTCGGCTTCGCGCCACGTCTGCTCACCAGCCGCGACGCCCTGATTGCTTCCGGCCTGATCACCACGGGCAGTCTGGTCGAGCAATCCTACAAGATCCGCATGGACAACCCCGCAGCCGGCATCCGCAATCTCACTGACCGCGCCAATGCCGCCTTCCCGCAGGCAGGCTGGTCGATCCGCAGCAGTGATCGCGCTGCTCCCCAGCTCGCCGACAATGTCACGCGTTTTTCGCAATTCCTGACGCTGGTCGGCTTGGCGGCCTTGATCGTCGGCGGCGTCGGCGTTGCCAATGCCGTACGCGCCTTCCTCGATTCGAAGCGCACGACGATCGCTACCTTCAAGTGCCTGGGTGCGCCGGCCTTCGTCGTCGTGCTGATCTATCTCATCCAGATCGCCGTCATTGCGCTTGCCGGCATCGCAATTGGCCTCGTCCTGGGCGCCATTGCGCCGATGATTGCGTCGCAATTCATGGCGGAATTCCTGCCAATTTCCACCGCCCCGCGGCTTTATCCCGGTGCACTGACGCTTGCCGCCCTATTTGGCCTGCTGACGACGCTGGCCTTTGCCATTCCGCCGCTCGGGCATGCCCGCGAAGTGCCGGCAACGGCGTTGTTTCGCGAGCAGGGTTTCGAAGCGCGACGCCTTCCTGGCTGGCCCTATCTGCTCGCCGCCGGTCTGCTGATGGCAGCACTTGCGGCCTTAGCGATCGTCACCGCCTATGATCGCTTCATCGCCATCGTCTTCGTCGTATCGATCGCCGGCGCGTTCGTCGTGCTGCGCCTGGTGGCGGCCCTGCTTTCCTGGCTTGCCCGCCGCAGCCCGCGCGTGCGTTCGCCCGCCCTGCGCCTGGCGATCGGCAACATTCATCGGCCCGGCGCGCTCACCTCCTCCGTCGTGCTATCGCTCGGCCTCGGGCTGGCGCTATTGGTGACCCTGACGTTGATCGACGGCAATATGCGCCGCGAGCTCATGGGCCGCATGAGCGAGCAGGCGCCGAATTTCTTCTTCGTCGATATTCAGGGGCCGGAGCTGGAAGGCTTCCGAAAGATCGTGCTCGACATCGACCCCAAGGGCAAGCTCGTCGAGGCGCCGATGCTGCGCGGCCGCATCGTCGCCTTCAACGGGGAGGATGTCACTAAGATGAAGGTGCCGGCAGCAGGCCAATGGGTCCTGCGCGGCGACCGCGGCATCACCTATGCCGATACGGTGCCGGAAAATGCCTCGGTCACGGAAGGCAAATGGTGGGATAAGGATTATAGCGGCGAGCCGTTGGTTTCCTTCTCCGAAGAGGAAGGCAAGGCGCTCGGCCTGAAGCTCGGCGATAAAGTCACCGTCAACGTGCTCGGCCGTAACATCACCGCCAAGATCGCCAGCTTCCGCAAGGTTCAATGGCAGTCGCTGTCGATCAATTTCGTGATGATCTTCTCGCCCAATACCTTCAAGGGCGCCCCACATGCCTGGCTCGCGACCCTAACCGACACGTCCGCCACCTCGGAACAGGAAGCAGCTATCCTGAGGAAAGTCACGAATACCTACCCGACCATAACAAGCGTCCGCGTCAAGGATGCTCTCGATGTCGTCAACACGCTTGTGGGACAGCTTGCCACTGCCATCCGCTCTGCCGCCTCGGTGGCGCTCATCGCATCCATCCTGGTGCTGGCCGGCGCGCTCGCCGCCGGAAACCGCGCTCGCACGCATGATGCCGTCATCCTCAAGACGCTCGGCGCGACGCGGGCGACACTGATCCGCGCCTTCAGCTACGAATATCTGATCCTGGGTGGGGCGACCGCCGTCTTCGCCTTGATCGCCGGCTCCGCATCCGCCTGGTATATCGTCAGCCGCATCATGCACCTGCCCTCGGCCTTCCTGCCCGACGTCGCCCTATCGACGCTCGTTATCGCCCTGGTGCTGACGGTCGGTATTGGCCTCATCGGCACCTGGCGCATCCTCGGCCAGAAGGCGGCCCCCGTTCTGCGTGAGCTCTAACCGCTCCGCCGACGGCGCAGAGCCGCCAAAACAGCCCGATGTTACATCGATTTAACATCGGGCCGGCTGCTTGACCCTTGTGCATGCGGCTCGAAAGCCTCATATTCTGTGCAGGCATGCTGGAGCTCCGCAGCGGCGCCTGGGTTCTGAAGGACCCGACACCGTACTCACATCGGAGCTTGAAAGAGGAAAACATGGCTGACTTTCGCAATTACCAAAACCGGGCGCAGAGCGGTGCGCAATCCGGTGCGATGATAGACGAGGGCCTTCGAGCCTATATGCTCAAGGTCTATAACCTGATGGCGCTGGGTCTGGCGATCACGGGTGTTGCCGCCTATCTCTCCTTCTCGCTCGCTTTCGCAAACGGACAGATCACAGCCTTCGGCCAGGCGATCTATCTTAGCCCGCTGAAGTGGGTGGTCATTCTCGCCCCGCTGGCAATGGTCTTCTTCCTGAGCTTCAGGATCAACCGCATGAGCGTGGCCGCCGCGACGACGACCTTCTGGGTCTACGCCGCGCTGGTGGGCCTGTCGCTCTCGTCGATCTTCATCATCTACACCGGCCAGAGCGTCGTGCAGACCTTCTTCGTGACCGCCGCCTCCTTCGGCGCGCTGTCGCTCTACGGCTACACGACCAAGCGTGACCTGTCGGCGATGGGCTCGTTCCTGATGATGGGTCTCTTCGGCCTGATCATCGCGACGCTCGTCAACATCTTCCTGGCTTCGTCCGCCCTGCAGTTCGCCATCTCCGTGATCGGCGTCCTGATCTTCGCAGGCCTCACCGCCTACGATACGCAGCGGATCAAGGAAATGTACTACACCGCCGATGATGCGACGGTGGCTGGCCGCAAGGCGATCATGGGCGCCCTGTCGCTCTACCTGGACTTCATCAACCTGTTCATGTTCCTGCTGCAATTTATGGGCAACCGCCGTTAATCGCAGCGTGAAATGAGATACGAAAAGGCGGCTTCAGCCGCCTTTTTTGTTTGCTTGGGCACACACCCTGCGATTTGATAGCTGCCGTCACAAATCCGCAGATCAGGCAATAGAAGCAATGTCCGTCAGCCTCCGCAGTGCAACCTCAGACGACCTTCCCCATATCACCGCCATCTACAGAGATTCCGTCCTCAACGGCACGGCAAGCTACGAAATCACGCCGCCGAACCAAGAGGAAATGACGGCCAGGTTCGAGGCGATCCGTGACAAGGGTTATCCCTATCTCGTTGCGGAAGACGATGCCGGCGCGTTCCTCGGCTATGCCTACGCCTCATCCTTCCGCACGCGGCCAGCCTATCGTTGGATGGTGGAGGACTCGATCTACCTGGCGCCGGAGGCCCGAGGGCGCGGCATTGGCCGATTGCTGCTCGATGCGCTCGTCGAAAGCTGCCAGACGCTTGGCTTCCGCCAGATGATCGCCGTCATCGGCGGCGCCCATCCCGCCTCCATCGCCGTACACCGCGCCGCAGGCTTCACCGAGACCGGCCTGTTGAAAGGCACCGGCTACAAGCACGGCCGATGGCTGGATACAATGCTGATGCAGAAAGCGCTCGGGGACGGCACGGAAACCGATCCGGATCCGTCGGTTTATCCGGGGACGTTGTTTGGTGGGTAACGCCAGTTTTGCATATGCCGTACCTCTAGATACCCCTCTGTCAGCTTCGCTGACATCTCCCCCACAAGTTGGGAGATCGTCGGGAGTTTGCGGCACATCTTTTTAAGCCAAAGGCCTGACGTTTCTGTAGCATCGATCTTCACTTTGGGTAGGCGCGTACCACAAGTTACCAATCTCCCCTTGTGGGGGAGATGTCCTGAAGGGACAGAGGGGGGTACCGCACTATCCACCAGCACATAGCCAATGAAGCGAAACTACTTCTCCACCAGCTTCAGCTGCTTGTCGAAAACCTTCAACACTTGGCTCAGCTCATGGCCGCGTTTCAGGATCATGCCGTTGGTATTGACGACGGAGAAGGCACCCTGCTTGGCCGAAAGCTTCGGATTCTTTTCGATGCGGAAGAGCGGCATCTCGCCGGAGCGCTTGAAGACGGAGAAAACCGCCTTGTCCTTCAAATGATCGATGGCGTAGTCGCGCCACTCGCCCTCGCCGACCATGCGGCCATAGATCCAGAGAATCGCATCCAGCTCCCGGCGATGAAACGTCACCGGCAGCGGGTCCTTGCTCTGTTTGTATTCTCTGAGATCAACGACGACGGATGAATTGGTTTCGACGGAACGGCTTTCACCGTGTCTCAAATCCGGCTGATCAGTCATCAATCCCCCAGGGGCTATCTCATGACAGGAGAATGACAGTTTGCCTCAGCCACATCAAATTGCAAGACGGCTGGCGGCTCACAATTTCTTTCCCAGCTGTGAAAGCACCTCGTCAGCGCCGCATTTCAGCCAAAACGACGCCCAATTTACAAGAAGTATAGGGAACCGTTTGGCGCCGCCGCGTCAAACGGCCCGGCCGGGGCGCATCGATTAAACCCCAGCCCCGAATGCGTCCTCGCCGGGCACCGCCTCTTTTCGGCGCTAGCCGAAATACAGTCCCCCTTTTTTGGGCGCCAGCCAAAATAGGAAGCCTTTTCGGTCCCAGCAGAAATGGAAGCTGAAAAACCGCTCAGCCGTCCGAGCCCACGGTCAAGACAGTCGCCCCCAGGATGGCGGCCGGATCGCCCGCAGGCGTCGATGCCTGCAGCAGAATCGCGAGGCCTCGCCGGCCGGCTTTATCGAGCACGGTAGAGGGCAATACGAGGCTCATAGCCTTGCCGTCCCACATGCCCACCGTCTCGACATCGGAGACGGCATGCATATAGGCAATCTGCTGGCCGGTATTTTCGCCGCCCTTAGGTGCCACCATCTGCTCCTTGTCGAAATAGACGGCAACCACATTGGCCTTGCCCTGCCCGGCTCCGATCTTGATCTCCAGCTCGTCGCCCTTCATGGCGGCACTGACCGGAACCGTCAGACCCTCGCCAAGGCGCTCAAACTCGTCGAGCTTGACGTTGATGCCACTGAGATCGGCGCCGTTCATATGGTCCCTGCCATTGACGATCGCCTGTGGCGTATAAACCCCGCTGCGGCCCATCGTCCGGGCATAGGCATACTGGCGCGCCGTATTGTCCTTGGACGCCATGGTGTCGTTCCAGCCGAGGTAATTCCAATAGTCGACATGGTAGGCAAGTGCCACGACATTGCCCTGATGGATCAGCTTGCGAAAGACCGCGTCGGCGGGGGGACAGGACGCGCAGCCCTGCGAAGTGAAGAGTTCGACGACGCCCTTGATCTTCGGAGCCTCCTGCGCATGCAGCGAACTTGCCAGCGCGATGCCTGCCAGAAGTGGAACCAAAAATCGAAGGCGCATTTCTATCTCTACCTCTGCATCCAATCTCGAGCGCCGTCTGCCTATACGGGCTCTGCAAAACTCGTGCTTCTTGGGGCGACCAGGCCACATCAAGCCCGAAAAATCTGAAACAAGAGATAATAGTTTAACGCGATGACGCAAAGTCACGATGGGGTGAGGCCGGAGTGAGCGGAAGTCTCGCCGTACACATCACCGTGAAAAACAAGAGGCCGCCGGAAGAGTTTTCCGGCGGCCTCCAATAACAGTGTTGAATGCCTATCAGGCAGCGAGATCGCGCAGAACCGTCTGCAAGATGCCGCCATTGTTGACGTAGACGACCTCATCCAGCGTATCGATGCGGCAGATGATCGGAACATCCTTCACGGAGCCGTCGCCATAGGTGATCTTGGCGATCTTACGCTCGCGCGGCTTGATGTTTTCCAGGCCTTCGATCGTGACCAGTTCGTCGCCCTTCAGGCCGAGGCTTGCCCAGGTGGTGCCTTCCTCGAAGACGAAGGGGATGACGCCCATGCCGACGAGGTTCGAACGGTGGATGCGCTCGAAGGACTGGGCGATCACTGCGCGCACGCCGAGCAGGTTCGTGCCCTTGGCTGCCCAGTCGCGCGACGAGCCGTTGCCGTATTCGACGCCCGCGAAGATGACGAGCGGAACGCCCTCGGCCTTGTACTGCATGGCCGCATCGTAGATCGACGTCTCTTCCTTGGACGGATAGTGGATGGTGTAGCCACCTTCCTTGCCGTTCGGGCCGAGCATGTGGTTGCGAATGCGGATGTTGGCGAAGGTGCCGCGCATCATGACTTCATGATTGCCGCGGCGCGTGCCGTACTGGTTGAAGTCAGCAACGCCGACGCCATGGCCGATGAGGTAGGAACCGGCCGGCGAGGCAGCCTTGATCGAACCGGCCGGAGAAATGTGGTCGGTGGTGATCTTGTCGCCGAACAGGCCGAGAACGCGAGCGCCCTTGATGTCGGAAACGCCGGCGCCCTTCTTGCCCATGCCCACAAAGTAAGGTGGGTTCTGCACATAGGTCGAGTTGTCGTCCCAGGCATAGGTCTGGCCCGGAGGAACCTGCACGGCCTGCCAGTTGGCGTCGCCCTTGAAGACGTCGGCATACTTGCTCTCGTAGAGCTCGCGGGTGACGTACTTCTGGATGAACTCCTGAACCTCGTGCGAGGTCGGCCAGATGTCCTTCAGATAGACAGGCTTGCCATTCTGGTCTTCGCCGATCGGCTCCTTCGTCAGGTCGAGCTGCACCGAGCCGGCGAGCGCGTAGGCGACGACGAGCGGCGGCGAAGCGAGATAGTTCGCCTGGACGTCGGGCGAGATGCGGCCTTCGAAGTTGCGGTTACCGGAGAGGACGCCGGATACGATCAGGCCCTTGTCATTGATCGTCTTGGAGATCGGCGCCGGCAGCGGGCCGGAGTTGCCGATGCAGGTGGTGCAGCCGAAGCCGACCAGGTTGAAGCCGAGCTTGTCGAGATCTGCCTGCAGGCCGGACTTGGCAAGATATTCGCCGACGACCTGAGATCCCGGTGCGAGCGAGGTCTTGACCCACGGCTTGGTCTTCAGACCCTTGGCAACGGCGTTGCGGGCGAGAAGGCCGGCCGCGATCAGCACCGACGGGTTGGACGTGTTGGTGCAGGACGTGATGGCGGCAATGGCGACGTCGCCATGGCCGATGTCGAAATCCGTGCCTTCGACCGCATAGCGGTTGGAGAGCTGGCCGGGCTTCTTGTATTCGGTTTCGAGCGAGGTCGCGAAGCCGGAAGCGATGTTTTCCAGCGCGATACGGCCTTCCGGGCGCTTCGGGCCAGCCATCGACGGCACGACATCGTTAAGGTCGAGTTCCAGCGTGTCGGTGAAGACGAGGTCGGAACCGTCATTGTCACGCCACATCCCTTGAGCCTTCGAATAGGCTTCGACGAGCGCGATACGGTCCTTGGCGCGGCCGGACATGTTGAGGTAGTTCAGCGTTTCCTTGTCGACCGGAAAGAAGCCGCAGGTCGCGCCATATTCCGGACCCATGTTGCCGATGGTGGCACGGTCGGCGAGCGGCATGTTGTCGAGGCCGGGGCCGAAGAATTCGACGAACTTGGAAACGACGCCCTTCTTGCGCAGCATCTGCACGACGGTCAGCACGAGGTCGGTCGCGGTAACGCCTTCCTTGAGCTTGCCCGTCAGCTTGAAGCCGATGACTTCAGGCAACAGCATGGAGACCGGCTGGCCGAGCATGGCAGCTTCAGCCTCGATACCGCCGACACCCCAGCCGAGAACGCCAAGGCCGTTGATCATGGTCGTGTGCGAATCGGTGCCGACGCAGGTGTCGGGATAAGCGATCGTTTCGCCGTCCTCTTCCTTCGTCCAGACGGTCTGGCCGAGATATTCGAGGTTCACCTGGTGACAGATGCCGGTGCCGGGGGGAACAACGCGGAAATTCTTGAATGCCTGCTGGCCCCACTTCAGGAAGCGGTAGCGCTCGCCGTTGCGCTGGTATTCCAGTTCGACGTTCTTGGCGAACGCCTGCGGCGTGCCGAATTCGTCGACGATGACGGAGTGGTCGATGACGAGATCGACGGGAACGAGCGGGTTGATCTTTTCCGGATCGCCGCCAAGAGAAACCATGGCGTCGCGCATGGCGGCAAGGTCGACAACGGCCGGAACGCCGGTGAAGTCCTGCATCAGCACGCGCGCCGGGCGATAGGCAATTTCGTTCTCGACGGTGCCCTTGTTGGTCAGCCATTCGGCGACGGCAAGGATATGTTCCTTCGTGACCGACTGCCCGTCTTCAAAACGCAGCAGGTTTTCCAGAAGCACCTTCATGGAGTAAGGCAACTTGGAAACACCGGGCAGACCATTCGCCTCAGCCTTGGGCAGGCTGAAATAGACATAGTCTTTTCCGCCCACGGTCAGCGTGGAACGACAATTGAAACTGTCAAGAGATTTAGACACGAGATACCCCGTTTCTGATAGCCAACACAGTCGTGCGAACGCCTATGCACTTTATGCACATCAGGATGCGGGTACGGCCATTTCCGCTGTCCGCACGTAAGGCAGAAAACCTTATGTTCGGCGCAAGGATGAAATTCACGCCGACCGCTGGCGTGGTTGCAGGTCTTATAGATAATTTCGTAAAGACTTGCCAGAGTGACAAAGCGCAAATTTCGACAATTTTTTGCGCGTTGCGGTAAAGAAAATAGGGAAAGCCTGAGCGAATGCATCTAAGCGCTGAAAATCTGGCTGCAAGGCGGGGTGAAGACCTGATTTTCTTGAATGTTTCCTTCAACTTGGCGGGTGGAGATGCACTCGTTCTGACCGGCCGCAACGGGTCGGGAAAATCGACGCTGCTGCGCGTTGTGGCAGGCCTTCTCAGGCCGGAAAAGGGTCGTGTCGCATTCACCGGAAAGGACGGCGAATTGGACCGGCCGGCGGGCGAAGCCAGCCACTATCTCGGCCATCGCAATGCGATGAAATCCGAGCTGACTGTGGCCGAAAATCTCATCTTCTGGAAAACCTTCCTCGACGATATGCCGGGCGGCTCCGGTCTGAATGTCGATGAAGCGGCCGATGCCGTCGGGCTTGCCGACATCACGCATCTGCCCTTCGGCTATCTCTCCGCCGGTCAGCAGCGGCGAATCGCTTTCGCCAAACTTCTGGTCGCCTACCGCCCTATCTGGATCCTTGACGAACCGACGGCAGCGCTCGACAGCTCCGCCGACCGGCTTTTTGCTGATCTGATCACCACGCATCAAAAAAGCGGCGGCATCGTTCTTGCGGCAACGCACCAGCCGCTGGGCTTGGAGAACGTCCAGCAGATGCGGATGATGGGGTTTGCCGGGGCGAGTGAGGGGGTGTGGGGGTGAGTTCGATGCTTTTGCTTACGCCGCACCTTCGATACCCCCCTCTGTCCCTTCGGGACATCTCCCCCACAAGGGGGGAGATTGTTGGGAGTTCGCCGCACCTGCTTGCAAAACCAGCGAGTCCAGCTTTTGCTTCTACACATTCGATATTGGTTCGGGGCATGTACACGCCACAAGTTACCAATCTCCCCCCTTGTGGGGGAGATGTCGCGAAAGCGACAGAAGGGGGTACTCGGGGTATCTCTCAGCATAAAAGAGTCTCCCCATGACAGCCCTCTTCCTCCGCGACCTCAGACTTTCGGTGCGCGCCGGCGGCGGAGCACTGATCGGCATCCTTTTCTTCCTCACCGTCGTCGCCGTCATCCCCTTCGGCGTCGGGCCTGACCTGAAGCTTCTCTCGCGCATCGGCCCGGCCATCGTCTGGATCGGCGCACTGCTCGCGAGCCTCCTCGGCCTCGACCGGCTGTTCCAGGCTGAACGTGACGACGGCTCGCTCGATCTGCTCGTCATGCAGGAAACGCCGCTGGTCCTCACGGTCTTCATCAAATGCACGGCGCATTGGGTGGCGACCGGCCTGCCGCTTGTCATCGCCTCGCCGCTGCTTGGTCTCTTTATGAATATGAACGAGACCGCGATCGGGGCAACGGCCCTAACCCTGCTCGTCGGCTCGCCTGCGATCACCTTTATCGGCGCGGTCGGTGCCGCCGTCGCCGTGGCGCTACCGCGCGGCGGGCTGTTGGTCTCCATTCTGGTGCTGCCGCTCACCATTCCCGTGCTGATCTTCGGCGTCAGCGCCACCTATGCCGCCGTCGAAGGACCGCAACCCTTCCTGCCGCCGTTCCTGATCCTGATCGCGCTCACCTTGTTCTTCGCCGTCCTCGGCCCGGTGGCCGCCGCCCTTGCCTTGCGGAACACGACGGATTGATCAGAGCATTTCCTGGAAAAGTGGGAAGCGGTTTTCCGTCCGGAATTGCGTAACATCAAAAGGATAGAGCGTTTTCGCATTTCGAAGAAAAGCGGAAAGGCTCTAATGGAGATACTGTTTCGTCCATTCAGGACAATGCGGTCGATTGCCGGAAAAGCCATATCGGGTTAAACAAGCCGCATGAGCGATATCACTGCGATCAGCCGATTTTCCGACCTCGCCAACCCCACGCGGTTTCTGGCCTTTTCGGCGCGTCTCATTCCCTGGCTGGCGGCGATTACAGCCATACTCCTAGCGATCGGCCTCTATCTGTCCTTTACGACCGAGGGCGACTACCAGCAGGGCGATACCGTCCGCATCATGTATATTCACGTTCCGGCCGCCTGGCTGTCGATGATGTGCTACACGATCATGAGCATGTCGGCGATCGGCACGCTGGTCTGGCGCCATCCGCTGGCCGATGTCGCCGGCAAGACGGCCGCCCCGCTTGGCGCCGCCTTCACGCTGATCGCGCTGGTGACGGGCTCGCTCTGGGGCAAGCCGATGTGGGGCACCTATTGGGTCTGGGATGCGCGTCTGACCTCGGTCTTCATCCTTTTCCTGATGTATCTCGGCCTGATCGCGCTCAACCGCGCCATGGACGATCCGTCGAAGGCCGCCCGCGTCGCCTCGATCCTGACGTTGGTCGGCTTCATCAACATCCCGATCATCAAGTTCTCTGTCGACTGGTGGAACACGCTGCATCAGTCGGAAAGCATCATGCGCATGGATGGTCCGGCCATCGACGCGGAATTCCTCTGGCCGCTCTTCACCATGGCGCTCGCCTTCACGCTGCTGTTCTTCACACTGCACCTGATGGCGATCCGCAACGAGATCTGGCGCCGCCGCATCGCCACGCAGCGCCGTATGGCCGCGCGTATGGCAAGCCGGGAGGATTAGAATGTCGCATCCCTTCTATGTCTTCGGCTCCTATGGCTTTGCCGCCTTCATGATCCTCGCCATCATCGCCTGGATCTGGATCGACGGACGCCTGCGCCGCCGCGAACTTGCCGCATTGGAAGCCTCCGGCATCCGCCGCCGCTCGCAGCGCTCATCGGAAAACGAGACGAAATGACCACGGATGCCGATAACAAGGATCAGCCGAAATCCAGCGGCACCGCACGCTATCTGCTGGCGCTGGTCCCCCTGATCGTCTTTGCCTGCATCGCATTTGCCGTCGGCAAGGTCATGTACGACCAGGAAGTGCACGGCACCGATATATCGGCCATTCCTTCGGCCCTGATCGGCACCAGGGCGCCGAAATTAGCGCTCGCATCTCTCGAAGGCTCCAATCTGCCGGCGCTGAGCGATGACGCCATCAAGGGCAAGCTGACCCTCGTCAACGTCTTCGCCTCGTGGTGCATTCCCTGCCGCGACGAGCATCCCGTGCTGAAGGAACTAGCAAAGGACGGCCGGCTCAATATCGTCGCCATCAATTACAAGGATACGAGCGAGAATGCGCTTCGCTTCCTCGGCGAGCTCGGCAATCCCTACAACGCCATTGGCATCGACCCGAACGGCTCCGCCGCGATCGACTGGGGCGTCTACGGCATCCCGGAATCCTATCTCGTCTCCCCTGACGGCACGATCCTCTACAAACAGGTCGGTCCGTTTACGCCGACCAGCCTGAAGGAAGGGCTCTATCCGGCGATCGCGAAGGCGCAGGGGAAATCGGCGTCTTAACTCCCTTCTCCCCTCGGGGAGAAGGTGTCCGAAAGGCGGATGAGGGGGCCGAGAAGTGAAGCGGCGAGGTTCTACAGCGATCGGTAACGCCCCTCACCCGGCGCTATGGCGCCACCCTCTCCCCGCAGGGGCGACGGTTAAAAGATTAGATCCCGCCCTGCCACGTCTTGATCGCCTCGACCGGCCAGACCAGCATCAGCACGTTGAGCGTGAGATTGTCGCGGATCAAATAGCCGGTGAGCAGCTCGAAGAAGATGGCAATAACAACTGTCACCAGCACCGGTGCGCGCCAGGCAAACAGGAAACCCACCACCATGAACACCGCATCCATCGATGAATTGAGGATGCTGTCGCCGACATAATCGAGCGAGATCGTCGCGGCGCGGTAGCGATTGATGATGATCGGGGAATTTTCAAGGATTTCCCAGCCGGATTCGATCAGCATGGCAACGAAGAGCCGCATCGACAACGGCTTGCCGCGCATGATCAGATGCGTGAGCCCGAAGAAGAGAAAGCCATGGATGATGTGCGACGGCGTGTACCAGTCGGCGATATGCTGCGAGTTGCCGCTGGATTTCACCACCGGCTCGAAGAGCTTCACGTAGCCGCAGGTGCAGATCGGCACGCGGCCCATCATATATTCCGCGACGATCTGCACGAGCAGAACGACGGCGCAGGCGGTAAACCAGAAACTTTGCTGCCGGTATCGGCTTTGGGCGTCGATGGCTTCGCTCATTTACCGTTTTCCGCCGGTTGTTCGATCGTGTGCTTCATGATCAGCGGCATCTGCGACAGGGTGAAGAGGAGGGTGATCGGCATCGTTCCCCAGAACTTGAAGTTCACCCAGAGATTATCCGCGGCCTTGGCGTCGGGAAGATAAAGCCAGTTCGAACCGCGCCAGACGACTTCGTTGAGCACGGCGAGAAAGAAGAAGAAGAAGCCCCAGCGCAGCGTCAGCTTGCGCCAGCCCTCGCTATCCAGCTGAAAGGCGGCGTTGAACACGTAGCCGAGCAGCGACTTGCCGAAAGCGAGACCGCCGAGCAGCACCCCTCCGAGGAGGGCATTGATGATGGTCGGCTTCATTTTGATGAAGATTTCGTTCTGCAGATAGATGCCGAGCGCACCGAAGACAAGGACGACGATGCCCGATACGAGCGGCATCAGCGGCAGATGGCCGAGCATGACCTTCGAGACGACGAGCGAGATCACCGTTGCAGCCATGAACAGGCCGGTGGCGACGAAAAGCGGGCCGCCGAGCGCTGCGAGCTGCGGGAAATGCTGCGCCAGCCAGTCGCCGCGCAGATTACCGATATAGAACACCAGCAAAGGCCCGAGTTCCAGCACCAGCTTCAGCATGGGATGATGCTTGTCGGCAGCACTTGGGGTGAGATCGCTGTCGCTGGTCATCATTGCGGCACTTTCCCTGTCGTCACGTTTGTCATCGAATTTGTTCTTATCATTCATTGGCTGTTTACAGCCCCCGTGCCGGCAATGGCGTGGGCAAAATCCTCGGCCTCGAACGGCTCAAGATCGTCTACACCCTCGCCGACGCCGATGAAATAGACCGGCAGCTTATGCTTGGCCGAAATGGCGACGAGAATGCCGCCGCGAGCCGTGCCGTCGAGTTTCGTCATGATCAGCCCGTTGACGCCGGCGACATTGCGGAAGATTTCCACCTGGTTCAGCGCGTTCTGGCCCGTGGTGGCATCGAGCGTCTGCAGCACGGTATGCGGCGCATCCGGATCGAGCTTGCCGAGCACGCGCACGATCTTTTCGAGCTCGGCCATCAGCTCCGCCTTGTTCTGCAGACGGCCGGCGGTATCGATGATCAAAACGTCGCTCTTGTTGGCCTTGGCCTGCTGGAAGGCATCGAAGGCAAGGCCGGCGGCATCCGCGCCGAGCTTGGTTCCGATGAAATCCGATTTCGTGCGCTCAGCCCAGATCTTCAATTGCTCGATGGCAGCGGCGCGGAAAGTATCGCCGGCGGCGACCGTGACCTTCAGCCCGGCGCCGGAGAGCTTTGCAGCCAGCTTGCCGATCGTCGTCGTCTTGCCGGTGCCGTTGACGCCGACAACGAGAATGACATGCGGCTTGTGGCTGAGGTCGAGCTGCAGCGGCTTTGCCACAGGCTTCAGCACCTTGGCGATTTCCTGCGCCATGATGCGGCCGACATCTTCGCCGGTCACATCCTTGCCGTAGCGCTCGGAGGCGAGCGTATCGGTGACCCGCATCGCCGTCTCGACGCCGAGATCGGCCTGGATCAGCAAATCCTCCAGATCCTGCAGCGTCTGATCGTCGAGCTTGCGCTTGGTGAAAAGGGCCGCGATCTGGCCGCTCAGCTGCGACGAGGTGCGCGCCAGCCCGGCTCGCAGGCGCTGAAACCAGGAGAGTTTCTGTTT
>NZ_JBXSOV010000011.1:0-185128 GCF_057784355.1 Martinezella sp. CNPSo 3959
TGGTCGGAACATAAGTTCGAGTTATTTAGTGAGTACTTGTTGGCAGGGAGCTTAGCGATGGCAAATGCGACCGGACGGCCCACAGAGCCCTTGGTTTTGAGTAAGGAAGAGCGGGATTATCTGGAGCTGCAAGTGCATCGGCGTCGGGCGGCAACGCGCTCAATGGCCGAACGATGCCAGATCATCCTTTACTGCGCAGATGGCATGACCAGCAAGGCCGTGGCGGCGAAGCTTGGAATCCATGAAAACACCGTCGGCAAGTGGCGGCGGCGCTTCTTGAAAAATCGTACAGACGGGCTTCTCGATCAGGAGCGGCCGGGTCGGCCGCGCACGATCGATGACGAGCAGATTGCGGCCATTATTGAGCGCACCCTTCAATCCACCCAGGACGCCACCCATTGGTCAATCCGTTCGATGGCGGCGGCGACGGGATTTTCGCACACGACAATTCGCCGCATATGGGCGGCGTTCGGTCTGCAGCCCCATCGTATGCAGACATTCAAGTTATCAACGGATCCGCTTTTCATCGATAAAGTTATTGATATTCTTGGGCTTTACATGTCTCCGCCCAATCGCGCACTGGTGTTGGGCGTCAATGAGCGCGGCCTTCTTCAGGAGCTTGAGAACGAGCGTCCCGCCACGTCGGCAAGCCACTACGGAACGGAAGCTCACGCCGCTTCCGCCCCTTGGCAGGGAACCGTTTCGCTGGTCGGCGCCCTCGATATCGTTTGCGGTTTTGTGGTCGATAAATATCACAAGCAGCATGGTGCCGGCGAGTTTCTGGAGTTTCTGAAACAGATTGATGCAAGCGCCCGGCCCGAGATCGATGTTCACATCATTTTGGATAATAGCGAGGTGCATAAGAGCTCGTTGGTTCAGTCATGGCTGATGCATCGCCCTCGTTATCACCTGCATTTTACACCTACGCCGGTTTTCTGGTTGCGTCAGGTTGAGAGCTGGATCGGAGAAATGAGGCGCAGGCGGGCTCCTCTTGGTGCTCAGGCTTCAGCAAGCCAGTTGGAAGCTGATATGCGGGCTTTCATCGAGCATCACAGTGAAAGCATCAGCCCATATAAATGGCTTAAATCCGATACGGCTTATCCCTCCCGGCACACGTTCCGGCAGAAAAGCGCACCGGACATCAAGGCGCTAAGCCTGAATATATCGGAGCGGCTGAATAAATCAGTATAACTCCAGACTATACATAGAATGTAGTATAACTGTTCTGTTCACGGGGTGCTTCATGCGTGTCGCAATCATACATTATTGGTTGGTTGGAATGCGTGGAGGAGAAAAAGTTCTGGAGGCCCTTTGCCGGATGTATCCGGGTGCCGATATCTTTACGCATGTCTACGATCCATCTGTTATCTCCGAAACCATCAAAAAGCATCGCGTCCATACGACATTCATAGATCGGCTTCCCTATGCGAAGCGGATGTATAAGAAATATCTTCCGTTGATGCCCATGGCGCTCGAGCAGGTCAACCTGAATGAATATGATCTCGTTATCAGCAGTGAATCAGGGCCAGCCAAAGGAATAATACCCAATTCAACGGCTCTGCATGTGTGTTACTGCCATTCGCCGATGAGGTATATCTGGAACATGTATAATAGCTATTACGATAGCTCCGGCCTCATGACGCGCCTGATGATGCCGCCGCTCGCCCATTATCTAAGAACATGGGACGTGGCTACCGCCAATCGCGTCGATGATTTTGCTGCAAATTCGCTGACAGTTGCCCGGCGTATCAAGAGCTACTACCGGCGAGATGCCGAAATCATCCATCCGCCGGTCGACACGTCTGCATTTCATCCTGTGGCTCAGTCGGAAGTCGGCGATCATTATCTTATGGTTGGCGAACTCGTCAGCTACAAGCGACCGGACCTTGCCGTCGAGGCGTTCAACCAAATGAAGATGAAGCTTGTCGTTATCGGCGGCGGCGAGATGCTGGAACGATTGCAGAAAATGGCGGGGCCGACGGTGACGATGATGGGGCCGCAGCCGTTTCGGGTTCTGCAGGAGCAATATGCGCGCTGCAAGGCATTGGTCTTTCCGGGCGAAGAGGATTTTGGAATCGTACCCGTCGAAGCAATGGCGAGCGGTCGGCCGGTTATTGCGTTCAATCGCGGAGGGGCAACAGAAACGGTCGTTGCCGGAAAGACAGGGATCTTTTTCGAGTCCCAGACAGTCGATGCATTGATCGAAGCGGTGGAGCATCTCGAGCGTATGGATCTCCGTCCAGGTGATGCCGTTGCGCGCGCTGCGGAATTCAGAACCGAAATCTTCATGAGAAGATTTGCGTCCTTCGTCAACAGATCGACCGGTGAACAGCCAAAAGTCGTTCATGGCTAGGTGTATGATGGGAAGTGCGGCATTCAATAAGGCGCCTTCGCCGTCGAGTAGGAGTGGAAGCCATGGAGCTGAATAGATCGGTGCGAAGGGCAGGGGGCCATGGCAATATAGCCGAGAAAAATAATCGGCGTCCCGGATATGGGTTGTCCATTCTGGCTACGATTGGCATGGCTTTCGTGCTGGGCTTGTCGAGCGCTCATGCGGATGACTATATCCTCGGGCCTCAGGACAAATTGCGCATACGCGTATATGAATGGCGTCCGATGGCCGGCTCCGCTGTCGAATGGGAGCCGTTGACCGGCGAATTTGTCATATCAGCATCGGGTAACCTGTCGCTGCCTATCATCGGGACCGTACCGGCAGCCGGTATGACTTCCGAGCAGGTCGCCGAGAGCATCGGCGAGCGGTTGAAGACGCAGGTCGGCATGCAAAAGCGTCCCAACGCATCGGTGGAGGTGGCGCAATACCGGCCATTCTTCCTGACCGGTCTGGTGGCCAAGCCCGGGCGTTATGATTACAGTCCTGGCCTTACGGTCATTCAGGCCCTCAGCATGGCCGGAGGGACATTCGGTGTCACTGACCCGACGCTTGTCGGTCTGCAGCGAGAGGCCGTGGTCGCCCGGGGTGATCTGCGCTCTTTGGATGTCGAGCGGCTCAGCCTTCTGGCGCGGCAGGCGCGTCTGGACGCCGTCATCGATAACAAGCCCTCGATCAGCTTTCCGCCGGAGTTGATGCAGCGCGCAGTCGATCCGCTTATCGCCCGCATGATGGACGAAGAGCAGGATTTGTTCGATACGCGACAGCGCTCCTTGCGCACCGAGACCGATGCGCTGAACCAGGCAAAGCTTCTCGCCAGCAATCAGATCGAAGCTCTCACCTCGAAAGCCGCCTCGCTTGCAAAGCAGATAGAGCTTGCCAACAAGGATGTCGGGACGGTCAACAAGCTGATCGCCCAGGGGTTGACTGTGTCATCGCGCGAGCTTAACGCCAATCAGAACCTGGCCCAGCTCGAAAGCCAGAACCTTGACGTGGCACTTGCCAATCTCAAGGCACGGCAGGACATCGCGAAGGCGGATGGCGATATTGCCGATGTCAGCAATCGTTATCGTACGCAGGCATTGACCGAGGCGGCAGATGTGCGCGATCGCCTCGCCGCCAACAGGGAGAAGTCAGCAACGACCCAAGCTCTGCTCGACAATATTCAAGCGCGTGCCCCCGCGGCTGCGGCAAGTCTGGCAAGCGAGGATCCGCGACGCACGCTCAAGACCACGATCGATCGTATCGTCGACGGCAGCTTACATAGCATGGCTGCGAGCGACAATGACCCGGTCGCGCCCGGCGATGTCATTCGCGTCGAAGATGAAAAGCCGCAGGCGCTGACTCAAACGACAGACAATGGGTTAGGCCCGGCATTGTCTCCGTGATGACAAGACGGTTCCGTAGATTCGGGCAAATCCTCCAAAAGGCCTGCAAGCAGAGGATGCTTTGAGAGTGGCTTTCGCATTATGCGCGTATCGATCGCAGCCAATAATCATCTCAGAGTAGTAATTTTGCTCTCGTCGTCAGTCTTTCTCTGAAAATTGGGCGTATAACCGCATAAGCTGGAAATATTCGACTTGTCCCAGAGGCGCAGATCACGGATACTATGAATAGGTATTATTTTTGATCGAAGATGAACTACTCGGAGCTAGACGTTTGATGGCTTGGGGTCTCATTGTCTCTTTCGTAGTCGGGGCTTTATGTGCCCTAAGAGTACCAATTCTGCTTTTTACGATCATCGTCCTCATTGTGATGGTCGGCTACGCACTTTCCAATATCGGCTCTGGTAGCTCTGCACTCGACATCTTAGTATGGTCTTTCATTCTGGCTGCCGTGCTCGAGGCTGGGTATATTTTTCCGCGCATGTTACTTTACGTCATCTATGTAAAAGTGCTCGGACGAGATATCGGCAGGTCGAACTCGAGGAACGGGTCGGACCTTTTCACCAGCGATCTGTTTCAAGCCCGTTCGGATGCAAGGCTTTCTGCGAAAGCTGAGCGCGGAGGTGTCGACAAAGCTCGCCCCGGGATGCGGGACTGAAAGAAAAGCCGCGCTGATGATCTGTGCCTTTGTTTTGCAAGGGAGGCCGTGCGTCGCTCAGGATTCAGGCGCTATAATTTTTGGCGTTTCTCCGCTTCTGAGCGTCCGCGAAACATACCAGCCGTCCCATTGCGAGAACTGCGGAAATACGCGCCTGTATCCCTTGCCCTCAAGGAGCGTCTGGATCGCCGTTTCGGTCTTGGGATTATTCTCCACGGAAATGAGCTGAAATTCACGGCTGAAACTATAGGCAGAAAGTATGTCCAGCTCACTGCCTTCCGTATCTATCGAAAAGTAGTCGATGACGGTTGGCGCATTGTAGGTATCAAGCAGGTCGTCCAGCGATATGGTCTCTACCTCGATCTGTCTCCCCTGACTGCGAACGCCGGAAAAATGATCTCCCTGAGAAAAATCTGCAATGGAGCTCAATTCCGGGTCCGTTTCATCCGTAACGATGAACTTGACTGTCGCGCCGGAACGCGATGATACGCATCGATGCTCGATGGAGGCGGATCTGTTGGCCGCCAGATCGGAATGCCAGATCGGGTTCGGCTCGGCGAGGATCCCATTCCAGCCGAACTTCTTTTCAAGGAGCCAGCTGTTGCTATTCTTCAAGCCATTGGTCGAGCCGAATTCCACGAAAAATCCATTTCTTTTCTCTGCAAGCTCGAAACAGACCCAGAGATCCTGCAGAATCTGCGCGTGCGACCAGCTTCGCCTGGCCAGGCAATAGCTGAGGAACCGGGCATTGTCGTCCAGTATGACATCGGCTATTTCCGCTCTGTTCAGGCGAATGGCGTTGAAAATAGCTTTTTGCAGAGTTTTATTCTTATGAAATCTGCCAACAGCAGATGATAATCCAGACAACATGAATTTCTTGGCGTCAAACATCTTGGCAATCCAAATATTCTGCAACGCTAAGTTAGCGCATTATTCGCTCTTAACCAATCGATATTCCTAGTCTTGGGTCCGGTTGTATCGTTTGGCAGGCAATTCGAAGTGGAAGGCGATCATGCACAGACATCATCGGGAGGTCATGCGCATGCTCATCGAGGCTTCGCGTCGCGCTCCGCGATGGTGCATTTCAGCTCCAGATGGCCGGGATCCGTCACATCGAGCTTATCCCATGGCACGATGTGACCGCTCTTCAAACCCAAAGGGGCGCGAATAGCCAGGGGAATCATCGACTGTGTCGAGCAGGCGAGATTTGGCAAATGTTATCTCGAAAGGCGGCCGTGCGGCGAACACGGCGCACTATCCTCACGGAAGAACGAACGGCGCTTCCGCTGCGGCCTCCCGGCAATAAAATGAGAAAGTATAGGAGGCGCGCCTCAGGTGCGTCAGCGAGCGGCGCGGTCGGATCGTCTACCCAGCAGGGAGGCTCGAATGAGTTCCGCTTTGTTCACTGCCGGCGGCGGGGGCGGCTCTTCGGGCCGAGTTGCCGCCTTGGCGTGTGTTTGACGCAGCGCGATTAGGCGCTGCTGCGCGGCAAGTCTGTCCTCTGCCGAAAGCGGCTCGATGGGATTGCCGGCGAGATCGTGACGCATGGAATCCAACAGAGCGCAGGCATGATAATATCGCTTGGAATGCAGAAACGCGCTGGTGGCGCGACGAAGCGACATGACTGGTACATCAGGCTTCAAAAGCGGACGGATTTCATTCCAGAGACCCAGCGCAAAGGGACGAATTGGATCGCCGGCCTTGACGGGCAGAATGCCGATGGGGTGAAGCAGGAGCGTGTTGATCGCAGCCGCCTTCTTGATGTCGAGCTCCGTCGCCACGATCGGCTCGCGATTGGTCGTCCAGGGTTCTTCCATCAAATCGTTCCTCTGCGTGCAATTCCATTACGGTTTGATTGTGAAGTGATTTTGACGAGACGGCAACGAAATCCGCCGCTGCTTGTTCGCCCTCACGCCAAGCCGACGTCCATATATGAGGTGCGTTGTTCTGCAGCAAGTTTGGTTAACGAGATTTTCATAGTTGGCTGGCTAGTTTTTGCGGCGCCGCGATAGGTAGCGCGTACGCGGCGCATCCTCTCTCAATCCCGAATTCGTAACAAGCGGTCCCGCGAAAATGTCGCAGGGTCTGAGCCTGGGGTAACTCTTGCCGCATAGGCGACGAAAAGGGTCAATCTTTGCAGGCTCTTTCTGCAAGGTTCAATCCTGGCTTGCGGCAGGATGCGGGGCGCTGAGCTGACGAAAACGGCTTCGATCAGTTTCTTTATCCGCCGGCGGTTGCACTATCAAAATAATTTTCTTCCGCTTGTCGGAATCGCCTTCTGTCGGTCGTCCTTGGAGCATCAACCGCTTCAATCTGGAGGAATATCGTGGAAAACGCTCAATCAGTTTGGCAGATTGCCGCCATTCTCGTCGCTCGCCTGATCTTCGCCGCCGTCTTCGTGATGGCCGCCTCGTTCAAATTCATGGATATGGGCGCGACCGCCGGCTATATCGCCGCCGCCGGTTTCCCGTTCCCATTATTCCTGGCCTGGTGTGCGGCGATCCTTGAAGTGCTGCTCGTCATTGCCTTCTTGACCGGTGCCTTGTTTACCCCGGCGGCGCTCGCGGCAGCCGTCTATGTCATCTTCCTCGGATTCTCGTTCCACGGTCCGGCACGCTGGGCCGGCAACCAGGCCGAATTCGGCTTTTTCGTAGACCATTTCGTTTTCCTTGCGGGGCTGCTCTTCGCAGCGGTGCACGGGCCAGGCAGCGTGCTTGCCGCAAAGTGGGCACTCCGGCCGGGCAGGTATGACGCGGCTTCATCATAATTCGAAGCTTGCCGCACTATTTGCCCATTTACACACAGATCGTGATGCGCCGGCGCCGGAAGAGGTGGTCTGTGAAGACCGCAGCTTGCGGCGCCGCTGAATATGCGCGAAGCCGAGTCTCGATTTTAGCGAAGGCTCGGAAGCGCCGTTGATTTACCTGGCAGGCCCCTTTACTTCTCTCGCTGAAAGAAGAGGTCAGCCAGCCATGGATCATGAAACAAGCCTCCGAAACGAGCGCAAGCGCGGCTCCGGCGTAAAGGTGGTCTACGATATCTTGCGTGACGAGATTCTGGATCTGGAGCTGCCGCCAGGCAGCCCCATCGACGAGGTGCAGCTTTCCGAACGTTTCGGCATGTCGCGCACGCCGATCCGTGAAGCCTTGGTGCGGCTGGCGGGCGAGGGGCTGATCGATACGCTGCCCAATCGCTCGACCATGGTGTCGCAGATCGACTTCCTCAACATGCACAGCTATTTCGATGCGCTGGTGTTGATGTATCGGGTCACGACGCAGCTCGCGGCGAAATATCACCGTCCGGAGGATCTGGAAACCGTGAGGGCTCTCCAGGCTGAATTCGCCAATGCGGTCGAAGCGCAGGATGCGCTTGCCATGATCTCGACCAATGCCGCGCTGCATCTTGCGATCGCAGAGGCCGGGCGCAATCCCTATTTCACCAGCCTCTTCTCGCGTTTGCTGAACGAGGGCCGGCGCCTCCTGCGCCTTTATTACCAATCCTACAACGATCAGCTGCCGCGCCGCTTCGTCGAGGAGCACGATGAAATCATTGCCGCGATCGAGGCGCGGAATACGGAGCTTGCGGAGCGTCTCGCGCGCGAACATGCCGAACAGATCGTCAGTCAGATCCAGAAACTGCTGACGCGCGAAGAGCGTCTCGAGGTCAGTCTTTAGTCTGCATATTTCTTGTCGACAAATTAAATACAAGGCTGTATGAATGCTGCACAGACGGTGAGGCGTGGCGGCGAATGCGGCTGGGTTGCCGATCCACTCGAGCCCAAGCCACAAGAGGATAGACAGATGACCGCAAGCATTTTCTCCGGCGTAATCCCTGCCTTGATGACCCCGTGCAAGGCCGATCGCAGCCCCGATTTCGATGCGCTCGTGCGCAAGGGCAAGCAGCTCATTGCCGAGGGCATGTCGGCTGTCGTCTATTGCGGCTCCATGGGCGATTGGCCGCTGTTGACCGATGCGCAGCGCATGGAAGGGGTAGAACGGCTGACCCAGGCAGGCGTACCTGTCGTCGTTGGCACCGGCGCCGTCAATACGGCCTCGGCCGTTGCCCATGCCTCGCATGCCCAGAAAGTGGGCGCCAAGGGCCTGATGGTGATCCCCCGCGTGCTGTCGCGCGGCTCTGTGATTGCCGCGCAGAAGGCGCACTTCAAGGCGATCTTGTCAGCCGCGCCCGATCTTCCCGCCGTTATCTATAACAGCCCTTATTATGGGTTTGCCACGCGTGCCGATCTGTTCTTTGCGCTGCGTGCCGAGCATCCGAACCTCGTGGGCTTTAAGGAATTCGGCGGCCCCGCCGACATGCGCTATGCTGCCGAGAACATCACCAGCCGCGACGATGAGGTATCACTCATGATCGGCGTCGATACCGCGGTCTTCCACGGCTTCGTCAATTGCGGCGCGACCGGTGCTATCACCGGCATCGGCAACGTTCTGCCCAAGGAAGTCATCCATCTCTGCAATCTCGCGCAGGCTGCCGCCAAGGGCGATGTCGATGCGCGTCAGCGCGCGCTCGAGCTGGAGCAGGCGCTTGCCGTCCTGTCTTCTTTCGATGAAGGTCCGGATCTGGTTCTCTTTTTCAAGTACATGATGGTGCTGAAGGGCGACAAGGAATACGAGCTTCATTTCAATGAAAGCGATGTCTTGAATGAGAGCCAGCGCGGCTATGTCGAGACGCAGTTCAAGCTGTTCAACAGCTGGTACGCCGAGTGGAGCAGGCTTCCCGGCGCCGTGGAAAAGTATAAGGCCTAAGCTGTTACGATCAGCTTAGAGCATGTCGCGCAAAAGTGTGCAGCGGTTTTGCGACAACGACATGCGCAAAATGAAGGACCTAAAGCGCGGGAAGCGAATCTGAAAGATCGCGACGCGCTTTAGGCTCGATATGCGAGAGGCTCCGGGGCCTCTTTTATCTTGTTCTGGCCTTCACTTGCATTTCAACGTCGCTCAGGCCACGGCATCGAGGCCCAGCTCCTCCAGGCGATCGAGCTGGCGCATCTCCTCTGATGTCAGCGGGATACCATCCTTTTCCGCACGGGCGCGAGCGTCGAAACGACGTTGCGAGGGCAAGCGCGCGCCTTGGCCGACAATTGCTTCGAACAGCACTTCGGCACGGGCAAGCGGGTTTCCTGGTCGACCCGCCGCAAAAGCCTCTGGCGAGAAGGCGACGATGAGTTCGCCGTGGCGTGGCGCAAACGCGGTCGAGCCGAGATAATCGAGTGCCTCGCGGCTGGTGAAATCACCGATCATGATGCCAGCCAGAAGTTCGATCATGGTGCCGATCGCCGAACCCTTGTGACCGCCAAACGGTAGCATAGCGCCCGCGAGCGCCGCTTCCGGATCGGTCGTCGGCTGACCATCGGTATCTATCGCCCAACCCTCAGGCAAAGGCTTGCCGGCGCGCCGATGCAATTCGATCTCGCCGCGCGCCGCAACCGAAGTCGCGAAGTCGAAGACGTAAGGCGGATTGTCGAGGCGCGGCCAGCCGAAGGCGAATGGGTTGGTTCCCAGCAGCGGCGCCGTGCCCCCTGCGGGCGCGACGGTGGCATAGCTGGGGCACATGGCAAAGGCGGCAAGGCCACGCTCCGTCAGCGCTTCCACCTCCGGCCAGAGTGCTGCGAAATGCGTGCAGTCGTTAATAGCAAGTGCAGCAATGCCGAAATGGCGAGCCTGTTCGGCAAGTACAGTTACGCCGAGCTCGAAGGCGGCATTGGAAAAGCCGCTCCTGGCATCCACGCGAACGATGGCCGAGTCGGCTAGGTGCTCCAGTTCGGGCACTGCATCCGGCCGAACTTTGCCGGCCTTGACCGTGCGCAGCACGCCTTCGATGCGATAGATGCCATGCGATTTGCAGGCGTCCCGTTCGCCCGCGACGATCGTCCGTGCGATCGCAGCTCCCTGTTGTGCATTGAAGCCGGCTTTGGAAAGGATCAATTCGACGCGGCTTTGCAGTGCAGCGGATGTCAGGGTGGTCACATCGGTCAATTTCGGTTCTCCCTTATTATGCTTGCTTGCATCATAAACATGGAAATTATAAATACAAAAAGAATACAAAAAATCGACATGCGGGTTCGCTATTTCGTCGCGCATTTCGGTTTGCCATAACGCTTGACGATAATTGCTTAACCTATCGATATCCGCGCTTGATCCCGTGCCGGGAGGAGGGATGCCCATGATCAGCCTGAGCTCTGGAATAGCGTTTGCCGGCGGAGCGACGCAGATTGCGGAAATACAGAGATGAGCAGACCGGACGTTATCGTCATCGGGGCCGGCGTGATTGGTCTTTCCACTGCGATCGCGGCTCAGAAGCGCGGCTTGCAGGTTGTGGTCCTCGATCGCGAGGGACCGGCCGCAGGCGCATCGGCGGGGAATGCCGGCGCTTTCGCTTTCACCGATATCCTGCCGCTTGCCTCTCCAGGTATCCTGAAGAAAGCGCCCAAGTGGCTCCTCGATCCGCTTGGGCCGCTCTCCGTGCCCCCCGCCTATGCGCTGCGGATCGCGCCCTGGATGTTTCGGTTTTGGCGCGCCTGCCAGCCGTCGCGCGTTGCCCATTCCATCGCGGCCCAGACAAGCCTCATGGATCTGTCCAAGGCGGAACTGGAGCCTTTCCTCGCTGCCACCGATACGCTCTCGATGCTGCGCAAGGAGGGCAATCTGCAGGTCTATGAAAGCGAGGCGGAATTCCGTGCTTCGCTGCCCGGTTGGGACGCACGCCGAAATCACGGCATCGAATTTCAGCACCTGAAAGCCGACGAGATGGCGGCGATTCAGCCGGGGCTGGCGTCGCGCTTTATACTCGGTACCTTCACGCCCGGCTGGTATTCCATTGCCGACCCAAAGCTTTATACGCTGGCGCTGGCTGAGCATTTTCGCAGCCACGGCGGTGTCATCGAGGCGGCTGATATCTCCGCGCTTCGTGCGATCCCTGCGGGTGTCGAGGTGGCGACGGCGGATGGAAAACTGCGCCAGAGCGGCAAGGTCGTCCTGGCTGCCGGTGCCTTCTCGCATCGGATCGCCAAAACGCTCGGCGAGCGCATCCCGCTTGAGACCGAACGTGGCTATAACACGACGCTTCCGGCCGATGCCTTCGATCTGCGCACGCAGATAACCTTCGGCGGCCATGGCTTCGTCGTCAGCAAGCTTTCCACCGGCATTCGCGTCGGCGGCGCGGTGGAACTGGGTGGATTGGAGTTGCCTGCGAATTTTCGCCGCTCCGAGGCCATGCTTCAGAAGGTCCGCACTTTCCTGACCGGTTTCAAACCGGAGGGCGGGGTGCAGTGGATGGGCTTCCGGCCGTCGCTGCCGGATAGCCTCCCCGCTATCGGCCAGGCCAGGGTTACGCTGGATGTGATCTATGCCTTCGGCCACGGCCATCTCGGCCTGACCCAATCGGCCGGCACCGCACGCCTGGTCGCCGACCTTTTAACGGGGCAGAGGCCGGCGATCGATCTGGCACCCTTCTCGCCGCAACGTTTCTGACAGAGCCGCAGGAACTTACCTGCCGATCAATTACGACAGACGGCGATCGATCCCTCGTTTGCCGTCTGTCGTGGATTTTCTTTCAGACTGGTCAATGCCGCCGGGACTTAGCCCGGCGCGCGAGCGCGATGTTCCTGTCTTGCAAGCAACCTCAGCCAGGGGCCGCAATGAAACAGGCTCATAAGTAGATACATCGGTACCATCCCGCCGAGCATCGAACCGCCTTGCGCCGAGCAGATCATATCGCCGCCCGCACCGTAGGCCGACAGCACGGTCATGAGGGCGAAGCTCGGCGCTGCCGCCAGCGCCAGCCATCGGCTGGCGGTGACGGGCAGGTTGGGGGCGGCGAGATGCACGCCGTCCCCTTCATTGCTTTCGGATAGGCGCAACATCAGTTTGCCCCGTAGCGATCGTGATGTTTCCACCACACGCCGGTCTCGTTGCGGCCCAGCGGCGCGCGGTCGAGCCACTGGTACATGCCCCAGAGACCATCAAGGCCGCGGGCATAGGAGGAATAGGTATGATAGACGTCTCCGTCCTGCATGGCGAAGGCGCTGACGCCGGGTCGATCCCGCGTGTAGGTCGCGATATCCGTCCCCGTCATTGACGCCATCAGTTCAACCGGACCTTCGCTGCCGCGCAGCTCCCATTGCTGTATCGTCTTGCCCGCCTGAGCATCGAGCATTGGCGGCTCGCGACGATAATTATATTCGATTTTGCCGCCGCTCTGTTCTTCCGGCGTGAACCAGACATTGAAATCATGATTGAAATCACTGTTTCCCGAAGAGGCCCAGTCGAAGGTCCAGCCCATGCGTTGCTTGAATTCCTGCAGCTTTTCGAGCGGTGCCCGGGAAATGGCCGAGAAGGCGACGTCGTGATTTTCAAGATGCACCGCAATGCCGTTGAAACCATCCGCGATCGATGAGCAGGATGGGCAACCGGCCGTATAGTCCGGCCCGAACATAAAATGATAGACGAGAAGCTGCGAGCGCCCCTTGAAGAGGCCCGAGAGCGGAACGACACCCTGGTTGGTCTCGAGCCGATAGTCCTTTTCCACCTTCACCCAGGGCAACTCCTGGCGGCGGGCGGCGATCTCGTCGCTGCGCCGCGTCAGCTCCTTTTCCTGCTCCAGCAGGGAAAGTCGTGCCGCAAGCCAATCTTTGCGTGTTCCAGTCGCATGCATCGTCATGATTGATCTCCTCTTGTCAGCGACATCTGTCCTGTCGGCGCTGCGTCTTGCCTGCCGATGTGCGATACCTTACGGCTGGAGTGCGAAGGGGTGGGAGTTACAAGTGTGACGGGATTTCGATGGACTCGCTGATCGTCGCGGCTGCCCAGGCGCTCGCTGCCGGAGATGTGCTGGGAGCGTTGAAGCGCGTCGCATTGCGCGACGATGCTCCGGCGCTGGCACTTCGCGGCATAGCCATGGCCCAGCTCGGCGATCTCGCCCGCGCCAAGACCCTTCTGAAGAGTGCCGCACGTGCCTTCGGTCCGCGCGAGGCCATCGCCCGCGCCCGTTGCGTGGTTGCCGAGGCGGAGATCGCCCTTGTCTCACGCGACCTTGGCTGGCCGGAAAAGGCGCTGGAGACGGCGCGGGCCGCTCTCGAAAAACATGGCGATCGCATCAACGCCGCTCATGCCCGCACTTTGCAGATACGCCGCCTGCTGCTCATCGGTCATCTGGACGAGGCGGAGCGCTTGCTGGCGAGGCTCGACCCATCGCCACTGCCGCCCGCCGTAAGGGCAAGTCATGAGCTGGCGGTTGCCGGCATTGCCATCCGCCGCCTGCGTATCGGGCCGGCACGTGCCGCTCTGACGCGTGCGGCGGAAGCGGCACGGAAGGCAGGAATTCCTGCGCTCACCGTCGAGGTGCAGGATGCGGCGCGCATACTCGATGAACCGGCCGCGCGCCTGTTGGCTAAAGGAGGCGAAAGACCATTGTCGCTGGATGAGGTCGAGGCGCTTCTGGCGTCCGATGCCTTGGTCGTGGACGCCTGCCGCAACGTCGTGCGCCGCGCCGGAGACATCATATCGCTTGCGAGCCGGCCCGTGCTTTTTGCCCTTGCGCGCGTGCTTGCTGAAGCGGCTCCTGCCGACGCGCCGCGGGCGCTTTTGCTTTCCCGTGCATTCGGTGCCCGCCATGCCGACGAATCCCACAGGGCGCGGCTGCGTGTGGAGGTCGGCAGGCTTCGCGCCGCCTTGGAGCCGCTCGCAGAGATCAGCGCGACGGCGGAAGGTTTCGTGCTGACGCCTCGGCTGCCAGGTGATGTCGTCGTGCTGGCACCACCGGTCGAGGTCGAGCATGCCTCTGTGCTTGCCCTGCTTTCGGATGGCGAGGCTTGGTCGAGTTCGGCATTGTCGATTGCCCTGTCGACAAGTCCGCGTACCGTGCAGCGTGCGCTCGACGCGCTTGCGGCGACAGGGATGGTGCAAAGCGTCGGCAACGGACGGGCCTGTCGCTGGATGATGCCGCCTGTCGTCGGCTTCCCGACAACATTGTTACTCCCGGGACCGCTGCCGAGCGATTAGGCTTCTTAATTATTATCGACACTCAACCGATCCCGACCGGAGGATGGAAGCATGAAAAAGTCCCAAGCGGAAATCATTCGCGAATATGGCCCTTTCGACAATGCGCCGCGCGTAAACGGCGTCACCTTCGACGGCCAGCACGTGTGGTTCGCCTCCGGCGAGAAGCTGCATGCCCTCAACCCCGAAAGCGGCGAGCAAGTGCGCACGATCGATGTTGCCTCGCACGCCGGCACCGCCTTCGACGGCCGTTACCTCTACCAGATCGCCGAAGACCAGATTCATAAGGTCGACCCGAAAACCGGCAAGATACTCTCCACGATACCGGCGCCCGGCCATGGCGGCGATTCAGGCCTTGCCTGGAGCGAGGGCAGCCTGTGGGTCGGGCAGCATCGCGGCCGCAAGATCTATGAAATCGATCCCGAAACGGGCGCTATCCGGCGCACCATCGAATCCAACCGCATCGTCACGGGCGTGACATGGGTGGATGGCGAGCTATGGCACGGCACCTGGGAGGGCGACGAAAGCGACGTCCGCCGTGTTGATCCGGTGACCGGCGAGGTTTTGGAGCGGCTGGAAATGCCCGAGGGTACCGGCGTTTCCGGCCTGGAATCCGATGGCAAGGATCGCTTCTACGCCGGTGGCGGCGGTAGCGGCAAACTGCGGGCGATCCGCCGTCCGCGTTGAGCGGTTTGCAGTGGAGGTATCTTGTATCCGGGGCCGGATGATCGGCCCCGGACATGTCGTTTCAGGAAGAGCAGACTTACGCCTCTGCCTCAAACGATTGCATCCGGACCACGACTGGATAGCACGACTTTAAAATCGTCGAGTATAGACGAGACTTCAGGCTGGATCCTGAGAGCGCCGACATCCCATCTCATGCATGGTGAACCAACAGCAATGCCATGCGTTTCCAACATGGAAGCCATGCCTTGCTGCTTCGCGTGCTCATCGCCATATTTTACTTACCAATCGCATTCCAATCATTTCCACGTTGTGAGCCGCGCCGATACCGACCGATGCCGTGGGCAATCGTGCGCGCCAAGGAGAAGCCATGAATGAGATCACGAAAAGTCTTGGTGAAATGAACCTGCAGGAGCGGGCCGATCTTATGGCAGCCGTTGCGGATGTACTGCAAGCCACTGCCGAAGAGGCCGAGGAGGACGGCGATACGCTTGCCGTCACCAATTCCCTGTTTCTGGCTTGCAATCTTCGCGGCTGTTCGTCCGATCTCGGCCCGAATGATCTGAAAGCGGCCGAACTGCTGCTGGAGCAGGGAATTACTTTCATTCACCTGCTGAACGAACGCAAGAAAAGCCATGGACTGGTGCACTGACGCAATAATTGGCCGGCCCGACTGCATCCATCCGGCTCACGAAGTGCGGATGGATGCTTCGCCGTTTTTGGTTTCCCCGTGCATTGGCCGGTCTCACCGGCCGACATGACGACGGTTGGGCGATCCTCTCAATCTTCCTGGATGGCGCTGTCTCGGGCCGTATCCCGCATGAAGAGATAGACGATGAGCGAAATGCCGATCATCGCCGTCACATACCAGTAGAAACCCTGTTCCCAGCCGCTGCTCTTGAATTTCAGCGCCACAAATTCGGCTGTGCCGCCGAAGAGCGTATTGGCGAGGGCATAGGGCAACGCGACGCCGAGAGCTCGGATATGGGCAGGAAACAGCTCCGCCTTCACGACCGCATTGATCGATGTGTAGCCGGTGACAATGACCAATGCGCCCATGACCAGCAGGCCGGCGATGAGAGGATCTTTCGTGGTTTCGAGCGCCGAGAAGATCGGATAGGTAAACAGGACGCCACAAAGGCCGAAGCCGATCATCAGCGGCTTGCGGCCGATCCTGTCGGAAAGCCCGCCTGCGATCGGCTGCAGCAGCATGAAGATGAACAACGTGATTGCGTTGATCTCGCTCGACGTTTCCCGGCTGAACCCGGAGGTGTTGACCAGGAATTTCTGCATGTAGATCGAATAGGCGTAGAAGGCGAGTGTGCCGCCGGCCGTCAGCAGCATGACCAGTGCGGTTTCCTTGGGGTGGCGGGTGATGAGCATCCAGAAGCCGGACTTCTGCGTGTTGCTCACGCGCATATTCTTGAAGCTCTCGGTTTCGGCAAGGCCGCGCCGTAGCCAGAAAACCACGACTGCAAGCGCTGCTCCCATGAAGAAGGGAATGCGCCATCCCCAGGCGTTCAACGCTTCCGTCGTCATCACGGCCTGCAACAGGATCAGGAGCGCGATGGCAAGAAGCTGACCCGAGATCAGCGTGACATACTGAAAGGATGAGAAGAATCCGCGGCGCTGGCGGCCGGCCATTTCGGAAAGATAGGTCGCCGAGGCGCCGTACTCACCGCCGACGGAGAGGCCCTGCATCAGGCGAGCGAGGACCAGAAGTGCCGGCGCCACAACGCCGATGGTTTCATATCCCGGCGTCAGCGCGATAATCAGCGACCCCGCGCACATCAACGTCACCGACAGGGCGAGGCCGGCTTTGCGGCCCTTGCGGTCGGCATAGAGCCCCATGATCCAGGCGCCGATCGGCCGCATGATGAAACCCACGGCAAAAACCGCTGCCGAATTCAATAGCTGTGCGGTCTGGTCGCCGGCCGGGAAGAAATGCGGTGCGAAATAGAGCGCGAAGGCCGCATAGACATACCAGTCGAACCATTCGACTAGATTGCCGGTGGAGCCGCCGATGATCGATTTCAGACGTTGACGCCGCGCGGCTGCCTCCGTCGCCGCCGTCGTCGTGATGGGATCCAGTGTATTCAGCATTGTTCCTCTCCTCCCGTTCTTGCTTCGGATCGTCGTTATGCAGCAATGGCGTTGCACACGACGGGTTCGCCAGGGAAGGCCTTGCGCATTCGGTTGGCTGGCGGCAACTATCAAGGCGATATCCGCAATGCCATTGACCGACCGACATCCGACGGTTCTGCGTATTGAAGGCCCACTCTCCCAGTGGTGCTATTGATATGCGAGGAAAGCGCGGTGCACGAGATTTAAGGGCCACTCAGGATATTCTATTGATATATTTCATTTTTCTCAGGATGATATCGTCGCTCTTGGAAAACTACGCGCAAGATTCTGCATGGCTATTTCGGGGTTTGTGCAATATTCTGCACAAATGAACGGAACAGGTCTGAAGCGAATTGTGCTGCTGGTGGTGGCCGGTTTAGCCGCTGCCGCGGGCATTTGGTATGCGGCGCTTTCGCTTGCGCGTCAGGACGCTCTCAGGCGGCTGGATGCGGAGGCGAGCGGGCTTGCGGTCCAGCATATCCGCCTGCTCGACAGTGAGCTGGCGCGCTTCCGGCTTCTTCCAATCGTGCTCGGCGAATATCGCGATCTTGGTGAGGCGCTCGCGAGCCCCACAACGGATGCCGCCCGCCGACTTGACGAAAAGCTTGGCTTTCTGGCGCGGGAAACCGGCGCCTATATCATCTATCTCGTCGATCAGAAGGGACTTGTCATTTCCGCGTCGAATGCGGGAACAGAAGACAGTTTCGTCGGCAAGAACTTCAGCTTTCGTCCCTATTTTTCCGAGGCGCTGAAAGACGGCACGGCGGAATATTACGGTGCTGGAGCCATCAGCGGCCGGCCGGGCCTGTTTCTGGCTCGCAGGGTCGGCGATGCCGCTGCTCCGGCGGGAGTCGTCGTGGTCAAATTCGAGTTCGACGCGGTGTCGCGGATCTGGGCGAACGATCGCGGAAAAACGTTTGTCGTCGACGAACATCAGATCATCCTTGCCGCATCCGACCCGTCACAGGTGCTGACGACGCTTGCACCTCTGTCCCCCGAAGTCCGGGCCGGCATCGCCGCAAGCGGCCAATATCGCGACGCCGCCCTTGGGCAGGGGAATTATCGCGTCGAGCAGGCCGGTCGAATACGCGATCCGCGCGGTCGGATCATGATTGCTGCGGAGCAGCCGGTGGCCGGGACGCATCTGCGTCTCCTGCATCTTCTCGACACCCGCGCGGCGCTGCAGGAGGCGCAGGCGCAGGCCTGGCTGCTGGCTTTGCCCGTCATCGTGGGTTTGGCCGCCATCGTCGCTGCGATCTGGTGGCGGATGACCCGAGCGGCCAGAGCAGCGGATGATCGGCGAGCGCTTGAGGAGGCCGTCGCCGCACGCACGGCCGAGCTGCACGACGAGATGGCTGAACGCGCGCGCGCCGAGGATCGGTATCGCGATGCCCGTGAGGAACTTGCCCAGGCGAACCGGCTTGCTTCCGTCGGTTCGATCACGGCGGGGTTGATGCATGAGATCAACCAGCCTGTCGCGACCATCCGCACCCTTGCCGAGAATGCGCGCCATCATCTCGCGGCCAATCGCCTCGATCGCGTTGGCGCCAATCTGGATGCCGCGGTCGAAGTGACAGCGCGCATCGGCACGATCACGCAGGAGATGCGGCGTTTTTCACGCCGGGGACGGCGCGCAGCCGGAGCGGAGCCGCTCGATGCCGTCATCGCGGGCGCCTTGCTGCTGGTGGGGAATCGGTTTCGCAAAGCCGGCGTGCGGCTGGATCTGCCGGCGCAGGGCCAGCCCCATGTGCTTGCCGAACGGGTGCGGCTGGAGCAGGTCCTCGTCAATCTCATGCAAAACGCCATCGATGCCGTTGCCGGTATCGAGGATCCGCATGTTGCTCTGCTCGTGGACGCTGTCGAAAAGGATATGGTGAAACTGACTGTCGCCGATAATGGTCCCGGTATCGATCCGGCACTGACCAGGGAAATATTCCGTCCGTTCGTTACCGGCAAGCCCGATGGACTTGGTCTCGGACTCGGGATTGCCCAGGATATTATGAATGATCTCGGCGGATCATTGACCATCGGCCCTTCGCCGCTCGGTGGCGCGGCTTTCGTAATGACGGTGAGGCGAGCATGACCCTGGAAGCGTCGCAGAAAGTTCTTCTGGTCGAGGATGACGGCCCCTTCAATGCCGCACTCACGGATTCCTTTGCTATAGCGGGCTTCGACGTGGAGACGCATGGTGACGGGCAATCGGCGCTGGCAAGCCTTGCAACCGCATTGCCCGGCGTGATCGTCAGCGATATCCGTCTGCCGCGCATCGATGGGCACGATCTGCTGGAAGCCGTGCTGGCGCGCGATCCGGACTTGCCCGTTATCCTGATGACCGGCCATGGCGATATCGCCATGGCTGTCGGGGCGCTGAAACAGGGCGCTTATGATTTCATTGCCAAGCCCTTTGCCACCGATCATCTGATCGCATCGGTGCGCCGGGCGCTGGAAACGCGCCGCCTGGTGCTGGAAAACCGGCGTTTGCGGCAGGCGGTTGCCGAGGCGGAGGATGCATCGCCGCTTCTCGGCCAGACGACGGTTATGGCACGGTTGCGCGAAACGATCCGCCAGGTCGCAAATGCCGATGTGGATGTTCTGATCGAAGGCGAAACCGGGACCGGCAAGGAGCTTGTGGCTCGGCTCATTCACCGCTGGAGCAGGCGGCGTACCCGCAGTTTCGTCGCGGTCGATTGTGCCGCCTTGCCGGACGCGATCGCCGACGAGGCTCTGTTCGGAAACCGCGTTCGGCGCGGACGCATTGCCGAGGCAGATCGCGGCACGCTGTTTCTCGACGAGATCGACAGCATGTCGCCCATGTTGCAGGGACGGCTTCTGCGTGTCGCCGAGGAACGCGAGCTGCCTTCGGCAAGCGGCGAGCCGACCCCTGTCGATCTCCGCATTGTCGCTGCCACCAAAAGCGATCTGCATGCTGCAGTCGCCGATGGCCTTTTTCGCGCCGATCTGCTCTATCGGTTGGAAACCGTGAGAATCCGCATTCCGCCGCTGCGTGAGCGCCGCGCCGATATCGGCCTGTTGTTCAGCGCCTTCCTCGACGAGGCCGCCCGCCTGCACGGCGTGCCGCGTCCCCCCATCGATGCCGCGATGGAGGCACGGTTTCTGACGCACGATTGGCCGGGCAATGTCCGGGAGCTGCGTAACTATGCGACCCAAGCGGCGCTAGGTCTCTCCTCCGTTCGCAGTCAGCCCGCGCTGGAGCTTGGCCTCTCCGAGCAGATGGATCATTTCGAGGCAAACATTCTCCGGGCCACGCTGGAACGTTTCGAAGGGGATATTGCCGAAGTCGCGCAGGCGCTCAGACTGCCGCGCCGCAGTCTCTATGCACGCCTGCAGCGCCACGGCATCAATCCGTCCGCTTATCGCAAGTAAGTTAGCTTGCGTACCGATGGTTGCCGGCCGCTTCCGGCCGTTCAAGGTACTATGGTGAAACTGTAGTTCCCATTGGTCTTGTGGCCATCCGTAGAGAGCACGTGCCATTCGACCGTGTACTTCCCCGGCGCAAGCTTGTCGGTTATCGGCACCATGAGCGTGGTGCCGCTATTCATCAGCATGGCCTCACCGGTCTTGGCGGTCGCCTTGTCGGGCCCGGTTATCTTAACGCCGCTGAATTTCACATTGAGACTTTCGGAGAAGGCCAAGTCGAGCTCCGACGGGGCGCTCTTGACCGTGCTGTCGGCGGCCGGAATGGCAGATTTCAGATGGGCATGCGCCATAGCCTGGCCGGCAACGGCGATGCTGATTGCAGCTGCAGCGAGAAGCAGTTTCTTGATAGGGGGCATTTGATTTCCTTATCATGTTGGTGATCCGGGGAAAGCCCGCGGATCGTGTGATGGCGATCGGTCGATCACCGATATTCGTTGCCTGCAAAGGCAAAGATGTGTTTCTGCATGATCGATATCCTTGATCCGGAAGAAGAGCAGGCGGGCGAAGCCTCTGGCTCCGCCTCACCTCGTCACGAGAAGAAGCGCCGGAGAGGCGGCACGAAGCGAACCAGGAGCTGGTCGAGGAGCAGCATCGCGACGATGGCGGCGCCCGTCAGCGGGAAAGCCATGCCGAAGACGATGGCGATGAGCCAGAGGCCCACGTAGACGGACTTCTGCGGCGGCATCGGCGGTACACCGAGACGGCCCGATGGCCGGCGCTTCCACCACATGGTCGCTGCCGTCACGCAGCAAAGAATGATGGCGAGACAAGCGGCCAGCATCAGAAGCTGGTTGAAGAGGCCCCATTCCCGTCCCTGATGGACATTGATGCCCCATTCGATCGCCTTGCCGAGCGCCGGATACTGGTCATAGGAAATATCGACGAGCGGCTTGCCGGAATATTGGTCGATATGGACGGTGCGTTCCTTGCCGAGGTCGCCGAAATAATGGCTTGCCGTATAGACGCCGGTCCCATCTGATGGGATGGCAAGATCCGAGCCGGCGACCATGCCCAACCCATGCATGACGTCGACGGCCCTATCGAGACCGATCGGCTTGGCCGATTGCGCCGCGATATCCGAGAGCGGAACGGGCGCGTTTTCGACGACCCAGCCGGGCCGGCTGACGATATCCTGCGTGACCTTTGTCGATTTCGGAACGTCGTCCCAGACTGCCGCCGGTGTTCCGAAATTGTGAGCGGTCAGCCAGGCATTGACGTTGGCGCCCCAGTAGCCGGACCACGGCATGCCGCTGAAGGCGAGAAAGAAGATCAGGATGCCGGCAAGCGCTCCCGTCACGGCATGCAGGTCGCGCCAGAAAACGCGGCGTGATGGGGTGCCGCGAACGGTGAGCACGCCGCCCGTCTGCTGGCGGGGCCACCACAGATAAATGCCCGTCACGACGAGCACGAGGGCAAAGCCCGCGACGATCTCGATGAGGCGATTGGTCCATTTGCCGAAATATTCGAGGCTGTGAATGCGCTTGACGACCCAGCCGAATTCCTGTTTCGAACCCACCGACCCCAGGATGCTGCCGTCATAAGGATTGACGTACACGATGGTCGATTGCCCATCCTTGGACAGCGTTATCCAAGCAGAGCGGTTCGGCGCCGACGCTTCGTGATAGGAGGTTGCGCGGGCGCCCGGAAAGGCCGAGAGCGCCGCGTCGGCGATCTGCTGCGGCCGCAGCATGGTGCCGGCCTCGGTGACGAGATAGCGATGCGAGTAGAAGGTATCGGCAATCTGGTCCTTGAATAGATACAACGAACCCGTGATCGCCAGGTTGAGCATGAAAGGGATGACGAGCAGGCCGGCGAAAAAATGCCAGCGCCAGATCGCGCGATAGAGCGAGACATTGTAGGTCGCTGCGGCCGCAGGCTCTGCAGCGGTAAAGGCAGACATGAAATCCTCCGAAGATCGGCAGGCTGCCGCAAGGGACGATCTGAGGAGGGGTGCGGCGAGATGGTCGCCGTTTGGCGTGAGCTTGCTTTCCCTGAGCAGCCGACCAATTGGCCTGCTTCGTTCGGCAAGATGCAGCTGTGAACACCAATCCTCAGATGTCGCGACGCGATGGTCGCGCAAGCGGCGGCATTGACGGCGGGCATCGCGACGAAAGCCGCAATGCCGGTTCAGCCAACGATGTCTGGGAGGGGTGGCGCTCTCGGCCCTGTATTCGGCGGATAAAGTTGGCGGTGGAACGCCTCCGATCTTGCGACGACGGTCTCTTCGCGCGGGGAGGCAAGGTGCTCACAAATGTCGGTCGGAGGCGCAGGCAGCATCGCGGCGGACGCAATCCGGCATGCTTCGCATCCGGGTGCGTAGGCTTTCCCATGCGCCTTGCCGTCGGCATCCTTATAGGTGATGCAGAGGATGGGCAGCGATCCGTCCGGCAGCCTGTATTGGGCGAGTTCGATCGGGGATATCTCGTCGGCGGTTGCGACGATCGGTTGATGGGCAAAGCCGACGAGAAACAGCGCGACGGCGCAAAGAATGCGCGCGCTCCACTGAAATCTTCGCGAAATCGTCTTTCGCATGCTTGTCCCCACCACCGCATTCGCGGATAAGGTTTCAGTCATAGGGCAGGCCTATCGCAAGCGCAATGCGTCAATTCGTGCCGCGATGCTGCCGATCGATGAGAGGCATATAAACTATTTTTAGAGATCGCATGGTATCTCGTAAGGACTTCGACCATGCCGCCGCAGCTCATCCATCGCGGCGCGCTGCGAAGACTGGGAATCGCCATGGAAGTCGAAGCACATCTGATCTCGCTAATACGTGTCCTCGGCCAGGTGGCGATTATTGTCTATGCCTATTCCTGGGTCATCCGTATCGTCGAGCGCGGCGCTTTGAAATCCGTGGCCGTCGGGCTGTTGTTCGGGCTGGTCGGCATCCTGTCCATGGGCGATCCCATCCAATGGATGCCAGGTGTGATCCAGGATGGCCGGTCGATCCTCCTTGTCCTTACGCCAATCTATGGCGGCCTTTTGGGAACCATTGTCGCTGCGGCAATGATGGCGCTGTTTCGGTACATGGTGGGCGGTATGGGCGCCGTGATCGGCGTTGCCGGCATCGTAATCGTTGCGACCGTGGGCTATGTACTCAGTCTGTTGCCACGGCAATGGACCGGCACGGGCTGGCGGCGATCGGCTCTGTTCGGTCTGGCGACCTGCTCATCCATTGTGGTTGTCTTCCTTTTGCCGTGGGCGGTTGCGCGTGCCCTTCTGATCTCGGCAACACTTCCGGTGACGATCGTCAATATCCTCGGTGTCATGCTGTTGTCGGATCTCTTGCAGCGGGAGCAATATCGCATCGGCATCCAGCGCGCGCTGGAGAATGAAGCGAGCCTCGATCCGCTGACAAAGCTTCCCAATCGCCGCGTACTGCAGCGTGAAGGTGATCGATGCACCAAGGAGGCCGGTATGCGGCGCATCCCCTTCTCGATCATCATGCTCGATATCGATCACTTCAAGAAGATCAACGACAGCTGGGGCCATGCCTTTGGCGACACCGTTCTGGCGCGGTTGGCTGATGTCATCAGGCAAACCGTGCGCAAGACCGACATTGCCGCCCGTTACGGCGGCGAGGAGATCGTCGTGCTGCTGCCCAACACCGATACGCGGGCTGCGGCTGCTGTCGCGGAGAAAATTCGCAAGGACATCGAGGGCACAACCCTGATGTTCGAGCAGGAAGCCGTCCATGTCACAGTCAGCATCGGGATTGCTTGCTCCCTCGAACCGACGACGGATTTCAAACATGTGCTTGAGGCCGCCGACAAGGCACTTTATCGCGCGAAGGCGGGCGGTAGAAATCGCGTGGAACTGGCGGAGGCCGCATAGGCTGGCGGTCATTCCTTCCGCAATGAGCACCGCGCTTCCGCATTTCCTATCCAAGCATCCTTGACGGAACGGGGCAGTCCGGAATAACTGGACGTGACGGTTCCCCAAGGAAGACTCCGCGGGGATTAATAGGGAACACGGTGAGGATGACCCAAGCGGGACCTAGACCGTGGCTGCCCCCGCAACTGTAAGCGGATTGCCGATCATCCGGGAATGACCAGCCTGCTGGTTCTTTCCTGAGGCTTTGAGCCGCGCCACTGCAAGCATGCTTGCGGGAAGGCCGATGATCGTCAGAGATCCGCAAGCCAGGAGACCTGCCGTCGATCACGATCCAATCAGCCGGGCGGGGATGCCCGGAAAGGACAGAGAATGATTGACCTGCGCCTTCGACATTATCCGACATCTATCGGCCTTGATTGGGATCTCCGCAGCCGGCGGCCGTCTTTCTCAGCGCGATCGCGCTGACGCCGCCCCGTTTCCTTAATCCTATCGAGATCTTTCATGCGCCATTTTTTGACGACCATTGCATTTGCACTTGGGCTGACTGGGTTTGCCGGCTCCGGCTTTGCCGCCACCCAATATCCTCTCACCATCAATAATTGCGGGCAGCAGGTCACTTTTGAAAAGGCTCCGGCCAAGATCGTTTCGATCGGCCAGGGCATGACTGAAATCCTCTTTTCGCTCGGCCTTGCCGACAAGATTGCCGGAACGGCGGTCTGGGTCGGCCCGGTTCCGCCGCAATATGCCGAGGCGAACAGCAAGATCCCGCGGCTTGCCGATAACGATCCGAGCTTCGAATCCGTCGTTGGCAAGGCCCCGGATCTCGTCGCGGCCGAATTCGAATGGCACGTCGGCGCGCAGGGTACCGTCGGCAAGCGCCAGCAATTTTCCGAGCTCGGCATCAATACCTATCTTGCACCGACCGATTGTGTTGCCAAGGTCAACGCCGATGGCGGCGACGGCGTGCGCAAAGAACTTTTCACGATGGATCTGGTCTATCAGGAAATCGCCGAGCTCTCGCAGATCTTCGACGTTAGGGATCGTGGCGATGCCCTGATCGCGGATCTGAAAAAGCGCGAGGCGGATGCAGTCGCTTCGATTGCCGCTGCCAAGGCCAAGGATCTTCCGATCGTGTTCTGGTTCTCCAGCAAGGAGGTCAATGGCGATGCCTATATCGCCGGCAAGAACAGCGCGCCAGCCTATATCCTGAAGACGCTCGGCGCCAGAAATGTGGTGACGACGGAAGAGGAATGGCCGATGGTCGGGTGGGAGACTATTGCGCAGGCCAATCCAGCCGTGATCGTCATAGCCACCATGGATCGCCGCCGCTATGCGGCCGACGATCCGAAGGTCAAGGTCGATTTCCTCGAAAAAGATCCCGTCACCAGCCAGCTCGACGCCGTCAAGAACAAGCGTTTTGTCATGATGGATGCGCAGTCGATGAACCCGACCATCCGCACCATCGACGGCATTGAAGTATTGGCCAAGGGCATCAAGTCCTTCGGCTTGGCGCAGTAAGATATGGGTCTCGCCGCAAAACGCAGGACATGGTGGGCGCTCTTGGCGCTCGCCATGGCTGCCGCCATTCTTCTGGCCTTCATGATCAGTCTCGCCGTATCGATCGGCGAGATTTCGATCCCCCTGTCGACGACCGTAAAGGCCGTTTCGAACCGATTGTTCGGAACGAGCTTCGAACTCAGCCGGATCCATCAGGGGATCGTCTGGGACTATCGCCTGAGCCGCGCGCTCGTTGCTGCAAGCACCGGTGCGTCGCTTGCCTTGAGCGGGGTGGTCTTGCAGGCGTTGCTGCGCAATCCGCTCGCCGAACCCTTTGTGCTCGGCATTTCCGCCGGTGCCTCCACCGGGGCGGTCTGCATCATGATCCTCGGTCTTGGCTACGGCATTCTCGGCCTTTCTGGCGGCGCCTTCCTCGGCGCAGTTGCAGCCTTTCTTTTCGTCGGCCTGCTTGCTGCCGGGGTTGGCGGCACGAGCGAGCGCATCATTCTATGCGGCGTCGCTGGTTCGCAGCTTTTCAACGCGCTCACCTCCTATATCGTCACCACCTCGGCCAATGCGGAGCAGGCGAGGGGCGTCATGTTCTGGCTGCTCGGCTCCATGAGCGGCGTGCGCTGGCCGGACGTTTATCTTTCCGGGCCGGTCGCCATCATCGGCTTTGCCGTCTGCATGGCGCATGTCCGCGTGCTCGATGCCTTTATCTTCGGCACGGATGCTGCCGCATCGCTTGGCATTGCGGTCAAGCGCGCCCAAGTCGTTCTGCTGGGCGTGACGGCTTTCATGACGGCAGCGGTCGTCAGTATCGTCGGCTCCATCGGTTTTGTCGGGCTCGTCATTCCGCATGCGGCCCGCTTTGTCGTCGGGCCGAGCCATGACCGACTTTTGCCGGCAGCGGCTCTGGCCGGCGCCATCTTCATGGTCGCGGCCGATATCATCTCGCGGGTCATCATTCCCCAGCAGATTCTGCCGATTGGCGTCGTCACGGCCTTGTTCGGGGCTCCGGCCTTCGCCCTCATTCTCTATCGCGCCCGGAGGACGGCATGAGCATCGCTGTGGACACGGTAACCTTTGCAGCCGGCAATAGCCTCATCGTCAACGGCGTCAGCCTGACGGTGGAAAAAGGCAAGGTGCTCGGGCTCCTTGGGCCGAACGGCTCGGGAAAATCCAGCCTGCTCAGGCTGATCTGCCGGCTGCGGAAGGTCAAAAGCGGGGTCATCCGGCTCGGCGGCAGCGATATTGCCTCGATCTCGCGGAGCGATATTGCCCGTCGCATCGCGCTCGTCGAGCAGCAGGCGACGACCGATACGCAGGTCACAGTGATGGACGTCGTCCGTCTCGGCCGTACGCCCCATCGCGGTCCCCTGTCGGCCTGGAGCGCTCACGACGATGCGGCGGTTTCCGATGCGCTAGCCCGTGTCGGTATGCAAGGCCGCGCCGGTCAGCCGTGGCAAACTTTATCGGGCGGTGAACGACAGCGCGTCCATATTGCGAGGGCGCTTGCCCAGACTCCAAGTGAACTGCTGCTGGACGAGCCGACGAACCATCTCGATATCCAACATCAGCTCGATATTCTTGGCTTAGTCTCCAAGCTCGATGTCACCTCCATCGTGGCGCTGCACGATCTCAATCTGGCGGCCATGTTTTGCGACAGCCTTGCTGTTTTGCAAAATGGCGAGGTCGTTGCGGCCGGGCCGCCTGAAGAGGTGCTGAGGCAGGAGTTAATCGAGCGCGTTTTCGGCGTGCGCGCGCATGTGCAGAAATCCTCGGTGCACGGCCGCTGCAACATTCAATACATGGCGGGTTGAGGGGCATCTGTCGCGATCGCGGAATAAAATGGATCGCCCCAGTCTGAGCAATTCCGACCGGGGCGCATCGTATTACTGGAACGTGCGAGTTCGCCTCAGCCTTCGAAGCCGAACCGCTCGACGTCGAAATCGTCGCCATCATAGCTGATGGCTCCGGCTTGGACCTCCGCCATGTCGTCGTGCATCGGAATGGGCGCGCTGACGAGGCCTGGTAGTGTCATGTCGACGGCCATGCCTGGCGGACGCAAAGCCCAGGCGACGATCGCCCCCGTCGACATGTCTCCTACGCCGGCTGAGACATCTTGCTCCGCCGCCGAGGGAAGGGCGGCGATCGGCTGCATCTTTGCCATGGTGCTCTCGGCCGTATTCTCCACATTGTCAGACACGAGGAGCTTACCTGCGTCGCTGCGTCCCACGACCAGGCTGGCGAGCACAGCAGTGGGGGCAGGTCTTTCCGGCGCGGTCGTCGGGATGACGACGATGCTGCTGGTCGGCCGCCACGCCGGCAGCGGAACGGCATAGGCCGCGAGGTCGGCAAAGGGTTCGCTCTTGTTTGCTTCAGCCATCCGCTTGCCAAGCTGAGCTTCCAGCCCATCCACGGCCCGGCTTCTGGGGGTTGGCAGCATGCTGGTCAAAAGGCTGCGGTCGGGTTCGACGTTGCGAGACGCTGTGAATGACCCGACATCGTCACTGTCGTCATCAACGGCCGCGATCTTGCTCGCCATCTGGGAAGGGCGCTTTTTGGATTGTGCAACCGCTACGTCGTAACCCGGCAGCGGCCTGCCATCCGCCGGCACGTGAAGCGTCTGTCCATTCGGGAAAAGCCGCGCAAGCTCCTGGCGCGACATTCTCGGCCATGCGCGCACGCCGCCGACATCCAGATGCACGAAGGGCGAGCCGGAATTGGGATAGAAGCCCACGCCGCCGATCTGCATCTGCATGGCGATTGCGCGCAAGCTCGCGAGCTTCACGCCGGGAATGTAAAAATCCATTGCCTTGCCGAGCGTGTGCTGGCTGTGCTTGGCAACGCCGGAGCTGCGAGACCGGCCTCTCAGCATGTTGTTGGTCGAGGGAGAGCGATAAGCCGAAACGACGTGAATGGACTCTTTGGCGCCACTGCGGCGGTAGACTTCCCAGACGAGATCGAGCAATTCCGGATCGATCCTGGTCGGTTCGTTCTTTCGCCAGTCGCGCAAGAAGCGGTTGATTTGAGCAAGGCCGCGCGGGTCATATTTGCCATTACGCTTGAAGACGATGGTCGACCTTTCCCCCGTATGCGTGAAGAAGAGCTTGAGTGCCCTGTCCTCGGCCGCCGCCGAACCGGCAAAGGCGCCGAGCATCAGCATCGCGATCAGCGCCACCCGGAAAGCGATGAACGAGAAAGTCGTGGCGAAAAATGCCGCCGGAATGGAAAAGATCACGTGATGCACGGATACGACTTTCGCCCTTGCTAAGAGAAACAGAAATCAGAGGCGCCGCGCCTGCGGCATCGCTATACCCTCCAATTATGGTCAACAAATCCCTAACGGACCGTTTAAAGGCGGAAACGGAAAAATTTCGTTGGTCCGAGCATATTCATGGGCGGTTGAGGTCGCTTTCTCCCTTGGGATGCCTTATTTCTGAAAGCTTCAGCCTTGCCGTTGCAATTTTGTCAGCGGTCAACCCTTGCCTGTAAGGCGGTTTCTTCCAAAAGATAGGTAAAACCGGCTTTGCAAACGTTTTCGCGTGGGTTGCAAACTGTCTGCCAAGACATCATCATCCCGCCCCATGAGTGGACAGAATCGATTTGCTCCCCCGTCGAGCGGGCAGCAAACAATCAAACGTAGCGACCTATTGCGGCAGCTCCGGCGCGCCGGGCTGCGCCGTTTGACGACCATTGTCGCACCTGCCGGCTACGGTAAGACTTCGCTCGCCGTCCAGTGGTATGAGCTTCTGAAGGCGGATGGCGTCAAGCTCTGCTGGGTGTCGCTCGATGCCGAACACACCAATCAGGAAGCCTTTCTGCTTGCATTGATTGATGCCTTGCAGACGCTGCTTCATGAAGATGGGGCTGATGCCGGCAACCTTCCGGCTGCAGCATTGCTTTCGGTGCTGGCGACCCGCCTGCGCAAGATCGAAGGACCGCTCGTCGTCTTTCTCGACGATTATCATTTCGCGCAGACGGATGCGACCGAGGCGCTGATGGCGAAGATCCTCGCCGACCTCTCGCTCGAGCACGTCAAGCTGGTACTGGTCAGCCGCAGCCCGCCACGCTTTCCGCTCTCGGCCTTGCGGCTGCGGGGTGAGTTCAAGCAGTTCGGCGTTACCGAGCTTGGCTTCAGCGATGCCGAAGCTGGAGAGCTTTTTGCCGGGAAGGGCACCCATCTGACGGAGGAGCAGATCGGTTCTTTCAATCGCCGGACCGAAGGCTGGGCGGTCGCACTGCAGATGGTGAGCCTGCTCGTATCTGAATCGGATGAAAGCGACAGCATCCTTGCATCTTTCGATGGCGGCGATACGGATATGGGCTCTTATCTATCGGAGCAGGTGTTCGAGCATCTGCCCGAGGATATACGCCAGTTTCTCATCGACACGGCCGCCCTTCCTGCTTTCAATCATTCTCTGCTCGAAGCGGTGCTGGAAAGCAGAGAGCGTGCCGACCTCTGCGAAAGCCTGGCCGAATACGCGCTTCCGGTCACCTTGCTTGCCGGCCCCGGCAACTGGATGCGGTTTCACCCCGTCTTCAACGAGTTCCTCAAGAAAACCGCCAGTCGCAGGGGTGTCGATGCCAATCGCGCTCTTAATCGTGCGGCACACTGGTTCGAGGCACGGGGCGATATAGACCGAGCGGTTCAACATGCGCTTTCCGCAGGCGATGCCAATCTTGCAGCGCGCATCGTCGAAACCGCTGGCGGATGGCGGCGCGTCTATGCCACCACCCGCGGCGGCGCAACATTGTTTCAGGCCCTGAGCGGACATGCCTCGGAAATCGATCTGGCCCGTTTTCCACTTGCGACCCTCGGCCTTTCGATCTTCAACGCCAAGGCGGCGCAGCTTGGGGCGGCCAATCATTATCTCGTCATCGCCGACCGGACGGCCGTCGGCGATCCGGTCCTGGCAAAGGATGTGCGCGTGGTGCGCATCCTCCTGGCGCTTTATACCGACCATTGGGCGAGTGCGGCCGACCTTTCCGCTCTTGAGGACGACCTGCGGCAGCCGGATGGAATGGAGCTCATTCATCGGGCGCTTGCGCTCAACATGCTCTCCTACAATTTTCTGATCCGCAGCGAGCTTGACCGGGCTCTGCATTACGGGCATCTGGCCATTCGCGCCTTTCGCGACGGCGGCGCCGATTTCGGCGCCATGCACCTTTATACCCATATCGGCCAGGCCTTCTTTCTCTCTGGCGATTGTGCGAGCGCTCTGTCGGCCTACGAGGAACTGATCTGCGAAGCCCAGACCAATATTGGTCCAGGCAGCGATCTCGATGCTGTCGGCCAAGTATTGAAGGCCGAGGTTCTGTCGATGCGCGGTGAGGCGGAAACCGCGGCGGAAATGCTTGAATGGGCGCTGCCGCATCTCGAGCTTCACGATACCTGGTTCGATCTTCTGGCTGCCGGCTTCATGGCCGAACAGCGGGTCCTGCGCATGCGTGGGGATCTGCTCGCCGCGCATGCGGCCATGGACCGCATCCGCGCCACTGCGAGACGCCGTAGTTTCGATCGGCTCACGCGGCTGATCGATGGGGAGCGCGCCATGCTGCTCATGGCCTCCGGCGATCTCGATCATGCAATCCGCCATGCCGAGGCCAATGGTTTTGGCATACAGGCAGTCGCTTCGGATCGCGCCAATGCGCTGGCCATTCATTTGCGCGGAGCTACGCCGGCTATCTTCTGGACCCGCACCCATCTGGCCCTTGGCGACAAGGTCAAGGCGCGCGAGATCTTCGATCAATTCATGATGCGCCAGACGCAGCGCCCGCATGTTCCGCGTGCAATCGAGCTTGCCCTCATCGAAATCGAAATTCTTCTGGCGGAGGGCCAAAGCGAACCTGCCGCCGCCCGCCTATCCGATCTCGTATTGACGACGCCGCTTGCCGATTATCGCAATCTGCTTCGTTTTGGCCACCCGGTAGCGCTTTCAGAGCTTCGTGCGCTTGTCAAACATCCGACCGTCGCAGCGATTACCCGCCAGCGCCTTCAATCGCTATTTACGGATGCGGACGCATCGGAAGAGCCGGCCGTCGGCAGTGAAGATGGTTCTGTTTTCACAGGCCGGGAGCGCACGGTGCTGGAATTGCTGAGCTCGGGGCTTTCCAACAAGGAAATCGGCCGGATGCTCGCCTTGTCCGACAATACGATCAAGTTTCACCTGCGCAATATCTTTGCGAAGCTCAATGTCTCGACTCGGACCGCGGCCGTGACGGCGGCACGTCAAAAAGGCGTGCTTGATCGATAACCTACCCGTTCGGGTGGGTTTTGGCATCTCCGCCCACCCATCGGAAAGGCTATCGATAGACGAAAAAACACCTAATCTGCACTCGTGCGAATATAGTGATGAGAGGTAGATTCGTGATCGTCGTCGATCCGGTGACGCAGGAGATTATCGAAGGCAAGCTGGCAGCCACCGTCGACGAGATGGGCGTGGTCATGGCCAGAACCTCGATGAGCCCTGTGATCTACGAGGTGCTTGATTTTGCCTGTGGTCTTCTCACCCGTGACGGTGAGCTGGTAGCGCAGATGAACGGCATCACCCTCTTTACCGGCACGTTCGGCACGCAGGTCAAATCGCTGATCGCACTTTACGGCGACGATTTGGAAGACGGCGACATCCTGCTCACCAACGATCCCTATTCCGGCGGCACGCATGCCTGCGATTTTGCCATCGTCAAGCCGATCTTTTTCGATGGTCGGATTCTGGCCTATGCGATCAATGTTGCGCATTATCTCGATGTCGGCGGCTCGGTTCCGGGCTCGCTGGCGCCCAATGCGACCTCCGTTTTTCAAGAGGGATTGAGGCTGCCGGGCGTGAAAGTCATGCGTAGCGATCGCTTTTCGGGCGAGGTTCTGCGCATCATCCGCGAGAATGTCCGTCTGCCCGAAGTCGCGATAGGCGATCTCACGGCGCAGGTTGCGACCGTCCGCGTTGCCGCCAGACGCATGGCCGAGCTTGCGCGCAAATATGGCACCGATGTCGTCGAAGCCGCGTTCGATCATCTTCTGTCGGTGAGCGAGAAGCAGGCGCGCGCCGCCATTGCGGCATTGCCGGACGGAACCTATGAGGCGGAAGATATCATCGACGGCGACGGCGTCACCACCGATCCTATTTCGGTCAAGGTTGCCGTCACGATTTCCGGCGATCGCCTTACAGCGGATTTCACCGGTTGCCCGCCCGCGGTCGCGGGCCCGATCAATTGCGCGGCCGGTGCGCTGCAATCGGCGGTGCGTACCATTTTCAAGGCGCTGGTCGCGCCGCAGGCGCCGTCCAATGAGGGCTGGTTCCGGCCGCTCTCCGTCATCGCACCGACAGGTTCGGTTTTCACCGCCGAGAAGCCTTCTCCGACAGGCTGGTATTACGAGGGCTCTGTGCATGCCTCAGAACTCGTCTGGAAGGCTCTTGCCAAGCTGATGCCCGAGCGTTTCTCCGCCGGTTCCTATACGAGCCTCTGCGTCGTCTATGTTTCCGGCAAGGACGAGGCGGGGCAGCCGTTCATCCATATCGAGCCGCAGCATGGCGGCTGGGGAGCGAGCAGGGACGGCGACGGCGCCAATGCGCTGATCGCGCTCACCGACGGTGATACCTACAATTACTCCGTCGAGGTCATCGAAGCACGCTTTCCGTTGCTCGTACGTCGCTATGAGCTCAACGTCGAAGGTGGATCAGGGGCTGGGCGCCGTCGCGGCGGTTTCGGCGTCATTCGCGATTATGAAATCCTCGGAGACGGCGCTTCCGCCTATTGCAGTTTTGGGCGAACCGACACGCCTCCCTGGGGAATAGAAGGCGGTAAGTCCGGCAGCATCAATCTTCTGCAGGTGGAGGAGAACGGCGGGAAAGTCCACAATTTCGGCCGCGAGCCGCATATCGAGCTGAAGCGCGGCGATCTCGTGCGGATCATCACCGGCGGCGGCGGCGGTTGGGGCGATCCGCGCGCTCGCGAGCCGGAACAGGTCCGCCGCGATGTCGAAGATGGCTACATCACTCGGGAGGTAGCGCGCAAGCTGTATGGATATGAAGAGGGCATGGCGTCATGATCAGGCTGGCGACGGATGTAGGCGGTACCTTTACCGACCTCGTCGGTTATGATGAACGCTCGGGCGAAATCTTCACCGCCAAGAGCCTGACGACCGTTCACGATCAGTCCGAAGGCGTCCTTGAGGCGATTGCACTTGCCGAGAAAAAGGATGGGCTTTCGGCGCGCGATGTGATCTTTTTCGCCCATGGCGGGACGACCGTCATCAATGCGATCACGGAACGCAAGGGCGTCAAGACGGCGCTGGTGACGACTGCGGGATTTCGTGACGTGCTGGAAATCGGCCGCGGCAATCGCCCCGATCTCTACAATCTGCAGTTCAAGAGCCCGGAAGCCTTCGTGCCGCGCAGCCTGCGCTTCGAGGTGCGCGAGCGTATGGATGCGAAGGGGCGGGTGCTGACGCCCATCGAGCTTGGGGATATCGAACCCATCGTTCGCGAATGCCGCGCTCGCAATGTGGAGGCAGTGGCCGTCGTTTTCCTCCATAGCTATGCCAATCCCGAACATGAGATCGCCTGCGCCAAAGCTATCGCCGAGGCGCTGCCGGATGTCACGGTTTGCGCCAGCCACGAGGTTTCCCGCCAATGGCGGGAATATGAGCGTTCCAATACGGCCGTGCTCAACGCCTATGTGCAGCCGATCATCAAGCGTTATTTCGCGCGGCTTGAAAGTGCGCTGACCGAGCGCGATCTCACCTGCCCCTATTATGCCATGCAGTCGAACGGCGGCATCTCCACCTTCGATCAGGCGCAGATGAGCCCGCTGACGCTGGTGGAATCCGGCCCGGCCGGCGGTGTGGCGGGTGCTGCGCGGATCGGCACAGTGCTTGGCGAATCCGAAGTCCTGTCGCTCGATGTCGGTGGCACGACGGCAAAATGCTCGCTGATCCATGACAGCCGCCCGACGCTCGACAGCGAATACAAGCTCGAACATACCCGTATCGCGCCCGGTTATCCGGTTCAGGTGCCGGTAGTCGATATCGTCGAAATCGGCGCCGGCGGCGGCTCGATCGCCCGCATCGACGAGCGTGGCGCGCTCTGTGTCGGCCCGCAAAGTGCTGGATCGACACCGGGGCCGGCCTGCTATGGCCGGGGCGGCGAGAAGCCTACGCTTTCTGATGCCCTGTTGACGCTCGGTATTTTCGATCCGGCAAGCTTCGCTGGCGGCCAGATGCAGCTCGACAAGTCCAAGGCTGCGGCCGCGATTGCGACGGTTGCCAAGCCGATGGGGTTATCGGTCGAGGATGCGGCGCTCGCAATCGTCGAAATCGCGCATGCATCGATGATCAATGCGTTGAAGCTGGTGACGGTCCAGCGTGGGCATGATCCGCGGGATGCCGCTTTCGTCATTTCCGGGGGCGCGGGACCTGCACTTGCTGCGCGCCTCGGGCGGGATCTTGGCGTGAAGATGACTGTCGTGCCGCCTCATCCCGGCATCTTTTCGGCCTGGGGAATGCTAGCGGCCGAACCGCGCGCCGATTTCCGCAGCACGTGGTTCGCTCCCCTGGGTCGGGAAGCCGTCAGCAATCTCAAGCGCCGGTTCGACGAATTGAAGCGTGAGGCGGTCAAATATTTCTCCAAAGGCGATGCGGCGGAGATACGTTATGTCTGCCGCGTCGAAGCCCGCTATCGCGGGCAGGAGCACGGCGTCTTCGCTCTCTTCGAAATGGAGGATGATGCCGAAAGCTTTGCGGAACGCTTTCATGCCGCCCATGAGCGCGCCTATACCTTCTGTCTGCCCGGTTCGCCGGTCGAGATCACGATGATCCATCTGGAAGCGGTGCTCCATGGCCCGGTCATCGCCATCCCGAAACTCGATCGTGTCGGCCGATCGCTGGATGCGGCCTTCAAGGGGCACCGCGAAGTCTATTTCGGTGGCGCGACCGGTTGGGTGTCCTGCCCCGTCTACGAGCGCACACGACTGCCATCTTCCGAGAGAGTTGCCGGCCCACTCATCATCGAGGAAGCGACCGCTACGTCGCTGGTGGTGGGCGGGCAGGAACTGGAGGTAAGCGAGGAGGGCTTGCTGCTCATCCGCGAAAGCGATGGGGGAAGCGTCTGATATGGCGATAGCGATCGGTCTCGACCATATCGTCAGAAATTACGGGCCGACGCGTGCCGTCGACGACGTGACGCTCGACATCCGAGCCGGGGAGTTCTTTACGCTGCTCGGCTCGTCCGGTTGCGGCAAAAGCTCTTTGCTGAAGCTGATCGGTGGCTTCGACAGGCCGACATCGGGACGTGTGCTTTTCGACGGAAAGAACATGGCTGATGTTCCTGCCAATCGCCGGCCGGTCAATACCGTTTTCCAGTCGCTCGGGCTCTTCCCGCATATGAATGTCGCTCAGAACGTCGGCTACGGCCTGAAGTTGCGCGGGTTGTCCGGTGCTGCCTTGAAAACGAAGGTCGACGGCGCGTTGGACCTGATCGAACTTTCAGGGTTTGCAGATCGCGACGTCAATCTTCTCTCAGGTGGCCAGCGCCAGCGCGTCGCGCTGGCGCGCGCTCTCGTCATGGAACCGGGTATTCTGCTGCTTGACGAACCTCTGACCGGGCTGGACGAACGGCTGCGCCAGCAAATGCGCGACGAGTTCGGGCGGCTTCATAAACGGACCGGCGCGACCTTCATTCTCGTCACCCACAATCAGGACGAGGCACTCAGTCTTTCGGATCGCATGGCGGTCATGCACAAGGGGCGGATCGAGCAGACCGACGTGCCGTCGCGCTTCTTCGAGGCGCCAGCCAATGCCTTCGTTGCCCGTTTCGTCGGCATCGATACGCTTCTCAAGCCCGAAAACATCTCGATTTCGGGCGGCACGGCTCTCGTTACGATTGCCGGACAGCGCATCAGTGCCAGCTTTTCCGGAGCGGTTCCCCCAGCCGATGCGCTCGTCGCAATCCGCCCGGACCGGGTTGAACTTATTTCAGCTGGCGAGGAAGTGGCCGAAATAATTGAACTTAAGGTTGTCGAAAGCATCTATCGTGGACTCAGCCATGACGTTACGCTCGCTTTCGCCGACGGCCAGCGTGTGGTTTTAACGACCAGCGCGGACGCAATTCCGCCCTCTGCGGGGGAAAGCGTGCGCGTTTGTTTGAAGCCGGGTGCTGCGCTCCTGATCGATCATTCCGGAAGAACGGCCTTGGCTGGAGGCGATGAGTAGAACCCGAATAGCTGAACTAAGCAAAAAATGAGGGAAGGGAATGACACGATGAATAAAAGCAATGATTTCGCCTCCTCCGCTTTGAGGAGCAACATGCAGCGCCGTGACATGCTCAAACTAATGGGTGCAGGTGCGGCTGCGCTCTCTTTTGGTGGATTGGCTGCCACACAGGCCATGGCCGATGATGCAACGGTAGCATTCTGGGCTACCGCCACGCTCGATATCGGCGACAAGTGGCAGGAATTTACCCGCCAGAGCGGCGTTTCGCCGGAGTTTACCGACAACGGCAATGATGTCGGTCCGGTGGTCGCACGTCTTGCCGCCGGAAATGCCAATGATCTCTTTGATGTCGGCGGTTTTCAGGGTGGGGCCGAACGGGAACTTGCCAAGCAGGGCCTGATTGCCCCTTGGGACGTCTCCAAGATCCCGAATTTTGCGGGCATCTGGCAATGGGCCAAGGATATCCCGACCCTGACCTATGAGGGCAAACAGTACGGCATCCCGACCGTCGTCAACGCCGACTCCATCATCTATCGCCCCGACAAGCTCGGCAAGGTCGATAGCTACGGCGTCATCTTCGATCCGAAGCTTAAGGGCCGGGTCGCGATGGAAGATGCCTGGATCAACAGTGCCATCTTTACGGCCATCTACCTCAAGGAAGCCGAAAACAAGCCGATCAAGGAGCCGGGCAACCTGACGGAATCCGAGCTTGGCCTCGTCATGGAGTTCCTGATCAAGCACAAGAAGGATGGTCAGTTCCGTACCTTCTGGAACGGCTGGGAACAGGGCGTGCAACTGGTTGCGAACGAGGAAGTCGACGCCATGACCGGCTGGGAGCCGATCGTCTATGAAGGCCGCAAGCGCGGGCTTCAGGTGGAGTATGCAGCTCCCGTCGAAGGCTACGAGGGCTGGGGCAACAACACGGTGCTGCTCAAGGGTGCCACGGAGCGCGGCAAGGCCGACGTTGCCCACAAGTTTGTCGATGGCCTGCTTGCTGGCCTCTATGGTTGCGAGCTCGGCAAGGCGCGCGGCTATCTCGTGCCGACCGACAACAACCTCGCCTACGCCAAGGCCCATCCGGATGAATACAAGGCCGATGACGTCGCCAAGCTTGCCGACCATGTGAAGGCCAAGTTCTCCGGAAAGGTCTACTGGCAGAATTGCCGGCCGGACAATTTCCAACTTTACGAAGAGTGGTGGCAGAAGCTGCGCAACGCCTGATTTAACAAGATGGACAGGGGCTGGCGCATCTGTCGAAGGACAGGCCGGCCCCCAAGCCGATGGGATCAACGACGAGAGAAGGAGGGTTAGATGATGAAGACACCAGTTCTATTGCTGGCTGCTCCGCTTGCGGCGATCTTCGTGCTCGGCCTTGCGCCGCTCATTCTCGTCATCGTATGGAGCTTCTGTGCCTGGGATTCCGCGACCTATTGGATCAAGCCGGAATTCAGTCTGGCCGCCTATGGTGCCATTCTGGAAGCCGGGCGCTGGAGCGTATTCCTGTCTACGCTCGGCAAGGCGTTCCTGACGTCAGCTATTTGCCTCGTCATTGCCTATCCCACCGCCTACGCGATGTATTTTTTGGCCGGGCGCACCCTGTCTGTCGTGCTTGCGGCCTTGCTTACGATCCCGTTTTTCACGTCCTATCTCATTCGTTCCTTCTCCTGGCGGCTGCTGCTCGGTCGCACCGGTGTCATCAACACGCTTCTGCAGCAGGTCGGCATCACCGACGTGCCGCTCGACTGGCTGCTGTTCAGCGATTTTGCGGTCATTGTCGGACTGGTCGCCTCCTATCTGCCGTTCGCGACCTTTCCGATCCTGCTCTCCATGCGCCGTGTCGATCCGATCGCGCTGGCGGCATCGCGCGATCTCGGTGCCGGATTCTGGACGATGGTCCGCACCGTGCTGCTGCCGCTGACCTATTCCGGCGTCTTTGCCGGTTTCCTGTTCGTCTTCGTCATGGTTGCCGGCTCCTCGACGGAGGTGCAGATGCTCGGCGGTGCCGGCGCATCGATCGTCTCGGTGATGATCAACGATGTCATGCGCGTCGCCAATTTTCCGCTCGCCTTTGCGATTTCGACGCTGATGCTCGTTATCGTCTTTGGGCTGGTGCTGATCGGGGATGCCCTATTCGGCCTCTCCTCGCTATTTGAGGAGCGTGGCCAATGATCGTCAGGGAAGGAATGGCCCCGCGCATTGTCATCTGGACGCTGACCATCTTCGGCCTCATCGTGATCTATGCGCCGCCGCTTTATTTGCTCGGTGTCTCGTTCAGCCCGGCGCTGCAGCCGGGACTGCCGCATTTCTCCGACATCACCCTGAAATGGTACCTCGCACTCGGCTCGGAAAGCGCGCTCATCGCTGCGCTCGGCCAGTCGATCGTCATTGCGTTTGCGACGGCCGTCATTGCGACGCTGCTGTCGCTCGGCGCGGTGCTGGCGCATCGCGAGCTTCATCGTGGACGTAGTCTGTGGTTTTTGACTGTGCTGCTGCCGATGTTCGTCCCAGGCGTCATCCAGGGGCTGGCGCTTTCGACCGTGATCAGCCGCGCCGGCGTGAAGGCATCGGCTTTGACTGTCATTGCCGGCCATCTGCTATGGGCAATGCCCTTCGCCTTCATCGTCATCCTGACGAGCTTTGCTGCGGTCAGGAGGTCCTATTTGATGGCGGCTGATGATCTCGGCGCCGGTCGCTTCCGGCAGTTCTGGGATATTATTCTGCCGTTGATCCGACCCGGCCTCGTCAGTGCCTTCATCTTTTCGTTCCTGCTGTCGCTCAACGAGTTCACGCGCGCGTTCTATCTGGCCGGCCGTCAGAACACGTTGCCGGTCGTGCTCTTCGGCAAGATGAATTCCGGCGCTTCTCCGACGATCTATGCGATGTCGGGCGCAATCTTTCTTGTTTCCAGCGTTTGCGTGGTGGCTGTGGCCCTGCGTTCGCTGCTTATGCAACGCCGAATGGGGTGATCAATATGCAAATAGGACTGACCAATCGCAAATTCCGCCCGCCCTTAGACCTCCACCAATGGGAGTACAGAGGATGAAACACGAGTCAAAGCTGATGGCACTGATCCGCGCGGGAAAGAGGCAGGAGGCGCTCGATATGGTCGAGCGGCTCAAGGCGGGGGCACAATTGCTGCCGACTTCCATCAAGGTGGATCGGACGGGCGCCGTCACTTATTACAAGGGAAACTGCCGTTTCGTGAGAAACATCCAGGGCGGCTGGGATCTGGTGCCGAAGAAAAAGTAGATGTCCGCTGTTGATCCGGGCATCGAAGAGGCTGGCGCCGTCGAACGTGCGGTGCGGGCAAGAAGCAACGTTGGGAAGGGAGCATTTCGCGTCACCCCCCCCTCGTGGGGCGCCGTGGAAATTCGATTTGGCCGATGGGCAATACTTGACGTTTGTCGTCGCGAACATTTGCCCGTGCACGGTAATTAGGTCGAATATTCAATATCCTTTAAGATGTAATCATATTAGAAGATATCTTATTTAGAAATATAAAATTAACGTCCGAAGCCTAAGCTCTCCTCGACCGTCATCGTAAGACGATGGTCATCAAAGGAGACAGGACCATGTATCGTGTTTCTCATTTCAACAGGGACAAAGAGGGAGCCGCAGCGGTCGAATTCGCACTCATCGCACCGCTTTTTTTCCTTCTGCTTCTGACGCTGATTGCCTTTGCCATCTATCTCACTGCCGCTCATTCGCTGCAGCAATTGACTGCCGACGCCGCCCGCACGGCAATCGCCGGGCTATCGGCAAACGAGCGAAGCCAGCTGGTTCAGAGCTTCGTCACCAATTCGACCATCAACGATGCTTTCATCGACAAGACCAAGTTGACGGTGACCGTCGCCACAGATCCGACCAATGCCAACCAGCTTACGGTCAGCGCCAGCTATGACGCGTCGGATCTTCCGATCTGGAACCTCTATACCTTCGCGATGCCGGATCCCACCATCCGCCGCTATTCGACCATTCGCCTGGGAGGTCTGTAATGAAACAGCTTCTCGGCGGGCTCGCGTCGCTTAAAGACAAGCGAGGAAACGTCGCGATCACGACCGCGCTCGTCTCGCCTTTGATCCTTTATTGCCTTGGTCTCGGCGTCGACTATGGCATGATGACGCTGCAGCAGCGACACCTGCAGCAGTTGAGCGACATTGGTGCGATATCGGCTGCTTCCAATATTACAAATGCGCAAACTGCACTTTTGAACAATCTGCAAAGCAACGGCACCACGGCGGCCGTCGCCTCTGGCAGCAACTATATGACGAGCAACGGGCTGGTCAGTGCGGCCACGGCCAACTCCGGCCAATATGAGACCGTGGCCAATTTCGTGCTCGGCACCTATACGGCGGACACATCGGTGCCGCTGGCAAACCGCTTCTCGTCGACGGGAGCCGCGCCATATGATTCCGTAAAGGTGACACTGACCCAGAAGGCGGTGATGCCTTTCGCTTCCGCCTTTGCTACGCCGCCGACCTTGAGCGCGACGGGCACCGCGTCCAGCGAGCGTCTGGCCGCCTTTTCGATAGGATCGCGGCTTGCGAGCCTCAATGGCGGCATTCTCAACCAGCTGCTCGGTACCTTGCTCGGAACGCAGGTTTCCCTGAAGGTCGTCGACTATCAGTCGCTCATCAGTGCGAATGTCAATCTTCTGAGCTTTCTCAATCTGCTGGCGACGGATCTCAAGCTTACCGGCGTAAGCTATAACGAGCTTCTGGCAACCGACGTCACCTACGACAAGATTCTCGGCGCCCTCGGCAAATCGACGAATCTTTCGGCCGGAGTCGTCACCCTCATCAACAATCTGGGCAAAACGCTCGGTACCACGAAACTGACCGTAAAGCTGCAGGATATCGTCAATCTTGGTCCGCTGGGGCGCAATATTGTCGGCACATCCCCAAATATGACTGCCAATATCAACGTGCTGGATCTCATTTCCACCACGGCAATGGCTGCCAACCAGCAAAGGCAGATTGCGCTTGATCTCGGAGCGGCATTGCCCGGAGTCGCCACGGCAAAGTTGACGCTGGCGATAGGGGAAATGTCCCAGCAGACGCCGGCCCTGGCCGTAGGTGCACCGGGCACGATCGTTCGAACGCCGCAGGTCCGTGCGGCGCTTGAAGTCGCCGTCACCGGTCTTTCGGTGATTGCCGGGCTGAAGCTCAGGGTTCCCCTTTATATCGAGCTGGCCCCTGCCGAAGCGAAGCTTGCTTCGATCACCTGTGTCGGCGGCTCTATGCCAAATGCCGTCGTCGGAATAGATGCCGTGCCTGGTGTTGCCGAGGTGGATCTGGGCGACGTCAATACGTCGGCTTTCGCGAATTTCGGCTCCGAACCGCGGGTCACGCCGGCTGCGATCATCGATTCCCTTCTTCTGAAAGTGATCGCGAGCGCGCAGGTCGATATCGCCAACATGAGCCCGACGCGACTGACCTTTCAGCCTCCGGAGATTTCGGCCGGCACGATCAAGACGGTTTCTACCAACAGCGTCCTGACGTCCACGGTCTCGTCGCTCCTGAAAAACGCCACCATCACCATCCAATTGCTCTTCCTGACGCTCGGGACGCCAAAGGACGTGCTCTCTGCCATTGCTGACACGCTGTCGGTGGTGACCGCGCCGCTCGATCAGGTTCTATACGGCACGCTCGGTCTCCTCGGCATCGGTATCGGGCAGGCTGATGTAAGCGTCACCGACGCGAGATGTACGCAGCCCGTGCTCGTACAATAATGGCATCTCAGAGCGCTTATGTGAGCGATGCGCTTATTGCGGGCGGGTGAAGCCGGCATGCCGGTCGGCTTCTTGCTGTCGGTTCCCAAGAACCATGATGAGCGGTTGCTGGGCGCTGCGCTGGAAGAGATCGTCGCCTGTTGATGTGAAGAGCAAGCGACAGGCTAGGCTGCTCGTTGTCGCAGCCTTCAAGTCAGATAGGGACCGATGCGCTCCGCTACGGATGCAATATCCCTGACCCGCATCCCAGCCACGTTGATCCGACCGGAATCCGGCATGTAGATGCCATGCTCGGAGAGAAGCTGCCGAACATTTTCCGGAGAGATCGGCAGCAGGGAGAACATGCCTTCCTGCGAACCGATATTGGCGAGCTCCGCGCGGAATTGGCCAAAAGCCTCGGCAGCAGCCTGGCGGATCTCGACGATGCGCGTGCGCATTTCGCTGAGTTCATCGACCCAGGCCCGCTGTAGTGAAGGGTTGTTGAGGGTTGCGGCGACGATGGCTGCTCCGTGCGCGGGCGGCATGGAATAGCTCGTGCGGGCATAGCTTGCGAGATTGCCTATAGCTTTGTTCAAGGATGCCTGCCGATCCCCGAAGAGATAGGCCGCGCCGGTGCGCTCCCTATAGAGCGAGAAGGATTTGGAGCAGGAGACGGCAACCATGGCCTCGGCGACTGTTTCGATGACATCAATCATGCCGGCCGCATCTTCAACGCGTCCACGCCCAAGACCTTGATAGGCATTGTCGAAGAGCGGGATCAATCCCTTGGCAGCGATGATGTCGGCAATATCTCGCCAGTTTTGCCGCGACAACGCCGCGCCTGTCGGATTATGGCAGCTCGTTTGCAGCAGCACGGCATCGCCGGGAGCAGCGTTCCGCAGGGTTGTCAGCATCTCGTCAACGAGAACGGCCTGCTTTTCAATGTCGAAGAAGCGATAGGTTGCGATCTCAAGGCCGACGCTGGCAAAGATTGCCTGGTGATTGACCCAAGTGGGCGTGCCGACCCAGATTTTCCGTCGCTTGTCGAGAGCAAGCAGTTCCGCAGCCAGACGCAGAGCGCCGGTGCCGCCCGGTGTCTGAATTCCCGCGACCGGCTTGCCACCATGGCGCTCGCCGAAGACTTCGGACGCTAATGCTCTAAGGAAAGCAGGGTCGCCTTCCGGACCGATATAGGATTTGGATTGCTGCGTTTCCCAGAGATGATGCTCGGCTGCCTTGACAGCTTTCATGACCGGCGTTCGGCCCGTTTCATCGCGATAGACACCGACGCCGAGGTCGATCTTTCCGGGCCTCGGGTCGGCCGCGAACTTGGCAATCAGTTCAAGCAGGGGATCGGGCTTCTGTTCTGTAAGGCTGTCAAAAAATGCTGTCTTATTCATTGACCCATCCCTTTCCCTATTGCGGCCAATCCTGCAGAACCCGCACGAATTCCGACAACCACGCGTTCGTCTGGTGACCGTCCAGGGAGCGATGGTCAATCGTCAGGGACACATAGGCCATCGGGCGGATCTGGATCGTATCGACGCCGTCGACCTCCCGAACGATGACACGCTTCTCCAGCTTGCCGATGCCGAGGATGGCGGATTGCGGCTGGTTGATGATGATGGGGGAGGCAACCAGCGAGCCGGAAACGCCATGATTGGAGATCGTGAAGGTTCCGCCTTTCATATCGTCGGCCTTGAGCGCATTGGATCGCGCCCGGTCCGTCAGATCCTGGAGCCTTGCGGCAATCGCCTCAAGTTGGAGATTCTGCGCCTGCCGAATGATCGGCGCAACCAGACCCTTGTCGCCCAATGCGATGCCGATCCCGATATTGATATCCTCGAAGATCTCGAGACTGTCATCATGCCATTGGCTATTGACTTCAGGCACGAGTTTCATGGCCGCAACCGATGCCGCCACGAAATAGGCAGTATAGGATAGGTTCACGCCTTCGGCCTTCAGTCGGGCCTTGTTGTTTTCGCGATGGCGCATGATTGCCGTGAAATCCGCCTCGAAGATAGCGGTGACCTGCGGTGCCGTCGCCAATGATTGAGCCATGCGCCTTGCGATCGAAAGCCGCATGGCCGAATGGGGAACGATCCGAGATTTGCCGTCAGCCGCGACTGCCGGCGGAGTCTGCCCAGCCTCGGCCCGTTGTGACACCGGCGCGGATGGGTGCGGCTTGGCGATTTCCCGCGCATGATCCATATCGGCGCGGGTGACTCGCCCATCCCTGCCGCTGCCTTTCAGACTGGCTGGGTCGATCCCGTATTCCTCGGCTGCCTTGCGAACGGCGGGGGAATAGTAAGCGGCGGCGGAGGCCGTGGCAGGCGAGGCCAGCTGTATCTGCAACGGAGCCTCGGCCCCTTGCGCTGCAACGCTGTTTGCGTTTTCGATGCTCATGCGTCCGAGGATCGCTCCCGGCGTGGCGTCATCGCCATCCTTCATGGCGATTTCGCTCAGAATACCGTCGCAAGGAGCCGGTATTTCCTGAGTGACCTTGTCGGTTTCCAGTTCGACAAGCGCGTCGCCTTCCTTGACATGATCGCCGATCCGCTTCAGCCAGTTGCGGACGACCGCCTTCGTGCCTTCCTGTTCGATAGGAGCCGTGATCTCCATGATACCAGTCATCCCTAAAACTCCAGGATTTCGGCAATGCGCTTGGCAATGCGCTTCGTCGAGGGCACGGCCCAATCGAGAAGAGCGGGATTATGCGGGCTCGGAATATCCGGCATGGCGAGCCGAGAGACCGGCGCATCGAGATCCGTGAAGGCCTTGTCTGCAATGACGGCGGCAATTTCCGCGCCGAAGCCTGCAGCTTCGAGATCCTCGTGGACGATGAGGCAACGGTGCGTCTTGGCGACCGATGTGAGTACGGCCTCCCGATCCCAGGGCATCAGCGTGCGAAGATCGATGATATCGGCCGAGATGCCCTCGGCTGCTTCCTCGCAGCGCTGCACCATGGCGCCCCAGGTGACGATGGTGATGTCGCTGCCGGTCCGCGTCAGCTTCGCCTTGCCGAAGGGCAGCGCGAAATCATCACCGGGGTAGGGGCGACGCGCCCAGGCATCATCGAGCATGGCTCTATGCTCGAAGAAGATGACCGGGTCGTTGCCGCGCATGGAGGTTCGCAGCAGGCCGACGGCATCCTCTGCATTCGATGGAACGGCGACCTTCCAGCCCGGCTGGTGGACGAAGGCCACTTCGTTGGTCTGGCTGTGCCAGGGATCGCCGCATTTGAAGAAACCGCCCGGCATGCGGACCACGATGGGAGCTGCGAAGCGATTGTTGGTACGCCAGCGGATGGTGCCGCAGTCGTTGAGCTGTTCGGTGGCCGGTTCAGCATATTTCCGAAACTGGATTTCGGGAATGGGGACGAGCCCGGCGAGCGCCATACCGACAGCACGGCCGATGATGCCCTCTTCGGATAGCGAAGTATCGAAAACGCGCTCGCTGCCGAATTTTTCCTGCATGCCGAGGGTGACGGCATGAACCCCGCCCTTGGGGCCGATATCCTCGCCGAACATGACAACGCGCTCGTTGATCGACATCTCGTGTTCGAGCGTTCTGCGGATGGCCGTGACCATGTTGATGCGTGGGCCGGAGGTTTCCGGTACATCCGTTGTCGCTGGAGGCTCGTATCCGGATGGGTGCTGCCCGCCCATCGTCTGCATATCGCCGTCGAAGAACACATGGCGGGTTACGGAGGAGGGGGTGGCGACCGGCCTGTTTTCAGCTTGCGCACGGGCGTTTTCGGCTATATCGCGCGCTTCGCTTTCGCAGGCATCCCATTCCCGCATCGTCATCACGGCGGGAACGAGGAAATCCTTCAGGCGCGGCAGGGGATCGCGCTCCCATTCGCGCTTCACGGTTTCCTCGCTTTTGTAGGTCTGCGTGTCCTGAAAACTGTGACCCTCCAGCCGCGGAACCGTGAGCCTGAGAAGCGCCGGCTTGCGTTCGTCACGAACAAACGAGACGGCATCCTGCACCAGATGCGCGGCTTCAGCCGGGTTACATCCGTCGCCGTCGAAGATTGCGAGATTTTTCCAGCTTGCGAGATTGGCTGCGATATTCCCTCCCGGCGTCTGCGCCGTCGAAGGCACCGAAATGCCAAAGCCATTGTCTTCAATGTAGAACAGCATAGGCAATTGTTGCGTCGTTGCGGCTGTCAATGCCGCCCAGAAGCCGTTCGAGGCGACCGAGCCGTCGCCGCCGAGGGCGACGCCGATGTCCCGCGCATACTCTTTCCGACCCAAAGTGGTCGCGTAGTATTTCATCGCCTGCGCCCAGCCGGCCGTCGGCGTATATTGCGCACCGACACCGCCGCACATGGGCAGAGCCGAGGCGCCGGAACGGTTCGGATAGTTGAAGACGACACCGATGTCGCGGCCGTCGGAATAACCGCCGGCGCGGCCCATAGCTGAGCCGAGCGCATCGGCCGGATCGACGCCAAGCGAAAGCAGAAGTGGCCGCGAGCGATAATAGCCACACGTCGCGTCGTGGAGGCCTGTCAGCTGCATTCCAAGGAGGATCTGCGCCATGTCGTGGCCGCGTGCGGAAAACTGATAGAGAACCTTCCTTTCCGGAACGAGACGCTTTTCCTCCATCTCGTCGAGTGCTCGGGAGAGGTGAACGAGATAGGCAACCCGGCGCCAGTCGATGCGATCGTCGGGCGAGTTCCGCTCGTGGCTTTTGAAGGCTAGCTGGGCCATATGATCCTCCTGCAGATGGCCAAACCATTTTAATTCAGGCGTCAGCTCGATTCCTTTCAATTTTGCAGATTTTGACATAGAGTTTGAAATAAGTATTTCATGAGTGGCGGGTTTATGAATGGAGAATTTCGATCTTGATCACGTCGATAGAGCGATTCTGCGCGTGCTGCAGGAGGAGGGCGATATCAGCCAGGCGGCGCTGTCAGAAAAGGTCGGGGCATCGCCCGCGTCCTGCTGGCGAAGGATCAAGGCGCTGGAAAGCGCCGGCGTGCTGGGCCGGACGGTTCGCCTTGTCGACCCCGACAAGATTGGTAAGGGGCTGAACGTCTTCTGCCAGGTCAAGATGAAGACCCACGATCCTCCGACCCGCCGCGATTTCGAACAGTTCATCGCCAGCTATCGCGAGGTACTGGAATGCTACTCCATGTCGGGGGAGTGGGATTACCTGATCCGTGCCGTCGTCGCCGATGTCAGGGAATATGAAGGCCTTTTGATGCGAGGTATCCTGACCCATGAAGCGGTGCTGAGCTCATCGTCTCACTTCTCGCTGAAATGCGTCAAATACACCACGGCGTTGCCGACGAATGTGTCGCGATAGCTGAGCAGCGCGTGCTTTGACTGCGTTTGCTTGAATACCGATAGTATCTCACGCTAATAGACCCTAACGATTGCAGATGCGGAGCAGGGTTGGAGTGTCGGCTGATAATGTCAAACTCGGCCATGATTTGAGCGAAGCGGTCGCGGCGCTCCTTATCGACCTGCCGATAAAAGCGGCGAGTTTTATCGTGACGATCTACGGCGATGTCATCGAGCCGCGGGGCGGCGTTGTCTGGATCGGCAACCTCATCGAGACGTGCAAGAGCGTCGGGATCACCGAGACGCTGGTGCGGACCGCGGTGTCGCGACTGGTGGCAGCTGGTCGGCTTGCGGGCGAGCGCGAAGGGCGCCGCAGCTTCTATCGGCTGACCGATGCCGCTCAAGCCGAATTCGTCGAGGCCGCCAGCCTATTCTACGGACCGCAACCCGCGGTCCGCTGGCAATTTGTCCTGATCAACGGACCTGCGCCGGAAGAGATCATGCAGGGCCTTGAGCGGGAGGGTTTTGCCAGGCTGAACCCGCGTCTCGCGGTGGGAACGCATCCCGCACCGCCCCTGCCGGGCCGCGTCGTCGTCTTCGACGCGCAGTTGGCGACCGAAAACGGCGCATTGCGGGAATTTGCCGAAGAGGCATGGAACCTGCCGCGTTTCGCGGAAGCCTATCGCGAATTCATTGCCCGGTTCGGTTCATTTTTCGAACGCGTCGGAAATTGTGCCGCGCTATCGCCGTTCGATTGCCTGATTGCCCGGCTGCTGCTCGTGCATCAGTATCGTCTGATCATGCTGCGTGAGCCGCATCTTCCCAAGTCTGCTCTGCCGGATAATTGGCCGGGCGAGGAGGCGGGGCGGCTGTTCGCCGAACTTTATTTGCGCCTGTCAAAAAAGGCTGACGGCCATGTCGCTCGCCGTTTCGTGAACGAGTCGGGCAAGCTTCCAGAGACGACGCCGGCAAGCCAGGCTCGGCTCGATCACCTCAAGGCCCGCTGAAGGATCAATCCGCTCAGGTACATAGTAAGGGAGTTCGGCTCGCCACGTGCTTTCACGGCATTGAATGTCACAGAAAACTCTAAAAATTCATTTGTATTGTGACATATCGCATGCTAATACAATGACCGATCGGTCGGTTAATGCGTTTGCCCCGGATCGCTGTTTCGTGGAGGAGAACGAGAAACAGGCTTATACTGGCGATGCCGTGAAGCGTCAGCTTGACTGAAGTCTTCAAGGCGACTGCAGGCTTGCGATCATTCTCGATCGCGCGGGAGGCGCGAAGACGGAGGAAAGATCAATGTATGCACAGATGGTGAAAACCGATGGCGCCCGCGTTCGTTCCCTCGACGAGATGGACCCGCAGGAGCGCGCCTTTCAGGAGCGCGTCGATACCGGCCAGAAGATCGAGCCGAAGGAATGGATGCCGGAGGGGTATCGCAAGACACTGATCCGCCAGATCAGCCAGCACGCCCATTCGGAAATCGTCGGCCAGCTGCCGGAGGGCAACTGGATCACCCGCGCGCCGACGCTGGAACGCAAGGCGATCCTGCTTGCCAAGGTGCAGGACGAAGCCGGCCATGGCCTCTATCTCTATTGTGCCGCCGAGACGCTCGGCATCAGCCGCGACGAGATGTATGAGCAGCTGCATTCCGGCAAGGCCAAATATTCCTCCATCTTTAACTATCCGACGCTGACCTGGGCCGATATCGGCGCGATCGGCTGGCTCGTCGATGGCGCGGCCATTATGAACCAGGTTCCGTTGCAGCGCTGTTCCTACGGCCCCTACGCGCGGGCGATGGTGCGCATCTGCAAGGAAGAGAGCTTCCATCAGCGCCAGGGTTTCGACATCCTGATGAAAATGGTGAAGGGCACGCCGGCACAGAAGGCCATGGTGCAGGATGCGCTGAACCGCTGGTGGTGGCCGTCGCTGATGATGTTTGGCCCTTCGGACGACGCCTCCGTGCATTCGGCCCAATCGATGGCCTGGAAGATCAAGCAGAATTCCAATGACGAACTGCGGCAGAAATTCGTCGACCAGACCGTGCCGCAGGCTGAATATCTCGGCCTGACCGTTCCCGATCCGGATCTCAAATGGAACGAGGATAAGGGCGGCTACGATTTCGGCGAGCCGGACTGGGAGGAATTCTTCAACGTCATCGCCGGCAATGGTCCCTGCAATGCGGAGCGGCTGAATGCCCGCAAACAGGCCTGGGACGATGGCGCGTGGTTTCGCGACGGCCTGACGGCGCATGCCGAGAAGGCTGCCGAGCGTCGCGCCGCTGCAAAGGTCGCCGCCGAATAAGGCGGGCGGAATAGTCAGGGAGTGAGAAACATGTCGAGCGAATGGCCGCTTTGGGAAGTCTTCATTCGTGGTCAGCACGGCCTCAACCATCGCCATGTCGGCAGCCTGCATGCGCCCGATGCCGAGATGGCGATCAACAACGCACGCGATGTCTATACCCGCCGCAACGAGGGCGTCAGCATTTGGGTCGTGCGGTCTTCCGAGATCACCGCCAGCGCCCCTTCGGAGAAGGGACCGCTCTTCGATCCCTCTAATTCGAAGGTCTATCGTCACCCAACCTTCTTCGATATTCCCGATGAAGTGGGGCACATGTGATGGCGACCGCTACCCTTGAGCCGGCGGTCGATCAGGCCGCTCTCTTCGAATTTCTCCTGCGCATCGGCGATAACTCGCTGATCCTCGGCCACCGCGTTTCCGAATGGTGCGGCCGCGGGCCGGCGCTGGAGGAGGATATCGCGCTTGCCAATACAGCGCTCGACCTCATCGGCCAGACACAGCTCTGGCTCGCTCTGGCGGGCGAGGTGGAAGGCAAGGGCCGTTCGGCCGATGATCTCGCCTATCTGCGCGATGGTTTCGAGTTCCGCAATATCCTGCTCGTCGAACGCCCCAACGGCGATTTCGGCAAGACGCTGATGCGGCAATTCCTCTTTGATGCCTGGCACTATCTGTTGCTGAAAGCTTTGAAGGGTTCGGCCGACCGGCGCATCGCCGAAATCGTGGAAAAGGCTTTCAAGGAAGTCTCCTATCATCTCGACCGCAGCCGAGACCTGATCATTCGCCTTGGCGACGGCACGGCGGAAAGCCATCGCCGTATGCAGGAGGCTCTCGACGATCTCTGGGCCTTCACGGGCGAAATGTTCGTGGGCGATGCCGCCGATGCGTCCCTGGCACAGGCCGGCGTGATCCCGGAACCGCAAAGCCTCAAGGCGGGCTGGGACGAGATCGTTTCCGATGCGCTCGCCGAAGCGACGCTCGACTGCCCGATGGATGGCTACATGCACAAGGGCGGCCGGCGCGGCGTTCACACCGAGCATCTCGGCTATCTCCTGGCCGAGATGCAGTTCCTGCAGCGCGCCTATCCGGGCGCGACCTGGTAGGGGGCGCAAATGGCGACTGCGCTGCATCCTTCGGTCGATGAAATCTGGCACTGGCTGTCGGAGGTGCCGGACCCCGAGATACCGGTGATTTCGTTGACCGATCTCGGCATCATCCGCGACGTCGGCTGGCAGGGTGATACGCTTGTCGTCACGGTGACGCCGACCTATTCGGGCTGCCCCGCCACGACGGTAATCAATCTCGATATCGAACGGGCACTGGCCGAAAAGGGCATCGACCGGGTACGCCTCGAGCGGCAGCTGTCGCCCGCCTGGACGACGGATTGGATCAGTATAGAGGGACGCGAGAAGCTGCGCGCTTACGGCATCGCTCCACCGATCGATGGCACGGCAGCCGACGGCATCTTGATGAAGCGCATCGATCTGCTTTCCAGCCGCTCGAACCTTGTGATCGCCTGTCCGCGCTGCGGATCGACGAACACGGAAAAGATCAGCCAGTTCGGCTCGACGCCGTGCAAGGCGAGCTATCGCTGCACCGAGTGTCTCGAGCCGTTCGATTATTTCAAGTGCATTTGACCTAACGAGGCCCGCATCCATGGCACGTTTCCATCCCCTGACCGTCACCGATGTTCGCCGCGAGACGCGCGATGCTGTTGTCGTCACGCTTGCGCCAGCCGAGGAGGATCGGGCCGTCTTTGATTTCACGCAAGGCCAGTATCTCACATTCCGCCGCCAGTTCGATGACGAGGAGTTGCGCCGCTCCTATTCGATCTGCGCGGGGAAGGACGAGGGCGTGCTGAAGGTCGGCGTCAAGCGCGTGGATGGCGGCTGTTTCTCGACCTGGATCAATGAAAACCTGAAAGCCGGCGACACGTTGGAAGCCATGCCGCCGATGGGAGCCTTCTTCACCGCGATCGAGCCGGAAGTAGCTAAGCATTATCTCGGCTTTGCCGGCGGCAGCGGCATCACACCGGTTCTTTCGATCATTAAGACCGTGCTGGCGCGCGAGCCGTGCTCGGTCTTCACGCTAGTCTATGCCAACAGGCAGATCAGCTCGATCATGTTCCGCGAAGAGCTGGACGACTTAAAGAATCTCTATCTCGGCCGTCTGTCGGTGCTGCACATTCTCGAAAGCGAAGCGCAGGAGATCGATCTTTTTACGGGACGGATCGATGCGGAGAAGTGCAAGGCGCTCTTCAAGAGCTGGATAGACATCAAGTCGGTTGCGACAGCCTTCATCTGCGGTCCTGAGCCGATGATGCTGGCGATCGCGGCGGCTTTGCGCGAACACGGCATGGGCGACGACCAGATCAAGTTCGAGCTTTTTGCCTCCGCACAGCCCGGCCGCTTGCGGCGCAAGGTGGAAAGTGGCGCCGCTGCCGATCATGAAACCAGCTGCGAGGCGACGGTCACGCTCGATGGCGCGACGCGCATCTTCAAGTTCCCGAAGCACGGCCAGTGCCTGCTCGATGCCGCGCTCGAAAACGCGATGGATGTTCCCTACGCCTGCAAGGCCGGTGTTTGCTCCACCTGCCGGGCCAAGATTCTTGAGGGCGAGGTCGAGATGGAGGTTAACCACGCGCTCGAGGATTACGAGGTGCGCCAGGGCTATGTGCTGACCTGTCAGTGCTATCCGCTCACCGACCGCATCGTCGTCAGCTACGACCAGTAGGCGCGCGCGCATCGAAGGGAGGAACAAGATGTCCGAGACGATGCCGATCGAGCAATATCTGCAGGAGGGCGGCATGCTGTCCTCCCCCGATAACGCGCCTCCGCGCTATCGCGGCGAGCTCTTGCGTCTGATGGCGAGCTTCGTCGATAGCGAACTGGCGGGTTCCGCTGGCTTCGCCGATATCATCAACGATGCGCCAGGGATTCAGGAGCGCATTTCCGCCGCGCGCATCGTGCTGGAAAAGACCGATCATGCCGGCCAGGTCCTGGAGATCATGGAGACCTTCGGGGTCGATGGCGGCCGCTATGCTGTCCACCATCCCTGGGCGGCGCGGCTTTCCCGCGATGCCGATATCGGCGCGATCAGGCAAGGCAGCGACATGCGGCTCTCCGTCTTTCACTATCCGCTCGAAGGCTGGGTGGATGCGGTCGTCATGAACGTACTGATGGGTGCTGCCAGCGTCGTACAGCTGAGGGAGCTGGCGCGCGTTTCCTACCAGCCGCTGGCCGAGGTCTTCCGCGCCATCCTGCCGCGCGAAAAACGACATGCTGAACTCGGCGCTGCCGGCCTCGCCCGTATCGTCGCCGATGATGAGGGACGGGCGAAGGCACGGGCTTCGGTTGCCTACTGGTATCCCCGCGTTGCCGCGAGCTTCGGTCACGCCGGCTCGGCACGCTTCGAAACATTGTCGCGCTTCGGCCTGCGCCATCAGCCCAACGAAACTTTGCTAGCCGAATGGCAGGCCGAGGTTGATGCGCAGCTCTCTACGCTCGGATTGAATTGATCAGTTCGGGAGATGTCTGGCGGTTTTCCGCTCGGATCGCCGGAAAGATGAAGGAAGGAAATTCGGATGAATATCATGGCAAATCAGCCGCGCCGGCTTGAAAGCTATGTCGGGGGCAACTGGGTCGCCGGCGCCAGAGAAGGCGTGCCGCTGCTTGACGCATCGACCGGCGTGCCCGTCGCGTCTATCGATTCCTCCGGTATCGATTTCAAGCAGATATTGGCCTATGGCCGCGACAAGGGGGGGCCGGCGCTGCGGCGGATGTCCTTCCATGAGCGCGCCGCAATGCTGAAGGCGCTTGGGCAGGCGCTGCTTGAGAGGAAGGAAGAATTCTACGCGCTTTCGACTGCGACCGGCGCCACGCGTGCGGACAGCTGGATCGACATCGAAGGTGGTATCGGAACCTTGTTGTCCTACGCCTCCAAGGGCCGTCGCGAGCTGCCGAATGCGCGTGTGCTACTCGATGGCGATGCGGAGCAGCTCTCCAAGGATCAGAGTTTTTCCGCACAACATATCCTAAGTCCGCTGCAGGGCGTCGCCGTTCACATCAATGCTTTCAACTTCCCCTGCTGGGGCATGCTGGAAAAAATCGCGCCGACCTTGCTTGCCGGCGTTCCCGCCATCGTCAAGCCGGCAAGCCAGACGGCCTACCTCACCGAACTCATGGTTCGCCGCATCATCGAAATCGGCCTGCTGCCGGAAGGTGCGCTGCAGCTCGTCTGCGGTTCGGTCGGTGACCTCCTCGATCATGTCGAGGGCCAGGATGTGGTGACCTTCACCGGCTCGGCGGCGACCGGCCAGCGTCTCAAGACGCGCAAGGCGATTATCGAAAATTCCGTACGTTTCACGATGGAGGCCGATAGCCTCAATGCTGCGGTCCTCGGGCTCGACGCGGCCCCCGGCACGGAAGAGTTCGACCTCTTCGTCAAGGAGGTCGCGCGCGAGATGACAGTCAAGGCCGGGCAGAAGTGCACGGCCATCCGCCGCGTCATTGCACCCCGCTCCTATAGCGAAGCGCTCATTGCGGCCTTGAACGATCGCCTCGGCAAGACGGCGATCGGCAATCCGGCCGATGAGACGGTTCGCATGGGACCGCTTGCGAGCCTCGGCCAGCGCGAGGAGGTGCGGGCGCGCATCCGGGATCTTGCTGCCGATGCCGAGATCGTCGGCGGCGATCCCGATAATCCGCATATCATGTCCGGTAATGCGAGCGCCGGCGCCTTCCTCAATCCGGTCCTGCTCTATTGCGACAAGCCGGGCTCGGCGCGTGCCATTCACGATGTCGAGGCCTTCGGCCCGGTCAGCACCGTCATGCCCTATGATACGGCGGAAGAGGCCGTCGATCTGGCGCGGCGCGGCAAGGGCAGTCTCGTTGCTTCCGTCTTCACGAACGATCCTCATTTCGCCGAGGAGGTCGTTCTTGGTCTCGCACCATTCCACGGTCGTGTGATGATCGGCAACCGCTCAAGCGCCAAGAGCTCCACCGGTCATGGTTCACCGCTGCCGGGCCTCGTTCACGGCGGCCCCGGCCGTGCCGGCGGCGGTGAGGAGCTCGGCGGTATACGCGGCGTGAAGCACTATATGCAGCGCACCGCAGTCCAGGGCACTCCGCGTCTGCTCTCGGCCGTGACGGGGCGGTGGATGGATGGCGCGGACGCCCGCACCGGCGGCGAGCACCCCTTCCGCAAGTCGCTCGCCGAGCTCAAAATCGGCGACCAACTCATAACCGCGAAGCGCACGGTGACACTCGACGATATCGAGCATTTCGCCAATTTCACCGGCGACACCTTCTACGCCCACATGGACGAGGAGGCGGCCAAGGCTAATCCGTTCTTCGAGGGACGCGTGGCGCATGGCTATCTCGTCGTCTCTTTCGCCGCCGGCCTCTTCGTCGATCCGGCTCCCGGCCCTGTTCTCGCAAATTATGGGGTCGACAATCTGCGCTTCCTGACACCGGTCAATCCGGGTGATACGCTCCAGGTGCAATTGACCTGCAAGGAGATCAATCCCCGCATCAATGCCGAGCATGGCGAGGTGCGCTGGGATTGCAAGGTAACGAACCAGCTGGATGCCGTCGTCGCACAATATGAGGTGCTGACGATGGTGGCGAAAACGAGAGAGTGAGCGCATGACGACGACCGAGCAAGACCCGCACCGCCTGGAAATGACCGTGCTGATGACGCCCGATATGGCGAATTTCAGCGGCAAGGTGCATGGTGGCGCACTTCTGAACCTGCTCGACCGTGTCGCCTTCTCCTGTGCGTCGCGCTATTCCAAGCAATATGCGGTAACGCTGTCGGTCGATCAGGTGCTGTTCAAGGAGCCGATCAATGTCGGCGAACTTGTCACCTTCCGCGCCTCGATCAATGATACCGGCCGCACCTCCATGGAAGTCGGCATAAGAGTGGAAGCGGAAAATATCCGCTCCGGCGATCGCCGCCATACCAATTCCTGTTATTTCACCATGGTCGCCGTCGATGAGGCCGGTCGCCCGGTCCGCGTGCCGGAACTGGTGCCAGTCACGCCGGTTGATATCCGCCGGCACAAGGCCGCCCAGCTTCGCCGCACCTTGCGTCGCGAGTTCGCGCAACGGATGGAGGCTGTGGCCGAAACCGGTCGCGATGTGGAAGGTTTGGGAGCCGACTGAATGGCGCAGATCTATTCCTATGACGGCGTGATCCCGGTCATCGATCCCTTAGCCTTCGTGCATCCGGCCGCAACCGTCATCGGAGACGTTATCATTGGCCCCGCCTGCTATGTCGGGCCGGGTGCCGTGCTGCGCGGCGATTTTGGGCGTATCGTGCTCGAGCGTGGCTCGAATGTGCAGGAGACTTGCGTCGTGCACAGCTTCCCGAATCTGGAAGTGACGATCGGCGAGGCGGGGCACATCGGCCATGGCGCCGTGCTGCACGGCTGCCGCATCGGCGCCAATGCCATGGTCGGCATGAATGCCGTCATCATGGACGAAGCCGTCATCGGTGAAAACGCCATCGTTGCGGCCATGGCCTTCGTCAAGGCCGGAGCCGAAATCCCGGCAAACAGTCTCGCCGTGGGAGCGCCGGCTCGCGTGGTTCGTGAGTTGACGCCGGAAGAGATCGCATGGAAGCGCCAGGGCACCGCGATCTATCAACGGTTGGCGCTGGAGGCGAAGGAGAAGCTGGTGGCCGTCGAGCCGCTGACAGCACCCGAGCCGGATCGCCGCCGCATCCGCGCGCCGGAATATGATCCGCTTGTCCTTGAAAGGATGAAACTCGGCGACTGAGCGACCGCGTCAGCGGCGTCTCAACGGACAGCCTTGACCCCTTCGAGGATGAGAGTGGTGGCGATATCGGCATATTCGTCGCGGGTGATTGGCCCGTGGGGCCGGAACCACATATAGACCCAGTTCATCATGCCGAAGAGCGACATGGTGACCGGCATTAGCAACGGCCTGTTCTTGTTGAGGTCCGGGTTGAGATCCTCGATGACGATGGAGAAGCGCCGGACGATGCGCCGCTCGATCGTCCGCAATTCCGCCAGCTGCTCCTGCGACAGGGCATGCGTGCCGTTCAGCTGTACCTTGTGCTCGTTGTCGGCGCCCTCATAGTTCTTCAGCACTGCTTTCACCAGCAGGCGCAGCCGCTCCTGTGGTGTCACGTCTGTGCGGTCTGCTGCTTCGATCGCGCCCTCCAGCTCCATCAGATGCGTTTGCACGATGTCGAAGATCAGCGCGTCCTTGCCGGAATAGTAGTGATAGAGCAGGGCTTTCGAGACGTTACCGTGCGAAGCGATCATCGACATGGACGCTTTTTCCATGCCCACCTCGGCGAAAACAGCCGCGGCACTCGCCAAGATGCCACGCTGCTTTTCCTCGAAATCAACTGCGCGCGTGCGTGCCATATGATCCTGCTTTGCTCATTCCCGATTAACTTGACCGTGCCTTGCGGCCGATCCTCCCCATATACAATCAAATGCTTGCCAGGCTATCCCACCAGATGCCGATCATTCTTTCGGACGGTTGTCCACGATGCGTTTGGCCTTGCCTTCCGATCGTGCAACGCCGCCTGGAGAGTGCACCATGACCTTCGTCGAGACACCGACGATGTTCTTGATGTGGTGGGTAAGTTCCCTTGCCGAAACATTTCGCGCCGTTTCGTCCGCCGCCTCCACCGTGCACTCCACATGAACGGTCATGTCGTCCATGCGGCCGGAGCGTGTTAGTTCGATCTGGAAGTGCGGCGCAAGCCCGCGGCATTTGAGGATCTGCTCCTCGATCTGCGTCGGAAAGACGTTGACGCCGCGCAGGATCATCATGTCGTCGGAGCGTCCGGTTATCTTTTCCATGCGGCGCATGGAGCGGGCGGTGCCTGGCAGCAACCGCGTCAGGTCGCGCGTCCGGTAGCGGATGATCGGCAGGCCTTCCTTGGTCAGCGTCGTGAACACCAGCTCGCCGAGTTCGCCGTCTGGCAAGACCGCGCCGGTGACCGGGTCGATGATCTCCGGATAGAAGTGATCCTCCCAGATGTGCAGCCCGTCCTTGCTCTCGACGCATTCGCTGGCGACGCCCGGACCCATGACCTCCGAGAGGCCGTAAATGTCGACAGCGTGCATATCGAAGGCGTGCTCGATTTCCTCGCGCATGGCATTGGTCCACGGCTCTGCCCCGAAGATCCCGACGGCGAGCGAACTTTCTCTGGGGTTGAGGCCCTGGCGGCGGAATTCGTCGAGGATCGAGAGCATATAGGAAGGCGTCACCATGATGATGCGCGGCTTGAAATCCTGTATCAGCGCCACCTGCCGTTCCGTCATGCCGCCCGATACAGGGACCACCGTGCAGCCAAGCTTCTCCGCACCGTAATGCGCGCCGAGGCCGCCGGTGAACAGGCCATAGCCGTAGGCGATATGCACGAGATCACCCGCCCGGCCGCCGGAGGCGCGGATCGAGCGGGCAACGAGGCTCGCCCAGGTATCAACGTCCCTGGCGGTATAGCCGACGACGGTCGGCTTGCCTGTCGTGCCGGAGGAGGCATGGATACGGGCAAGCCTTTCGCGCGGGACGGCAAACATGCCGAAAGGATAGGTGTCGCGAAGATCTTTCTTGGTCGTGAAAGGAAATTTGGTGATGTCCGATAAGGTCTTGAGATCGGAGGGATGCACGCCCAGCTCGTCGAAACGCCTTTTATAGAAGGGTGAGTTCTCATAGGCATGGGTGAGCGTCCATTTCATGCGCTCGAGCTGCAGCGCGGAAATCTCGTCGCGGGAGGTAGTTTCGATTGCTTCAAGCTCACCCGCACGCGGCGAAAGGTTTTCCATCAATGTCTCCTCCAGAAAAGCCGGTACTTCCGGCGCGCGAATTCTATTCCGGCAAAAGTGCGCCCTTGACGGTTCGCGAGTGGCCACGGAATTCCGCAATCTGCTCGCCATGCTGATTGGCAATCGCGACATCGTAGATGCCGCCTCGTCCTCGGCGCGACACCTCCCGCGCCGTCGCCGTCAGCCGGTCACCATTGAAAGCTGGCGCAATAAAGGTCACCGAACAGTGCTGGGCGACGGTGCGCTGGTTGTAGCTATTGCAGGCGAACGCGAAGGCGGAGTCGGCGAGCGTGAAGATGTAGCCGCCATGACAGGTGCCGTGACCGTTGGTCATGGTCGCCGCAACGGTCATGGCGATGGTCGCTTCGCCGGGTGCGACGGACACAAGCTCCATGCCGAGATGACGGGTGGCGTTGTCTTCGTCCCACATGGCTCTCGCGCAGGCTTCCGCCCGCACCTGCGGCGAAAGGCTCTCCGCGGCGCTCATTTGCCCTTGAACTCCGGCTTGCGTTTTTCCAGGAAGGCGGTGACGCCCTCGGCATAGTCGGCGCTGCGGCCGGCTTCGCGCTGCAGGTCGCGCTCGAGATCGAGCTGCTGGTCGAGCGAATTCGTCGCCGCCGCCTGAATGGCACGCTTCGTCAGGCCGAGGCCTTTCGTCGGGCCGGCGGCGAGCCTGGTGGCAAGCGCCGTTGCCTCATCCATCAGCTTGTCATCGTCCACCACTCGCCAGATCAGGCCCCAGCTGGCGGCTGTTTCCGCATCGAGCGGTTCGGCCGTCAGCGTTAATGCCTTGGCGCGTGCCTCGCCGATAAGCCGAGGCAGGTTCCAGGTGCCGCCGGAATCCGGCACCAGGCCGATTTTCGCGAAAGCCTGGATGAAGCGGGCCGAGCGTGCTGCAAACGTGATGTCGCAGGCAAAGGCGATGTTGGCGCCGGCGCCGGCTGCCACACCGTTGACAGCGCAGACGACCGGCTTTTCCAGGCTGCGGATGAGGCGGAGCAGCGGATTGTAGAAGATCTCGATCGTATGGCCAAGGTCGGGAGTGCCCTTGCGCGGGTCGCGATCGCCAAGGTCCTGGCCGGCCGAGAAGCCGCGTCCGGCGCCCGTCAATAGAACTGCGCGGACATCTGCATCCCGATGCGCGCGTTCGAAGCCGGCACGCAGGGCACGATGCATGTCTTCATTAAAGGAATTGAGTTTGTCGGGTCGATTGAGCGTAAGCGTCAAGACGCCGTCGGCAAACGCCGACAGAACGGTGCCGGATTCAGACATGTTTCCTCCCCGTCGCCGTTCCCGCGGCGACCGTGTAACTCTTGCATAAACCGACCGGTCAATCAATTATAAAAGCAATGATAAGATAATGGCCGGCAGATCGCGACGAAGTGGCTCTGCGTCGTGCAACGGACGATGCAGCCGGCGAGCGGCCGCAACGAGGTTGGTGGCACTCACTTCTATCAGTTACCTCCTCGGAAACTATAGTTTCGTGGAAAGGTTGATAACGGATGCTCGTGTCTTCCCGCTTGCCCTGCTTTTGATATTTATCGCGATTTGATAGGTATCGCTTCGGTCGACGCCATGATTGCGGGAAAAAACAGATGACTGACAGGCCTGAAAGCAATGTCGTCGATTTATCGGTTGACGAAGCCTTTTTCGAACTTCTGACCGGCAGTTTTCAACGCATCGTCGGCCGTCCACTCGTCAATGCGCAAGCAGGGCCTGCCTGGCTCTATAATGAGGCACCTTTCGTGGTCCTTGCCCACAACACGGATGCCGATCCGCGTTTCGTCTACGCCAACAAGGCTGCTCAGAATTGCTTCGAATATCCCTGGGATGAGTTCGTGACGCTTCCCTCGCGACTTTCAGCGGAGCTTCCCAACCGTACGGAGCGTCAGCAACTGCTGGATGCGGTGACGCGCAACGGTTTCATCTCCGACTATCGCGGCCTGAGGATTGCAAAATCCGGACGGCGGTTCTGGATTGAGGAGGGTATCGTCTGGCAGCTCGTGGATCGCGAAGGCAATTTGCGCGGGCAGGCTGCGACATTTTCCAAATGGAAAGACGCATAGGCCCGCGACTACTGGCGTCAGGGCATAATGCCGCATATCGGCGACAGGCGGCGATGTCGTAGCAGCGCGCCATCAATTGTTCCCGAATGTGAGACAGCTCCCTTAATTCGTGGCGTATGGGCATTGGCCGCTGCCGTTGTGATGAGCCTTGCAAAAGCAGCATGGCTATCCTGCAGGCATGTGCATTTTATTTAGGCGGGTAAATGCCTATCTCTTGCGCGAAAACAAAGGAGATGGCAAAAATGAAAGTATTAGAGAAGATTAAGCGCTTTAGCGAACAGCGCAGAGCAATGCGCGAGCTTTCCGCCCTGGACGATCATGTTCTTCGTGATCTCGGCATTTCCCGCTCGCATATTCCGTTCGCCGTCAAGGGAGCTCGCGGCAACTAAACCTTCTTTTCGTGCGCATACCCTTAAGGTATGCGCCGCCGCAGGAGCTATTGGGCCAGTGCCGTCGCTAGCTTTCTGCGACAAAGTCATAGCCGATAGAGGCCGCGCGTAGCGTCATTGATCGCCTCCAACCTGACGATCGGCACAATTGTCCTGCTGCTATTCTGTCGGATAGTATGACGAAGATTTAGGCTGCTTGATCGCAGCTGTCCCTCGCGCCCCGTTTCGCGCAATATTCAAGTTCAATCTCGAGCAGCCTCGTTGCATTGGCAAGTGCTTCCTCTGCCTCTGCGAACGATTGTGGCCTATCGCCCATTCTGGCCTCACCGTAATTTCTGGCACGCAGCAACACGAGTTCGGCCAATTCGATGCATTCGGACGTCGGCCGGACGAGATTCAGGCAATATCGCAAATTGATCGCAACCTGGAGCGCGAATTCGGCTGCCGAGAAATCCAATATTGCCCCCGGCGGTGTGGCCCGAGCCAGATAGATCCTCCAGTGTTGGGTCATCGCATTACCCCCTCTTGTCGGATGATTGCACAGACGACGTCGTGTGGCGTGCCGCTCTTACAGAGACGCTGTTGGCTCCCGACCGGCTTATCTTGTGCCGGCGAGGCTTTGGCGTGCCCGCAGTCATATTGACAAGCCGAAGTCGGTTTCAATAACGCGATCATGCAATTGGGCTTCGGTCCGGCACTTTCTCCGACCTTGGTCTGACGCTGCCACGGCGAAAGGTCATGACGTGGATTGCTGAAGTCCAAATGCTGTACTTATCCGTGGGATAAGACTTGACCCTTCGCGGTGTAACGGCGATTTGATATGGATCGGACCCTTGCCAATCGGCGATAGCCGAGGCGCTTCGAGCCCATGGAACGTTGGGCGCTCGTCGTTGGAGCCTCAGGAGGCTTTAGGTGTTATTACGTCGAAAGCTTATTGTTGCTTTACCATGCCTGATATTGACCTTGGTCAACACGGCACTTCCCTACACTGTCAAAATTCACGGTGCTTCCGCGATATTCGCTCAGCAAATGGCCGAGGCCAAAGGTGGCAACGGTAATGGTGGCGGCAACGGCGGCGGAAATGGCAATGGAGGAGGCAACGGTAACGGGGGAGGCAATGGGAACGGCGGTGGCAACAGCGGCAACGGAGGCGGAAACGGCAGCGGTAACAATGGAAACGGGAATGGCAACAACGGAAACGGTAATGCCAATGGCCGGTCGTCCGCAACCAAGAGCGCTACCCAAAGCCAGGTCGATTCCGACCAATCTTCCGATGACGGCGACGGATCGATTAGCGTTCAACACAAGGATGGCATGAGCGAAAATATACAGAGCGGACGTTATGTGATGAAGGATTCAAAGGGCCGCACCATCGTCAATCGCAATGCGACAACTGCCGACGAGCAGCGGCTCAAATCACTCCTTCACTGACGCCGCCTTTCGAGTTCATCCCGGAACGCCATCGCAGCTTCCGTTCTATTGCTCACCTCCAGTTTGGCGAAGATTTGGGTCATGTGATGCTTGATGGTCTTTTCATGCAGATCGAGCTTCAGCCCGATATGTTTATTGCTCAATCCAGCAGAAGCCAGTTCCAATACTTCCCGCTCGCGATCCGTCAATGCGCTGAAAGGATTGGCCCGGGAACCGGTTCCGTTTTCGGAAATCAGACGCGCTGATAGCGTCGGTGCGACATAGCTGTCACCGGCAGCGATACCGCGAAGGATATCGGCGAGCGTCCGTGATCCGACGCCTTTCAGAACATAGCCCTTCGCGCCGCTCTTGAGCGCTGTCATCACATCGTCGCTTGCCTCGGAGACTGTCAGCATAACGATCTTCTGATCGGGTATCTGGCCGAGGATAAGAGAGAGGGCATCCAGTCCTCCTCCCGGCATGGAAATGTCGAGCAACAGGATGTCCGGGCGCTGCTGCACCGCTATGCGCAGCGCGTCCTCCTTGCTGCTGCCTTCGCCGACGATGCTAAACCCATCCATTTCCGTCAGGCTGCGGATAACGCCTTCCCTGAAGAGGGGGTGGTCGTCTACGACTGCCAAAGTGATTGCTGCTGTCATGTCTGCTCCATTTCCTCGATGTTCAGGGACATGCGGACGATGGTACCCCGGTCTGACGACAAAAGCTGGAACATGCCGCCGAGGCTTTCGACCCGATCTCTGAGCCCGGCAAGACCAAGCTTCTGCGGGCCGACCTCTTTCGGATCAAATCCCGGTCCCTCATCGGCAACCTCGATCACGACCTGGCCGTCTTTGAAGGATTGCACGACCCTTTGCCCGATTCCGCCGGCGTGACGATAGCCGTTGTTCAAGGCTTCCTGCACAAAGCGATAGACGCATATTTTTGCGGAGGTCGAAAGATCTGTCGGTGCTGCCCCGACGAGAAGCGCTACAGTGACGCCGGTGCGCTGTTCGTGGGCACGGATTGCCCGTTTTAAGAGATCGGTCAAATTGTCCGTCTCGATGTGCGGCAGCATCAGGCCGCTGCAGACGCTCCGGATTTCGGCCATGGCGTCATCAAGGCTGGATTTGATTGTCTCCAGCGACGCTTCGCGCTCCTCTGGCGAGACGGTGGGGCTGATGAGGGTCTGGCTGTCCAGCCGCAAGGAGGCATAAGCGACCAATTGGGCGGGACCGTCATGCAGGTCGGCACCGATACGGCGCAAATAGCTCTCGTTCAGCGCGGCGGCGCGCTGGGTCGCGCGTTGAACGCGCGCGCGCAACGCCTCATTCTGTTGAAGAAGCGCCGACAATTCGCCGATGCGGCCGTTGAGCGCCATGCGCTGACTGTCGATGGTGCGGCTGCCGCGCAAGACGATGATCGATAGAAGAGCGAAGAATGTCAGCGTGAACACGGCAACGACAAGCCAGCTCAGCAGGCGGGCCTGCGTAAGGCTCCATTCGAAATCGTTGGCGACCTCGTAGAATTCGGAGACAGCCACGACCTTGCCGGACCAAGGTTGAAGCACCGGATTGTAGATTTCCAGAAGCGGTTTGCCGCTATTGCGTTCGGCCACGCTTTCCATGTCGTCGATCCGGTTGAATTTGGCGACCATTCGGCCCGAAAAAGCCGTCTTGAGATTGTCCGAAAGCGGAAATCGCTTGCCGGAAAGATCCTTGTTATTGGAGTAGAGGATTGTTCCGTCGTCGCGCCAAAGTCGGAAGGAAAACAGCCGTGTACCAAGCGCACCTTGGCCCAGGGTCTCGTCAAGGGCGCGTGTCACCGTATCGTCAAGAGCCTGAGTGGTTTGCATATCGGGCAGGAGCGGGGCGATGACACTGTCGACATAAAGGGCCGTCGTTGCCGCGGAATTGCGCGTCACCGCATTCTCGATCAGATTGGCAACGAAGGCCCCAACGACGAGCATCGCACAAAGAGCGACGAAGCCACCGGCGAGCAGGAACTGTCTGGCCAAGGATTGGGAGTTCCAGCGTTCGATAAGACTTGCTGGAGAGAGCTTGTATTTATGATTTGCTCGCGGCACTGGCATAATCGGCACTGATCTCCCAACCCTCTATAGCTATCCCAGCAGGATGGAGTGTCAACTGTTGGGTCGTCGACACCGGCCGCGTTGTCCCGAGTGGGGTACTGCCGTCTGGCGCCTGCAATTTAAGCGACCATAGGGTTGGATCAATCAGACTATGGTCCTAACCCTCAAAGCATAGGTCGGAGCGGGATAGAAAGCTGGGATTTTGGCAATATTCTAGTGCGCATGATTTGCTGGATATGGCCGCTGCCACAGGCGACGGGCATGTTACGAAGGAAAGTGCACATGAAAATCCATTCCATCATTGGTGCGACAAGCCTCGGCCTGGTGCTTGCCCTTGCGCCAATCGGAGGAGCTACTGTCGGTTTCGTACAGACGGCATTCGCCAAGGGCGGAAACGGCGGCGGTAATGGCAATGGTAATGGCAACGGCGGCGGCCATGGTCAAGGAAACTCTGGCCATGAAAAGTCAGGGGGCGACGATACAAACGATACAAGCAGCCCTTCGACGAATGCGGCGGCGGCACAGGGCGCCTCATCGTCGGTGCTCGGGCATCATGCGGATAAACACTCCAAAGCCCATAGTGCAAGTTCGAAGAGCCATGTCTCAAAGCCCGGTGCAGGTAGCCTGAGCTCGCTCAAGCGGGACTATCACGCCTACCTGAACTCGAAAGATCCGAAGATGGCGGCGCTTTCCGCTTATGTGAAGGCATATGCGGAATTCGAAATCCAGTATGGAACGACGGCAGTGCCGACGGACCCGGCCCTCAGCGACAGCGCCTTGCGTTCGGCGCTGGCGCAGTTGTCTAACAAGCCGGTGACGAACCAGACGCTCGCGGAAGCAAAGAGCATCCTCGGCGTTGGAACAAATACGGGAAAAATCGCGGAAGTTCGTGATGCGCTGGAAAGGAAATCCGAAACCGCAACGCCATCTGAGAGCACGCAGCTAACCGACGATTGAGGCACTGCTTTAGCATTGCTTTATGAACTTGGGGATAGGCGCGCATTGCGGCCGCCTTTCTGCTTCGATTTACGAGTTTGGCGCCAGCGGGCGCCATTCGCTAGCCGGTCCGCCCACCGGCTCTATCGCCGGGTCGGGTCTTCCGCCCCAGACGCTGCCCGATCCGGCGATAGGCAATTTGCCGCACGATCTGCACGATCAGGTACAGAATATGGTGCGCGACAGGGATAGGCCGCGGGATGACTGCGTGCGGAAGCCAGTGCTAAAAAGTTCGGGATTTCGGGAAGGTCGGAGGCCGGCCACTCTCGCATTGCGATCAGTATGATATGGCCAAACCAGGCAGAATGAGGGGTGGAGAGCGGCTTCCCGCTCTCCACGATCGTTAGTTCAGAATCTTGATAACCTTGCGTGAGGAAGGCTCGACAATCACGCGTTCGTGGTTGACGATCGCATAGGCATATTTCGGATTTTCCGGAACGGTTCGCACGACGATCGTTTCCGGCAAGGGTCGGCCGACGACTACACGCTCACGGACAACCGTTTCTTCTTCAGGGATGGGCTGTGCGCGTACGTAGGTGACCACCTTCTGTGGCGGCGGATCGATCGCCGTGCCGACAATGGCGCCAGCGACACCGCCCACGGCGGCTCCAACCGGGCCACCAACTACGGCTCCGGTAACAGCGCCACCTGCGGCGCCGGTGACGGTCGAAGATTGGGCAAAAGCACATCCGGCGGTCAGGCCAAGCGCGAGTGCCGCAACACTAAGTACCTTCGTTTTCATCAGAATCTCCTTTCACCTTCTATTCGTCCGTCGTTGACGGAGCTGTCGGTAAAACAGAGCTTCGCCGCAGTCTGTTCCTTTCCTTGGGCTTCAGTCACGTGGATTTGGGACATGGGTCGCAGTGAACATCAGACCAAAGCCCTACGCGCGTGGCTTCGATAGGGAATATGGAGGATTCAACGCATTCAGGGCTGGGTGCGGTGATGCAAGGCAGGGATTGAGCCAATACAGCTCTCACCTTCACAACAACTGCCAGAAGCCACTATGCGATGCGGCAGGTCGATTCGATAAAGGTTTTCGATCGCTTCGCGTGAGCAGTGGGCGATCTCAATCGGTCAATGTCGAGCCTGGTTCGAAGAGGCCACCGATGTGTTTCGTTCCGCGGTCCAAGTGCTAGGCAGGTTGGCACATATGATACCGACCAGCAGGATGACGGAAACCAGACCGATCAAAGTCTCCCATGATTGCCGACGAAATGGCAGCGGCCAGCGCGATCGGGAGATGTTCGGATCATATCGCATCTCTCAGTTCCACACCCATGGGAAAGCCGTCAACGCTCCGGTGGAGATCAAGCCTGTGATCGCCGTTATTTTCCACTGTGGATTCATCCGGTAAATCTATGTCCGTCGAAGTCCGATTGTCTAGTAGCTTGATCGACAATATCTGGTAACGGAGACCCTGGCGATTGTCAGGGCTGCCAAATTAACCGGATTATGGAGAAAATATTTCCGACAATACCGGATGATGCAGTGGTACAGCGACAGATATGCCCGAACTCAGTCACACTGCGAACCAGACTGGTCGGAAGTTTTTGATTGCGTTCAAGCATCCGCCCAGGCGCCGGGTGTATCAAGTGCCGCTGGCATCATGCGACTCTGCTCGTAAAGCCAGTCGCAGAATTCTTTAGGCCCTGATCTCCCGTCATCATCACGGATGAGTGCGAAGTGCCAGTCGGGACCGTCAAGCGTCTCGTCGAAGGGCGCAATCAGCACGCCTGATTTGACGATGGGCTCGAAGAAGCCGGGCGGCACGAGCGCAACGCCTTCACCCGCGCAGGCGGCATTCACATTTAGCTCATGGTTCGGATATTCCACGCGAGTGAACCTTAACCCCAGCGGGACGCGACCGATTGCGCTCACAAACCATCTTTCCCAGTCTGGATGCGGCAACAGTGGCAGAGTTGCAAGCATCTCCGGTGTGAGAGGTTCCAGCGCTGCGGCAAGCGATGGAGCCAGAAGCGGCGTTAGTTGGAGGGGAAATAGTCGAAAGGCCCGCAGACCCGGCCAGTCGCCGGCGCCAGTGCGGATGGCAACGTCGAAATCTGACGGATCACGAATTTCGGTCGAAACATCGAGTTCAATCACGCAGCGCTGATAGCCGGAAAGGCGCGGCGCAAGCCAGCGGCTTGCGAGGGTTGGAGGCGCGGTCACCCGCAAGGGAGGAGATGCCGCTCCGAAAGCCGCCAATGCGGCGTCGATTTCGTCCAAGCCGCGCCGCACACCCTTCGCAAGCAGCATGGCTTTCGGGGTAGGCGCTACACGTGGTCCTCGCCGAATGAAAAGGGGCTCACCCAGTTCCTCCTCAAGGGTGCGAATGCGCAGGCTCACTGCCGTAGGGGTGAGAAACAAGCGCTCGGCCGCACGGGCGAAACTGCCGGAAGCGACGCAGATTTCAAGGACTTTCAGGGCGTCGAGTGAAGGGCGCATATGTAGTTTCACTTATGATAATAGTAAGGAATGCCCGTTTTGCGTACCGATATTATAGCAGTTTAATGCGCCCCAGAAGTGGAGGCGATCACGCTCTCCATAAATGGAGAGCCTCTCATGGAGCTGCAGTCGCGTCCTCTATTTACGCTGTATCTCGAACTTCACCCAACGATCGATATAGGACCATGTCCCGCGGGCGTTCGCCGTATCTTTCCGGTCTCTGGCGGCCGTTTCGAAGGAGAGCGTCTCAAGGGCAGTGTCTCACCACTGATCGGATCGGACCTGCTGGTCACTCGGCAGGACGGAACATTCCAGCAGGATGTGCGGGTTCTGCTCGAGGTTGAGGATGGCGCCTACATTCTGATGACCTATCGTGGCGTTCGCCACGCATCGGTCGAAGTTTCCGAGCGCTTGGGACGCGGCGAAGCTGTCGACCCTTCGGAATATTATCTTCGAACAACTCCCTATTTCGAAACAGCTTCGCCAGCACATGCTTGGATCAATGCGATCGTTTGCGTTGGAAAGGGCAGCCGCTTTCCGGGCGGCGTAAAATATGACCTGTTCGAAATCCTCTGATAACAGAGAAATGGACGGGATTGGCTTGATTCCACTCGGTTCTCTGTCCACCGAGCAATCTTGCGGTCGTTCGGCTGGCTTGCAGTCCGAAATGCCACTGAGGTAATATTTCTAAAGTTTTCATTGCAAAATCTGAAATAGAGCCTAGTTTGGGCTTATCGACCATTGCTTGTGACGTCGCTCAAGGGCCTATGCTCTTCCTCGGATTCCCTCTCAAAAAATCGATCTAATCCTGCAAGGTATCGCGGGAGCAACAACGATTGCTATGAAAGGAAATCGTTATGAACACTGGTACAGTTAAGTGGTTTAACGCCACCAAAGGCTTCGGCTTCATTCAGCCGGATAACGGCGATACGGACGTCTTCGTCCATGTCTCGGCTGTCGAGCGCGCTGGAATGCGTTCGCTGAACGATGGACAGAAAATTCGTTATGACATCGTGCAGGACCGTAGGTCCGGCAAGAGTTCAGCCGATAATCTTCAGGCGGCTTGAATTTGTCATTCACACGCGCTGACCACGGATGTACTGGCAGTGCGAATGGATGATGCTGAGAGGTCGGGGTAACGCCCGGCCTTTTATTTTGGCCATGGGAGAACGATATGCAGGCCCCGCGCTACCAGATTGGTGACACGATCGTTTTGAAGCGTGGCACTCTTGGAAGTTTCGGCCCTTCCGGAACAGGTCGAATCGTCTCGCGCCTGCCCGAAGCCGATGGCGCCACGCAATATCGCGTCCAGTTCGAAGGCGAAACTTTTGAACGCCGCGTAGTCCAGCCGGATATTGACGTTGAAGCGTCGACATCAAAAGCCCAGAATATTGGCTTCGCAGTTGAATCAAAGTCTTCAAGCTGGATCAATTCGACGATGATCACCCTGAGAAAGCGGTAATTGAAGGAGCTACTTTGCCGGTAGACGCCAGGGACGACAACGTCGATCGGGCGCTCCGGGTTTTGAAGAAGAAGATGCAGCGCGAAGGGCTTCTTCCAGCGTCCAAAAAGAAGGTTGCATGGTCGCGCTGATCATACCCCCTTGTCATTCGTCAGGAGACATCATGGCCGCCACCAAAGAGAGGTTTTTCAAACAGGGTAGGCAAACTCTTCAAGACAAAGCATCGGCGACCGATACGGCTGCGAAGCAGATCACTGCGGCCGAAACTGCCGATCGCGAGAAAAAGACCGAGAAGCTCCGCGCGCTTCGATTGGCGCGGCCCGAGGCAGAGCCGATCAAGCCATCGGCGAAACGCGGGCATAAGACGAAATAACAGAACACGACCGCCAAAACATAGCGCAGCGGGAGAAGCTGCATTCTTTGGCGCTGGTAAAACGATACTATACAGCTACGCGGTTTTGGCCGAAAATGTCGAGTTGCGAAAGGTTAATGGCTTCGCTCGCTGCCGAGGTGTTGCCGATGAATTCGTCGATCAGGAAGGCCACGTAGCCTCCAGTCATCTTGACGATGGCGAGTTCGCAGCTCTGTGAGGGCTTGTTGCCCATTTGGGCGGCCAAATCGAAAACCGGCACCAATTCGCCGCGATATGAGGTATGACCGAGGGCGCGGCGTGCATCGTCGCTATCGCGAAGCGGACGCCAGTTATCTGCACGCGCGACGATTGTTCCATCAAGGAACGTACACAAGGTGTCGTGCACGCGGACCGCCATTGCTACGCGGCGATGAAGAAATGCTGGTAGAGGCATTGAGCACTTTGTCCCTTCAGGGACTCCCCGTTCAAAAGTGCAAACGTCTGAGGCGAAACCCGGCTGGGGAGAATGCCTTGGCACTGTCATAGTGCCGCCGAACGCGGTTCGGCCGGACAAACCCAAGGTAGAGTGATTGTCTTGATGACTGCTTTTAGGTTTACCTAAAATTCTAACGATGCCCCACTTTCAGACTGGCCATAAGGCTCAAATCCGAATGAGATTGAGGCCAAAACGATCGCGTTTTAGCTGTGTCTGCCACGTCGAAAGGGCCGAATGAGAAACTCGGTCAAGTTCCGCGGCTCCCGGATATTGGGTAGGCCGACATCAGGCCATTCTTGGGGTTTCGGATAGTAGGCCGTCCCGAACAGAATGTCCCAGATCGCGGAGCCGCTGCCGAAATTCCGGTTGAAATGCCGTCGTTCGATCGAATGATGAATGCGGTGAAACCGGTTATCGGGAAAGATGTAGCGGACCCAGCCCAGGTTCAGACGCGTCGAGCTATGCTCGAAATAACCTTGCCAGCGAACGAAGAACACCCAGATCCAGGGAACATAGTCCTGCTTGAAATCGAAAAGCAGCGAGACGGGAATGATCAGGAACGGAATCCTGAAGATCTCCTCGCTGAAATGATGGTTGCTGTTGAAGGCACTCATTTCCTCCAGCGAATGATGTTCGGCGTGGAAACGCCAGAAGAACCTGTTGCTATGCTGCAGCCGATGGAACCAATAGTAGAAGAACTCGCTGACCTGCAGAACGAGAAAGGAAGCAGCTATGGCACCCAACAGATGCAGCGGCCATGCGTTCGAAAACCTCGAGAGGAATGTCAGGTCGATCGCAAACAACGGCTTTATGCCGATGCCAGCCCAAAACCAGTAGAAGAGGGTCAGGCTTGCCTTGGTTATGAGGATGTTTGTCACGCAGAAGATCATGCCGCGAAGTTTCGATACATAGCTATAGCGAGACTTCGGAAAGACGACCTCGGCGGCGAGTAACAGCAACACGACCGGAAGAACGCGATCGGTATACTCCTCCATGAATTCAAGCAAACGAAGCAAATTTTCCATTGTCAATTTGCTATCCATGGAACGATGAGGGCGATGCTCCTCCTTATCCGAGGATAGGTGTCGCTTCAACTTGATGATTAAAAACTGGTTAAGGAGCGTGATGGCCGCGGCTAGGTTGGTGGTCGGAAAACGGCCACGCTCCGGGGCAATCAGCCTATCCGCGGGCTCTCAAGGCAGCGATCAGCGACAGCCGGCTGGCGGCCAGTGCCGGAAGCGCGCCACCAAGGAGTCCGATTGAAAGGCCAAGCATACCGCCGGTCAGCATGACTTGCGGCGTGACGGTAAGCTGAAAAGCCATGCTGGCATCATTTGCCCCTATGGTGCTGGCGCGCCACCCGTCGAAGGCAAGCCGCGATGCCAATACGCCGACGCCTGCTCCGGCCGCAGCCAAGAGGGCGGCCTCGAACCAGGTTGCGAGAAAAGCGGATAGGCGGCTGAAGCCGAGTGCGCGCATGGTCGCGATCTCGACGGTTCTGTCGGAGATGGAGCTCATCATCGTATTGAGTGCCCCGGCGGTTGCCCCGATCGCCATCAGCAAGGCGATCGGCCATCCGAACAGGCGTATGAGATCGGCCATGCGCCCAGCCTGCGATGCATAAAGTCCAGCCTCGGAAACCGCCGTCAGCGGCGTCTCCGTAATCGTCGCTAGCTTGGCGTTCAACTTGGCAAGGGAGGATGGATCGGCAAGCCGTAATCGCAGGCTTTGCACCTCGCCCTGCCGGTCGAAGGCGGCACGCACCGCATCGATATCACCCCAGATTTCCGATTCGAATGCGCTGCCATTGGCAGTGAAGTGTCCGACCACGGTCCAGTCGACGGTGCCGAGCCGCACCTTGGCGCCGAGGCCGAAGCCGGGATAATCACGGGCTATGCCCGCACCAACGACGATCTCTCTGGCGCCGGGCGCGAACAACCTCCCCTGCGAAAGGGCGATACCATTCCGGATCGAAAGACCGCTGCCATCCATACCACGCAGGGCGAAGGTCCTTACGCGTTCATCTCTTCCGGCCGGGCCATCGACGCGGATTATCAGTTCGCGGGATGCAACAAGATTTCCGGCCCCATCGCGAAGGACACCGATATCGTCGCCACTGGCCTTGAGATTGCGGATCGCATCGGCTGATATATCGGAGCCGGTCTCCTGGTTCGTGCCACCGCCGAGGACGACGGCGACCAGCGGCGAGCCCGCGCCGGTGAGGGCCTTCTCGAAGCCGCTCGCCATTGCTAGGAAGCCTATGAGCACGATGACGACGAGCGATACCGACAATGCCATGGAGAGCGAAATCGCCAGGCGGCGCTTCATGCTGCCGAGCGCGGTTCTTACCGCCACGATAATCTGTCTGATTTGGATGGACATATCGGTCACCTCGTTCGGAAGGCTTTCATGATGGGGGTTCGCATGGCGTTGACGGCCGGCACGAGGCCCGTTGCAAGTCCAAGGACAAGCACGATCGCCGTTGTATGCAGCAGCACGACCGGAGAGAAGACAAGACCGAGCGATGGGCCGGCAAATATCGCTCCGGCTCTGGCCAGAGCCAGCCCGATGGTGCCGCCGATGATGAACATGAACAGTGTTTCGCCGAGGACGAGGGTGAGGATCGTCATGCGCGAGATGCCCAGTGTTTTCAGGACGGCGATTTCGGATGTCCGCTCGCGCACGGCGAAGACCATGGTGTTGATGACGATCATCAGCAGCGTGACGAAGGCAGCCCCTGTGACCAGATCGACGATGAGGCCGATATCGGCATACTGGCGCAGGAAGGCTTCGAGAAACTGCTTTTCGGACTGAGTGCTCGTGGGCGCTGCGGAGTTGGCGAAGAGCGCGTCGATATGGGCAGCCAGAACGCCCGGCGAAACGCCGTCGCGCGGCTTGATGATGAAAGCATCCACGGTGTCCTTGTCTTTTGCGCGGGCGGCATTGACGTAATCGTAGCGGGCGATGGTGAAGTAGGTGTCGGTGCTGGCGCTTTCGCCCTCGAAGATCCCCGCGATCACGAAGCGCCAGTCGCGGCCGCCGTCCTGCTTCGCCACCTGAAAGGCGGTGACGGTGATGTTTTGGCCAACAGACCAGCCTTCGGCTTCGGCGAGCGCCCGTCCGACCAGGACCCGGTCGCGACCCTGACCGATCGCCTCGATCAGATCGGGCGTAAGGCCGAGTTCCCGACCGTTGGTTTCCACCAGCAACGCCGGATCGACGGCGCTGATGGGAACGACATTCTTTTCGACATCGACGAAGCCGCGCAGGCGTGTCATGTAACCGACCGCTGCGACATCGGGATCGGCCGCAATGCGGGCGCGGTGGGCCATCGGCAATGGCTGCCCGCGCCCGCTTGCACTCATGACGCCGAGAATATTGTCGCTCGCGGCCGACAGGCCCTGCGAGCCGGCAAGGAAGCTGGCGGTTAGCCCGTGGATGAGAAAGGCGACGGCGATGCAGACAATGAGCAGAGTGGTGCGCAGCGGCTTTCGCCAGGCATTCTTTCGGACGAGGTCGAGGAAGGTCATCAGGCCGCCTTTTCCTCTTCGATGAATTGTCCCTTGTCGAGATGCAGCGTCCGTCTGGCCGAGCCTGCGGCCCGCGGGTCGTGGGTCACCATGATGATGGTCTTTCCCAGTTCGCGATTGAGGAAGTTGAGCATCTGCAGCACATCGTCGGCGGAGGCCCGATCGAGATCGCCGGTTGGCTCGTCGCAAAGCAGCAGGCCGGGATCGGAAACGATGGCGCGCGCAATACCGACGCGCTGCTGCTGCCCGCCGGACATGGAAGAGGGATATTGCTTTTCCCTGCCGGCGAGGCCGACGAGATCGAGGATCTTGCCGACTCGGTCACGCCGCTCTTTTGCGCTGAGGGGCTTCAGGAGGAGCGGCAGCTCGACATTCTCTGCCGCGGTGAGCATCGGCAGCAGATTGTAGAACTGGAAGACGATGCCGATATTGTGCGCTCGCCAGGACGACAGTGCCCGTTCGCCCATCCAGTCGAGCCGATGGTCGCCGATGCTTACACTTCCGGCATCCGGCCGGTCGATGCCGGCCAGCATGTTGAGCAAGGTCGATTTCCCTGATCCCGATGGTCCCATGATCGCGATGAAATCGCCCTGCGGAATGGTAAGGTCGAGACCTGAGAAGATGGAGATATCCTCCTTGCCGATACGATAGGCCTTTCGCACCTCTTTAAGCTCGATATAGGCGTCCTGGATCATGGCTTGCTGTCTCCATTCTTGGCGATCGTGTCTGCGAGGGGGATACGGATGCGGGCGGCCATGTTCGGCCGAATGCCTTCCGGCGGATCGATGAGGGAAAGGCGAACCGTGATCGTGCCCTTTTCGACCGAGGCGATAGGCGCGAGCCGCACCACCTCGACCGTAAAGGCCCGATCGGGAAATCCGTCGAGCACGGCTTCGCCCCGCAAGCCTGGTCTGAGGGATGCGATATTGGTTTCCGCCACGTCGGCGTCGAGCGTCATGTTGGCTGTATCGGTGATGGCAAGCAGGCTCTGGTTTTCGCGCACGCTGTCGGCACGGGCAAGCACGGTGTCGCCGACATGGGCGTTGAGCCGCGTCACCGTGCCGGCAAAGGGCGCGCGGACCATCAGTTCCGTCAGGGGCTCTTCGGCGGATCGAACACCGAGTTCGGCCGTGGCTAAATCCTGCCGGGCTTGCGCCACGGCGTTGGATGCACGGGCAAAGGCCGTTCTCGATTCTTCCAGTTGCTGCCGCGAGGCCGCATCGCGGCTGGCGAGGCTCTCAAGGCGGTCGAGCGATGCACGCGTCTGCGCGAGATCGATGTCACGCGCCTTGACCGTCAGGTCGGCAGCGGCGCGCGCGGCTTCAGCCTTTTCCAGCGCGATGTGGGCGACCGCATCATCGAGTGTGATAAGAACCTGCCCGGCTTCGACCCGGTCGCCGAGCTCGACGGCGACATCGGTAATTCTGGCCTCATATTTGGAGAAAACAATCGTGCTGCGCGGAGCAACGACAATCCCGGCACCGGTTATTTCGCCGATCTGTCTGTTTATGACGTCCGGCTTGTTGTTCCTTTCATTTGTGTCCTCAACTCCGGAGGTTTCCGTCGCGCGGGGTTCGCTGCGGAAGGCCGGCATGGAAGAGAGAGGCGTTCCCGACGGATGGAATACGGCGGGCCGATAGACGACGATGATCAGGCTAGTGGCCGCAAGCAATGCCAGGCTCAGGAGAGGAATGGTCCGCCGCCTTGGGGCGTAGGGCGGATCCTGTGTTATGTGCCGCCGCTCCAGGGAGAGGGAGGTCAGCGTGGCGGCAAGTCTCTGGTCGTGATCGGTGACGGTGCTCATGAGGAAGAGCATGGCCATCCGACGGGGAGGCGGAGACCTCGAACATGATCCGGATCGTGCTTAATCGCGATTTAGTCAGTCTTTGAGGCGGCCGAAATCAGCTGGAAGGTTTGCGCGACCGGTCGCGCCATTCGAGTGGCGTCGTATCGGTAACGCGCCGGAACTCGCGATTGAAATTCGATTTGGTCTGGAAACCGACATCGAACATGATTTCCGTTACCGGCTTTTCGGTTTCTGCCAGCAGCAAGCAGGCCTCGGCGATCCGGTGCTCGTTGACATATTGCGAGACATTCTTGCCGGTTGCGCGGTTGATGGCTGCGGAAATTTGCCGGGCGGGAATCGCAAGCTTGCGCGCCAGCCGATCGAGATTGAGATCGACATCGCGATAGGCGTGCCTGTCTTTCATCAAGGCCTGCACCGCCACAAGCGTCTGTGCGTCTTCAAGGAATTCGGGCGGACGGACGTTTTCCGTCTTTTCGGCGGGCGCATGGCTGCGGCTGGCAGCGGCAGCGGCCATCGCCAGGATGGCCAGTCCGATGAGATTTCCGAAGCTGATGACCTTTAGCGCATATGTGCCGTCGGCCCAGGCAAGATCCAGCCAAATGAACGTATCCACCGCTGCCGAGAGCAGAAGCGCGCCTGCGGCAAAGAGGATGGCCCGGTAGGTCGGGCCGGCATTTTCGAAAGGTGCAAGACGAAGGGCGTCCGTGCCCGAACGCATGAGAAGCAGGATTGCTGCGGCATAGCCGATATCGATAAGGATGATCCCGATATCGATCGCGTCGCGCCATATCGCGACCAGCACGACAATAAGCCCCGCCGGAAGACCATGCAGGCAGATCTGCTGAATTGGCGATAGAGGGCTTTTGCGTGCGAGCTTGGCGATGCCGAGATAGGCAAGCGGCGGCACCATGGCAGCTGCGACCGGCATGGCGTACATGACAGGCGAAACGGCATAACCCCAGCGCAGTCCGGACAGCACGGACTGAAAGGCGCTCAGAAGAATGAGCGCCTGGAATGGAAGATTGGGTGAGGGGCTATCGTCGCGGCTCCAGACGACGACGAAGAGAATGACCAGCAAAATGGCGACGACGAATGGAAGCGGAATGAAAATCATTGATCGTTCGGAGCAGGAGCTGTCTGTATCTCCAGCCGATCATGCCGAAAGATGGGCCGCACCGCGACCTCAATCATGTTTGAGGTCGTCAAATTTCTGGGGAGGGAGGCCGGTTGTCGTGGTATGTCACTCCGCTGCGGCGGCAAGACATCCATCGATGATCCCTCTGATTTCCGCGCGGCAGGAGCCGCAATTGGTTCCGGCATTCGTTGTCACACCGACAGCTTCGACGCTATGACATCCATTGCGAATGGCGGCGACGATGCTGTTGACGCCGACCGAAAAGCAGGAACAGACCGTGGCGCCCGGATCCGGCTGATCAGAGCCTGGACGTCCGGCAACGATGAGGAAGCGCTTGCGCAGATCGGAGTGAACGGCGGTGAGTTGAGCGGCTGCCCAACTGCGGGATACAGCGACCGGCTCGCGGGCAAGGAAGAATGCAGCAAGCAGGCGCTCGCCGTCGAAGAAAGCGAGCCGCAAATCGCCGGTCTCATGATCGGCATATCCAAGCGGCTCTATTTCGATCGGAAGCGCAAATGTGCGGCGACACCATGCGATCCAATCATCGATGAGCTCGGTCGCCTTGAACGCTAATTCTATCCGCCAGCCACCTTCGGTTCGGCCAAACGCCCAATAGGCGGCCTCGGCAGCCGGCTTTGCGGCGCATACGGCAAAGCCATACAGCGCTGCGTCGAAGGGCCGGGCGGTGACGGCAACGTTTTTCGAAGCCGGCTGACCGGAGACGGGATCGGTCACAGCCGGAACCAGCGCGTCGATGCGGGCTTTAGCGGCGAACTGGTCATTCCAGTGCATCGGCACGAAAATGCTGCCACGCGCCTGCCGTTCGGTGATCAAGGCCCGGACGACCACACTGCCATGCGGGCTTTCGACCTCCACCAGGCCGGCACTGAGAATGCCAAGCGCCACTGCGTCGCGTGGATGAATTTCCGCGAATGGCTCGGCCATGTGACCGGAAAGTCTCGCGCTTTTGCCGGTGCGTGTCATCGTGTGCCACTGGTCGCGGATGCGGCCGGTATTGAGGGTCAATCCAAAGCGTCCATTTGTGCGGGACGTTTCCGGCGCCTGGATTGCTATGAACCGCGCCTTGCCGTCCGGATGGTAGAAATCGCCATCGGCGAAGAAGCGTGTCCGAGTCGTTCCTTCAATTGAAATCGGCCATTGGAAGGGCGCCAGGTTCTGGTAGGATTCATCGTCTATCTTGCAGAAGACGCCGATGTCGAAATCCCTGCTCCCTTCGTTTTCAAAGGCGGAGAGCGCGGCGTGCTCGCCGAAGATGTCCGCAGGCGAGCGATAGTCGAAGCCTTGGAATCCCATTCGACGACCGACTTCGGCCATTTGCCACCAGTCCGCTTTTGCCTCGCCGGGCGCAGGAAGAAAGCGGCGTTGCCTGGAGATGCGCCGTTCCGAATTGGTGACCGTGCCGTCCTTCTCCCCCCAGCCGAGGGAGGGTAGCAGGACATCGGCATGGCGCGTCGTATCCGTCTCGCGCAGGACGTCGGAGACGACGACGAAGGGACAGGCCGCGATGGCTGCGGTAACCGCATCGGCGTCGGGCATCGAGACGACGGGATTGGTCGCCATGATCCAGAGCGCCTTGATCCGCCCATCAGCGACGGCTCGAAACATGTCGACTGCCTTCAGGCCCGGCCTTTCGGCGACCGCCGGGGATCCCCAGAAGCGCTGTACCCGATCCCGGTCCTGCGGGTCTTCGATGGCCATGTGCGCGGCAAGCATGTTTGCAAGACCACCCACCTCGCGCCCACCCATGGCGTTCGGCTGCCCAGTCAGCGAGAAAGGTCCCATCCCCGGGCGACCGATGCGGCTTGTGGCGAGATGGCAATTGATGATGGTGTTGACCTTGTCGGTTCCGGAAGTCGATTGATTGACGCCCTGGCTGTAACAGGTGACGGTCTTTTCCACCGTCTCGAACAGCCGGAAGAAGGCGCGCAATTGCTCCGCTGCCAAGCCGCTGCGTTCCATCACGTCATCGAAGGAAAGACTTGCCGCTGCGGCGACCGCATTTTCGAAACCCGTCGTATGGGTGGCAATATAGGTTCGGTCGAGCGCATTGCTTTCGGCGACGTGAGCAAGCAGGCCCATGAACAGCGCGACATCGCCATCGGGGCGGATCGCAAGGTGCATATCGGCGATATCGCAGGTCATCGTCCGGCGCGGATCGATGACGACAATCTTCATCGAGGGCCGAACCGACTTGGCGGCTGCAAGCCGCTGGTAAAGGACGGGATGACACCAGGCGAGATTCGACCCGGTGAGAATGACGAGATCCGCGAGCTCGAGGTCTTCATAGGTGCCGGGCACCGTGTCCGAGCCGAAGGCGCGGCGATGGCCGGCGACCGAGGACGACATGCAGAGCCGTGAATTGGTATCGATATTGCCCGATCCGATGAAGCCCTTCATCAGCTTGTTGGCGACATAATAATCCTCCGTCAGCAACTGGCCGGAGACGTAGAAGGCGACCGAATCCGGGCCATGTTCGACGATTGTCTCCCCGAAGCGCCTGGCCACGAGATCGAGCGCGTCGTCCCACTCTGCACGTTCTCCGGCGATTTCCGGAAATAGGAGCCGACCGTCGAGATCGATCGTCTCCGCGAGCGCCGAGCCTTTCGAGCAGAGCCGTCCGAAATTGGCGGGATGGTCCGGGTCGCCTTTCAGGGAGACTTCGCGGTCGTCATCGACCCTGATAATGACACCGCAGCCGACGCCGCAATAGGGGCAGGTGGTTTTGGTTTCAATGGACATGGATCGTGTCCATGAAGGTTAAAGGGTGAGAGAACACCCCCCTCTGTCCCTGCGGGACATCTCCCCCACAAGGGGGGAGATCACATGGTGCCACTTTCGTCGGCTTTTTCGTTTCGGCTCGGTAGCGCTGGCTTCTCGCTCCGGCCAATCTCCCCCCTTGTGGGGGAGATGTCAGCGAAGCTGACAGAGGGGGGTGACTTTTCCCGCGCGCCGTCATCCTCACTCCGCCGCCATCATCAGGCTTTCGAGCGCGATAAACAGCGCGCCATCTTCGTTGCGGACGGGAATGGTCCGCACCGCGCCTTGATCGGCCCCGAGCGCCTTGCCGGTTTCGAGCGAGATCACCCAGTTGTGCAGCGGGCAGGTCACGGCCGTGCCGTGAACGATGCCCTGGGAGAGCGGCCCGCCCTTATGTGGGCAATGATCCTCGATAGCGAAGACCTCGTTTTCCGCCGTACGGAACACGGCGATCTTGCCTTGTGGCGTCTTTACGCAGCGGGCGCCCCGCAGCGGAATGTCCGAGATATCGCCGATTGGGTGCCAGCCTTCCTTTGGCCAGTTCATGTCCATCTCCTTACTCCGCGGCTTGCGGGAAGCTGATTGTCGCCATCGGCTGGAATTCGTGCTTGTCCTTGCCGGAAACGCGTTCCGACCAGGGATCGACCTGCGCGAACTTCTGGCTGAAGACGAAGCGCTCGTAATAGGCCTTGCGCTTCTCGTGATCTTGCATGATCTGGCGGCGGATCTCGTCAAGGCCAATGCGCTTGGCCCACTTGTAGATCCGTTCGAGATAGCGGCCCTGCTCTCGGTACATCTGCGTCAGCGCTACGATATGTTCGAGCGCTTCATCCTCGCTTTTGACGAGGCCGAGAACCTCTGTGCCTTTGATGTCGAGACCGGCAGCACCGGCGAAATGGATTTCGAAGCCACTGTCGACGCAGATGACGCCGATATCCTTGCAGGTCGCCTCGGCGCAATTGCGTGGACAGCCCGAGACCGCCATCTTGAGCTTTGCCGGCGTCCAAGAGCCCCACATGAATTTCTCGATCCGGATGCCAAGGCCGGTGGAATCCTGCGTGCCGAAACGGCACCAATCGGAGCCGACGCAGGTCTTCACGGTGCGCAAACCCTTCGCATAGGCTTGGCCGGAAACGAAGCCCGCCTTGCCGAGATCGGCCCAGACACCCGGCAAGTCTTCCTTTTCGACGCCGAGAAGGTCGATGCGCTGCCCGCCGGTGACCTTCACCATCGGGATTGCAAACTTATCGACGACGTCGGCAATGGCACGCAGCTCCTTGGAGCTGGTCACGCCTCCCCACATGCGTGGAACGACCGAATAAGTCCCGTCCTTCTGGATATTGGCATGGACGCGCTCATTGATGAAACGCGACTGGTAATCATCGGCATATTCGTCCGGCCAGTCGCAGACGAGATAGTAGTTGAGCGCCGGGCGGCATTTTGCGCAGCCGCAGGAGGTTTTCCATTCGAGTTCCTGCATGACGGCCGGAATGGTCTTCAGACCCTTGGCTTTGATGAGACGACGCACGTCGTCGTGGCCAAGCTCGGTGCATGAGCACATCGGCTGGACGGCAGCGGGATTGTAGCTGTCGCCCAAGGTCAGCACCATCAGCTTCTCGACGAGGCCGGTGCAGGAGCCGCAGGAGGCCGAGGCCTTGGTGTGGGCGCGCACGTCATCGAGAGAGGAAAGCCCCTTGGTTGTGATGGTCGAGGTAATCTTGCCCTTGCAGACGCCGTTGCAGCCGCAGATCTCCGCATCATCCGGCAAGGCTGCAACGGCCGCCATAGGGTCCAGCGGAGTTCCCCCCTGATAGGCCTGGCCGAAAATCAGGGTGTCGCGCATCGGAGAAATATCGACGGCCCTCTTCTTCAGGTCGTTGAACCATGCCCCGTCGGCTGTTTCGCCGTAAAGAACCGTTCCGATGATGCGGTTGTCCTTCAGCACAAGACGCTTATAGACGCCGGCAGTCGCGTCGCGCAGCACGATCTCCTGCCGGTCATCGCCATCGGCGAAATCGCCGAGGGAATAAAGATCGATACCGGTAACCTTGAGCTTGGTCGGCGTGTCGGAATGCACGAATTCCGGCTCGCTGTTGCCGGCCAGGCGCGCAGCGGCAACGCGAGCCATCTCGTAAAGAGGCGCGACGAGGCCGTAGACCATGCCGCCGACCTCCGCGCATTCGCCGAGGGAAAGGATATTGCCGTCCGAGGTCTGCATGCCGGCATCGACGACGATGCCGCGGTTGACTGCAAGGCCGGCTTCTTTTGCGAGGCTGACATTCGGCCGAATGCCGACTGCCATGACGACCAGGGTCGCGGGCACGATCGTGCCATTGTCGAGCTCGACACCTTCGACCCTGTCATTGCCGATGATGGCCTTCGTATTGGCCTTGCAGATGACCTTTATACCACGTTCCTCGACCGCCTTCTGAAGGAGGTAGCCGGCTGCGGGGTCGAGCTGACGCTCCATCAGCGTCGGCATGACATGCAGCACCGTGACGTCCATGCCACGCTGGGCAAGGCCAGCAGCCGCCTCGAGGCCGAGCAGGCCGCCACCGATGACGACAGCCTTTTCGCGCGATTGGGCTGCAAGCAGCATAGCCTGCACGTCGTCCAGATCGCGATAGGTGATGACGCCGGGAAGGTCTTTACCCGGAACGGGGAAAATGAAGGGAACGGAGCCGGTGGCGATCACCAGCTTGTCGTAGCTCTCGGTGACGCCGTGATTAGAGGTGACGGTCTTTGCCACCCGGTCGATGGCGACGATCTTGTGCCCCTTGTAGAGGGTGATGCCGTGCTTGATGTACCAGCCATCGCCGTGGATGATGATCTGCTCGTAATCCTTCTCCCCGGACAGGACCGGCGACAGCATGATGCGATCGTAATTGACGCGCGGTTCGGCATTGAAGATCGTAACGCTGTAGCGACCGGGTGCCTGTTCGAACAGATGCTCCAGCATGCGCCCTGGCGCCATGCCGTTGCCGATGATGACGAGTTTTTCAACGCGTGGTTCTTGCATGGGTTCTTACTCCGCAGCTTCGACGAAGCGATGGCGCTCGTAGAGGAATTTCAGCACCGCCTCGCGGCACTTGAGGTAGGTCCGGTCCGAGGCGAGCGCGATGCGATTGCGCGGGCGCTCGATCGCGACTTCGAGCACGTCACCGATGCGGGCGGCCGGGCCGTTGGTCATCATCACGATACGGTCGGACAGGAGCACTGCCTCGTCCACGTCATGAGTAATCATCACCATGGTGTTGCCGAGTCTCGAATGGATCTCCATGACCGCATCCTGCAGATGGGCGCGGGTCAGCGCATCGAGCGCGCCGAAGGGCTCGTCGAGTAACAGGATCTTCGGCTCCATCGCCAGCGCGCGGGCAATGCCGACGCGCTGCTTCATGCCGCCGGAAATTTCCGACGGGCGCCTGTCTTTGGCGTGCGCCATCTGGACGAGATCGAGGTTGGCCATGACCCAGTCGTGCTTTTCGGCTTTTGATTTTGCGGCCTTGAAGACTTTGGAAACGGCGAGGTGGACGTTTTCGTAAACCGTCAACCAGGGCAGCAGCGAATGGTTCTGGAAAACGACGGCACGTTCGGGCCCCGGCGCGTTGACTTCGCGGTTTTCAAGGAGAACGGCTCCCTTGGAGACTGGCGTCAGCCCGGCGATCAGATTGAGCAGGGTGGACTTGCCGCAGCCGGAATGGCCGATGATCGAAACGAATTCGCCTTTTTCGATCGTCAGGTTGATGTCCGTCAAAACTTCTGTCCGCACGCCGGCGCGGTCGAAATGCTTGTCGATATGATCGAGCTTGAGATACGCGTTCATCATATCCTCCTCAGTTTGCCGAAGCGCCGCGGGTGACGATCTTGCCGGCCGCCGCCACCAGCTTGTCGAGGGCAAAGCCGACAACGCCGATATAGGCGAGGGCAACGATGATGTCGGGAAGGCGCGACGAGTTCCACGCATCCCATATGAAGAAGCCGATCCCGACGCCGCCGGTCAGCATTTCGGCTGCGACGATGGCAAGCCAGGAAAGTCCGACGCCGATCCTCAGGCCCGTGAAGATGTAAGGTGCTGCCGAAGGCAACATGATCTCGAAGAAGAACTCGAGGGGGTTCAGTCGCAGCACCTTGGCGACGTTGCGGTAATCTTCGGGAATGTTGCGCACGCCGACGGCGGTGTTGATGATAACAGGCCAGATCGAGGTGATGAAAATCACGAAGATGGCCGAGGGATTGGCATTCTGAAAGGCGGCGAGCGACAAGGGCAGCCAGGCAAGCGGCGGCACGGTGCGCAGCACCTGAAAGATCGGATCAAGGCCGCGCATGGCCCAGACCGATTGGCCGATGATGGCGCCGATCATCACGCCGACCACGGCCGCCATCCCGAAGCCATAGGCAACGCGCTGCAGCGAAACCAGCACGCGCCAGCCAAGGCCGATATCCTGGGAACCGTTATTGAAGAAGGGAAACACGATCAGATCGTAGGCTTCCGTCCACACGACATAGGGGGAGGGGAGCGAGGCGGTCGGCGACGAACAGAGAACCTGCCAGACGAGCAGCATCACTGCCAGCACTATGGATGGCGGCAAGACGCTGCGCGCCAGCATGGCCGCGATAGTCCTCACATCGAATCTTGCAACATGCCTGCGGGAGAACGGCACGATGTTCGGCTCGGGTTTTGCGGGTGCGACCGCGGTTAGCTTTTCTTGTTTTGCCAGGGCGGACATCAGCGCGCTCCTTTGAAAGTGTCGAGAAATGAGGCCGGCGCGCCGAGACGCACCGAAAGCGGACCTCTTACGAGGCGGCCTTGATCGCCAGGCTGTCGAGATAGGCCGATGGGTTCTCCGGATCGAAGACCTTGCCGTCGAAAAACACCTCCTTGCCGCGCGACGGCGAAGCGGGGATGTCGGCTGCAGCCACGCCGAGTTCCTTTGCGGCGTCCCGCCAGACATCTTCCCGGTTAACCTGATTGACCAGTGTCTTGATGTCGGTATTCGGCGCAAACATGCCCCAGCGGACGTTTTCCGTGACGAACCAGGCGTCATGGCTCTTGAACGGATAGGACGCGTTGTCGCGCCAGAATTTCATGAAGAGATCGGTGGCCTTCACGTCGCGGCCGTTGCCGTAATTGATGTCGCCTTTCAGGCGGCCGGCAACATCCTTCGGCGGCACATTAAACCATTGGCGGCGTCCGAGGATTTCGGCCATTTCATCCTTGTTTTCCATCTTGTCGGCCCACTGCTGCGCTTCCATGATCGCCATCAGCAGAGCTTTTGCCGCATTCGGGTTCTTTTCCAGCCATTCGGCACGCAGGCCGAGCGCCTTTTCCGGGTGGTGTTTCCAGAGTTCGCCGGTGGTCGCCGCGGTAAAGCCGATGCCCTGGTTGACGAGTTGCTCGTTCCACGGTTCGCCAACGCAGAAGGCGTCCATATTGCCGACCTTCATGTTGGCGACCATCTGCGGCGGGGGGACCACGATGGTGGAGACGTCCTTGTTCGGGTCGATACCGCCTGCTGCAAGCCAGTAGCGGATCCAGAGATCGTGGGTCCCGCCCGGAAAGGTCATGGCGACCTTGACTTCGTTGCCGGCGGCCTTCTTTTTCGCGAAAGCTTCCTTCAGCTTGGAAGCATCGAGCTGGACGCCCGTTGCGGCATAATCCCTGGCGACTGAAATGCCCTGGCTATCGAGGTTGAGACGGGCAAGGATCGCCATCGGAACAGGTTTGCTGTTTTGGGTCACCTTCCCCGTGTGCATGAGATAGGGGAGCGGCGAGAGAATATGCGCGCCGTCGATGCCATTGGCGGCGCCCCCTAGGACCAGGTTGTCACGCGTGGCGCCCCAGGATGCCTGCTTGGCGACATCGACTTCAGGCAGCCCGTGTTTCTCGAAGAGGCCTTTCTCCTTGGCGACGATCAAGGGGGCGGCATCCGTCAACGCAATGTAGCCAAGCTTGATGCCCTTGACTTCCGGGCCAGCGGCCGCCGCAAAAGCACCCGAAGGAAATGCCGACCTGACCGCGCTGACGAGTGCAGCCGTTGCGGTAGTCTTGAGCATGCTGCGACGGCTGATCGCGGTCGTCAAAAACTTTGTCATTCGCAGGTTCCCTCTGCTGATCTCTCTTGATTTTGGACATAAAAAAACGCCGCTCGGTAATCGCGCCTTCAGGACGGAGGAAATGTCCCGGGCAGCAAAAACCTTGCGACGTCGATGTCTTTTGCGGGCGCCTATGGTGCACCCGGCTGCTTCGGTCGCCGTTGACCGATGCAAAATTTACGAAGCAAACGGCATGCCAAGTCTGAAAAAGACAGATAAGCCGTTGAGGTGACTTATGAATTTTCCTTGCAGGGTGCCATTGGCGGTTTGGCCAATACATCTCGCCTGCAACATTTTTGTGCGCCTGCGAAATTTTGGCGCGCAAACTCTATGCAGCGCGCACCCTTAGCTCAGATTTCCTCACTATCGGTATTTTGGCGAAGATCGCTGCGGACGGTGAAGTTGCGGATATAGGCGGAGATGTCCGCGGGATCGAAAATGTGATCGTCCATAAATCGATCCGTCTGACTGTCGCCCTCGATACCGATGTCCGGCTCCTCGGGGCCGATGCCGAGCGCTGCCCGATAGAGATCCGGCCGATAGGCGCTGGTCGCCAAACGCACGCCCTCCTCGCTGAGGACCGTCTGCCCCCAGCGGATCATCTGGCTGTAGATCCATAAGGCATGGCCTGGTTTTGGGTAGTTTGCAAAGTCGTGATGAAAATTGAAATAGCCGGGGATGACGCGTCGATTGCCCCTGGCATCCAGACTGAACTCTCCGGCCAGTACATGCCGGATGATATCGACCGGTGCAGCGATGAGGCGCGGGTCCGCGAGAGCTTCGGCGAGCGCGTCATGATTGCCTGGATCGTCGCACCAGCGTGCGGCGGCATCCAGCGCTACAATGAGGCGCGAGACGGTCTCGGGCTGGCTTTCGGCCCATTCCGGGCGCATGGCGACGACCTTTTCCGGAGCGGATGGCCAGATATCCTGCTTGGCGGCAACGATGCGGCCAACGCCGCGTTCGCAGGCGACCATATTCCACGGAGCGCCGACGCAGAAGCCATCGATGGCACCGGCGGCAAGCGCATCCGACGTAAGGGGCGGGGGGACGACAACAAGTTTCACGTCGCGATCCGGGTCTATTCCACCCGCCGCCAGCCAGTAGCGGAATTCGTAATTATGTGACGAAAAGGGATAGGTAACGCCGAATACCGGCATGGCTTGCCCATGCGCCTTCATGACATCAAGCACTTTGCAGAGTGCCCTTGCATTCTCCAGGGCGCTGGCCTGTTCGGAAATGCCGGTGGTTTCACGCATGCGGTCGAAGAGCCGCGTCGAGAGTGTGATGGCGTTTCCGCCGCGCCCGAGCGAAAAAGGAGTGATGGTCGGGGACGGATTCGAGCCGAGCCCGAGCATCGATGCGACCGGCATCGGCGAAAGCATGTGGGCAATGTCGAACTGGCGAAAGGCCAGCCGGTCGCGGACGTTCGCCCAGGAGACGTCCTTGACGAGATCAAGCGTCAGACCTTCCCTCTTTGCAAATCCGAACTCGGCGGCGGCTATCAGTACCGAGGCATCGAGAAGCGGAATGAAACCGGCGCGCACAACCTTGGAACCTGCAGTGCCGATACCGGCCGGCGCGGCGAGCTTGTTCTGCGACTGCTTGATTTTACCGATCATGTTCACTCCGGCTTCTCCCTGCCTTGCCCGTCACATCAAGAGCCCGGCCGCAGTCACGACGCTCTGGGCAATTTCGGACATCTTCTTCTTTTCGTTCATGGCGGTCTGGCGCAGCAGCGTGAATGCCTGCTCCTCCGACAGGCCGCGCATTTTCATCAGGATTCCCTTGGCCCGCTCGATCACCTTGCGCTCCTCGAGCGCCGATTTTGCCTCTGCGAGCTCTCGTTGCAGCCTGCTGAAAGCGTTGAAGCGGCTGACCGTCATATCGAGGATCGACTTGACGCGTTCCTTTTTCAAGCCGTCGACAACATAGGCCGATACGCCGGCCTCGATCGCCGCTTCGATCTGCGCGGTATCGGAACGGTCGACGAACATGGCGATCGGGCGGCTGACGCTGCGTGTCAGCTGGAACAGGTGTTCCATCATGTCGCGATTGGGATTTTCGATATCGATGATGATCACGTCGGGCTTGAGCGTTTCGATGGTGCGCGCCACGCCCTGAACCTCATGAATGACCGTCACATTGGTATGACCGGCCTCGATCAGCCCCTCCTCTATGATGGAAGCCCGTATCGCATTTTCGTCGATAACTAGGATTGTCAGGTCTGAATAGTTCATCGTCACCTTCAGCCGAAGATACCGTGCATGTAAATCGCAAAGGCGATCGCCGAAATAAGCAACGACCATTGGATGGAAAGCCGTTTTCCCACGATCCATGCGAGAACGGCGCCGGCTCCAATGACCGCAAGGCCGACGATTAGCTGTCGGTCAAGAAAGGCCAGTCCGATTGCGGACACGCAAATACTGGTCGAAGCCGTCGCGAGCGCGATCTGCGTTCGCGACATCTGCGGCTCCAAGCTCAATGTAGACAAGCAGCCGTTCCAGCTGAACCCCATTGCGATGCACAGGAGGACAAGAAGGAATGATATCATGATGCGGTGCCTCTCTTTGATGAAAGAGGCGAAGCAATCATCATGCCATTTCGCGAATTGCCGCTATTTCAGGCCTTCCGCCGAATATGAAGCTAAAGTTTGAGCACTCGCCCAATTCATTTGCGCTCTCGCAGCTATCTCCGGCACACAGATGAGGTCTGCAAGCGTCGTGGCTTGGCGCGGATCTTTACTCCCTCATCGATCTCTCGCGGCCTCCTTCATCATGGCCATGAACCTGGAGATTCAGGAACCAATTCGATTGCGAGGCAGTTAGAAAACAGACGCGGGAAAGAAAAAGGAGAACACCATGTCGAATGTTTCGCGAACGGGAACTGACGATGTCAACAATGCAACCAGCCGAACCACCTTCGGGCGATCCGTCGAGAGCAAGGCTCAGTTGCGGGATGCGGCGGCGCTCTCCTCACCAGGCGACGGCACGGAGACACTGAATATCTATCGCTTGGAACCCATCGCGGCCCCGGACGATCCACGCTGGGACAATGCTCCCAATCAGGGCGCGATCATCGTGGCTGCCAGAAGCTCGGGTGACGCGCGCATCGTGGCGACGGGCAGGGAGCTCGATTTTATGGAGGTAGATGCCGCCCCCGCCGAAGATGTGACCACCAGTAACGCGAGCGCGTTTCGCGATGACAAGCTTTACACCGTGATCGAGATCGCTCGCGGCCGAACCGATTTGAAACGGGGCGTGCTGGAGGGCGATGTGTCCGTCGACACAATCCTCCCCACGCAAGTCGACCGCTGATTATCCGCCCTGAAGCCGGGAGGCGGAGGGTTGCGAAAAGGGCAGTGCGCGGAGCCGGCGTGTCTTCCGTTAGCTTCGAGCCACCTTCCAATCAGCTTGCGCGGTATAGAAGATTGAGAGCCTGACGTTCTTCCTCCGGCATGTCCCGGCTGAAGGAAGCAATGGCCGCTAAAGCGCCAAGCTGATGAAGATTGGTGAAATCGACCACGCCGCTGCGATAAAGCTTGATAAGCTCCAGGGCAAAGGCCTCGCGGTTGAAATCATTCAAATCGAACCATGGTTGAGCGATCAAAACGTCGAAAATCCGTTGCAGCCGATCGATCTCCTCCGGCTGGAGAATGCCTTCGACAAGATGATGGTAACGGCGCATGCCTTTACTCCCGCCATGAGGATCGGTGTGTTGTCGCACTACATCGGATCTCGGCAAACGGACTTGCCATTCGCCGTATATAAGGAGATCCCGTGGCGCGATCGAGCTGCTGGAACAAATCTTCCGAATCGCCGTTGCGTCAGGTGGGAGCCTTTTAACCGGCGGCCTGCATTTACTGAGCATATTCAGATTTGATCTGTTGTTAACGGAGCGAAAAATGCCCGAGCAAAATCAGTCACCAGCGGTTCAATCCTTGCGAAAGGAGCAGAAGCAGCAAAGAAGCAGGCCGGCAAACGAACTGGACAAAGCGCTTGAGGGCACGTTTCCAGCCTCGGATCCTGCTTCCCTGACGCATACCGCCGTCGCTGGCGGCGCCGGCCTTGAGGAGGAGCGGCCCGGCTCTCAAGAACAATCGAACAACAAACTTGCAGCCTTTGGAATCGAGCGGCGAATTCGCGAAAGGCCGATCGCTTCGCTCTTGGCGGCCGCGGCCATCGGATTTGTTTTTGGAGTCACGCGTTGACGACAAGCCAGCCGATCAATAGACGGCAGCGGGTTCCGGACGCGGAGTTGCCTTGAACGAAGTCTCGGCTTTCATTGAGTTTGATCGAGAGCATGGGGGGACGTCTGGCCTGGCCTTTGAGGTTCGCCGTCATAAAAGGCTATGCCGCCGATCACCAGCGCACATGCCACCACCACGATCAGGATAATGTACACGGTCAATGCATTGTATTTGCCGTTGTCAGACGCTGGCATTGTCGTTCTTCCTCTGCGATCTACGTGTCCGCGTCCCAACATCGGCGGCGCCCCAAGGTTCCCGTCTGCGTGAGCGGTCGCGCGATCCACATCACTTCCTGATGTGGTCGGCAAATTCCGGTGTTTTGGGAACATTGCGGCATGTCGGCTGTTCGGCGCAGGATCCGATATCGGAGAAAATGGGAACAGCGCCATGCCTAAATCGAACAATCCCGGTGAAAGGAGCAAGGGCGATCCTGCTCAAGATGCAAAGGGCCAAACCCGGCGGCTGGTGAAAAGCAGCCGCAATAACGGTGTGGCAAGCGCCAAGCCGAAGGTCATTACGGGATCGGACGATGCAACCATGAACAAAAAGCCGCCCGGAAAGACCGAGCCCGATAAGGATTGGGATCTCGATTATGATCCGCGAGACATGAACGAGGGCAAGTATCGCGGCTGAAGCACGTTCGCCGCGGATCGATAAAACGGTATCCGGATGAGGACCTGGCTGCATCTTTGCATCGATATGCAACGCATGTTCTTCGAACAGACGCCATGGCATGTGCCTTGGATGGCGCGCACCCTGGATCAGGTGGTGGAGGTCGCCGGGCGATTTCCCGAACGTACGCTCTTTACCCGCTTCATTCCACCGGTCAGGGCGGACGCCATGCCGGGGAAATGGCAAGATTACTACGAGAAATGGGAGATGATGACCGCCAGTCGGCTTCCCCGCGAGTTGATGCTGCTTATCGATCCGCTGCAGCGTTTCGTTCCGCCGGCCCGCATCTTCGACAAGCTCACTTATTCGCCCTGGACCGATGGCCGCCTTCACCGAAATCTGGCTCAGGAAGGCATCGATACCCTGGTGATCAGCGGCGGTGAGACGGATGTCTGCGTGTTGGCCGCAGCCCTGGGTGCAATCGAGCTTGGATATGGAATCATCGTTTTGAAGGACGCCGTCTGCAGCGGTGACGATGATGCCCACGAGGCGGCGCTCACGCTGCTGGAACGCCGCTTCTCCGTTCAATCCGAAACCATGACCGTCGAGGAATTTCTGTCCGCCAGATGACGGAAGCTGCCCGCTTCTTGATTTGCTGCGATGGTCCGCTACATCCGGCTGCATAAGATCAGGAGGAGATTGCCATGCCTCATCGCGCTCCCACAGGAAGCGAATACCGGATGCTCGCTGAAGCTGTATTGCAATGGTATAGCTTCTATGAGGTGCCGCCAGATGACAAGGCTTCGAGCACTCTCGTTTCAGCCGCTCTCGATTTCTTTCATGACGGCCATCACACGGCAGAGGACTTGGCCGTTATGTTGATCGGGACCTATGTCGGCATCTGGTCGACGAAAATCAACGCGCCCACTTCGGCTGCCATTCACTGATCGTTCTTCTCCGACCGTAAGCCAGCCGCCGAAGGCGGCTGATGCCGGTGTTTTGCCGTGACATGAGCCTGGCTATGGGCAACGAAGCGGGCTATTCCCGGCGCGCGCGAAAGTGCGGGGAATCGTGCTTGAATCATCGCAAATTCTAAAGCTGACTCTGGAGGAAGGAGGATCCTCGTCAGGCCGGAAAAGGCAACATATATGTTGCTTCAGCACTTCTTTTTCTGGAAAACGATGAGCCTTGTGGTGAGGATAGCGCCGGACGACTCGCGGCGGCGGTTTGAGAGCAACAGGTGGCGAAAGCAGGATTGCAATGAGTTCAGCACTGGCTCCCGATCAGCTTGGCCCGACGGTCTGCGTTGGGGAAATCCTCGTGGAAATCGTTGCCACGACGGTCGGTGACGGTTTCAGAGAGGCGCAGCCGCTCATCGGTCCTTTCGCCAGCGGCGCTCCGGCAATCTTCATTTCTCAATGCGGGCGGCTCGGGGGCCGCGCGGCGATGATCGGCGCCGTCGGTACGGACGATTTCGGCCGCGTGAATCTCGAAAGGCTCAAGGATGACGGTGTCGACATCTCGGCCATTTCGGTCGATCCCGATTATCCGACGGGCAGCGCCTTCGTCCGCTACCGCAAGGACGGGTCTCGCGACTTCGTCTACAATATCGCGACCTCGGCAGCCGCGCGTTTCGGCTGGAGCGATGATGTCAGCAATCTCATCGGTCGCGCCGGGCATCTGCATGTCATGGGCTCGGCATTGTCGGTTCCGAGTGCGCGCGAGGTAATCGACAAGGCCGTCGACATCGTCAAGGCTCGCGGCGGCACGCTGTCCGTCGATCCCAACATCCGCAAGGAATTGAAACTCGACGACAACACCGAACGCCGGTTTTCCAGGCTTGTTGCCGCGGCCGATCTATTGTTGCCCTCCGGAGAGGAACTGGAGCGTGCGGCCGGCGTCGAGGGCGAAGCCAATGCGGTCCGCCGTCTGTTCGAGATCGGCGTCAAGGAGATCGTGCTGAAGCGGGGAGCGAATGGCGCGACCTATTATGGCTGCGACGGCGAGCGCATCGATGCACCGGCCTTTTTCGTCACGGAGGTCGATCCGACCGGCGCCGGCGATTGCTTCGGCGGAGCCTATCTTACCTGCCGCCGTATCGGCATGTCCGTGAAAGACGCCTTGACCTATGCCGCCGCTGCCGGCGCGCGCAATGTCACCGTCGTCGGCCCGATGGAGGGAGCCGGCACCAAAGAGCAGCTCGACGCGTTCATCGCAGCCACTGAAAGGCGTTCCTGATGCAGATCCATCTCGGCGAACTGGCGAGGCTAAGGGCCGAAGGCCGCCCGACGGGAATCACCTCCGTGTGCTCGGCCCATCCGCTCGTACTAAGGGCTGCGCTCCGGCATGGCCGGCTGCATTCAAGCACAGTGCTGATCGAGGCAACCTGCAATCAGGTCAATCATCTAGGCGGTTATACCGGCATGACACCGGCCGATTTCGCAGCGCTGGTGCAACATATCGCCGAGGAAGAGGATTGTCCGTCGGAGCTGGTAGTTTTGGGCGGCGACCATCTGGGACCAAATCCCTGGCGGGATCGCCCCGCCGAAGAAGCGATGGCCGAGGCGGAAAAAATGGTAGCCGCCTATGTCGAGGCCGGCTTCCGAAAGATACATCTGGATGCCTCGATGGGCTGCAAGGACGAACCGATCGCGCTCGACGACGAGACGACAGCCCGTCGCGCCGCACGCCTTGCCGCTGTGGCGGAGGCTTCGGCTAGGAGAAGCGGCGGGGCTATGCCGGTCTATGTGATCGGCACCGAGGTTCCGCCACCGGGCGGCGCAGATCACGCCCTGACCACAATTGAACCGACTGCGGCTGCCGCCGCGCGTAAGACGATAGACATTCATCGCCGCGTGTTCGAGCAGACGGGATTGAGGGAGGCGTTTACGCGCGCCATCGGACTGGTCGTTCAGCCCGGTGTCGAGTTCGGCAATCACAATGTCATCTTTTACGATCGCAGCAAGATTGCTGAACTGAAGTCGGTCCTGGCCGACGAGCCTCAGTTCGTCTTCGAGGCCCATTCGACCGACTATCAAGGTACAACACCCTTGACCGCTCTCGTCGAGGACGGCTTCCCCATTCTGAAGGTCGGTCCCGAGTTGACATTCGTATTGCGCGAAGCCCTTTACGGATTGGATCTCATTGCTTCCGATCTCGTGCCCGACTATGGCGAACGGCCGCTCTACGCGGCCATGGAAGCGCTGATGCTCGCGCAGCCGAAAAACTGGAGCCAGCATTATCACGGAACGGAGGCGGAGAAGCGCTGGCTGCGACATTATTCGCTGTCCGATCGCATTCGCTATTACTGGGCGTCATCCGACGCGCAAGCTGCTGTCGAGAGATTATGCGACGCGTTGCGTGGTAAGACCGTGCCGCTTCCGTTGTTCTGGCAGCACATGCCCGCTGCACGGCACTTCGCGGATGCGCCATTGGAGCCGGAACAGGTCTTGATATGGCGTGTCACCCGCAGCCTTGCGGATTATCACGCAGCCTGCGGAGCCATCAAACGATAGCTAGCTGATCGAAGGAGGAGATCATGGAGGAACTGAAAGGGAAGATCGCCGCGGTAACCGGCGCGGCATCGGGGATCGGGCTCGCCTCGACTGAAGCCATGATTGCGGCGGGAGCGAAGGTTGTTCTTGTCGATCGGGATGAGAGAGCCTTGGCATTGGTGTGCGAGCGCCTCGGCGACCTTGCCATTCCGCTTGTCGTCGATCTGCTCGATCCGGAGCAGTGCGCCGCGCTGCTGGAGGGCATTCTTGCCAAGGTCGAGCATCTCGACATTTTTCATGCGAATGCCGGCACCTATATTGGCGGCGACCTGGTGGACGCCAATCTCGACGCCATAGACCGGATGCTCAACCTGAACGTCAATGTCGTCATCAAGAATGTCCGCACCGTCGCGCCGCATATGATCGGGCGCGGGACGGGCGATATCATCGTCACGAGCTCAGTCGCAGGGCATTCGGCGATCCCTTGGGAGCCCGTCTATTCGCCCTCGAAATGGGCTATGACCAGTTTCGTTCAGGCTATGCGGCGCCAGCTTCTGAAGAGCGGTGTTCGAGTCGGCTCCGTTTCTCCAGGTCCGGTCATCAGCGCCCTGCTTGCCGACTGGCCGGAGGAAAACCTCCGCAAGGCCAAGGAAGCCGGCGCCCTGATCGAGCCCAAGGAGGTTGCCGACGCCATCATCTTCATGCTGACGCGCCCGCGCAACGTGACGATTCGCGATGTTGTGGTTCTGCCGAGTGCCTTCGACATCTGAGGAGCGAAGCATACGGTATCAGGAAAATTCCGGCGATAGCGAGCGCGCTGGGCGCTGTGGATGCCCGGGAGGAGGCCCTTATTTGTCGCCGGAAGATGTCTCACAATCACGGAGCCGGCCTACTATATCTGGTCGAGCCTTGATCCCGGGAGTGTCGGGCACCTTTGTAATCGCGATTGAGTTTACTCAACCTTGATGTCGCAAATGATCTGGATATTTTACCAGATTAAGTAGTACGCTTTCGACACCGATAGGGGATTCTTCGCGACCCTCAAGTCAGGAGATCACCGTCGAGGAAACGATAAACAGGTAGTTGTCATGTTTCTAGAAGCAGCTCTTTCCCGTTTGATCAAAATCGGAACGCTTTCGGTCACTTTTCCGGACGGTTCCACGCGCAGTTTCGGTACGGGAGCGGAACCGCGTGCAGCGATGAAAATAAATACCGCCCGCGCCAAGCGGCGTCTGCTCCTCAATCCCGCCCTGGCGCTGGGTGAGGCCTACATGGACGGCGAAATCGAGCCGGGATCCGGCGATCTCTATGAAATGGTAGACCTGCTTGCCCTCAACTTGATGGAAGGGGGGACCCATCCTTTCGAGAAACTGATGGAAAAGATCCGTTGGCTGCGGCGAAATCTCGACCAATTGAATTTTGCGGATCGGTCTAAACGCAATGTCGCGCATCACTACGATCTCGATGCGCGGCTCTATTCTTTGATGCTGGATGAGGACAGGCAATATTCCTGCGCCTATTTTCCGGTTGGCGACGAGACGCTCGAGGAAGCGCAGCTCAAGAAGAAGCGGCATATCGCGTCGAAACTCATGCTCGATCGGCCCGGTCTGGAGGTTCTGGACATCGGCTGCGGATGGGGCGGTATGGCGCTCTATCTTGCCAAGGAGTTTGGCGCGCGCGTCACGGGCCTGACCCTTTCGGAGGAGCAATTGCTGGCTGCGAAAGCCCGTGCGAAGGACGCCGGGCTCGAGCATATGGTCACGTTCGAACTGCTGGATTATCGCTCCTGGACGCGCCCGGTCGACCGCGTCGTGTCGGTTGGCATGTTCGAGCATGTGGGGATCAACCACTACAAGACCTTCTTCGACAAGATCCGCTCCGTGCTCAAGGAGGACGGCGTCGCGCTGATCCACGCGATCGGCCGGGCCGATGGTCCCGGCAGCACCAATCCGTGGATTGCGAAATATATCTTCCCTGGCGGCTATTCGCCGGCGGTGTCCGAAGTCCTGTCCGTGGTCGAGAAATCCGGCCTCTGGACGACTGACATCGAAATCCTGCGGCTCCATTATGCCAAGACGCTCGAGCAATGGCGCGACCGCTTCATGAAGAACAGGAGCACCCTGGCAAAACTGTATGACGAGCGGTTCTGTCGGATGTTCGAGTTCTACCTTGTCGGGTCCGAACTTGCCTTCCGTCGCATGGGGCACATGAACTGGCAATTGCAGCTGACGAAGAATGTTTCCGCCCTGCCGCTGGCCCGAGACTACATGGTCGATATCGAGCGAGCCCGGGCGGCCATTGCCGAGCAGGGAAAGGTGGGGCCGATCGAGGCCGCGAGCGCGCGGGCAAAACGGGATCTGACCTTGCACGACGAGCGCAAATCCCGTCAGCAAAATCAATCCGCCGCGGAGTCCTCGCGGAACCTCTAAAGCCTGCTTGCGGGCAGTTATGAGGGACTTGGCTGGGCACGATATCTTGCCCGGCCTTTTCTTCCGTAACTATGCGGTACATGTCGCCTCTTGGGGGCGATTGTGTTCTACGTATGCAACCATAAAGTTTAAGTGTCGATGTGGCTGCGAGTGCTCGACATGCCCGCGGAAGCGCAAGGCCCTGTGGCTTCTGGCACACACTCGCCGATTGAGTTTGTATGCTCATGGTATTGGTAAACTTGTCATCATCGGCCCTGAGTGGCTATGAGGTCATCATCACTTAATGATGAGACATGTCGCCTCTTCGGCCTCATCAATCGAAGAAGCGATATTAATGTGCGGGGCTTGTTAGGATAGGAATGCGATCAACCAAGACTGAAAAGACTCTTTCCCGACGGGCTTTCATGCTGGGATCGATCTCTGCGACTGCGGCGCTTGCGGGCTGTGCCACCACAGCCCCTATTCCGACTCCGATTGCAGCCCCCGTTCGCACGCCGCCCGTCGTTCCTGTGGCGTCAGAACCTCAGAGCATTATTACACCGGATCCCGAGCTCGAAGCGCGTTATGCGTCCGTGGTTGATGGCGGCCATGTCATTCCGGCCGTTCCCTATGGAAAGCTGGATCCTAAATTCTATCGTCAGCGCGTTCCCGATCCGACCGGCGAGGCACCCGGCACGGTCGTCGTCGATACGGCATCGAGATTTCTCTACGTCGTTGAGCGCGGCGGCACGGCCATGCGCTATGGTGTCGGCATCGGCCGCGACGGCTTCTCGTGGCAGGGCGAAGGGATCATCCATTGGCGGCAGCATTGGCCGCGCTGGAAGCCGCCGGGCGACATGATTGCCCGCAAACCGGAACTCGCGAAATATTCCGTCGCCAATGGTGGTATGGACCCGGGCATCAAGAACCCACTGGGTGCCCGCGCGCTCTATATCTTCCAGAACGGCAAGGACACGCTCTACCGTCTGCATGGCTCGCCGGAATGGCGCTCGATCGGCAAGGCAGCCTCGTCAGGCTGCGTTCGCCTGATCAATCAGGATGTTATCGACCTCTATGAGCGCATCCCGTACCACGCTCGGATCGTTGTCTATCAGTCGCCCCTTCAAAGCAAGGCAACTTCCGCCTGAGCGAAATCGGCTTCCTCGCGGGGGCGCCGATGTTTCGGGGCGGTGTAGCGCCGCACGAAATCTTGACATGTGTGCGACTGAGTAGCACTTTAGCGCCTGAAGGAGATTGTCTCGTGAGCGTCAAGTCGTCGATATCGTTGACCGATCAGCAGGATGCGTTCGCACGCTCGCTTGTCGAGACCGGCCGCTATTCCAGCCTGAGCTCCGTTCTCCAGCAAGGTCTGGAACTGCTGCGACAGAAAACGGAAGCCGAAGCGGCCGAGACGGAAGGGCTGCGCAGGCTCATCCAGCGTCGCGTTGATGGACCGAAGATCCCCGCTCAGGAGATGGAAGAGCGGATCGAGAGCATGATCGAGCGCAAACAGCGAGCTCTTCGTGTGGAGCCTTGAATATTCCAAGGATGCCGATCTCGATTTCGAACTGACCTTCGATCATCTGTTTGCATCCTATCTCGATCTTGGAGACTCGGCTGAAGAAGCTCTGGAGCGCGCGGCTAACCGTATTCGCGAGCTCCGCCTGGAAATCAATCGGTTGGTCGAAACCCCATATATCGGAACATTGCGGCCGGATATCTATCCTGGCATCCGCTTCCTGCGGCGTGACAAGGCGGCCGTCTGGCTTCTGCCGATCGAGGAACGCAAAACGATCATCATTGCAGCGATTTTCTTTGGCGGTCAGGATCATATCAGGCGGATGCTGGCGCGCATGCTGCAGCGATAAGGATCCAATTGTCTGTTCGAATGGGGTTTCCGGCTTCGAGCCAACACATCGTCTTATTGGTTGCGACCCATTGGCATCCTCCTGGTGCCACTTGTGCAATTCTGCATGTAATGTAGCTGCAATCTTTGGCTGTCAGTGGGGCGGGGGATGGTGATGGCCGTCCTTTGGGGGAAGGTCATTGCGAATTCTGCTTCTTGAAGATGAGCCAGAAATGGCGCGCGCGCTGCTTGAAGCGCTGCGGCGGCGCGACGTGCTCGCCGATCATGTCCGCACCATTGCGGATGCCGACGTTATGGCGCGTGTCGGAAGCTATGATGTCCTTGTGCTCGACCGCCGGCTGCCTGACGGCGAGGGGCTGGACCTCGTGGCGGCATTGCGCCAACGCAAGCATCCCGTGCCGATCTTGGTGCTGACTGCGCTCGGCAGCGTCGATCATCGCGTCGACGGGCTCGATAGCGGCGCCGACGACTATCTTGCCAAGCCTTTCGCGATCGAGGAGCTGCTTGCCCGGCTGAGAGCACTCCAGAGGAGAGGGCCGACGGTATCCGATCGTTATCTGAATTTCGGTAATCTGAGCGTCGATCCGGCAACCAACGACATTTTCGTCGGCGGCTCGCTGGTCGAATTCCCGCGCCGGGAATATCTGGTGCTGGAGACGCTGATGCGCCGCCCGAACCGCATCGTCACGCGGCCGAGCCTGGTCGAGGCCGTGTACGCCCTTGAAGACGAGATCGGCTCGAACGCCCTGGATGCGCATATTTCACGCATTCGAAAGAAGCTGCTTCTGGCTGAGGCCACGGTTGAAATAAGAGCCGTGCGCAACATCGGCTATCTGATCCGGGCCAAGGCATGAACCCGGAGCGCAGCCGATCGTTGCGCTGGGGGCTTATAAGGCGCCTGATTGCCTTGCAGGCCTTCCTTCTCGTTCTCTTCTTCGTCCTTCTCGTCGGCTGGATCTGGATCATAAATCCCGAACTGGAAGATGCCAATGAAGAGGCCGTCCGGGTCGTCGCTCAGCAGGTAACAAGAGACGATGACGGCCAATTGCAGATGGCGGAGACACAGGAGGTCGCAGACCTGAAACGCCGCTATCCCGAGCTCTGGTTCATGATCCGGGATCACAAGGGAATACTCTTTCAATATGGAGAGATACCGACCGCCGCGCTCAATGAGAACTTCCCGTGGACGATCGATCGGGCGAGGGTGGAGGCTGGCAATGGAGCACATGCCACGGTCGAGAACCGCGAGACTTCGGTCGGCAAGCTGCAGATTGTCGCGGCTACCGAGCGCGGCTTTGACAATGACGGCTTGAACGTTTGGATCAATATGCGGGTCGATGTTGCCAAAGGTCCCAATGGCGAGATCCATTGGCTCAACGTCTTGCCGGCTCTGGCATTCGTCATCTTCATCGGCGTCTTTCCAATTCTCGCGGTAACCGGCGTGGCGACGCTGCTCGTCACGCCGCGCGCCGTCGGACGGTCGTTGAGCGGGCTTGTGGAAACGGCAACGCAGGCGCAGGCGATCGATTTCGATACACGCTCGGCCCGTCTCGATCGTTCCAAGGTGCCGACAGAGATCATTCCCCTTGTGGATGCCTTCAACCATGCCCTTTCGAAGCTGGACGAAGGATATAACAGGCACAATCGCTTTCTTGCCGATGCCGCGCATGAGCTGCGGACGCCGATTGCGATCGCGCGGACGCGAGCGGATCTGCTCCCCGAGGCCGAAGTCAGCCAGCAGGTGCGCGATGATATCGACCGCCTGTCTCGCGTCGCTCATCAGCTTCTGGAGATGCAGGCAATCGGGGTGGTCGAACTGCGGGCGGAGAAGAAGGACCTGAATGTGCTGGTCGAAAACATCGCTGCTGACCTTGCGCCGATTGCGATGGATGCGGGCTATGATTTCGACTTCGAGCCAAGCCCGGAGGAAGCGATCTTCGTGATCCAGACCTCGACCATTGAAATGGCGGTTGTCAACCTGATCCGGAATGCGATCGATCATGCCGGAGGTAAGGGCTCGATCATCGTTCGTGTAGGCGCTGGCGGTACGATCGACGTCTGCGACGAAGGTCCCGGCATACCGCCGGAGGAGCGCGGTCGTGTCTTCGAGCCGTTTCGCCGCATCAACACCAGTTCGTCCGGTGCTGGCCTGGGGTTGAACCTGGTCAAGAAGGCGGCTGAGCTCCACGGCGGACGGGTTTCGTTCCTGGACACCGGTTGCGGTTTTTGCGTGCGCCTGCAGATCGGTTCTATCCCGCCCACTGTCCTGGTCGCAGACATGGGCTGGCGGCAGAAGCCGCAGGTGCCGGGCTGAAACCAATGCCCGGTATTGCCGCGCAAAAACCTGAAACTGTTTTCATTTTCTTAGCGGTCAGGGCTCGGATATTCGATTTTCCGAAGCCGGCTTCCCTGATAGGGTTTTGGGGAGCTTCCAACGGGATAAGGTCATTCTCGGTGACGCCGCTGCAGCATGCGCGCAGTTGAGGTTACGCTGAGATCGAGAAATTGTTGGAGACGGCGAGGGCAACGTAACGCAGCATTCCGACTTCCGATGCTATGCGATACGACAGGGAGGTACATGTCTCAGCCTCCCGAAACGATAAGAATGAAGGGCTTCGATAATGGAAAGAAAATACTACTCCTCTTTGGGTGGCCATCCGCCGCAAAGCGACCTGCTGACGGGGCGCGCCGTATTCACGGAGGCCTATGCGGTCATTCCGAAGGGTGTGATGCAGGACATCGTCACCAGCTATCTGCCCTTTTGGAACGTGACGCGCTGCTGGGTGATCGCCCGGCCGCTTTCGGGTTTTGCCGAGACCTTTTCGCAATATGTCATGGAGGTGGCGCCAGGTGGCGGCAGTGACCGTCCGGAGCAGGATGCCGAGGCCGAGGGCGTGCTGTTTGTCGTCGATGGCGAGATCGAGTTGACGCTGCCATCCGGCAAGCATGTTCTTCAACCGGGCGGCTATGCCTTCCTGCCACCGGGGTTGAAATGGTCGCTGCACAATCGCTCCGGCGCCCATGCCCGCTTCCATTGGATTCGCAAGGCCTATGAGGCCGTCGAGGGGCTGGCCCATCCTGAGCCGCTTATCTTGAACGAGAAGGACATTACGCCATCAGCCATGCCGGGTACGGAGGGCCGCTGGGCAACGACCCGCTTCGTCGATCCGTCCGACCTGCGGCACGACATGCACGTGACGATCGTCACCCTGCAGCCGGGTGCCGTCATTCCTTTCGCGGAAACCCATGTCATGGAACATGGCCTCTATGTGCTGGAAGGGAAGGCCGTCTATCGCTTGAACCAGGATTGGGTCGAAGTCGAGGCCGGCGACTTCATGTGGTTGCGCGCCTTCTGCCCGCAGGCTTGTTATGCGGGAGGTCCAGGCCCGTTCCGCTATCTGCTCTACAAGGATGTCAATCGTCATATGGCGCTGCGTCCATTCGGTTCGCGCCGTTGAGCTGATCGCCTTCAAGGGAAGCCTGCACGTTCCTGGTGCGGGCTTATCCGCTCAACCGCTGCCGGTAAAATCGGCGGCTATCTTCAATACAACTTCAGAATAACCTGAAAGTAAGCTTTCCCGAATAAATATAGTTTCCAGGTTTCCGAGGCTCACCGAGGCTGCTGCGGATGGGGAACGCCGTGCCATCGATCGATATCATCGTTCCGAAGTCAGCTCCGCGCCGATGGCAGGAACTCGTGGTCGCGCGTCTGCAGGCCGAGGGGCACGATATCGCTGTCGTACATGAATTCGGGTCGAATGCGTGGCCGGCCGCCATCAATACAGCTTTGGCTCTCGAGCGAAAAATCTTCCGTCGGCGCGATCCGGCGCTTGCCGCTCCTCTGTCGGAGATCCCCGCCAGCAGTCACGATAGGTCTGCCGTTCTTCGGCTGGATCTTACCGGCCACGCTGCGCCATCGGACGTCCCGACCATCACATTGCGGTTCGACGGGTCGCGGTCGGACCTGTCGGTCGCGAGGTCGATCGCCGCTGGCGCCTTGCCTGTTATCGATGCCGTCCTGGACGGAAAAACGGTGGTGGGTCGAGCCTGGCCGATGATCGATCGGCGGGAAACCGTGTCGCTTGGCGTGGAGGATGTGCTCGCACGTGCCGTCACGCTTGCTGTTTCCACGGTTCGTGCCTTTGCCGAAAACCGGTTCGTTATGAACGAACCGGTGTCCAAAGTGTCTGAGAATGCCGTCAGTAGAACGCTGGGCTTTGCATCCGCTTGTCTGACCGGCGCCTTGCCGCGCCTGGGCCGAGAAGCAATGCGTCGGGCGCGCTTCCGCCACGCGCATTGGCGTGTGGGCTATCGCTTCATAGATGGGCCGGGTGTCGCGAGCAGCTGTGAGCTTGGCGGCGGCTGGTCCGTGCTGCCGGATGCCGGAGATCGCTTCTATGCCGATCCCTTTCCGTTTCAATGGCAGGATCGCTTCTTCCTGTTCGTGGAAGATTATCCGCATGCGACCGGCAAGGCAGTCATCTCGGTGGTGGCGTTCGATGCCACGGGGAAGCCTGGAGAGCCGCGATGCGTACTGGAAGAGCCTTACCATCTGTCTTACCCGCAGGTCTTCGAGCGCGACGGCGCGATCTGGATGCTTCCTGAAGCAAGTTCAGGCGGAAAACTCGTCCTCTATCGCTCGATAGAGTTTCCGGATCGCTGGGTTCCCGACGCCGTGCTCATCGAAGGCGAGATTTCCGATGCGACCCTGCTCGAACATGGCGGGCAACTCTGGTTGTTCGCAACCAATCGCGATGGTCACGGCAGTACGTCCGATACGCTCGTAGTCTTTCACGCACCAGGGCTTGCCGGCCCCTGGATGCCGCATGTGTTGAACCCGGTTCTCATCGATCGTCGCATGGCACGCCCGGGCGGCGCCTTCGTCCGCGAGGGAAGTGGTATCTATCTGCCGGTCCAGGACGGAACGCTCGGCTATGGCGGCGGGCTCGGCATCTCACAGCTGCTGCAGCTGGATGAAAAGACCGTTCGGCTGTCGCCGCCCCGACCGATTGCGGCGCGTGGCGACTGGCCCTATCCGAAAATCCATACGCTCAATCGTTCAGGCCGACTGGAGGTGATCGACGGGATTGCAGCCGTGCGGAAGTGAGCGCGACAGAAGCAGTGCCTCATAGCCGGCGCACATGCGCGCTGGCGAATATTGTTCCTTCAGTTGCCGTCCGGCCGCGGCCAGTCGAGCGGCTAGCTCGGGCCTGGCGATGAGTTCGGCAAGTCCTTTGGCCATTCCCTTCGCATCGGCATCGACGAAGAGTGCGGCTGCTTCGCCCTCATCTGTGGTCAGGACTTCCCGCAGGACATCGAGCTTGCTTGCAACCACCGGCAGCCCGGAAATGGCCGCTTCGACTGCGGCAAGACCAAAGGTTTCCGTCAACGAGGAAAAAGCATAGGCGTCTCCCGCCGCGAGGAAGTCGAAAATGCGCGAGGGAGGTACTTCGCCGACGAGATGCAGCCTGTCGGTGACGCCATTGGCTTCGGCAAAAGCGACCATCGCATCCTGCTCGGGGCCGGTGCCGGCGATGGCGATATGAATGTCGGGCAGATGGACGAGGGCGCCGACGAGCGCGATCTGGTTTTTCGATGGCGCCATGCGGCCCGAAGAGACGGCGAGCCAGGCGTCTTGAGGAAGACCGAAGGCCGCGCGCGCCGCCGCCTTGTCGACGGCGACCGAGGGCGCAGGAACGCCGTGGTCGATGCGTGACATCCGGCGCCGGTAGGCTTGCGGAAAGCTGTCGAACTGCGCTTTCGTCCAGCTCGAATTGACGACGTTGGCGTGATAGGCGCCGAAAGTGCCCATCAGCTTGTCTATCTGCGTCAGCCCCCCCCTGACGCCTCTGGTCTGCGGCGCACCGCTCTGGTTTGCGATGATCAAGTCCACGCTGGCGAGCCGCGCGCCGATGGTGCCAAAAATATTGCCATAGTGCTGGAAAGTGATGACCGCATCCGGCCGGGCGTTGCGCAGGTAACCCGCAAGTCCAATGGCAGCCCGTATCTGGCCTAGCAAGCCGCGCGGCGGCTTGGTGAGGATGAAATCGGCGTGCGGATCGCGGTCGTAGACCTCGGTCTTCCGATACATGAAGACGGTACGAACCTCATGGCCGCGCGCGCGCAATCCCTCGCCGACCATATCCGAAATTCGCTGTGCTCCGCCCGCTTCCGCCTGGGTTTGGACCTGAATGATTTTCATGAACGGCCTTTCAGGAAGGAGCGGGCGGCAAGTGCGTCCTCGCCGGCAAGGAAGCCGAGGATTGACGGGTTGATGCCGATGGTGCGGCGTGCGATGAACACGGCGGTCACGCACCAAACGATGATCGTGCCGGCGATGGCGAGCGCCGCACCGATCGGGCCGAGCCAATAGGTCAGCACCGCCGTCGCACAGAGCCCGAAGGTGTTGACGATAACCAGCAGCTTGAAAAGCGCGTGCTGAAGGCCCGTCAGCTGCATCAGGATTTCGGTCGGCCCGCAAGCAGTGCCGATTGTCGCGCCGATGCCGAAGATAATCAGCGTTACCTGCATCGTCGGCGTGGCATAGGCATGATTGAAGATCGACAGGATCAGGTCGCCGAAGATCAGGAACGATACCAGCACGCACAAGGCGATGATGAAGCCGCCCAGAGCGGCAAGACTGGTGATACGCTGCACATGTGCCTTGTCGCCGGTGTAGAAGGCAGCCGAGATCTGCGGCGCAAGCGCCTGGTTGATGCCGTTGAGTGCCAATACGACCAGCCGCATCGTTCGATCCGCGACGAAAATCGCGCCGGCGGCCTCGGGGCCAAGAATGGCCGCGACCAGCAAGGTGCTTGCCTGGCTAAGGGCCGGTGGTAGCGCGGTAACGCCCCATAGCCCGAGTGTCACCATCTTGAATTCGGTCTTCTGTTCTGTCGTAAGCGGGCCACGCTGGGCGCGGATCGTATCGCGAAAGAGGACAAATGTCTGTGGTGCGATCATCAGGAGCAGCAACCCGGCTGTGAGATAGGTTGCGGCAACCGCGCTCATCTTCAGCTGCATGAAATGTGCGAGCACGAAAACCGGGATTGCCACTGCTCGCCAAACGACATCGCGCGGCAGCAGCGCGAAGATCAGCGCATTCTTGGCGCGAAGAGCACAGGCGACGAATTCCGACCAGCCGAGCGCGAAAGCCAGCACCATGGTCGCCACGCAGATCGCGAGCCATTCGGGCATCTGAGCGCCAGCGAATGGCAAGAAGCCGATGATGAGAATGAGAAGGCTGAAGCTCGCAAGCCCTATCAGCGCAACAAGGATGGAGCGGGCCATCATGCCGTTTGCGGAGTTCAGATCGTTGTTGCCGGCATATTGCGGCCAGAACCTGAGCACGGCGCTTTGCTGGCCGACTATGGCGAAGAAGGAGACCAGACTCGCTCCGGCATAGGCGGCGCTATAAAGGCCGAACTGCCGCTCATCGGTCGTCATGGCGACGGCGACGAACATCAGGAACGAGAGGCCGGCACTGGCAAGCTTGATCACACCGGCAACGGCGCCGCTTCTGGCAAGAGCGCCGATCGACAAGCGCAGGTTGCTCGCGGGCGGCGGCGTTTCGGCCGATAAAGTATCGCTGCTGCCAGCTTTCTCACTCAACGACCTGTTCCCGTGTTGATTGCTCTCGACCGAATGGCCCATAGCACCTGAAATAGAATGTATCTCTAATATCGTAAGTACTCATGCTTGCGCCAGAACGAAGTCGCAACATGGTTACTTGCGATATCTGAAGTTGATCACACGCTCCGGTGTAAATTCAACGGATGATTAACATTATTCACTAATACTGAAATTAGTGATGTGTGATGAGCCGGAGACCCGCGGCCCGCGGAGAGGAACTGGATGAAGCCGTTTAACATTGACGAGCGCTCGCTTCCGCCGCTGTTCGATGTCGGTGCCGTGTGGACTATCTTGTGGCAACGCTGGCTGACCGTGCTGGCAAGCACCTTGGCCGTGCTCCTGCTGGCGCTGGCTTACCTTGTGGTGGCAAAGCCGAGCTATACCGCGACAGCTTCCGTCATGATCGATCCACGCGATCCGCGCGCGACGAATCTCAACAATGTTCTGCCCGGCATCGGCAGTGACAGCGCGGCCATCGCGAGCCAAGTGTTTGTCATTGAATCGCGCGACCTGCTGATGAAGGTCTTTGAGAGCGAAAACATCGAAACCGATCCCGAATTTGCAAGCGGCGGTCTGCTGTCGCGTATCGGTCTGGCTTCGCATCCCACGAAGGATTTGATCTTCAAGAATTTTCAGCGTGCCGTCACCGTGGAGCGTGCCGGGCTTACCTATGTCATCGATGTCAGTTTCGCATCCCGCTATTCCGACAAGGCGGCCCGGATCGCCAATGCGATTGTCAATCGCTATAGGGCCGGTCTGTCGGGGGAGCGAGAAACTGCAAACAGCGACGTAAACTCCCTGCTTGCGAGCCGGATCGGCAATCTCCAGAAGAACGTCAGCGATGCCGAGCAGGAGGTCGGAGATTTCAAGGTCTCGCATCAGATTCTGGATGCTTCCGCCGGAGGCACGCTGCAGTCCCAGATCGACAAGCTTACGGATCAGCTGATCGGCGCGCGAAGCGAGGCGGACCAGGCCAAGGATAAATATGTCCAGGCGGTTGCCGCAGGCACCTCACCGGCCGGTCTCGCCAAGCTTTCGGAAATCCTGTCTTCCGAGGCGACGGTCAAACTCCGCGAAAACTACAATCAGCGGGCGGCCGACCTCGCCAATTACGAGGCCATGTATCAGCCGCGCCATCCGATCATAAAAAGGCTGCGATCCGAACTGGACAGGATGCAGGGCCTCATGACCATCGAGGCGCAGCGGATCACGCGGGAATTGAAGGCAAAGTCCGATCTCGCCGCGCAAAACGTCACAGCACTTCAGGCAAAGCTCGATGATCTCCGCCAGAAGCTGGAAAGCTCAAATGCCGCGCAGGTGCAGTTGCGGCAGCTGGAGGCGAAGACGAAGGCGGCGCGCACTGTCCTCGACGATTTCCTGAAGCGCGCCGAAGAAACATCGCAGATGCAGGGCCTGCAGCTGCAGGAGGCGCGGGTAATCAGCGCTGCCGCTCCGCCGGTGCAGCCGACTTGGCCCAAGCCGCTGCTGCTCTTGCCGGTCAGCGCTGTGCTTGGTCTTATCATCGGCTGTGGTCTTGCCCTGGTGCGCGGCCCCAAACATCAGCCGGAGCAAGATCCGACGAGCCCCATAAGAGGCAGCCTCCTCGGCGTCGAGCCTCATCGGGATGCCGTGAAGGAGACCGCAAAACCAGAGCCGGTGCCGGCGCCGGTCAATCTTGGAGAGTATCGGTTGCCTGGTCTTGCCGGCTCCGGCGCCTATCTCAGCATCCGTGCGATGCGAAGACGCTTTTTCCAGGCCGGAAACGAAGCCTTTTCACGGGATGTGTTGCAGCTCATGCGACGCATCATTCTGCATCTGACCGAGCATCCGAAGCCTTACGTGCTGCTGGTCTCATCGCTTCATACGCCGGTTGCGGCGAGACTTGCGGGGGCAATGGTCGGCATCGGTCTCCAGCAGGCCGAACAGAATGTGCTTGTGGTCGAGTTTGGCGATCAGCCGGGTCCGGGAGCATCGGCGCGTAACGGCAACGGTGTCTTCGTGAGCGGTGCGAGCGGTCTACGAACGGTCGTGTACAACAGGCCAGTTGCCGAGAATGGGAAGCCACCGAGAGGCCCCGGCCTCGACGATATTTTGGCCACTGCCGGCTCCTTCGATTTCGTGCTTCTGATGGGACCTTCCATCGTTGGCAGCTGGGATCCCGCGCTTTTTGCCGAAGCGGATCTCATGCTTTTTGCGCTCAACCCGGCCGAGGAAGCGGGGGAAATCACCAACTTGCTTCGTCAGCGCCTCGATGCAGATCAGATCGGGCGCAGCGCCACGTTGATAATTGCACCGGAGCAGACAGAGACGCGGGGTGGCGAGGTGATGCGAGCGATCCGATCGGCCGACGATGGAGAGCAGGGCGGCCGAATCTCTGCGAGGGGGTGACCGTGGGGCGCAGCTTGCGATCGATGTTGCTATCACGCCGAAGCGCTCTCAAGCTGGCAGGCGGCTCCATTCTGGCTGCTCTTCCGGCTGCCGGCGCGGCGCGTTCGGCGGCCAAGCCCATCGTGCCTTCGCGCGGCATCAATCTGCCCGGATGGTTCGATCGCGGCGATGGCGTGGCGCCAAGCGAGCCTGTGCTCGAAAAGCTTCGCCAATTGGGCTTTCAAACGATCCGTTTGCCGATCAATGGCGATCTACTGTCGGCAGGCGATACGACCACCCTCCATCGCATCGAGACTGGCGTGGCCGACCTCAATCGGCTGGGCTTCTCGGTCCTTGCCGACATGCATCCTTCCGAAAGTCTGCATACGGCTCTCCGTCAGGATTTCGAAGCCGGTTCGCAAAGGGCGGCCGAGGCATGGATGGCGCTAGGCAGCGTCCTTGCGAACCTTTCGGATGAGACGGTCTATGCAGAGTTGTTGAACGAGCCGCCTCTGCGAAATGACGCGTGGCTCCAACTAAGGCAACGGCTTGCCGAGGTCGTGCGATCGAAATGTCCCAACCACACGCTCATCTGGGGGCCATCACCCTCTCAGGGCATCTGGGAAATAGGCGAGACGCCGCCGCTTGCCGACGATAATCAGATTGCTGCCATTCATTTCTATTCACCCACGGCCTTCACTCATCAATGCGAGACCTGGGATGCGTCGCCGCTGGCGCGGATTTCGAATTTACCCTTTCCCGCGACCATCGAGACGCCGCTGGTACAGCAGAGCATCGGAAAGCTGCGAGCGGCCGGGGACGAGCAGGCGGCAAGCCTTATCGAGGAACAATTGGCGACGCCCTGGACGGAGGCTGCGATCGCCGCCGAATTTGTGAAGTTGAGGCGCTGGTCCGAGACATATGACTGCCCTGTCATGATGAACGAATTTGGAGTCCTCAACTTCTGCGTCGATGCCGAAAGCCGTCGGTTCTGGGTTCGGGCCGTGCGGCAGGCGGCCGAGAGCAACAAGATCGGTTGGGCCTATTGGGAGCTTGATCAAGGTTTTGGCATCATCAGGAGCAGAGACAGCATTGAAGGCTTCGATGACGCCATGATCGCGGCACTTCTGGATGACAGCAATGGGGGCTGAAAAGCGGCGGAATATGGCCATGTGGAACGGCAACTGATGCGGATAAATGGAGATTGGCGATGAGCATTACCGGAGGTCGCGCCGGCTTCGGGGCGGGGGGGCTGAGCGGACTTCGTTCGGACGCTCTTTTCCATCTTTTCATCGCCATCCTCGCGGTTATCGCTTCCGTCTCTGCCTTCGCTGTCTGGACGCCGTTCGGGGTTGCCGCGACATTCGCGTTGACGCTGGTTTTGTCGATTGCTCAACCCGGCTGCATCCCGATCGTCATTGCCTGCTCTTTTCTCTATCAAAATCTCGTGGTCGCTTGGTTCACGCCTTTCGTGCCCGATCACAATACGTTCGATGCGCTGCGTGGTGCGAATTTCGTCATTCTCATGACTGCATTCGGCGCCTTCGTGATGGCTTCTTTCCAGTATCGGGTGAGGGCTCTGACCGAATTGCGGCCGTGGCTGACATTCAGCTTCGTGCTCTGTGGTATAGTGAGCTTTTATCTTGCGCTCGGCGCTGTTCATGGCGGGCCGAAGGATGCCGTCATCTATTTCCGCAATACGATCACGCCGCTTGCGTGCTTCCACATCGCAATTCTCGCAGCCAGCCTCTATCCCGTTGATCTGCGTAAGGGCATCTTTTGGCTCTGCGCCGTTGCCATCATCTACGGTTATCTGGAACAGATTTTCCGCATGGATTTCCTGAGCCTGTTTCATGGCGATCTCTATATTCACCGTGGTCTGAAGGCTCAGATCGAGGCCGGTGTCTGGGAAAAGAAGCTGAGGGAGACCGGTTTCGTGCTTCGCGGTATCGAAGACACGATGATGACGACCTTTTTCAACATCAAGCTGTTCAGCGACTTGTTTCCGCCGATCTTCCGCAATGGCGGCCCGAATTTTCACCCGATCAGCTATGCCTACGGTTTGAGCATCATGTCTGCCTGGCTTCTCTTCAAGGGGCGCTGGCTGCTGCCGATTGCGGCCTTGCCGCTATTGCTTGTTATCGGCTCCAAAGGCGCGACATTCATGCTGCTTGTTGCGATCGGCGCCCGGCTGATCTATCGCCCATCACGCGCGGAATTGACGCTGCTTGCCGTTGTCGCGCTTGCTGTCATCTGGACCGTCGCTGCCATTCTCTTCGGCGCCACCCATGGCGATTACCATGTTCTCGGCCTGATCGCAGGCGTTCGCGAATTCCTGCACAATCCGTTCGGGCAGGGCCTGGGGATCGGCGGCAATCTTTCGAGTACGAGCCTCAATCTGGATTGGGACCGGGCGCAGGACGAGGGCGTTGCCTCCGTCCCCGTTGAAAGCGCTGTTGGTGTCATGCTCTACCAGATGGGCGTGGGCAGTTTCGTTTTCTTTGGCTTTCTTGCCGCATTGGCGATGTCTGCCCGCAAGCAGCTGCTCGCCACCGGTGAGCCGGATTTCCTGTTTGCCTTTGTCGCGATCATCACGATTGCATCCAATGCGGTATTGCAGGAAGAAGCATTCTTCTCACCGCTTGCGCTTGGCTTCTGTCTTCTGCTCGTCGGTGTTTCCTTTGGAACGCGATGGCGCTTGCTCGGTATTTCGCGAGGCATGTCCAGTCGATCGGACCAACCCATGTCGGCACCCTCGCCGTAACGCGGTTAAAATCGGTCTGAGCGTGCGCAAACCTCAAAAACCCGGCCAGGGCTCCTTATCAGGGATCAGGAGCCGAAGATGACGAGCTCCGTGAATGTCAGATCTCCAAGCGAGGGCGGTTTCGGACCTTTGAAATACTTCGTTCCGCTTCCGGCAAAGTAATGTCCGACGAGACCGGACACCGGCCCGTTTGCGTCGACGACGCAGAGAAATATGCCTTTTCGCAGGAGATGGCGACCAAGTGCGCCGGCACACCGGCTGAGCTCCTCGGGCGTGCGGCTGTAAATCACCTGGGCACTCGGGACAATGCCATGGAAGATGCGGCGTGTCTTGAAAACGAAGGGAAAGGCTTCGTCGCCATCGACGCAAATCAACGACAGGCATCCGAGCGCCGCATGCTGAAGAAGAATCTCCCTATCGCCCTCCGAGAGCATCGACATTTCGGCAAGGCCGGGACTTGCTTCGAGCACCCGATAAGGCTGCCTCACAGCACTCAGCATCGGCAGAAACGCCAGTTGCCCGTCCGCATAGCGGCGAAAGCCGAGCGCTTCATTGACCTTTATCGTTCCCGGCGCCGGCGAAACGTTGATGTAGGTGACATTCTTTCGTCTGAGCGCCGCGATAACCATCTTGCCGGCAAAAGCGCGGTATTCCGGATCGACAGCCCAGCTCGATAGATTGCAGCGGAGCTCCTCTCCTCCCAGGCCTTCATGCCGAAAATAAAGCGCCAAGAGGACACCGACGATGTGTCCGGACATATCCAGAACGAAGCCGTATTTCGGTAGGTCGGGCACGAAAGGCCGCTTTTCCATCCGTGTGACGGCCCGCTCCCAATAGCTTCGATCACGGGCCGGAAAATTTCTGCGAAGGCAATCGATGATACCGTTCCAATCGCTCTCCTCGATTGGTCGGCAAGTAAGTCCAGGGGGAAATGCGCCTAAAACTGCCATGATGAACTCCGTACTATTATCGATACAGAACTGCGTTGTTCACGTTATAACTATTTTTTCTAGTGAATATTTCTCGAAGCAGCGTTTCTTGCTTGTCATCCCAGCTATGCCACGGATTTAGAGGTCAGCACAGCGGATCGCAGCGCAGATCTGGTGCGTATCGTCTTGAGCTGATGAAGCTTTGCGGCGAGAGCAGGACTTATGCTTTCGATGCCGTATAGGATGCGTCGCCGCGTGAAATGGAGCTGGCGGCGCAGACGCCACCCGACATCGGTTTTCGCGGTCAGATTGAAGTGGCGATCGGCCATTTGCGCCGAACCGATATCCATATCAGCCTTTTCCGCGTCGTCGTAATAGGCGGCGATCCTGGTATGATCGATAGCGGTTTCTGTCATCCATTGCGGGACATATGTGCGGCATAGGCGCTCAACATCGGTCAGAAGCCGGCTGACGCCGAGGCCGGTCGCCGGGCAGGAGGTCAGATAGGCGTCTCCGATGAGCACGACACCGTCCTGTCGGCAATTCTCGGCCAGCGTAATCTCGGTGAGCCAGCTGTCGATCCTGCTGGCAATCTCGAAGTCACCAAAATGATCGACGAGTGATGGGAAGGTGGCGATGAGCGCCTGCTTTGGATCGTCATGCAGTGACCTGACCCAGGAATCTCGTGGATCGCGAAAGAGGAAAAGATTGGCTCGTGTTGCATCGGCGACCGGAAATAGATCGAGACGATCGATGCCGTCACCGTCTCCATGATAGCTCAGGGCTGTATGGCGAAATCTATTGGATTGCAGCGGGCGAATGTTGAAGCCGAATGCGAGAGAGCGCCTTTCGCCGATCGATTTGTGCGAAATGCCAAGATCCCTGTGGAGCATATCCCCCATCCCGGTTGCTAGCACTAATAACCGGGCAGTCAGTTCATCCTTGCCGAGAATTGAAATCCGCTGTTGCTTGGCGCTCGTCCGCAAGCCGGTGACCTGACCGACGACGAAATTCACCGTCTCCGGTAATGCCGCGCGCATCGCGCCAATGAGCCTGTTGTAGAAAAAGCCATAATGCTGGCCGTGTGTCCGATCCAATATGCGCCCCCTATGCAGATTGACGATGTCGTCGAAGGGGGCCGCAACCTTGAATAGCGGCGCGAGCAATTGAAGCTGCTCGAGTTTTTCGATCTCTTCACGACCGATTTTCTCAACGCGGAACTCCTGCGGAAAGACGCGATGACGGTCGATGAGCGTCACCCGATATCCCGCTCGGCCGAGCAGGCAGGCGGTAAGCGTGCCGGAAAGCCCGCCACCGACGATGGCTATGTCGGTGTCCGTTTCGGTGGCCGACGGTTCGGGATATCGCTTGTTCATCATTTCGAATACCTCAGGATCGCGTAGATGGCGTAAGGATTGGTCGTCAGATAGCGCCAGAACAGGCGGCGGGGTTCCATCAGCATGCGCCAGAACCACTCGAAGCCGGCCCGTTGGATCCACATGGGCGCTCTCTTCGTTTTCTCCGCCAGATGGTCGAAGAGCCCGCCTGAGGTCTTGATGACGCCGACATTGGCAAGCCGCGCGGCAAAATCGTGCACGAATATCTGCTCGCGCGGAACACCAAGGCCGATCCATAATATGTCGGGAGCAAGCGCGTTGATTTCATCAAGTTTCTGCTCCAGGGCTTCCCCCGCAAGATAGCCGTGGCAATGACCCACGATGCGCAGGCTGGGATAACGGGTTTGCACGGCGGCGACGGCCTGATGGTTTGCGGTCTCGCTTGCTCCCAGGAGATAGAAGCTCACGCCCTTTCTTTCGGCCAGTTCGGCAACATCATGGAACAGGTCGGTCGTTGCCACGCGCTCGGGGAGCTGTACTCGGCAGAGCAGGCGAGAGGCCATGACGAGGGGTTGGCCGTCAGCCAGGATCTGATCGGCTTCCTTGAAGAGTTTGGCGATATTGGCATCGGCATGAACGCGCGCGACGACCTCGCCATTGGCTGATGTAAAGTAATAGGGCCGGCTGTCGCGGCGGCGGCGGCGCGCCACATCGATCATGAAGGAAGCGGCATTGCGCCGATCGACGACGGTGATGGGTAATCCGCCGATCAGCACGCTTGGAAGCACAAGAGGATAATCTTGAGCGGGAATGGCGGCTGCGTGTTCGGGCGCGTCGGCCGGCTGCATTTGGCTCTCCTGATTTGAAATCTGCTTTTCGGAAACAAGATGTGCACGAGTGGCCTCTGCCTCGCTGAGGTCTGATTTCTCGGCGCTATTGTTGATTGAGTAAGCTCTTTCTGAATAATTTTGAGAGTCTGTACCAATATCTTGCACATCCATTACCTCCGATTGCGTAATGGTTAGCTAATATTGGTTGGAAAGTTAAGGCGTTTATTAGTATTCAGTTAATATGTAAATTTCTAAATAAATAATTTTCGTATAAACTGAACTTCTTTCCGGACTGGATTGCCTAGGAAGAAACGGATATTTTTGAAATAATTTCAGAGGCTTGATTGCTCGCAAGTGATTCCGTTCGCTCGGGGTAATAGGAGTGATGATAGCGTTTTCGCGGGTGCGAAGGAGTGGGTCGGCAGAGCTTCCTGTCAAAGTGACGCTGTCGCCGCCTGCCGGATCCAAACGGAATACGACCTTGGCGTTAGCGCATTTTTGGGCAGCGATACGACGGAGATGCTGGAGCCGTCCGGTGAGTGCAATCATTGAGATTGCAGGGTGCATCCTCCAGCAGGCGGCAGACGGGATTTGCCGAGCTTGGCGGCCATCCCGATTTTCAGGGGCGCGGCCTCGGCGCCTTGCTCTTCCATTTCGCGGTTGGCGAGATCGCGGCCTGCGGCGAGACCGCCTATCTGCATACTACGAATGCGCCGGCCATCGCTCTTTATGAAGCGATGGATTTTCGCATCCGCTCGGAGATAAACTTGTCAGTCATCAAGCGGCAGCCGGTTTGATTTTCCGGTAGCCGCCGTAAGGGCGGGTTACTGCTGCTGCAGCGCGAGCCTCAGACCCAAAGCCATATAGATCGTGCCGATGACCTTTCCCTGCCATCGGCCGATCGTGCGGTTACGGCGCAGCCAGCCACCGATCGAGCCGGCGCCGACCGCCAGAAGCGACGTGACGCCGATGCTGAGGATGACGAAAATCGCTCCCAGCAGCGCGAATTGCCCGATGACGGACCCACTTTCCGGATGAATGAACTGCGGCAGGAAGGCCAGGAAGAAAAGCGCTGTCTTCGGGTTGAGGATCTCGGTGAAGAAACCCTGGCGAAACGCACGCATAGGGGTGATGGCATGCGCAGTCGGCAGATCGATGCTGCCGCTTTTCTCGACAAAAGCCTTGAACCCCAGATAGATCAGATAGATGACACCGGCATATTTGACGATCTCGAAGGCCAGTGCGGACGTGGCGAGCAAGGCCGACAACCCGAAAGTCGCCATCATCGTATGGAAAAGATCGCCGGCAGCGATGCCGATGCCGGTTGCCAATCCCACGCGCTTGCCGCCGCTGACCGCTCTGGCGAGCGTGAGCAATGTAGCAGGCCCAGGAATGACCATCAGGCCCAGTACCACCACCATATAAGTCGTCAAAACACCGAGGCTGACCATCGATCTCTCTGAAATTGCGTGCCGCGGCAAAACCCTTCGGCAACATGAAAACTTGATATCAGCTATTGTTAGCTGGTTTGAAGATTAATCGATCTGAAGACCCTTGCAACAGCCATGTCGGGTTCGGGCCTCTTTCGGCGTGCTGGCTTTCCAGCGGTCGTTCTATTCCTCCGGCATAGTCATCTGGTCTATAGTACGGGGCTGATTTGCTTCCCGTCGTTCAAGACAGATCGTCGAACTTGTCCATTGAAAGGACTTCGCCGGGGGATTGCAAGGTTGTAGCTCGCAATGGAGTTTGAAGTTGAGCACTGCGTTCATGAAGGAAGAAAGCGCTGAGACGGCCGCTGAAACCGTGCTGCCCGACCGGCCGATTTCTCCACATCCAAACCTCGTCACGGAAGCGGGGTTGAAGGCTCTGGAATTTCAGCTTCAGGAGGCGCGCAAAGCCTATGAAACGGCAAGCGCCATCGAGGATATCAACGAGCGCCGCCGGCAGACGGCCATTCCCTTGCGCGATGCCCGTTATTTCGCGGAAAGGCTGCGAACCGCCGAAGTCGTTACGACGCCCACCTCAACCGAGATCGTCGCTTTCGGAAGCAAGGTAACCTTCAGCCGTGAAGATGGCCGCGTGCAGACGTACCGTATCGTCGGCGAAGATGAAGCCGATCCGAAGGCAGGGTCGATTTCCTATGTGTCGCCCGTTGCACGATTGTTGATGGGGAAGAGGGTGGGAGATGTCATGAGCCTTGGCAATGACGAGCTGGAAATCATCGCGATCGAATAGCCTCTCCGGTATTTGGGGCTCTTCAGAGCCTGAATGACGTGTCTGCCGCGATATGCTAATATTACGGTCTATCAGGTGCGCAGCGGGTGATGGCGATGTTGGAGGCAGACAAGATATTTGCCGGCTCGATTCCGGAAAATTACGACCGCTATATGGTGCCGTTGATTTTCGAGCCTTATGCGGCAGACATTGCACGACGCGCCGGATCTCTTAGGCCGCGCGCAGTGTTGGAAATTGCCGCAGGCACCGGAGTTGTCACCCGCGCCTTGGCGCCGAAACTATCCTCCGATGCAAGCTACGTCGTCACCGACCTCAACCAGCCGATGCTAGATTATGCCGCTTCGCGACATCAACCGGACGGGCGCATCACTTGGCGGCAAGCGGATGCCATGGCGCTGCCGTTCGAAAATGCGGCCTTCGATCTCGTCGTCTGCCAGTTCGGCGCGATGTTCTTCCCCGATCGCATCTCGGCCTATCGCGAGGCAAAGCGCGTTCTGAAATCAGGCGGACATTTCCTGTTCAACGTATGGGATCGTATCGAGGACAATGTTTTCGCCGACGACGTGACGAAGGCGCTGGCACGGATTTTCCCGAACGATCCGCCACGTTTTCTGGCGCGCACGCCGCACGGATACCACGATGTAGACCGGATCCGCAGCGATCTCGAGGCTGCCGGTTTCTCTGAAATCGTGATCGAAACGAGGGCAGAGCAGAGCCGCGCGTCCTCACCGCGCATTCCGGCCGTCGCCTATTGTCAGGGAACCCTGCTTCGCAACGAAATCGAGGCCAGGGAAGCGGGGAAGCTGCAGGCCGCGACCGACTATGCAGCCGCCGCGATCGAAGCAAGACATGGCAGCGGCGAAGTTGCGGCCAAAATTCAGGCGCATGTCATATTGGCGACCGCGGGTGAAGCTTAACTGAAGAATAACTATAATTTAAAGCAGCGCTGCGCAATTATGCAGGCAGCGACGAGTTGTTATATCGTTTTGGATAGAAAATGCGCGATCCAAGACGATATTTGCCGAGATTTCCGGTGAGGTTTTATAGAAAAATACTTGAGGATGGGGATGCTAGCCGCGCTGCCAGCAAATCCGCCCACACGCTCGTGAATCTCCAGGTATTGCGTGCGCTCGCCGCCTCTTCCGTGGTTGTTGCCCATGCCTTGCACGAGACGGGCATGCTGGCGGCAGCAACGGGACGTGCAGTGGTCGATGGCTCTGCATGGAATCTCGGTTTCGGCGTCGATATATTTTTCGTCCTCTCCGGCTTCATCATGACCCATACGAGCGCGTCGGAATTCGGCAAGAGCGGCGCTTCGCTCCGCTTCTTCCTGCGGCGCTGCGCACGTGTGATTCCGCTTTATTGGCTGCTGACGAGCGTCATGTTGCTTGGCGCGCTTGCAGCCCCCACGCTCCTTGCCGTTCCTATCGGTTCCATATCCCATGTCCTGGCATCCTTTTTCTTCATTCCGTCCGGGCGCGGCGTCGATGAGATCAGGCCGGTGCTCGCACTCGGCTGGACGCTGAACTACGAGATGCTGTTTTACGTCTTTTTCGCTGCGGCACTTCTGCTGCCGATACGATTGGGCGTCTTATGGCTGTCGGTTCTCATGGTCGGAATGGCGCTCGTCGGAAGGCTCATCGATCCCCAGCATGTGCAGATAGCATTCTGGACGAACCCGATCATTCTGGAGTTCCTCTTCGGCGTCTATGTCGCCTTGATTTTCCGCAGCGGAGCAAGGATCGGCGGCGGCTGGGCACTTGGGCTGGCAGCCATCGGGCTCCTCGGCTTCGTACATGTCTCGACGCTTTGGAACGATGCGGCCCTGCCGCAATTCCTGCGAAGCGGTGTGCCTGCTGCTTTGTTCGTCCTCGCGGCCGCGATCGGTCCCATCCTGCCTCAAAGGCGGCTCGTCCTTTGGGGTGTCGCGCTCGGGGATGCCTCCTATAGCCTCTATCTTGTCCATCCCTTCATCCTGCGGCCGCTGCGCGCGCTATGGGAGAAAGTGATCGGGGCAGGGCTTCCTCTCGGACTGTTCGTCGTTTTTGCGACGCTTGTCGCCGCCATGTTTGCCAAGGCGCTTTTCAGATATGTCGAGAGGCCGCTTACGACCCGCGTTCAGGGCCTTGTGCTTCGCTCTCCACGGAGCAAGCAGACAGCGGTCGCTCCTCTTTCGCGAGCTGATACTGAGAGCGCCTGATCTTTTCAGCGGGTGCTCTTGCCAGATTGCCTCGGCATTTGCGCATCGCGGCTTGGTCGATCTTCGCTCTGTAGTGTCGGTAGACTGGCGGGTGCGGCGGCGCTTAATCGGCCCATTCCGGATCGGTCGTAAATGCAATCGTCAGCCAGCGGTCCGGGCCTTCGCCACCGATCGCTTCGCCGATCTCGTCACGGATATGGTCCCATTCCTCCAGCTTCTTCGCCGGCCCGTTTGGCGGCACGATGAAGTAAAGCTCGATCTGCCTGCCGCGCCCGACGCGCGCGACATAGGAGCGGTAGGACAGGAAATTGTAGCGTTGAACGATCTCTGCAGCCACACGGTCGACATGGTCCCGAAGATCCGCGGGCGTCACGAGCAGGATATCGGCGAATGCCTGCTTGATCGTTCCGACCGGCATGGGAATGACGATGAGGCAGACGAGAGCCAGGGCGACGGGATCGACATAGGGCGACATCCACTGCAGCTTCGTTCCTTGGATGAAGAAGCCGAAGATGAAGGCGAGGAGCAATGCGGCGCTGAGGCTGCCGGTCATCACCCAGGCCTTGGCATCCAGTGCAATGAAGTTGGATCCGATGGTCTTGTTCGCTCGCGTTGCATAGGCGGCCATCAAGAAGGCGATGATCATGGTCAGGACGGCATAGATGATGGCCTGATCGAAAGAAAGATGCCGTCCGCCGCTCATGATGCTGCCGACGGCGTTGATCAAGGCATAGACGGCTGCTCCCGTCAGCAGCACGCCATTGAGGCCGAGCACCATGGGCTCGAGATGCCAGAAACCCATGGTGAAATGCTTGGCGAATTTGCCGGCGGCGGTTGTGTTTGTCGCCGAAGATACGATCAGATTAGAAACGACTAGCGCAATGATCGTCATGCTCGCATCCGTGAGTGCGTAGATGCCGTCGAAGACGATTGCATAGGAGCCGGAGAGAAGGCCGAAGACAATGCCGGCAACGGCGAGAACGAACGTCACGATAATGGAAATGCGCAGAACGCTTTGTTCGGTCGTCATTTTTCGATCCCTGGCTAGGGCGCGGCGTTCGTTTCGGAAAGACGCGGGTGTGAGCTGTCGCAACTCTTAGCCCGTCATATGCGCCGCGCCAATCGGGTTAACTATGTCGAGGAGCCTTTGGCTCAGAAACCGAGAGGTATTTGATCTCTCATGCCTCTATGGCCTCGCGCTCCGGCCCTGCCGCCTGAACTCGCTGGGAGTGACGCCGACCAGCTTCTTGAAGTCGCGGGCAAAGTGAAAGGGGTCGGGATAGCCGCATCGGGCGGCTATCCGGCTGATCTGCTCGTCCGTTACGACCAGCAACGGCTTTGCGGCATTCACACGCTCATGGCGCAGCCAATCCAGAGGCGTCGTTCCCATCCTCTGGCGAAAGCGGCGGAACAATTGCGCCTGGCTTAGGTTGGCGGCGATCGCGAGGTCTTCTATCGCCCAGGGGCGTGTCAGGTCGGCGCGAACCAATTCCATGACCCGTTGCAATCGTTGTGCGGAGGCGCTGAGTTCGCTGCTTTCGGCGCGCTCGGATATAAGGAATGAAATCAACTGTGCCAGCAGGGCAAAGCATCTGTTGTCAGCAAGAAAGCTGCCCGTCTCCACTTCCCGCAGGATACCTTCGAACAGCGCCTTTGGATCGCGGGTGTTGGCCGTGTTGAAGATCGGATTGCCGATCACGCCGAGACTGTCGAACAAGATATCGAGCCCATATCCTGTGAAGCCCAGCCATAGATAGGACCAGTGCGAATGGTGCGGCTCGCAACGATGCGAATAGAGCATCGAGGAATCGAGCCAGGCGATCGTCCCCTCATGCAGCAAGCTCGAAACCCCATTGACCTGCAGCCGGCCTTTTCCGCTGAGAGTAAGGATCAGGGTGTGATGGTTGAAGCGATGGGCGATCGGTGTTTCTGCAGGCGTGCAGATCCGGCGCCCGGCGGCGAGAAGCGTGTAAGGGAGCGCCCGGGACAACTTGCCCGGAGTCTGAAAGAAGACGTCGTCGAGAGGGAGGGTTTCTGGTAAAATCGCTTCATGGGTCATGGCGACTTAACTCTATTTCGGAATGAGAGTTTTATCCATATGGCTGCGGCTCGCATCCATGTCCTTTCGTCGTTTGACGCTGTATTCTATGGCCGATGAACCAGATTGGATGAGGTCCTCATCATGCCGATGGCAACTCCAGTATTCGATCCGCTCTCGCAGGCGTTTACGGACGATCCCTATGCGTCTTACCGCGTGCTGCGCGCCAGCCCGGGTCCGGTCTACTATGAGCAGTTCGACATATGGCTGCTGTCGCGCTATCAGGATGTGGCTGCCGCTGCCGCCGACAAAACGCTCGTGCGGTCTCTCGAATTCTTTCTCTCACCCGAGGAAATACGGGAGCAGAAGGTTCGGCAGAACTGGCATGACATGCCGAACCATTCCCGTTTCGTCCAATTCAGCCTGCTGGATTCCGATGGCGAAACCCACGACCGTCTACGCCGCAAGGTCTTTCGTGAATTTACGCCTGCGCTCGTCGCGCGCCAGCGCGGCATGATACAGGATTTCGTCGACCGTCTGCTCGACCGTCTCCTGCAGGCAGATACGATCGATTTCGTCGAGGATCTTGCTTCGCAGGTTCCGGGCCACATTATCGGTTCGGTGCTAGGCGTGCCGGAGGAATATGCCGGGCAACTGCGCAAGTGGTCGGAAGACGTCGTGCAATATTTCGACGTCGATCGCAGCGCGGAGCGCAAGGCGATCGCCGAACGTGCGACGACGGAGTTTTACGAACTTCTCAAGGAACTTATTACCGAGCGCTTAAGCACGCCGCGCGACGATCTTCTCTGTCGGCTGACCGAGGCGCATGCCGCCGGCGAGCTTACCGAAGACGAACTCGTTTCCACTTGCATGCTGATCCTCATGGCCGGGCACGGCTCGACGATCGATGTGCTGGGCAGCGGCATGCATGCTTTGCTGCAATATCCCCATGCTTTGAAGATGTTGCGTGAAACGCCGGCGGTAATGTCGAGCGCCATTCAGGAGATGTTCCGTTTCGAGTCGCCGCTGCCATTCTTCCATCGCTATCTGACCGAGGAAAGGACGATTGCCGGCAAGCTGTTGCCAAAGGGTACGAAGATCGGTCTGCTCTATGGCGCGGCCAATCGCGATCCCGAACAATTCGAGTCGCCTGACGAGTTCGACGTCGGGCGCACGCCCAATCGCCATCTGGCGTTTGGCGGTGGCGCGCATTTCTGTCTCGGCAATCATCTGGCCCGGCTGGATATGGAGATCATTTTCTCGACGCTTCTGCAGCGCACTCGCTCGATCGAACTGCTGGACGACAATCCCGCCTATAAGCGCGGCTTGTCGGTGCGCGGACCGAAACGTCTGGACATTCGCCTCATCGCCGCATGAGCGGATTTGCCGAAAATATGGAGAATGCAATGTGTGAAATCGTGTTCATCGATTCCGCCGGCCGCGAGACGCGCGTCCAGGCACAGGAGGGCGAGACGCTGATGTCCGCCGCCGTCAGGAGCGGCATCGACGGCATCGTGGCGCAATGCGGCGGCGCCTTGGCCTGCGGCACCTGTCACTGCTACATCGAGCAGCCTCATCTCGATCGTCTGCCATCGCCTTCCGAGGAGGAAGCGATGATGATCGAATTCGTGATGGAGCCGATGCCGAACAGCCGGTTGAGCTGTCAGATCCTCGCAAGCAATGTCGTCGATGGCATGCGGGTGATCGTGCCCGATAGCCAGCACTAGGAACCAGCTTCGAGAGGAGGTGGTCGATATAGCGACCTCACCTCGATCTTGATGGATCCGGCCTAAACCAACTGCTCCGATGCCAGGAGATCGGCATAGTGAGCTCGGGCCACATCCGGATGGGAGCGTAGCCGGCTCTTCAGCTGGTTCTGGCCAACTTCACGGAAGATCGGGTTCAGGGGATCGACCGAGATGCCGCGTTCCGATCGCTTCAACTCTTCCGGCAGTTCGATGACCGGGATGGTCGCATCCGGACGGGAGCCCAGGAAGAAGGCGACGGAGAAGCGCTCGACACTGGCAGGCGGTGCGACGACGTCATGCACATCGGCGCGCACGAAGCCGTTTGTCGCAAGCTCGAGCAATTCGCCGGTATTGATGACAAAGGTGCCCGGAACCGGCGGCGCATCGATCCAGACGCCGTCTTCCGTGCGCACCCGCAGACCGGGCACGGTGTCCTGCAACAGCACGGTGACGAAGCCGCCATCCTTGTGAGCGCCGACGCCCTGATCCGTTTCGGCGACATCGCGGCCTGGATAACGGATGATCTTCAGAAGCTGCGAGGCCTGCGGCTCATAGATATCGGCAAAAACGTTTTCCGCCTGGCCGAGGGCCGCTGCGATCGCTTTCAGAATATCGATGCCGATACGTGTCACCTCTGCCTGATAGGCCAGCAGCAGGGGTTTGAGTTCCGGCAAGGCTTCCGGCCACTGGTTCGGCCCCTGCAGCTTCCGCCATGCCGGCGTATCCGGGCCCATCTCGAAGGGTGCGCTTTCGGTGTTGATGTCGAGCTGCTCGCGCCAATCCTGTTCGCCGCGGGTACGCTCCTGCCCGGCACGATTGTAGCCGCGGAAATGGGGCGACTTCACCATCTCGATCTTGAGTTTTTCTTCGAGCGGCAATGCAAAGAAACGCTTCGCCGTCGCAACGACATCGGCAATGAGTTGGGGGTCGACGCCATGGCCGGTTAGATAGAAGAAACCATGGTCGTAGAGCACTTTGCGAAGCTCCGCGACGAATGCCCGGCGTTCCGAGGGCGAGGCGTAGAAGCGCTGGAGATCGAGCGTGGGCAGTGATGTCTTTATGCCTGATGGCGTGGTCTGAACGGTCAACGTGGTTTCCTCTTTCAAGGTGATTTTGTCGGGGCTTTTCACTGGCAACCCTGTTCTTCAGACCGAGGCTAGAATCCATGAGGCAGGAAGGCAAAGAAGATAATCTCAAAGATTGCGGATTTGCTGGAATGGGTTTTTGCGGCAGCCGTTCTTGCGGGAGCCGCTCGCTTGAAGAGTCCTGCGGCTCTGGTTCGGGCCAATTTTTAAGCGATGTATTCGGCCCGTCGCCGCTTTAATTCTAGTGAGCCTCTTGCCGGTATCGCGACGTCTCGGTACCGGCAAGAGAGAGGTACTCAAGCATCGATGATGTAGACGATTTCAAAGGTCGAAGGATCTACAATCACAATCCGGCCATCTGCCAGAACGAAGAAGCGGTACGCTTTGTACTGAGGGATGATTTCGACAATTCTCGGCGGTAACGGCTGCAGCTCGATCTTCCGAGGAATTCTCGTGCCGACCGATACCGTGAAGTCGGTCTCGCGAATAGGCGCGACGTGTACTTCCTTGACGACTTGGCGAATCTGCGTCTGCTGCTCGACGGACACCTGCACTTGGGTATTCGACTGTTTGCCTGTCGTCGTGGTTTCGCTGCTGGTTGTACCCTGCTCACCGTTACTTGCCGGCTTGTCGGGAGATTTAACGGTATTTCCCGAATTCCCTGCAGATCCGCCTTTTGTATTGACGCCATTCTGGTTTTCGCCGGACTGATTTGTACCGTTGGATTGAGGAGTGGTCGTATTGTTCATTGACCCGCTCTCGGTACCCTTTTTGCTTTTCGTCTCATTGTCGCGCTGCTTAAGTGTCCCCGATTGATCCGTTGATCCGCTGTTCGTCGAACTGCCATTTTGAGTATCGTTCGACATCGAACCTTGGCTATTCGGCGTGGATTGCCCTGAAGGCTGATCAGCGGAGCTACCGGTTCCCGACTTTGTACCTGTTGTCGAAGTACCCGTCGTCAAACCGCGGTTCGAAGCTCCCGAGTCTGGCTGGGCGGGCTGTTTGCTATCGTGCGTCGTCCCGCTCTTCGGGACGATCGGGTTATCCTGTGCGTTTGCGGGCGCTGTGCCTATGAACGAAACGCTTATGGACAAAGCCGCTATCATAGCAGCGAGTGCGTTGGTTTTCATGATTTGCTCTTTCCTGTTTACGATCAAAGGGCGGCGCTTTTCCGCCGCTATGAAACGAACACAGCTGCAATTGCCGTGTTCCCGCGCTGGGGCTTCGGTCGGAACAGCGCCCGACTAAAGTCCAGACAGGAGTTTTTCGACAGCGATATGGGGAGCTGGCTCGCTCACATTGGATCAACCGAGCCGTAGTTCCATCGCAAAATGGTCATCGGCGCGCGAAGCCTCGGTGCTTCAGCAATTCGAGGAGGTGAGCATTGCGGCGCGACAGAGGAGAGCACGCACAGAGGAGAACAATGAGTGTGTTGTTCCGAACATATTGATTGCATGAACAGCCTCGCGGCCATTTAGATCAATTCTTTCACGAGCGCATCCAATTCGTCGACGCTCCGGATGAGCGTGAGCCTTTTTCCGCTGATTTCAGCTTCGATACACATGCGGCGTATATCCGGCATCCAGTCCTGTTCGATTTCCCATATGGTCCGAAACAGATCCCGCGTCGGCGGCATGGCTGACAATCCACCCGGTGTATGCTCGAGGTTGCCTGACTGCCAGGCAATCTGCCGCTCGGCTGCGAGCCAGAAATGCATCCAGAGGGGCATGTCGACGAGAATGATCTTGGTCGCGCGATCTATCCTGGCCGGAATGGAATTTCGGTGTCCCAGGCCGTCGATGACCCAATCGTCTTCAGAAAGGATTCGTTCGTGCTGCGCGACATAAGTTTCAAGCGGTACAGGAACCCAGCCTTCCTGCCAAAGCAGCTTGTCGATCTCGAAATGAGGTATCGCGTGGCGCTCGCCCAATTTGCGGGCGAGGGTGGATTTTCCGCCTCCTCCATTTCCCAAGATGGCGATGCGCAACATTAGCTAATGACCTGTAGATAGGAGCTGCCGGAAAACCTGACGAGTATGCTTACAAGTTCATGACGCTGATCCGTTGCGATTGCAATCCATGCCTGATGTTGGTGATCAAGCAGCATCGCGACGGACAAAATGCTGGACACCGGGGGGATTGATGTCGATCAGCCTGCGTATGGTTGGCGGCACCAAGGCGAACCGATCGAGCGCCGCCTGCGTGGCAGGCGCCCAGCGAAATTCGAGTTCGGCGCTGCCGTCCCGTACCCGATGCACAATGTCCGTTTCGTGAAACGGCAGCGGCTGCAGCAATTCCGCTTCATAATAGAAACCGACTTCGTGAATGCGTCGCCCGGCAAATTCGAAGAAATTCTCGATGATGAAGCGCAGGGCGCCAACCGTGGCCTTGCTATCGATTTCCTCTTCGATCTCGCGGGCAAGCGTTTCGGCACCCGCTTCATGAAATTCCACCCGCCCACCGGGCAAGGACCAGAAGCTGTCCGTAAGCGCACGATGAATGAGGATATGGTCGTTGGAGCGGATCAATGCGCCGGCACGCAATTGAAAGCGGGATATTCCTGAATCCATAACGATCATGGTTCGTGCGGCTTCTGCCATGGATGGCCTCCGATTGTGCGGCGATGGGAAATCATGTGCCGGATATCGGCTCCGGTTCCGAGATATAGCAAAGCAGTTTAAAGGTTGTTTCTTTCTGTCCATTTTTCTGATTCAAGCGGGTCCCGGCGATGCGTTTCGTAAATCCAATCCCCTTTGTCAGTGATATCGGGCGCTCGAAGGCGTTCTATGGCGATCTGCTGGGCCTCAGGATCTTGCACGACTTCGGCAACTTCGTGCTGTTCGAGACCGGCTTTGCGATCCATGACGGAAAGTCGCTGGAGAAAACGGTCTGGGGCGCGAATGGTGAAGCATCCGAGCCCTATGGGCGGCGGAATATCCTCCTCTATTTCGAACATAAGGACGTCGATGCGGCATTCGAAGCGATAGCGCCGCATGTCGATCTCATCCATCCCATCGAGAGGCAGGAATGGGGGCAGCGCGTCTTCCGTTTCTACGATCCGGACGGCCATCCAGTGGAGATCGGCGAGCCGCAGTTGGACATGATGGGCGGTTGATCCTTGCTACCGTTAGCTTATGCAAGAGGGGAACGCGATCGCAGCATGTTCTGCCATTTGAGCCGTTTTAGCTGCGCGTGAACCCAAGACAATGTATGGTCTGTGCACATCATAATGAAACGGATCTCATGCTTATCGCCCAAATTAGCGACATTCATGCTAACCCCACGAATGATAGCATAGCGCGACTTGACCGTGTTGTGTCATGGTTAGCGGTCCTTCAACCGGATTTGCTGGTGGTATCGGGTGATCTGATCGACGGGAATTGGCCCGAGGGCTATGGCCTCTTATCGGCATCGCTACATCGTCTTGCCTGTCGATCATTGATCCTGCCAGGCAACTCGGATGATCGAGCCGTCATGCGGGCGATCGTGCCGCAGACAGAACATTGGCACGACCGATCGGCAATGCATTTTTTCGAACCCTGTGGCGGGGCTCTCATAATCGGGCTCGACACCTGCGTGGATGGCGAAGCCTATGGTGACGTCACACAACATCTTTCCTGGTTGCGGCAGGCGCTGGCGCGTAGCTCGGATAGCACGTCGTTGCTTTTCACCCATCATCATGTGTTCCCTTGCGGTATTTCCGCGTTGGATGCGGTCATGTGCAAGGGCACCCGCGCCTTGGCGGATCTGCTGGTAAGCGGCATCAGACCGCCGGCCGCCATTTGCAGCGGTCATGTTCATCGCAGCATGTCGAGTCTGTTTGCTGGCATTCCGGCTCATATATGCGGTTCCGTGTGCCCCGCCAATCCTCTCATGCTCGATGCATCCCGCACGCCGCCAGCAATGGACCCTCCCGCCTTGATGATACACGATTTGAGGCATGGTCATCTTGTCAGTAGCCATGTTCCCGTCTGAAATGGCAGCAAAGACAATGATGAATGTCTTTTTGCATCATCGGAGGGGATGACAAAACCGCTTGCTCTCCTATTCTCATCGGCCAGATCACGTCTTGAACGTCAGCCGCCGCCGGCGTTCGATCTCGACCATTGGGAGGATATCATGACGCGCACGGTGATTATCGGTGCAACGGGCCATGTCGGCACCTATCTGGTGCCGCGGCTGGTCGAGGCCGGGCATGAGGTGGTGGCGATCAGCCGCGGCCAGGCCAAGCCCTATTCGCCGAACAAGGCATGGAGCGAAGTGGAAATGCTGGCGATGGATCGTGCTGCCATGGAGAAGGATGGCAGCTTCGGCCCGGCCATTCGTGCCTTGCAGCCGGATATCGTCATCGACATGATCTGCTTCACGCTCGACAGCGCAAGGCATCTGACAGAGGCGCTCACCGATCATGTCGGCCATTTCCTGCATACGGGCACGATCTGGACGCATGGATTTTCGACTGTCGTCCCGACGCCGGAAGAGGCGCCGAAGCGGCCGTTCGGCGACTATGGCATCCAGAAAGCTGCGATCGAAGCGCATCTGCTTGAGGAGGCGCGGCGCAGGGGATTTCCCGCAACCCTGATCCATCCCGGCCATATTGTTGGCCCAGGCTGGGAGCCTCTCAATCCCGCCGGGCATTTCAACCTGTCGGCGTTTTCGACATTGGCGCGCGGTGAAACCCTCGTCCTGCCGAATTTCGGCCTGGAGACGGTTCACCATGTCCATGCCGATGATGTCGCGCAGATGTTCATGGGTGCGATCGCCAATTGGCGGGTTTCGACGGGAGAGGCTTTCCACGCGGTTTCGAGCGGTGCGTTGACGCTCAGAGGCTATGCCGAAGCCATGTCGCGCTGGTTTGGGCATGAGCCGAAGCTGAAATTTCTGCCTTACGAAAAATGGGCGGAAAGCCAGTCGGCGGAAGATGCGCAGGCGACCTGGGAACATGTCGCCCGAAGCCCGAATTGCTCGATCGCCAAAGCCGAACGGCTACTCGGATATCGGCCGCGCTATACGTCGCTGCAGGCCGTTCAGGAAGCGGTCGCCTGGCTTATGGAGAACGGCCGGGTCGGCTGAGAGGCCCGGCTTTAAGCCCGGTCACCGGTCTTTGAGCCAGGCGTCCATGCCCTTGGCTGCCGCATGCCCAGTCGCAAAGCAGGCTGTCAGAAGATAACCGCCGGTCGGCGCCTCCCAATCGATCATTTCTCCGGCGACGAACATGCCGGGGAGCTTCTTCAGCATGTATCTTTCGTCGAGCCCATCCCATCGGATGCCGCCGGCGGACGAGATGGCCTCGGCAATGGGTCTCGGCCTCAGCAGCGGAATCGGCAGGGCCTTGATCAGGCGGGCAAGCATTTCGGGATGCGAGAGAACGGCGGGTTCGGCAAGCTCGCGCAAAAGACCCGCCTTGACGCCCTCGATGCCGGCGCCCTTGCGCAGGCGATTGGAGAAACTGGCCTTGGGATCCTGCCGCGCCAGATCGCGCGCCAAACGCTCCTCGTTGCGTCCGGGCGCCAGATCGACAATGAGCGAGGCCTCGCCCTTTTTTGCCAACCGGTCGCGTAGCGCGGCCGCATGCGCGTAGACCAGACTGCCCTCGATCCCCGTTTTCGAGATGACGAATTCGCCGGGCAAAGTCCCTGCCTGCGATGTCGCCGTTACCGCCTTCAGTGGCTCGCCAGCGAAGCGTTCGCTGAATGTTGCGCTCCAGGTGACGTCGAAACCGCAATTGGCCGGTTGAAACGCGGCGATATCGATGCCTTCGCCCCGGAGCCAGCTGACCCACGCCGCATCCGAGCCCAGCCGGGCATAGCTTGCCCCACCGAGCGCGAGCAGAACGGCGTCATGACGCACAAGTTCGCGCCCCTTTGGCGTCTCAAAGACCAGACTGCCGTTCTCGAAGCCGCACCAGCGATGCCGCGTCATGATGCTGACATCGCGTGCTTCCAGCCTTGCCAGCCAGGCCCGCAGCAGCGGCGATGCCTTCATGACTTTCGGGAAGACGCGGCCGGACGAGCCGATGAATGTTTCCGTTCCCAGGCCTTCCGCCCAGGCTCTGATGTCATCCGGCTGGAAATCGTCAAGCGCTGCGCGCAATCGGGACGAGGCCGCGCCGAAGCGGGTGGCAAAGACCCCGTAGTCTTCCGAATGCGTGATATTGAGGCCGGATTTTCCGGCCAGCAGAAACTTGCGTGCAACTGTCGGCATGCTGTCGTAGATCACGATGCGATGGCCCAGCTGCGATAAGGTCTCTGCCGCCATCAACCCGGCAGGGCCACCGCCAATGATTGCGATTTGGTTTCTGGTCATGCTCGCCCGATGCTGCTTTCCTGTTGCTCTCTAAGGCCTGATCGGGCCCGAAAGCAAGATCGCCACCATATGCTTGCTCAATCGGGGCCTTCATCTGGATGGTTCGATAGCGGCGGCAATCGCCTGTTTCAGGTCGTATCCCAGCCGCAATCGGTTTTAAATCGATATAACCATATGGTTACTATCGCCTCTGATTCACCGGGGGCTGTCAACTTATGCGATGATCGGTTACTTATCGGCGTGAGGATGGGCCGCATAAGCCTTATGAAATGCCGCCGGGAGCCATGATGTCAGAAGCCAAGACCGTGAAGCGCAGCGCAAAGAGTGCAGACCCTGCGGATGCAAAGCAAACCACCTCGCGCGCGGCTTCGGAGCGACCCCGTCTCAGGGATGCGGAGCGTACCAGCAAGGCCATTCTGGCGGCCGCAACCAAGGAGTTTGCAGAGCGGGGCTATGGCGGAGCCCGCGTCGATGCCATCGCCGAACGGGCGAAAATCAACAAGCGGATGCTCTATCACTATTTCGGCGGCAAGGATGCGCTCTATGTCGCCGTTTTGGAAGGCAGCTATATTGCTATTCGCTCGGCGGAGGCGCGACTCGATCTCTCGCATCGCTCGCCCGCCGATGGTATGCGGGAGCTGGTCGTCTTCACCTGGCAATATTTCCTGGATCATCCGGAGTTTCTGGGGATTCTCAGCACGGAAAACATGCATAAGGCCCGCTTCCTCAAGCGTTCGGCGCGCATTTTCGAGCTACACTCGCCGCTGGTGTCAGAGATCTCCGGCCTGCTCGATCGCGGCGCGGCGACAGGCGTATTCCGCAGCGATTGCGATCCGGTGAAAATCTATATGAGCATTGCGGCCCTCGGTTCATTTTTCCTGACCAACCGCTGGACGCTTTCCACGATCTTCCGCCGCAACCTCTCGGACAAGAGCGAAATCGATGCCTGGGGCGAGCATATCGTCGACGTGATTTTCGCCTATCTGCGTCCCTAAAATCCTTAAGGTAACAAGCTCCGCAACGATGGATGATTGCCGCTGCGGCCATTGACGATGGCCGTTGACAGCATCGGCTCGCCGTGTCAGTTATGTAACTATATAGTTATTTACGGGAGGAAGAAACTCATGGCAACGAAGCCGATCGGCATCATCATGCACGGCATTACCGGCCGCATGGGCTATAACCAGCATCTCGTGCGCTCCATCCTGGCGATCCGCGAACAGGGCGGCGTTCTTCTGTCGAACGGCGACCGGCTGATGCCCGAGCCGCTGCTTGTCGGCCGCAATGCCGAAAAGATCGAGGCGATTGCCCGCAAGCATGGTCTTTCGAAGACGACGACCGATCTTGATGCCGCTCTTGCCGATCCCAATAATACGATCTTCTTCGACTCCGGTTCGACGCAGATGCGCGTCGAGCTTCTGGAGAAGGCGATTGCCGCCGGAAAGCATGTCTATTGCGAAAAGCCGATCTCAGAGACGCTGGAGGAGGCGCTCTCGGTTGCAGCCTCTGCCGAGCGCCGCGGCGTCAAGAACGGTGTCGTCCAGGACAAGCTGTTCCTGCCCGGGCTGCGCAAGATCGCCATGCTGCGCGACAGCGGCTTCTTCGGCAAGATCCTCTCCGTGCGCGGCGAGTTCGGCTATTGGGTTTTCGAAGGCGACTGGGGCGTGAAGGCACAGCGTCCCTCCTGGAACTACCGCAAAAAGGACGGCGGCGGCATGATCCTCGATATGCTGCCGCATTGGCGTTACGTGCTCGACAATCTCTTTGGTGAAGTCAGGTCGGTCAGCTGCCTCGGCGCGACCCATATTCCAAGCCGCGTCGACGAGAATGGCAACAGCTATGTCGCCGATGCCGACGATGCCGCCTACGCCACGTTCGAGCTCGAAGGTGGCGTCATCGCCCACATCAATTCCTCCTGGGCAGTGCGCGTCCGTCGCGACGATCTCGTCACTTTCCAGGTCGACGGCACCCACGGATCGGCCGTTTGTGGGCTGATGCGCTGCTGGACGCAGCATCGGGTCAACACGCCGAAGCCGGTCTGGAACCCCGATCAGCCGCAGCCGATCAATTTCTTCGATACCTGGGAAGAGGTGCCGGACACCCAGGCTTTCGACAATGGTTTCAAAGCGCAATGGGAGCAGTTTCTGTGCCATGTCGCGGAGGATGCGCCGTGGAAGTTCACGCTGCGCGAGGGCGCCAAGGGCGTGCAGCTGGCGGAGCTGGCACAGAAGAGCTGGGCAGAGCGTCGCTGGGTCGACGTTCCCTCCCTTTCGGCCCGCTAGGAGGCTGGTCTCATGGAGAGAAGCCTTCACTTGCCAAGGGCGGATGGCACCATTGCCGCCTTCACGCCCGTCAATGAGCCGTTGATCGCGCCTGTAAAGCCGGCGGGTGGTCATCACTTCAATCGCGTGGCCTATGCTGCCGCGCATGTCGTGGTCGATGCGCTTGCGGACAACGATCCCTGGCTTGACCGTAATATCGACTGGGAGCGCACGATTGCCTTTCGCGAATATCTCTGGGGCCTCGGCCTCGGCGTGGCGGAGGCGATGGATACCGCCCAGCGCGGCATGGGGCTCGACTGGAGCGGCGCAAAAGAACTGATTGCGCATGCGCAGTCGGCCGCCCGTGGCCGGTCGGATGCGGTGATCGCCTATGGCGCCGGCACCGATCATCTGCAGCCCGGCGCCGATGTCACGATCGATGACGTCATTCGCGCCTATGAGGAACAGATCGCCTATGTGGAAGGGCAGGGCGGCCGTGTCATCCTGATGGCGAGTCGGGCGCTTGCCGCCGCCGCCAAGAGCCCGGATGATTATATCCGTGTTTACGACCGCATTCTCGGTCAGGTCAAAGAGCCTGTCATCATTCACTGGCTCGGCTCGATGTTCGATCCGGCGTTGGCGGGCTACTGGGGATCGGCCGATGACATGCGGGCCATGGAAACCGCGACCGCGATCATCAACCAGAATGCGGCCAAGGTGGATGGCGTGAAGATTTCGCTGCTGTCGGCAGAGAAGGAAATCGTCATGCGCCGGCGGCTGGATCCGTCGGTCAAGATGTATACCGGTGACGATTTCAACTATGCCGAACTGATCGCGGGTGACGATCAGAGCTATTCGCATGCCTTGCTTGGTATCTTCGACGCCGTCGCGCCGGCCGCAAGTGCGGCGCTCGCAAAGCTTGCTCAGAACGACCTCGACGCCTTCCATGAGATCCTGGCGCCGACCGTCCCGCTATCGCGCCATATCTTCAAGGCGCCGACGCGCTTCTACAAGACAGGCGTCGTCTTTCTTGCTTACCTCAATGGTTTCCAGAACCATTTTCAGATGCTCGGCGGCCAGCAGAGTGCCCGATCGATCCAGCATCTTTCAGAGCTTTTCCGTTTGGCGGATGCGGCGCGCGTGCTGCGCGACCCGGATTTGGCGACCTATCGCATGAAGACGATCCTTGCCACCGTCGGCATTGAATAGCGGAAAAGGGACCGGGGGAGGAGATCACGATGGCCATAGAGGGTCTGTCCATCAACCTGGCGACGGTGCGCCAGCAATATGATATGCGCCAGGCCGTGGAAGCCTGCCTGAAGCAGGATATCGTCGCGATCGCTCCCTGGCGCGATCAGGTGCATAAGATCGGCCTTTCCGAAGCCGCCCGCATCGTTGCCGACAACAGGCTGAAAGTCACCGGGCTTTGCCGCGGCGGCATGTTTCCTGCCGCAGATGCCGAGGGTAGGGCGGCGGCAATCGACGACAACAAGCGGGCGATCGACGAAGCGGCGGCGCTGAATGCCGATTGCCTGGTTCTCGTCGTCGGAGGCTTACCAGAGGGATCGAGGGATATCGTTCACGCCCGCGAGATGGTGGCCGATGGTATCGCCGCGATCCTGCCGCATGCGCGTAGCTCCGGAATTCCGCTCGCGATCGAGCCGCTGCATCCAATGTATGCGGCCGACCGCGCCTGCGTGAACACGCTGGAGCAGGCGCTCGACATCTGCGATCTTCTGGGCGAAGGCATCGGTGTCGCGATTGATGTCTACCATGTCTGGTGGGACCCGAAGCTTTATCAGCAGATCGCGCGCGCCGGCGCCGGCGGCCGTATTCTTGCGCACCACATCTGCGACTGGCTGGTGCCGACCACGGACCTGCTGCTCGATCGCGGCATGATGGGTGACGGCGTCATCGACTTGAAGCGCATCCGCGCCGAGATCGAGAAGGCCGGCTTTTTCGGCCTGCAGGAGGTGGAAATATTCTCTCAGAATAATTGGTGGAAGCGGCCGGGTGAGGAGGTTCTCTCCACCTGCATCGAGCGCTTCCGCACCGTTTGTTGAGTGGCAGTACCCCAGGATCGGCAACAAAAAACCGGGCCAGCAAGTGGCCCGGTTCCATTCCAAAGCGATGACCTAACGGCTTATTCGGCCGAAACGATCTTGCCGCCTTCCCACTTGTAGAGCGAGAAGCTCTGCGAGGTCAGGTCGCCGGTTTCGCCGTAGGTGACCTTGCCGATGACGGTGTCGATTGGCTCGCCCTTCTTCAGCGCAGCGCCGACAGCTTCGGCGTCATCCGCCTTGCCGGCCTTTTCGATGCCGGCCTTCAGCACCTGCACGGCAGCATATGCATTCAGCGTGAAGGCTTCAGCTGGGATGTTGCGGGCCTTGAGGGCGGCGACGGCGCTCTGCGAATCCGGGTTCTTCAGCGCGTCAGACGCATTCGTGAAGAGCGTGCCGGCCGCGGAATCGTTGGCGATCGCCCAATATTCCGTGTTGGACAGGCCGTCGCCGCCGATGATCTGCGCCTTGACGGAGATGTCGTGCAGCTGGCGGGCCAGAAGACCTGCTTCCGGATGATAACCGCCGAAGTAAATGACTTCGACGCCAGCCTGCTTCAGCTTTGTCGTCAGCGCGCTGTAGTCCTTTTCGCTTGGGGTCAGCGAGTCGTTGACGACTTCGGTGATACCGCCCTTGTTGATCGCTGCCTTGAAGGCATCGGCCAGGCCCTTGCCGTAGGCGCCCTTGTCGTTGAGGATCGCGATCTTCTTGTCCTTGAAGTTCTTCACCACATATTCGCCGGCAACGACGGCCTGTTGGTCATCGCGGCCGCAAGTGCGGAAGACGTTCGTCAGGCCGCGATTGGTCAGGTCCGGAGCTGTTGCCGTCGGCGTGACCATCAGGATGCCATTTTCGGCAAGCGCGTCGGAAACCGGAATAGCGACGCCCGAGGTCACCGGGCCGACGACGAAGCGGATGCCGTCGCCGACGAAGCTGTTGGCGACGGATACGCCCTGCTTCGGATCACCGGCGTCATCGCCGAGCTTCAGAACGAGCTTCTGGCCGAGAACGCCGCCGCTCTTGTTGATTTCTTCGATAGCGGTCTGCGCGCCATTCTTGACCTGCTCGCCATAGGCAGCGACCGGGCCGGTCAGCGGCGCGATGAGGCCGATGGTGATGTCCGCATGCGCGAGAGGTGCGAAGGCCAGCGAAGCGACGAAGGTCGCGGCCGTCAATGTCTTCAGACTCATGTTAGCTCTCCTTGGATAGGCGCGGCAGCGCCCTTTGAACCCGCCCGGAATCGCCTGTCTCGACGCGCAAACTGCCGTAAGGCGTTCTTTTGGAGAAGACAGAGCTGATATCGAAGCCGATGGGCGCTTTCGGACATTTTTTGATCTCGAACGCGCTCATAAGGGTATTTTGTGTAGGAATATTGGGACGATTCCGCAAGAAAATAACCGTCCCGAAGACAATTTTAGCGTTTTTTCGAAAATTTTGACGAGGGATGGTTGTTGCCTGCCTGCCGACAGGACCTAGGTGATAGAGTGGCAAGGCGAGGTGGATCTGAAAATGGAAATCTTCATGCCGCGGATCCACATAAGTCGCGGCGCCTGTCATGGCGCGGCTCGGGCCAGGGAGATCAGCATAGCGTGAACGAGAATGACGATTCAAAGGTCTATTTTGACACCTGGCGGCTGATCCCCGATGGCGATCCGATCGTGACGCATTCCAGCCGGCTTTTCCCCGTGCGCCGTGACGGCGAGCCAGCGATGCTGAAGATCGCGGACGCGCCGGAGGAGAAATCGGGTGCCGAGCTCATGGTCTGGTGGAATGGCATTGGTGCTGCGCGCGTTCTCGAACACCAGGACCATGCTATCCTGCTCGAACGGGCGACAGGCAGCCGCTCACTTGCCGAGATGGCAAGGAATGGCGAGGACGACGAGGCAAGCCGGATCATCTGCAAGGCCGTCGCTGGGCTTCATGCCTCTCGCGGGGGCGCATTGCCGCAATTGATCCCGCTTGTCCACCGGTTTCGTTCGCTCGAAGCGATGGCTCACTGCGAAGGTGGTATCTTCATCCAGTCCGCAGTTATCGCCCGCAAACTGCTGTCGCAACCCCGCGATGTGGTAGCCCTGCATGGCGATATTCATCACGGCAATATTCTGGATTTTGCGGGGCGAGGCTGGCTTGCTATCGATCCCAAGGGGCTGGTCGGCGAGCGCGGTTTTGATTACGCGAACCTCTTCTGCAACCCCGATAATGCAGTCGCGACAGCTCCGGGCCGCCTTGGGCGCCAGCTCAATGTCGTCTCGGAGGCGGCAGGGCTGGATCGCTTCCGCCTGCTGCAATGGATTGTTGCCTGGGCAGGACTCTCGGCTGCGTGGCTGGTCGAAGACGGCCTCGACGAGGACGTTCCGGCTGCAATCCAAAGGGCGGAGATCGCTGCGGGGGAACTCGACAGGGTCGGCACTGCTTGAGAGCGAACGAATGGCGTCGTCTGGTGATCCTTTGAAACGCGGAGCTGCTCTAGTCTTCTAAGGCGCGCTGCCAAGCTTGCCTATAGTTCCGCAATCCCCGCAAATCCGCGCGGATCGGCACATTTTCCGTGGCAGAAGGTGGACGAATTCCCGCCAGCAAGGCGGCACCCTGGCTGGTGCCTGTCGAGCCCGCGAGTGCGATGACATCGGTGCTCGTCAAGGCAGAGAGGGCGATAAGATAGGCGCGATTGAGCGCGAAGGGACCCTCAACGAAGATCGGCCCCTTGGCGCCGATCAGGTCGAGACAGGCTTCCGTCATCAGCGCGAGATAGAGGCTGACGGCGGCAAGGCGCTCGGCATTGCTCGCGGCATGATCCGCTATCCAGCGCCGCCTCCGGCCGGGAAAGGGACCCGATCCTTCAACGACGTTGGGCAGCAGCATGAGGCCCTTCTCGATTACCGCCTCGATAGCGGCTTCGACCGCATCGGCTGATGCCGTGCCGATTTCGGCAGCCAGAATCTCGAATTCGCGGCCACCCATGAAGCGGGCTGATGGCACGGTGCGGCCAAAGGCATCGACATTGGCAAGCGCATCGCGCCTGGGATCGAGATGCTCCAGATCTCCGCCAACGCCGAAACTGATGACCCAGGTTCCCGTCGAGACGACGGCAAAGGGGGGGTCGTTTTCCACCAGATGGGGCAGAAGCGAGGCGTTGGAATCATGGATGCCGCAATAAACCGGCACCGGTTTCGTGAGACCCACCGCCGCAGCGAGTGCCGGCAGGACCGGTCCGAGCGCGTCGAAAGCCGAACGGACCGGCGCCATCAGCCCGCGAATGCCAAGCGCGTCGACGAGAGACGAATAGCTTTGCGTCGTCGGGTTCCAGAGATCGGTATGGCAGCCAAGCGACGTCACTTCGTTGGCGGCAACGCCGGTTAGGCGAAACGCCCAATATTGCGGATAGGTCAGGATCGTCGCGACACGGGCGAAATCGGCCGGAAAGGTGCTTTTCAGATAGTGGATTTGGGCGCCGACATTGAGGCCAACCGACAATCCGGGCGAAAACGTCTCAGCAAACTTGGGGCGCAACTGGCTGTAGGCATTCTGCATGGCTTGCGGATAGCCGTGCTCATAGTCGAGAACCGGCATGGCGAGGCTGCCATCGTCCGCTAGCATGGCCACACATGCGCCATGCGTCGTGATCGAAATGGCATCGAATCCTGGCGTGCGGGCAAAACCTTTGAGAGCCGTAATGATGAAATCCCATAGGCCTTCAATATCGTAATGCGGATAAGGACCCGACTTCAGGACGCCGTTTGCGGTTCTGACGACAGCGATCTCGCTGCCTGTGCCAGCATCGAGCACCACCACCTTGGCGTTGGTCTTGCCGATGTCGATGACGGCGATGTGGCGGTAGGCTGTCTCGGTGTTCATGGCAGATGGAAGACCGTGACGAGATCGCTCTGAATGGGCGAATTATCGGGATTGGTCGCCATGATATCGGCCATGTGCGCCCACCATTTCTTCATGACGGGATGCTCGGGCAGGCTTGCCATCGAATGATCCTTCGGCCGCGTCAACACGCCGAAAAGCGTGTTCGTGTCGCGATCGAGATGGATAGAATAATCGCTGACGCCGGCCTGACGCAGCAGATCCACCAGCTCGGGCCAGATTTCATCATGCCGCTTCCGGTATTCTGCTTCCATGCCGGGATTGAGCGTCATCTTGAAGGCGTGGCGTTCGAGAGCAGCGGTCATTTGGAGCTCATGGTCCTGATGCGGCGGGCGACGATCGGCAGCGCGATGGTGATGATGAGGAGGAGGCCGATGAAAATCGACATGACGATGCCCGGCACGTTGAGCAGGCCGAGGCCGAAAGTGACCAAGCCCATGACGAAGGCGGCGATGACGACACCGCCGATCGTGCCGGAGCCGCCGAGGATCGACACGCCGCCGAGCACGACCATGGTGACCACTTCCAACTCCCAGCCAAGCGCGATCGACGGACGCGTCGAGCCAAGGCGCGAGGTGAGGCAGACGGCGGCGATGCCGCTCATGACGCCGGTCAGCAGGAACAGGATGAATTTGACCCGCTCCACCGGAATGCCGGAGAAGCGCGCGGCAAAATCATTGTTGCCGATCGTATAGACCTGACGGCCGAAATTCGTCGCATGCAGCAGGATCGCGAAGGCGATCGCAAGCACGATGAAGAGTACGAATTCGAACGAGAAGACCCAGACGACATAGCCCTGGCCAAAATAGGCGAAACTATCCGGATAGTTGCCATAGGCCTGGTCGCCGAGAACGATATAGGAAATGCCGCGAAACAGGCTCATCGTGCCGATGGTGACGACGATCGACGGCAGCTTCAGTACAGAAACCAAAAAGCCGTTGAAGATGCCGCAGACGAGACCGACGCCGATACCGATGGCAACGAGGCCGGGCGTATCGACGCCCAGTTGTGCGGCGGCGCCCATCGCGGTCGAAGCGAGCGCGATGATGGCTGCGACCGAGAGGTCGATTTCGCCAGCGATGACGAGCAGTGCCATGGCAAAGGCGATCATCGCCTTTTCGGTAAAGTTGAAGGTGGCGTCCGAAAGGTTGAAGGGATCCAGGAAATAGGGCGAGGCCAGCGAATTGAAGATGAAGATCGCGACCGCGACGCCAAAAAGCAGCGTTTCCCAGCTCGCCAAGATGCGCTTGAAGGGCGTGCCGAGGCGATCCGGAATGGCGCGCTTTTCCGCCGTTGCCGCTTGCGAACCGTTGCTCATGCATGTGCTCCCTGGCTGGCGGTGTCCTTTGCGGCCTGATCGCGCAGGATGATGCGGCCGCGGTTGCGTTCGCGCCGGGCGTTGAAGACGACGGCAAGGATGATGACGGTGCCTGAGATCGCCATCTGCGTGAATGGCGAGATGCCGATGACTGGAAGTGCGTTCTTGATGACGCCGAGGAAGAGGGCGCCGAGCACTGCGCCAGCGACCGAACCGACGCCGCCGGCAATCGAAATGCCACCGATGACGCAGGCCGCGACGCTATCGAGCTCGAACCCATTGGCGATATCGACATAGGCCACCGCATAGCGCGAGACCCAGAGATAGCCGCTGAGACCGGCGAGCGCACCCGACAGAACAAAGGCGAGGAAGCGCGTCCAGCCGACATCAATACCGGCATAGACGGCTGCAACCGGATTGCCACCGCTCGCATAAGCCGAACGGCCGAACTGGGTATAACGCAGCACCAGATACATCATCAGCACGATGGCGATGCCGATCCAGGCGAGCACCGGCAGGCCGAGAAGCGGCGTGCGCGGCACGTTCAAAAAGATCGGCGTGAATTGATGGGCATTGACCCAGGCGCCGCCAGACAGCACGAAGGCCATGCCGCGATAGATCGTCAGGGTGCCGAGCGTGACAACGATCGGCGGGATTTCGAGCGCCCAGACGAGATAACCGTTGATGGCACCGAGAACCGCGCCCATCAGGATTGCCGTAATAACGAGGGCGATCAGCGGAATATCGGGATAGGCCGCGTTCAGCATCGCAACCGCCATGCCTGTCAGCGCCAGATTGGCGGCAACGGACAGATCGATCGATTTGGTCAGAATGACCGTCATCTGGGCAAGAGCCAGAATGATGAGGATCGAGGTGTCGTTGAAGATATTGGCGAGATTGGCGGGCTCGGCAAAGCCGGCCGCACGCGTTGCGAAGCCGGCGATCATCACTGCGATGATGATGGCGAGCAGTGTTTCGCGCTTTTTGAGGATGCGTGGCATCCGGCTCTCCCTATGCATTTCCCGTGGCGGCGCGCACCAAAGTTTCCGGCGTCAGCCCCTCGCGCTCGAACAGGCCTGCGGACAGGCCCTCTTTCATGACCAGCACACGATCCGACATGCCGAGAATCTCGGGCAGTTCGGAGGAGATCATGATGATGCTGAGGCCCTCGGCCGCCAGCTCGCTGATGAAGCCATGGACGGCGGCCTTCGAGCCGATATCGATCCCCTTGGTGGGTTCGTCGAGAATGATGATCTTCGGTTGTGTCGCCAGCCACTTGCCGATGACCACCTTCTGCTGGTTTCCGCCGGAGAGCGTTCCCACAGGCACGGATAGGGCGGCGGCGCGCAGCTCGAGCCTTTCGGCATATTTACGGGCGAGAGCGAACTCATTGGCCGCCTTCAGGAACCCTTTGCGGGAGATGCGTCCGAGCGACGGGAGCGACATGTTCTGATAGATCGGCATCGGCAGCGCCAGGCCGTGGCGGCCGCGTTCTTCCGGCACATAGACGATGCCGGCGGCAATGGCGTCTTGCGGCGAGCGGACCTGGATTTCGCGGCCATCGAGCGTCAGGCGTCCGGAAAGCGGCTTGGTAATGCCGAAGAGCGATTGGCAAAGCTCGGATCGTCCGGCGCCGATCAGCCCATAGATGCCGAGAATTTCGCCGCGCCGTAGCTTGAAGGAAATGTCGCGGAATTCCGTGCGGTGACAGTATTTGTCAACCTCGAGGACAGTGTTGCCGATGGTGACGGGTACTTTCGGAAAGGCGTCCTTGACGTCGCGCCCGACCATCATGCGCACGATCTCGTCCTGCGGCGTCGACTTCAGTTCGCCATGACCGACGGCGCGACCGTCGCGGAAGACGACGAAATTGTCGGCGATTTCATAGAGTTCATCGAACTTGTGGCTGATGAACAGGATCGCCTTGCCCTTTGCCTTCAATCCCTCAACGATGCGAAAGAGATCATCGATCTCCTTGCGCGAAAGGGCGGCAGTCGGCTCGTCCATGATGACGATGCGAGCCTCGATCGACAAAGCGCGGGCAATCGCCACAAGATGGCGCTGCGCGATGGAGAGATCTTTCAATCGGGTCGTGGGATCGATGGCGCTTTCCAGCGATTGGAGAAGTTCTTTCGATCGGCTGTTCATCCTCTTCCAATCGATGGTGCGCCAGGATGTGCGCGGCGCATGACCGAGAAAGATGTTTTCGGCAACAGTCAGCTCGTCGAAGAGCACCGTTTCCTGATGAATGGCCGTGACGCCGGCATCGATGGCCGCCTGCGCACTGGCGAAAGCCGTTGGTTTGCCGTCGACAAGGATCTCGCCTTCGTTCGGGCGATAGATACCTGTTAGGATTTTAACGAGCGTCGATTTACCGGCGCCGTTCTCACCGATCAGCGCAGTGACCTTGCCGGGGTAAAGCGAAATGCTGACGCCATCCAGCGCTTTCACGCCGGGGAAGATCTGGGAAATGCCGCGCATTTCCAGAATGGCCTGATTGTTCGCGGTTGATATGTCCGCGATGGAGCGTTGAAGGACTGTGGTCATCAGCAATGTACCGGATCAGTGAAACCAGGTCCGGCGGCTGATGCCGCCGGAGTGCTGCGAGTTCGATTTTCGATCAGAAAACCTTGGAGAACTGATCGATGTTCGAGGCGTTGTAGACGAACGGATCGGCCATGGCGGCTTCGCCGTTTTCGCCAACCTTGATCTTGCCCATGCGGCCGGCATTGATCTCGCTGCCCGGCTTGCCGTCGGTCTCGCCCTTGACGAGGCGATAGGCGATCTGCGTTGCGGAATAGCCGAGATCGATCGGATTCCAGATCGCGAATTCCTTCGTCGCGCCGGACTTGATGGCGCCGGCCATTTCGGATGGCAGGCCGAGACCGGTCACATAGACCTTACCGATCTTGCCGGCGTCCTTGACGGCCTGCGAAGCGGCAAGCACGCCGACGGTCGTCGGGGCGACGATGACCTTGACTTCCGGATGCGAGGTCAGGAGGCCCTGGGCTTCACGATAGCTCTTGTCCGAGAGGTCGTCGCCATAGACTGTTGTCACCAGATTGAGGCCCGGGAAGTCCTTGAGCTGCTTCTTCATCTCGCCGATCCAGATATTCTGGTTGGTCGAGGTAGTCGTTGCCGACAGGATGGCGAAGTCGCCCTTGCCGCCGTCGAGATGATCCTGGGCGAGCGTCAGGCACATCTTGCCGATCAGCTCGTTGGACGAGGGGTTCAGCTGCAGGATGCGGCCGGCCTTTGCGACGCCGGAATCCCAGGAGATGACCTTGATGCCGCGCTGCGTCGCCTTCTTAAGCGCAGGGACGACTGCATCCGGATCGTTTGCGGAAATCGCGATGGCGTCGACACCCTGTGCGATCAGCGAGTTGATCACTTCGATCTGGCCTTCGGCCGTGGTCGAAGTCGGGCCGGTGTAGATTACCTGCACGCCGCCGAGATCCTTGGCTGCTTCCTGGGCGCCCTTGTTGGCGGCCTCGAAGAAGCCGTTGCCCAGCGACTTCACTACGAGACCGATCTTGACGTCCTTTGCACTTGCCGCGCCGGCCATCAGTGTCGCGGCGAGCGCGACGCCGATTGCCAGTTTCTTTGCTATATTCATGTCACTTCCTCCCAAAGTTAATAGGCATGCTCACCCCATTTCGGCCGCGCGTCTCACGCGACCGACGGGGAATCCTCCTCCTCGGCCTGGGCCGAAACATTTGCAATAATGAGCGAAATACCCGCATCCTCGATCATGCGCACGGTTTCGGAGGTCACGCCGTCATCGGTAATGATGGTTGAGACCTGTTCGAGCGGACAAAGGATCAGGCTGGAGCGCTGGCGGAACTTGCTCGAATCCACCATAACGACAAGCTCGTCGGCCTGGCGCATCAGCTTCTGCTCGCTCTGGATGACCAGCGCGTCGGCTTCCATGATGCCGAGCGGGCCTACGCCCTGTGCACCAACGAACATGCGCCGCGCATAGAAATTTCGGATCGTGTCGTTGTCGAAGGGCGAGAGGATCAGGCTCTGCTCGCGATAGATCGCGCCGCCCGGCACCGTCACGGTGTTCTTCGAATGTTTGACCAGATGTTCGGCGATGGCGAAGGAGTTGGTCATCACTTGCAGCCGGAAGGCAGAGATATAGTGCACCAGCTGGAATGTGGTCGTGCCGCCATTGATGATGATGGCATCGCCGGGATTGCAGAGTTCGGCGGCCTTGCGCGCAATTGCGCGTTTCCTATCGATATTGACGGCCTCGGATACACGGAAGGGTCGCGCTGCCAGATTGCCGAGCTGTGGGGGATGGATCGATTCTGCGCCGCCGCGCACGCGCCTGATCTTTCCCTGGACGTGCAGGGCAGCGATGTCACGGCGTATCGTCGCTTCCGAAGCCTCGGTCAGCTCGGAAATATCCTGAATCGTCACGACAGACTTTTCCTGTACCGCGCTCAGAATAATGCGATGGCGTTCGCGTTCGTGCATTGGCTCCTCCTTGTCGGCGGTTATTTCGCAAATATGACATTGTGTCAATCATAATCGATCAGAAACTTTCATATTGCATCGCAACATTATCGAATTTGATCGTTTTCGATTGACAAGGTGACTATACGTGAGCGATACCCTCCTCACAAAGGGTGGCGCTATCATGATCCGGTCCGCCCGAAAGACTTGATTTCAAGGGAGGATGACATGGCGGCTGGCGTTCAGCTTCTGAAGAACCGTTGGGATGATACGTATGCGGCAGGCTTGGATGAGCCGGGCAAGCTGCTTTATCGGTCGAATCTGCTCGGGGCCGACAAGCGTATCACCAACTACGGCGGCGGCAACACGTCGGCCAAAGTCATGGAAACCGATCCGCTCTCCGGCGAAAAGGTCAAGGTGCTCTGGGTCAAGGGCTCTGGTGGCGATGTCGGCACCATCAAGCTCGATGGCTTCGCGACGCTTTATCAGGACAAGCTCGATAGTTTGAAGAATATCTATCAGGGCGTTGCCGACGAGGACCGCATGGTCGGCTTCCTGCCGCATTGCACCTTTAATCTGAATGCCCGCGCCGCTTCGATCGATACGCCGCTCCATGGTTTCGTGCCCTTCACCCATGTCGATCACATGCATCCCGATGCCATCATCGCCATCGCCGCCTCGAAGAACTCGCGCGAGCTGACACGCGAGATCTTCGGCGACGATATCGGCTGGCTCCCCTGGCGTCGGCCTGGTTTCCAGCTCGGCCTCGATCTCGAAGCCTTCGTCAAGGCGCATCCGAATGCCAAGGGCGTCGTGCTCGAAAGCCATGGCCTGTTCACCTGGGCCAATGATGCCAAGGAATGCTATGAGCTGACGCTTGCCATCATTAACAAGGCAATCGAATGGTTCGCCGCCAAGACCGAAGGCAAGGCCATTTTTGGCGGTGCCGTCACCCAGAGCCTGCCGCAGGCACAGCGTCGTGCCATCGCTGCCCGGCTGATGCCTGAGATCCGCGGCCGCATCGGCAAAGCCGAGCGCAAGCTCGGCGATTTCGACGATCAGGATGCCGTGCTCGAATTCGTCAATTCGAAGAGCCTTCGCCCGCTCGGCGCGCTCGGCACCAGCTGCCCGGATCACTTCCTGCGCACCAAGATCCGCCCGTTGATCGTCGATTTCGATCCGGCTAAGCCCGATGTCGATGCCGTGATCGCCGGTCTTGATAAAGCGCTGGAAGATTACCGCGCCGATTACGCGCGCTATTATAACGATTGCAAGCACGACAATTCGCCTGCGATGCGCGATCCGAACCCGGTGATCTTCCTCGTACCCGGCGTCGGCATGCTATCCTTTGCCCGCGACAAGGCGACCGCCCGTATTGCCGGCGAGTTCTATGTCAACGCCATCAACGTCATGCGCGGCGCCTCCACCGTCTGCGAATATCAGGGCCTACCGGAGCAGGAAGCCTTCGATATCGAATACTGGCTGCTGGAGGAGGCGAAGCTTCAGCGTATGCCGAAGCCGAAGAGCCTTGCCGGTCGCGTTGCTTTCGTCACCGGCGGCGCCGGTGGCATTGGTCGTGCGACGGCGGCACGCTTGGTGGGCGAGGGTGCTTGCGTGGTTCTGGCTGACATCGACCAGGCGGCACTTGAGGGCACCCAGGCGGATTTCGCCAAGCGATATGGTGCGGATGCGGTCCGCAGCGTCAAGCTTGACGTGACGAAGGAAGATGCCGTCATTGCCGCCTTTGCCGAGGCCTGTGTCGAATTCGGCGGCGTCGACATTCTGGTATCGAATGCAGGGATCGCATCGTCAGCACCGATCGAAAGCACCGAGCTTTCGATGTGGAACCGCAATATCGATATTCTCGCGACCGGCTATTTCCTCGTCTCGCGCGAAGCCTTCCGGCTGTTCCGCCGCCAGAATCTCGGCGGCAATGTCGTCTTCGTCGCGTCGAAGAACGGTCTGGCCTCATCGCCGAATGCCGCCGCCTATTGCACGGCCAAAGCCGCCGAAATCCATCTAGCCCGCTGCCTGGCTCTTGAGGGTGCTGAAGCCGGCATCCGCGTGAATACGGTCAATCCCGATGCCGTCCTGCGCGGCTCGAAGATCTGGAACGGTGAATGGCGCGAGCAGCGCGCCGCCTCCTCGAAGATCGAGGTGGACGAGCTGGAGGAACATTACCGCAAGCGCTCGATGCTGAAGCTCAATGTGTTCCCGGAGGACATTGCTGAAGCGATCTATTTCCTGGCGTCGGATCTTTCCGCCAAATCAACAGGCAATATCATCAACGTCGACGCCGGCAACGCGCAGAGCTTCACGCGCTGATATCAAACGGCCCGCGCCGCGGCTACCTTTGCCGGCACGGGCCTTCATCGTTTGGGAGGAAAGAATGGCCGAACACAGGATTGCGCCCGATCTGGTTGCTGCAGAAAACGACAAGCGCGCCGCCGCGCTGAAATCCGATTATGAGGCGCTCGGAGCCACGCTTGGCCGGCGCGGCATCGATATCGAAGCCGTCACTAAAAAGGTTTCAGAATTCTTCGTTGCGGTTCCGTCCTGGGGCGTTGGCACTGGCGGCACGCGCTTTGCCCGCTTCCCCGGCACCGGCGAACCGCGCGGCATCTTCGACAAGCTCGATGATTGCGCCGTCATCCAGCAGCTGACGCGGGCAACTCCAAGGGTTTCGCTGCATATCCCCTGGGATAAGGCCGACCCGCGCGAACTGAAGGCGAAAGGCGATGCACTCGGCCTCGGCTTCGACGCCATGAACTCCAACACCTTCTCCGATGCACCCAGCCAGGCGCATTCCTACAAATTCGGTTCGCTGAGCCATGTCGATGCGGCAACCCGCGCGCAGGCCGTCGAGCACAACATCGAGTGCATCGAAATCGGCAAGGCCATTGGCTCGAAGGCGCTGACCGTATGGATCGGCGACGGCTCGAACTTCCCCGGTCAGACCAATTTCACCAAGGCATTCGAGCGCTATCTCGCTGCCATGGCCGAGATCTATAAAGCGCTTCCGGATGACTGGCGGCTGTTTTCCGAGCACAAGATGTACGAGCCGGCCTTCTATTCGACCGTCGTTCAGGATTGGGGCACCAACTATCTGATCGCGCAGACACTCGGCCCCAAGGCGCAGTGCCTTGTCGATCTCGGCCATCACGCACCGAATACCAATATCGAGATGATCGTCGCGCGCCTTATCCAGTTCGGCAAGCTCGGCGGTTTCCACTTCAATGATTCCAAGTATGGCGACGACGATCTCGATGCCGGCGCCATTGAGCCCTACCGCCTCTTCCTCGTCTTCAACGAGTTGGTTGATGCCGAACGGCGCGGAGTCAACGACTTCAATCCGGCGCATATGATCGACCAGTCGCATAACGTCACCGACCCGATCGAAAGCCTGATTTCCAGCGCCAACGAAATCCGCCGTGCGTACGCCCAGGCGCTGATCGTCGATCGCAATACACTCGGCGACTATCAGGATGCGAACGACGCGCTGATGGCATCGGAAACGCTGAAGCGCGCCTATCGCGCCGATGTCGAGCCGATCCTCGCCGAAGCTCGCCGCCGTGCGGGCGGCGCGATCGATCCGGTCGCGACCTACAGGGCGAGCGGCTATCGCCGCAAGGTGGCCGCCGAGCGTCCGGTTTCCGTTGCCGGTGGCGGCGGGATCATCTGAGATTATCGGGTGCAGGCGACCGATGACCTCAGCGCCCCGATAATCACCCTTTCCGTTGAGTTTGCTGGAGTTCCGCCTCTCGCCAGGCGGACCAGCGGCGGCGAAGCTCGCCTGGGCGTAAGCCATAACCGTCATTCAGCATGTCGGCCTCGATAATCCGTTCCGTGCGGAAATGCCGGAAGCCCTGGCGCAGCTCGCACCATGCCACCAGAATGCGGCTCGTATCGGAATAGCCGAGGATGACGGGCCAAACGATCCTTGTGCTTTCCGCACCCGCATCGGACCGATAGCACAGCCGAAGTTTTCGTCCTTCGCGGATTGCCGCCCGCAACATCGGCAGGTCGATGTTTTCCTCTTGGCCTCGCTGAAGAAGCGGTTTGGCGCCGACGCTCGGCTCAAGGATGAAGGGACGCAGATGCTCGGGCACGATCGCGGTGATCTTGGCAACCACGTCGCGTGCGGCATTGGCAAGGGCCTTGTCGGCACGACCTGCAACCCATTGCGCCCCGAGGACGACGGCCTCGATCTCCTCGGGCGTCAGCATCAGCGGCGGCATTTCGTAACCGGGCGACAAAAGATATCCGAAGCCTGCCTCACCTTCGATCGGAACCCGCTGGCTCATCAGATCGGCAACGTCGCGATAGACCGTGCGCTTGGAGACTTCGAGTTCATCCGCCAGCGCGGCAGCCGTTACCGGACGGCTCGACCGGCGCAATATCTGTATAATCTGAAACAAACGGTCGGCGCGACGCATTCCTGCTGACTCCTGCTGCCAGTATGGTGGCAACAGCCTTATGCAACAAGAGCCTTCGAGCCGCCAACAACAGAGTTGGCGGGCATTTTGGAGGAGTATGCGATGAAACTGGCATCCACACGTCTGATCGTTGCCGACATCAAGAAGATGGTTGGGTTTTATGAGATGGTCACCGGTCAGGCTGCGGAGTGGCTGGCGCCCGTCTTTGCCGAGATCGTCACCCCCGCGGCAACACTCGCGATCGGAAGTGCCGAGACTGTCGCCCTGTTTCGCGAGGGCAGTGCTGAGCCCGGTGCCAACCGCTCGCTTGTTATCGAATTCCAGGTCGACGATGTCGATGCCGAATTCGCAAGGTTGAAGGACAAGGTGGAGGTCGTGCACGAACCGAAGCTGATGCCGTGGGGAAACCGGGCAGGGCAAATTCGCGATCCCGAGGGAACGCTCATCAGCCTTTACACGCCTGTCACGGATTTTGCGAAGCAGCGCTTTGCCGGGCGTTGAGCGGTAAGGAGCCGCCGAAATCCTATGATCGGGCGATGCCTTCTGCCTGGCGGTATCGCTCGTCTTAAATCATGCCTTGGTCGCCTTGTGGACTCGGCTAACCGATCCAGATAGCAGCAAATTTGTCATGGTCGTCTGGCAGATTTGAAATCATCTTCCTGCACGGCGGCCGACCACGGTCGGAGCCGTGGTTTGTCGATTTGTGTCCGTCGCCTACGCACTTTCGAGTGGCTCGGCAATGGGAATTGAGTATTGTCGCTTGCAACGGCTCGCCGTGATTTGGCGGTCGATGCTGGCAAAAAAGACAGAGCCCTGCTGTTGATAGGTGAGGAAAAACGATGACGACTGACATGAACGGATTTGCCGGACGCCTGAAACGCCGCGAGAATGGCGGCATGGTCTCCGGCTGGGTCGGCATACCCGATCCGATGCTCGTCAATCATCTGGCGCAGGAAGACTTCGATACCATCGTACTCGATATGCAGCACGGCATGTGGAACATGGAGTCCGCCGCCAACGGCATCGCCCATGTGCGCTTGGCGGGCAAGCCGGCGATTGCGCGTATTCCCGTCGGCGATTTCGCCTCCGCCTCGCGGCTTCTCGATGCCGGTGCCTCTGCCATCATCGCACCGATGATCAACTCCGCCGATGATGCGCGCGCCTTGGTGCAGGCGACAAAGTATCCGCCGCTCGGCGAGCGCAGCTGGGGGCCGTCGCTGGCCCTCAATCATTTCGGCCTGCCGGCTGAAGATTATCTGCAGAGCGCCAACAGCCTGACCGTCACGATTGCAATGGTCGAAACTCGCATGGCGCTCGACGCCATCGACGAGATCCTGGCCGTTGACGGCATCGACGGCATCTTTGTGGGCCCATCCGATCTTTCGATCGCGCTTTCGAATGGTGCGCGCCTTGCGCCTGATAGCGCCGCGATCGATCAGGCGCTTGCGACCGCACTCGCGCGGTGCCGCGCCCATGGCAAGGTGATTTGTGCCTTTGGCGGCGATGGTGCCCGTGCCGGAGAATATCTGAAGCTCGGCCTGGATCTGGTCATCGCCGGCACGGAAACGGCTCAACTGCGCAACGGTGCCCGCACAGCCATTCAGATTGCGCGAAAAGGTGCTGATTCATAATCGGCTGGGATAAAAGCTGCCCGCGGTATCCCACGGGCAGCGATGGTTGCGTTAATTCACCAGCTTTACATAGCAGGGCCGGTAGGTCTCCGTACCGCAGCCGCCACCGACGGCTTGCGCCGGCGTAATTGTGTTTTGGATGGCGATTGCCGCGAGCGCGACGGCGATGATTGTCAAAACAGTTTTGGTATATTTGTCCATGAGTTTCCCCTAATAATGGAATGGCTGACGGTATGCACCTTAAGATTGCCTTTCTGAATGCCGGCTGAATATCTATGCTTAAGGTTGTGTCCAGATGTCATGCGACCACATCAGATCGACAGCCCAAACACGCACCCCTCGTCGACTTTGATCGCAGCCTGCGCTTGATCGTTACCCGCCTGCGGGCATTCTCGCGTCGACATGGCGCAGCGGAATGATTTGTCGAAGGTGCAGGGATTGGCGGTAGGACGCGGCTTGTGTCGCGAAGTAGGTCAGCGCGTCACTAGCGAGCTCGGTTATCGCCCCAATCTCGGCGGCATCAATCTTCGCACCAGCAAGACCTACGCCATTGGCATCGTGTTACCCTTCTGACGTCAGCGTGAGATGAATATCGTCGTCGCCTCGCTGATCGAGGGCGCCTCGCGCTACATGAAGGCGCGAGGAGAGTTGAGCGGAATCGCTAATGCCATGCAGTTTGCCCTTTCCCCTTTTTGCGCCGGAAAACGGGCTGCAAAACCCCAACCAAAAGCCAACCAGCTCAAAACCGGCTCAATCACACGGATGGTGAAAAGCTGAAGTTAAAATATTGCTCGACCGGTTCCCGGCGCGCGATGTTCCAGTAATAGCCGCCTTAATCGGTTTATTCGGCGAGTTGGCGCGGAAAGAGCCGTTTTGGTGAGCTGTCACACCCAAAACTCAGCAGTTCACGGTCATTGATTTCTCGAAAATGCTGTGCATTTCGACTGGATAACCATCGGAATTCCGTTAGGTTTCTCAGATATTGGTCGCTTGCATGGCCGGATCACGGGCGAAAGCGTTCGCCGGGGTCGATATTTGCAACCGGCCGGAGATGCCAAAAGGCTTGTCCGGTCCAGAAAGTCCGTATGCGCCGCACGGCGTTACGCAATAAGGGAGAATAGTATGGCTGACGAAAAGATGATGTCACAGATGTCCGGCAAGGGTGGCTTCATCGCTGCCCTCGATCAAAGCGGAGGCTCGACCCCGGGCGCTCTGCGTCTCTATGGGATCGCCGATTCCGACTATAATGGCGATGAGGAAATGTTCCGCCTGATGCATGAAATGCGCGTGCGCATCATGACGGCTCCCTCATTTTCCGGAGATAAGGTGATTGGCGCCATTCTTTTCGAGAAGACCATGGATGGGGAGGCGCAAGGCAAGCCGGTTCCCACTTATCTCTGGGCCGATCGCGGTGTCGTCCCATTCCTCAAGGTCGACAAGGGTCTGGCTGCCGAGGAGAACGGCGCACAGGTGATGAAGCCGATGCCGGATCTCGACGCTCTGCTCGCCCGTGCGGTGAAGAAGGGAATCTTCGGCACCAAGATGCGTTCGGTCATTGCCAACGCCGACAAGACAGGCATCGCCGCAGTGGTCAAGCAGCAGTTCGAGATTGGACACCAGATCCTCGGCCATGGTCTCGTGCCGATCATTGAACCGGAAGTCTCCATCAAGAGCCCGACCAAGCAGGAGGCCGAGGCTATTCTGCGGGACGAGATCGCGCAGAAGCTCGACGCAGTGCCGGCCGGCCAGAAGGTCATGCTCAAGCTGACGATCCCGACTGTTCCGGATTTCTACAAGCCTCTCGTCGATCACAAAGCCGTGGCGCGCGTGGTGGCGCTTTCCGGCGGCTACAGCCGTGCGGATGCCTGCGAAAAGCTCAGTCACAATCATGGAATGATCGCCAGCTTCTCCCGAGCTTTGACCGAGGATCTGCGCGTGACGATGAGCGATGCTGAATTCGACGCCAGCCTCGCGAAAACCATCGACGAAATCTATCAGGCGAGCGTCGTGAAGGCCTAATCACACGAAGACGCCGGGCTTGATGCGGCCCGGCGTCTTCCTCTGTCGGTCATGGCCTGACTTCGAAGACCATGTTGAACGGCGTTTCGGTCGCCTTGCGGAAATGCGAATAGCCCGCATCCATGGCAACCTTGCGCAGCTTCAATTCGCCGGCTTGCGCTCCTAAACCCAGTCCGACTTCCTGCGACAGGGAGGCCGGTGTGCAGATCATCGTCGATGCGCCATAGAAGACACGGCCGACCGGATTGAGGTTATCCTTCAGGCAGTCATGCGCAAAGGGTTCGACGATCATCCAGGTGCCGTCGTCGGCAAGGCTTTCCTTGACGTGTTTACCGGCACCGACCGGATCGCCCATGTCATGCAGGCAATCGAACATGGCGACAAGATCATAACCGGCAGCCGGGAAATCCTTGGCGCTTGCCTGCTCGAACGTGATGCGTCCATCGACGCCCGCCTGTTTCGCGGCAGCTCGTGCCCGCTCGATCGATGGCAGGTGATAGTCGAAGCCGAAGAAGGTCGAGTTCGGATAGGCCTGCGCCATCAGGATGGTCGAAGCACCGTGGCCGCAGCCGACATCGGCAACCGCAGCGCCGGCTTGAAGCTTTTCATGCATGCCGTTCAGCGCTGGTATCCATTCCGCAATGAGATGGCTGTTGTAGCCTGGCCGGAAAAAGCGCTCCGTGCCGCGGAACAGGCAGGCGCTGTGCTCATGCCAGCCAAAACCGTTGCCGGTCTTGAAAGCATTGGCGATCTTCGGCTCGTCGAGCCACATGGATTGGACGACATCGAAGGCGCCAGTGAAGAAGGCGGGGCTGTTTTCCTCGGCAAATACCATGGCCTGTTCCGGCGTCAGGTAGAAGCGCTCGGTCTCATCGTCATAGCTGACATAGTCGGCGGCAGCTTGAGCCGACAGCCACTCGCGCACGTAGCGCTCTTTCACGCCGACTTTGTCTGCCAATTCTGCTGACGTCATCGGCGTTCCATCCGCCATGGCCCTGAAGAGGCCCAGATGGTCTCCAAGCGTGACCAGCACACCGGAGACCGCCGCACCGAGATCGCCGACCAGGCGTCCGACCAGGGCATCAAGTTTCTGCATATCAGGTTCACGCATGACATCTTCCTCCCAGATTGATGTGGCGTTTCTTCGAATACATTCGAAGACCTGAAAATACTCCTGAGCGTAGTCGTAAGCAACGACATAGCAGGTCGAAGTAATACTCGCCCTGCTTGCAAAAATATACCTTATTATTCTGAATTAATTCGGCTTTTATCCGATTTGCCGCGGACTTCAGCCAGCGCGAGCCAGTTCTTTTTCCAGAACGGAGAGCAGGCGCGGATCGTCCGCAGTTACATCAGGCGCAAAGCGGGCAACAACGTCGCCGTCGCGACCGATCAGGAACTTTTCGAAATTCCAGACGATGCCCCCGTTCTGCCCGGTCTCTAGGCCATGTTTGGCGAGCCGTTCGCGCATCGGTCCGTCTCCGACCGTCTTGACGCCGGAGGCGATCAGGCTGTCATAAAGCGGATGGCGGTTTTCACCTGTCACGGCGATCTTGGAAAACATGGGAAACTGCACATCGTAGGTCAGCGTGCAGAACTCCAGAATCTCTTTATCGCTACCCGGCTCCTGGCCCTTGAAATCGTTGGCCGGAAAGCCGGCGATGACAAGACCTTCGTCCCGCTTTTCCTCATAGAGCTTTTCCAGCCCTTCATACTGCACCGTCAGGCCGCATTTGGACGCGACATTGACGACCATGATGACCTTGCCGCGATAGTCGGCAAGCGTCGTATCGCTGCCGTCGATCTTCTTTACCGGAATATCGAGCACGTTATCGGTCATATCATTCACTCCAGATGAGATGGAAAACAGGATGCCGATATTTGCCCGGAATTTGGTGGCGTCAAGGTCAGAATGCGCCTCAGGCGGCCTCTTCCATTCGAACCAGATGGCCCTGCGAGACTTCGCGGTAGTGTCGCGCGGGTGGCTGATATCCGACCGGGCGCACCGGGCTCTTCAACTCGTCGACGGCGAGGTTGCGCCGGATGCCGCGTCGGGACGGATCTGGCACCGGGACTGCCGCCATCAGCTTCCTCGTGTAGGGATGCTGCGGATTTTCAAACACGGATGCACGAGGGCCGATTTCGACGATCTCGCCGAGATACATGACTGCGACCCGGTGGCTGACGCGCTCGACCACGGCCATGTCGTGCGAGATGAAGAGATAGGAGAGATTGAGGCTCTGCTGCAGATCCATCAGCAGATTGCAGACCTGCGCCTTGATCGACACGTCCAGCGCCGAGACGCTTTCGTCCGCGACGATCACTTTCGGATCGAGGGCGAGTGCGCGGGCGATGCAGATGCGCTGGCGCTGGCCGCCTGAGAATTCGTGCGGATAGCGGCTCATCATGTCGGCTTTCAGCCCGACACGTTCCAGAAGATCGGCGGCCTTTTCGCGGGCTTCGGCGCGCGTGCCCAGGCGATGCTCGATGAAGGGTTCGGCAACGGCAGCGCCGATCGTCATGCGCGGATTGAGACTTGCGAACGGGTCCTGGAAGATCATCTGGATACTGCGTCGCATCCGGCGCAGATCGAGCGCGCCCAGCTTCATCACATCATAGCCGTCGAGCCGAACTTCGCCGGATTTCGGCGTGATGAGGCGCATGATAGAGCGCCCCGTCGTCGACTTGCCGCAGCCGGATTCTCCGACCAGCGACAGGGTTTCCCCCTGAGCGAGATCAAAGGAGACATTTTCGACGGCGTGGATAGCGCCAGTGGGACGGGCAAGCAGGCCACCGCGAAGATCGAAGCGGGTGACGAGGTTCTTCACCTCGAGCACCGGCGTCTTGCGGTGATCGACGGTATCCGTGAGCGCCTTTGGCTCGCTACGCTCGCCAGTGCTTGCGTCAACGACCGGGAAGCGCAGCGGTTGCGGCTGGTTCTTCATCGAACCGAGCCGCGGCACGGCTGACAGCAGGGCTCGGGTATAGGGATGCTGGCCGCGATGGAAGATATCGTCGGTCTTGCCCGTTTCCACCGCCTCGCCGCGATACATGACGATGGTGCGGTCGGATATCTCGGCGACGACGCCCATATCGTGGGTGATGAAGAGGACGGACATGCCTTCCTCTTCCTGCAGTACTTTGATGAGATCGAGAATCTGGCCTTGGATCGTTACGTCGAGCGCGGTCGTCGGCTCGTCGGCGATCAGCAGTTTCGGCCGGCTGGCAAGTGCCATGGCGATCATCACGCGCTGGCGCATGCCGCCGGAAAACTGGTGCGGATATTCGTCGAAGCGCGAGGACGCGTTGGGGATGCGCACCTTTTCCAGGAGGCGGATCGTTTCCGCCTTCGCGTCAGTCTTGGAAATATTGCCGTGGCAGGTCAGCGCCTCGGAAATCTGCCGGCCGATGGTGAAGATCGGATTGAGAGACGTCATCGGCTCCTGGAAGATCATCGCGACATCCTTGCCGCGCACCTTGCGCATCTCCGCCTCCGGCAATGTCAGGAGATCGCGGCCGTTGAGCCTGACTTCACCCTCGATGCGGCTGCTGGCCCTGGCGAGCAGCCGCATGATCGAGAGCGAGGTCACGCTCTTGCCGGAACCGCTTTCGCCGACGATTGCAACCGTTTCACCCGGCATGACATCGAAGGAAATGTCCTTCACGACCTTGCGCCACTCGCTATCGACGAGAAATGACGTGGTCAGATTGGAGACGGAAAGAACAGGCTGGGTGCCTGGGTTGGTCGTTCGAGCTGCAATGGTCGGCATGGAGTTCCCTTTTATGATTTTACCATCGGTCAGACTTCAAGTGAGGTTGCTCACGACGGAGCTGCCACCGTCGCATGGGAAGCCGAGGGTCGGCCTTCGGCCACCCTTTTGGCCTCAAGCGCGGCAATCTTCTCGTCGATCTCGCGGCGGTCGATCATGCCGCTGGGGTTCTGCCGCGTCGGCATGGTCTCGGCGACATGAAGATAACGCTCCTGAGCGACGGCATAAAGCCGCTCCAGTTCGGCAAGCGGATCGGCACTATCGTCGACACGGATGTTCAGCCAGGCGTAATCCTGGTCGCGGTGGATGACGAGTGCTGCCGATTGCTTGCCACGCTTATCGCCGCCTGCATCTTCGCCCGCCCGCATGGCTTCGAGCAGCCGCTCTGCGAGCGGTTTGCCGACAGTCTTCTTGAAGGTCGCAAGCGTTGCAGAAATCACCTGCGGGCCGGCCAGCATGTTGCCGGCGACCGACACATTGTCATCGATCAGATGCCCCGCCCAATCGATGCACTTGGCGCCGGTAAAGGCGGCATTGTTGCCTTTGCTGTCGATCAGGTGAAACTGCCGCTGCTCGCGGCCTTTGTCACGGGCGCTCAGCGTTTCCTGGATCTGGCTCGGCGCATGACCGGATGCCAGCATCGCAAGTCCGTCGATGCCGTAAAGCGGGCTGGCAAAGGCCTGCGTCGCAACCGCACCGATGCCGCCGCGAATATGCGGCACGATGCTGCCGACGGCAAAGAAGCGGGTGGCGACGGCGATGGCAAGATTTCCGGTTTCCGGCTCTCGTGCAACGATCGACCAGGTCATCGGCCCTATCTCCCAACGGCGTAGGCTTGCATCAAGCGCGGAGTCGCTGCAGCGCGCAAGAGGCCGTCGGCGTCACGCCGTGCGGCGGTCAGCCGGCCCACGGTCCACTCCGGCGCGACGGTCAGCTGGTGGCCCTTCTTGCGGAGCGTATCCAGCACACCGGCACTGAAATTCGCCTCCGCCGTCAGACCGCCCGGCTCGCGCGTGCGCGGATAGAAGGAACTCGGGAAATGGGTGCTGTGGAACAGCGGCTTGTCGATCGCTTCCTGTAGGTTCAGCCCGTGATGGACATAGCGCAGGAAGAAGGAGAGCTGCCACTGTTCCTGTTGATCGCCGCCGGGCGTGCCGAAGGCGAGCGTCGGGCGTCCTTCATGCAGTGCCATCGTCGGGGTCAACGTCGTGCGCGGCCGCTTGCCCGGCGCAAGTGAAGAGGGCAGGCCGGGTTGCAACCAGAACATCTGGGCGCGGGAATTGAGGCAGAAGCCGAGACCGGGAATGATCGGCGAGGATTGCAGCCACCCGCCGGATGGTGTCACCGACACCATATTGCCTTCGCGGTCGATGACATCGATATGCACGGTGTCGCCGCGCTTCTCGGTCAGATGCGACATTGTCGGCTCGTAGACCGCGCCGCTTTTGGCTTCCGGCGCATCGAGCATCTGCATGGTGAGATCGTACTGGTCTTCGAAACCGGCAAGCTTACCGGGGCGCAAGGCAAGCGACGCCTCAGGCGAAATCAGCCGGCGGCGCTCCTCGGCATAGGCGTCCGAAATCAGGATCTCGAGCGGTACATTCGTGAAATTGGGGTCGCCGTAATAGACCTCGCGATCGGCAAAGGCGAGTTTCATCGCTTCCGTGACCGTATGGACGAAGTCGGCTCCGGCGGGGTCCATGCCGGCCAGATCGAAACCCTTGAGCAGCGCCAGCGTCTGCAGGAAGACGGGCCCTTGACCCCAGGGGCCGATCTTGGCGACCGTCCAGCCGTGATAGTCATAGGTCAGCGGCTCCTCGATGGTGGCGCGCCAGTTGGCCATGTCATCGGCCGTCAGCACGCCCTTGTGGCGGGCGCCGCTCGCATCCATGACCTCGGTCTTGCCGACATAACTGTCGATCGCTTCAGCAATGAAGCCGCGATAATAGGCATCGCGTGCGGCTTCGATCTGCGCTTCGCGATCGCTCTTGCTTTCCGCTTCCGCGACGACACGCTTCCAGGTTTCGGCAAGCACCGGGTTCTTGAAGTTGGACCAGGGTTCGGGAGCGGCACTGCCCGGGAGCCAGGTCTCGTAGGATGTCGGCCATTCCTTGCGGTAGAAATCGGCAAGACCTGCGATGGTGGCGGAGACGCGCGGCAGGACGGGGTGCCCCTTTTCGGCATAATGGATCGCTGGCTCCAGCACGTCGCGGACGGTCAGCCTGCCGTAATCGCGCAGCATCAGCATCCAGCCGTCGAAGGAGCCGGGGATGACGGTGGCGAGCAGGCCATCGCCGGGAATGAGCTTAAGCCCCTCGCGCGTGTAATGTTCGATCGTTGCGCCGGCCGGCGCTGGCGCCTGGGCGCAGATGACCTCGATCTTATCCTTCTTCTTCGAATAGAGGATGGCCGGCATATCGCCGCCCGGCCCGCAGAGATGCGGCTCGACGATCTGCAGCACGAAGCCCGTGGCAACGGCGGCGTCGAAGGCATTGCCGCCCTTTTCGAGAATGCTCATGCCGACGGCGGATGCGATCCAGTGCGTAGACGTGACGACGCCGAAGGTGCCGAGGATTTCGGGGCGGGTGGTGAATGCGGTCATTGGGGCATCCTTTTGAGTTTATTCATGCTTCGCGCGGGTCGAGCGCATCGCGCAGGCCGTCGCCGAGGAGATTGAAGCCGATCACGACGAGAAAAATGGCGGCACCCGGCCACATGGCCATCCAGGGCGCCTGTTCGAGATAATTCTTGGCGACATTGAGCATCGAACCCCAGCTCGGGGCAGGGGGCTGTTGGCCGAGGCCGAGGAAGGAGAGGCTGGCCTCGGCGATGATCGCAGTCGCGATGGTGAGCGTTGCCTGCACGAGGATCGGAGCAAAGACGTTCGGCAGGATATAGCGGGTGATGATGCTGGTATGGCGCAGACCGATCGAGCGGGCGCCTTCCACATAATCCTCCGTCTTGACCGCCAGCACCTGGCCGCGCGTCAACCGCACGAAGACAGGCGTTGCCGAAAGCCCGATCGCGATCATCGCATTGGTGAGGCTCGGGCCGAGGAAGGCGGCAAGCGCAATGGCGGTGATGAGGAAAGGCATCGCCAGGAAGGCCTCGGTGATGCGCGAGATGATCTGATCGATCCAGCCGCCATAGTAGCCCGAGATCAGGCCCAAAGGCACGCCGATCGCAACGGCGATGGCAACCGAGAAGACGCCGGCCATCAGGGACGCCCGCGCGCCCCAGATCATGCGGGAGAGAATGTCCCGGCCGAGATCGTCGGTGCCGAGCCAGTGCGCGGCCGATGGCGCCTTGCGGATCGCAGACCAGCTGGTTGCGACCGGGTCCGGGATCGGCAGGAGCGGTGCAAGCGCAGCAAGTGCGGTAAAGAAAAGGATGATGGCAAGCCCGACCAGTGCCCCCTTGTTGGCTCGCAGCTTGCGCCAGGCCCGGTTGGGAGCGCGCTTGACCGAGGCGCTTGCGGCAGTCACCTGAACGATTGTGCTCATAGGGCCGCCCTCATGCGTGGATTGAGGAGGACGTAGAGAATATCGGCGATGAGGTTCATGGCGATGAAGCCGATGGCCGTGCAGAGCACTACGCCCTGGACGACGGCGTAATCCCGGTTGAAGACGGCATCGACGATCAGTTTGCCGAAGCCGGGAATGGTGAAGATCTGCTCGGTGAGCACTGCTCCGGCCAGCAGTTCTCCGAACAGCAGGGCGCTGACGGTGACGACAGGCAGGATGGCGTTGCGGAAGCTGTGCTGCAGCACGACGGCCGCCTCCGGAAGGCCCTTGGCGCGGGCTGTGCGGATATAGTCGGCGCTGAGCACGCTCAGCATCGAAGACCGCGTGTGGCGCATCAAGGTGGCTGCCAGTGCATTGCCGAGCACGAAGGACGGCATCAGCATCGTTTGGATCGAACGCCAGGGGTCCTCGAAGAAAGGTTGGTATCCCGAAGCCGGCAGCCAATGCAGCTTCACCGAGACCAGCAGGATCAGCATGATGCCGAGCCAGAAATTTGGCACCGACAGGCCGCACAAGGCAACGATATTGGCGAGAAAATCGATGACGGTATTCTTCTTCACCGCCGCCAATATGCCCATGGGAATGCCGATGGCGAAGGCAAAGATCATCGACATTACAGCGAGCTGGATCGTCACCGGCAGCTTTTCGGCAACGAGGGTCAGAACCGGCTGATTGGTGCGCAGCGAAACGCCGAGATCGCCCTTGGCGACGCCTTGCAGCCAGTAGCCATATTGATAGATGACCGGGTCGTTCAGCCGGTATTTCTCGCGAAGCAGCTGCAGCACCTGTGGATCGCGCTCCTCGCCCGCCATGGCAAGCACCGGATCGCCGGGCAGCAGCTTCTGCAGCGAGAAGACGAAGATCGAAATGATCAGCAGCGTCGGTATCGCGACCAGCAGCCTCTTTCCGATATAGCTATACATGGGCAGATCCTTGCCGCGATGTCGAATGTGAAAGCGCCATGCGGGAGGGAGCCCGCATGGCTTTGGTTGCTCAACTGCCCTTCTTGACGCCCACGAGACGGATCATGCCGTCCGGAGAAGGCACGAAGCCGGATACCTTTTTGTTGTAGGCCCAGATCCAGGCCTGATGTCCGAGGAAGATGATCGGCAGATCCTGGCTGAGGATCGCCTCGGCGGCATCGTACTTCTGCTTGCGCACGGCATTGTCCTGCGACTGGCGGGCCTCCAGCAGCAGCTTGTCGACTTCCGGATTGCTGTATTTGGAATCGTTGAGGCCGGCACCGGTCGTCACGAACTGCTGGATGTTGCCGTCGGGATCGGAGCGGCCGGACCAATCGGAGCGGCTGAGCTGATAGTTGCCGCTCGACTGCGCGTCGAGCAGGGTTGCGAATTCCGTCGTCTTCAGCGTCACGTCGAAGCCGGCTTCGGCAGCCATCGACTGGATGATCTGCATCATCTGCATCGAAACCGGATTGTTGGCGACGGCAAGTTCGACCGGAATGCGATCGAAGCCGGCTTCTTTCACCAGCGCTTTGGCCTTGTCGACGTCGCGGGCAGGCACCGGAATATCCTTATCGTACCACGGGCTGGTAGGTGCGAACGGCTGATTGCCGGCAAGTCCGGTGCCGTCGAAGACGATCTGCATGGCGGCTTCGCGGTCGATCGCCAGCGAGAAAGCCTGGCGCAGGCGCTTGTCCTTGCCCATCGGATTGTCGGCGCGCGCACCATTGCCGACATTGGCGTAGACGCCAAGCCAGCCGGTGCCGATCGCATCGGCATAGACGAGATTGGAGTCGCCTTTGACCGTACCGACATCGGATGCCGCCACGCGCTCGATCATGTCGAGATCGCCGGAGCGCAGGTTAGCGAGGCGAACGGTCGTGTCGGGGATCGGCAGGTAGGTCACCTTGTCGATGAAGATCTTGTCCTTGTTCCAGTAATCCTGGAATTTTTCCAGCACGATACGGTCCTGCTGCACGCGCTCGACGAATTTGAACGGGCCGGAGCAAACGGGATGATCGCCGAATTTGGCGCCGGCAGCCTTTGCCGCCGTCGGCGAGACCATCATGCCGGAGCGGTCGGAAAGCTGGGCAAGCAGCGTGACGTCAGGCGCCTTCAGGGTGAAGGTGGCTTCGTATTCGCCTGTCGCCTCGACCTTGGCGACGGAGGAAAGCTCGCTCTTGCGGCGCGACTCCGGCAATGTCTGATAGCGCTGGATGTTGTCGACGACGGCCTGCGCATTGAACGGCGTCCCGTCCTGGAATTTCACGCCCTGGCGCAGCTCCATGACGAGCTGCTTGCCATCGGCGGACCATTTCCAGGATGTGGCGAGCTGCGGCACGAACTTCAGGTCCGGTGTTACGTCGACGAGCTTGTCGCAGAGCGCGGTATAGACGATGCGGCCGACGAAAGTGCGCGATTGCGCAGGGTCCAGTGCGTCGGCATCGTCCTGCAGGCCGATCTTCAGTTCGACGGCTAGGGACGGCAGCGCAATTAGGGCGCCGGCGGCAAGCGATGCCATGAATTTGGCGATCTTCATTCTGTTCTCCTGTTTATCGTTTTCGTTCTCTGCAGTCTCGACCGGTTTCCTCTCCGGTCGTGGCGGGCAGGCAGGCTTTTGGGTCAGCCCACCTCCTCAGTCAGTGGCTTCTCAGCTTGCCGCGCATCCAGCGAGGTGATGCGGATCAAGCTTTCCTGCAGCATCAGCAAATGTTCGCGCATGGCCTCGGCCGCCTTCATTGGATTGCGCGCCGCAATCGCATCGATGATCGTCCTATGCTGTGCATAGGAGACCGGGCGGGTCTTATTGATGCTGCGGGCCAATTCGCGAATGGTTTGCCAGGCTTCATCCTGACGGACATGATTGATGACGTCGAAAATGGTCAGGAAGAACTGGTTGCCGGCGCTTTGTGCAATCAGCCGGTGCAATGCGCCATCCCAAAGCTCCCGGCTGTCGGCATCGTCGCTGGCGGTGATCTTCTTCGCCAGTTCATACATGCGGTCGATGTCGTCGGGTTTGGCGCGCATGGCGGCGAGCTGGGCCAATTGCGGCTCGATGCGCAGCCGGACTTCCATGACCTCCATGAGATCCGTGCCGGCCACAAGCGTGCTGACATGCTGGCTCCAATCGTCCGGGCGCTGCCCGACATAGGTTCCCGAACCCTGCCGGCGCCAGACGCGGCCTTCCGCTTCCAGCACCTCGAGTGCTCGCCGGATCGCACGCCGGCTGACGCCGAGGTTTTCCGAAAGAGCCCGCTCCGTCGGCAGCTTTCCGTCAGCCGGGAGATCTGCCGAATTCAAAAGCCCACGGAGCCTTTCCAGGGCATGGACCGAATTTTCCGGAAGGCTGTCGATTGCCATATTGAGAGGTGAACCAATTTGAAATTGGTTCAATAGAAGTTGAACTCGCCCGCCTCGTCAAGCGCTTTTTTGTGCAATTTCCGCGATGCACAATGTTTGTGCGCGACGCGGAAAGGCGACTCGCAAAAAGAGTCGCCTTCTTGAGACGACGGATTAACGATGTCCGCTCTTGCGGTTCTGGGACCGGAGCTTCAGCGCCCGATGGCGCGCGCAGAAATCGCCGTCTCCGGCGTGAAGTCGAAATCCTTGTCGAAGGGGTAGGTCGGCTTGGTCTTGCGCCGGCGCGGCAAGCGTTCGACGAACTGATCGACGACACCGGGGGACAGAGCCATCAGGTTCGGGTTGGCGATCGGCGCCAGTTCCGGCGAGAGATAGCCCGATTTGACGACGATGATCCTCGCCTTATGCGGATCGAGGCCGAGGCGGGTGAAATCGGCGATATTATGATAGGGGCGACGCTTGGCCGACAGCACAAGGTCAATGCCGCCGATGGAAACCACGGCCTGCCTGTCGGTCGCTTCTTTAGTCTCCAGCAGATACTTGACGGTGAAGCTGCCCGTTACCGGCTTGCTGCCCTTGGTGTCGAGCGATGCGCCGACGGAAAGATTGAGAGTGGCGCCGATGCCGGCGGCATAGCAGGCTTCCGTCGCGGCCCGGTCGGCGATGCCGGCAAAGATGACGCCTTGTGCTCCCTTGGCAATCAGTTCCGCCAGCACATCGGCGCGATCACCGACGCCGCCACCCGTTGGATTATCGCCGGATTCCGCCAGAACCACGGGCGCAGTCGTGCTGGTGATTGCCTTGGCGACACATTCTTCGATCGAGCCGGTCTCCGCGCCGAAAACGAAATCCTTCCGCACGTCCCAATAGGCTTGCGCCAGTCGTTTCGCTTCGCGTTCGAGCACGGCGCGATCCGTGCCGGTCATGATGGCAGCAGCCGTTGCGCGCGGCTCGTCGGCCCAGACGTAACCGACCATGAGGGAGGCGTCCCAGATGCCGTCGATGGCATCGATTCCGGGCAGCATGTCGTAAAGGCTCTTGGCCGGTTCATCGACGGTGCTGGTGCGTTCGCCCGGCAGCACCACGGGGATCGGCGCCCAGAGCAGGATGGGTTTTACACCGGTCTTCAGGCTTTCCGTCAGCATCTTGACGGCGCGGCGCATGGTTTCTTCGACATCGATATGCGGCGCCGTGCGATAGGTGGAATACATGTCGAGCGCATCGATGATGCGCTGGGTGACATTGCCGTGCAGGTCGTAGCTTGCCGAGACCATGCAATCGTCGCCGACGACGGCGCGAGCCGCACTGATCCAGTCGCCTTCGGCGTCTTCCATGCCTTCGACATACATGGCGCCGTGCATGGCGAGATAGAGCCCATCGAGCGGCAGTAATGACTTCAATCCTTCCAGAAACTCTGTTTTGAAGGCTTCGTATGTATGACGGGCGACCGGACCGCCGGCGATCGCTCTGGCATGAATGGTTGGCAGGAACTCGCCGTCATAATCCCTAAGGAAGGCGAAGTAGGGCGAGGCAGTCAACTCCGGGCCGCGCAGAACGCGAAAATCCTTCTCTTCGTTCAGGACGGGGTTATAGGTGCTGCACTCGATGTGAATGCCTCCAACGGCAATGCGCATGGGAACCTCAATAGGGGTTGGGACCAATCAGGAAATTATGGACGGCAATGCTGGCGGTATCCCGTGCCCAGACATCGGCATCATCTTTTTGCGAGTACATTGTTGACCGGGAAGTTGCGTTCGTAAAAGCCATGACCCATCAGCGCATCGCCAAGGCACCGAGGGCAGGGTTGTGATCTGTCAGAAGCCGTAGTCGCGCGCGAGCCAGGCTTCCAGCAGGTTTCGCGATGCCTTGATCGCGGCGTCCGTATCCTGTGCGAGAATGGCGTCGAGAATCGCCTTGTGGAGGGGCAGGGCGCGCTTTTGTCCTTCGGCGATGTCCTCATGGCCCGAAAGCGTGCGGTTGGCGTAGATCCCGACCGCGATCAGATCGATCAGCTGCGAGTAGATCATGTTGTGCGTAGCGGCGAAGATCGCCGTATGGAAGCGCAGATCGGCATCGGCATTGCTGTTGACGTCGCCGATGGTGGACGCCATCTCTTCGTAAGCGGATTTGATGGCCGCAATGTCGCTTTCGGTGCGGCGCAGCGCTGCGCGCGCCGTCGCCTCCGGTTCGAGCGCCAATCGCAGATCCTTGATCGATCGCATGATTTCGACCGATGGGCCGGTCTCGTAATACCACACCATGACATCCGTATCGAGATGATGCCAGTTGGAGCGCTCCTTGACGCGGGTGCCGACGCGGGTCTTGATCTCGACCAATCCCTTGCCGGCCAGGCATTTCATCGCTTCGCGGATGACCGTGCGGCTGATACCGAATTGTTCGACCAGATCGGGCTCGTTCGGCAGTGTCGTGCCGACGGGATAATCTCCGCCGACGATGCGGCGACCGAGTTCGTGGACGAAATAACCGAAGACGCCGCGCCGCGGGATCGTACCGTATTTTCGCACAAAGGCATCGAAGGGCGACTGCGTTACGATCAGTTTCGATTCCGGGGTAGCCCTGGAGGTCATTGCGTCCTGGCCATGTTTCATTATGCGGGGCTCTCGTTCCTTATTGATGCGCCGTTGGTAAGAACAATCGTCGGCCTATGTCGATGCGGAGGCTTCTTGCCAGCATCTCGGCCGGCTTGGGGCTGCTCCATAGCGTTGTGGTATCGATCCCATTGTACTTCCCGCGGCATTTTCCGATGAAAACCCTAGCATGTCTTCCATGCACATGCCTACTGGCTCCGAATTGACCGATCTGTTCACCGCTTTGAACAGGTTTCCGCACTTAGCCTCGGGCCTGTTTGGGTCGGCAACGATATCGGCGTGGAGATCAAATTGCGTACCATCCGCTAAGCGAAACGTGATCGCTCAATCGATTGATGGGACGATTTCGACCTATCGTAAATGTTCCCGAACCGGTTAAATGCAGGCGGGATGCGAGGCGGATTCGGAGTTGGTGATCCATGAATGATATGTCCACACCTGGGCACAGGGAGGAGGTGCGGGAGGCGGGCTCGCGTTCGCTGTCGATAGCGCTGCTCGTGGCCGGTGCCTTCTTCATGGAGAATCTGGACGGTACGGTCATCGCGACCGCCTTGCCGCAGATGGCTATTTCCTTCGGCGCCCGCCCCGTCGATCTCAATATCGGCATGAGCGCCTATCTGCTGACGCTTGGCGTCTTCATTCCAATCAGCGGCTGGATCAGTGATCGCTTCGGCGCGCGTCTTGTGTTCACGACAGCCGTCGTCATTTTCACGCTCGCCTCCGTCCTCTGCGGTTTTGCCAATGGCGTCGGCTCCTTTGTTGCCATGCGTATCCTGCAAGGCATCGGCGGCGCGATGATGGTGCCGGTGGGCCGTCTTGTCGTCTTGAACAATACGCCGAAGGACAAGCTGATCTCGGCCATTGCGACAATCACCTGGCCGGCGCTGGTGGCGCCGATCCTCGGGCCGCCGCTCGGCGGCTTCATCACCGACCATGCAAGCTGGCGTTGGATCTTCTTCCTCAATCTGCCGCTCGGCATATTGGCTTTCATCTTCGCGCTCATGCTCATTCCGGAAACGAAAAGCACAGCGCGCCCGCCGTTCGATTGGATCGGCTTTGTCGTTAGCGGCATCGGGCTTGCGAGCCTGATGTATGGGCTGGAACTGATCGGACGCCCTGATCCCGTCTGGCTGGAGGCCTGGGCCTATGTGATCGTCGGCTTCGTCCTGTTGGCCATCGCCGTTTTTCATTTTCTCCGGACGGAGCATCCACTCATCGATCTCTCCGGGCTGAAGCTCCCGACGTTCGCCATCACCATCTCAGGCGGATCGTTGTTCCGCACGGCGATAGGCGCCGTCCCTTTTCTGCTGCCTTTGATGTTCCAGGTCGGTTTCGGGCTCAGCGCTTTTCATGCGGGCATGCTGACGCTCGCCGTCTTTGCCGGCAATCTGGCGATGAAGCCGGCAACGACGCCCATTCTGCGCCGCTTCGGTTTCAAGCCGGTTCTCATCGTCAATGGCCTGTTGAACGCCATCTTCATTGCCGCCTGTGGGCTGTTTTCGCCCGATACGCCGCTCTGGTTCATCGTGCCGGTGCTGTTCATCGGAGGCATGTGTCGGTCGATGCACTTTACGGCACTCAACACGATCGCTTTTGCCGATATCCCACCGGGGCAGATGACGGGTGCCAACACGCTGTTCAGCACCGTCTTTCAGCTGACGATGGGCATGGGCATCGCCGTTGGCGCTATCGGCATACGTATCGGCCAGGCAATCAGTGCGCCATTGGGCGTCGACGGTGTCGTCGCCATCGAGTTCCGTCTGGCCTTCGTACTACTCGGCATCATCGCGCTTCTGGCCGTGCTGGATTGTTTGCCGCTTGACCGCAAGGCCGGCGACAATGTCTCGCGCAAGGCAAAGCAGAACTCAAGGAAGGCGGCGTAGCGATGTCAATATTCGAAGTGATTAGTATGGGAATTGGATGAGATTATAATGCAGCAATATTGCTGGAATCGCCATCAGGATGATCAGAAGCATTGCGACGCTTGCCACGCGCATCATCTTCCTCCGGCGGGCGCGCTGACCGGTCCAATCATATACTGCCATAATGAGCCCCTCCTTCTCCTTGGTGATTAGAAAGACAAGAAATGGAACGCCAGTCAATATCGGCAATAGCGAGCTAAATAATAAGTATTCTCTAATATTTTGAAGATGAGGCATACTTTAATGGCTGAAGAGAGCCGTCGAACTTCATCTGCAAAAGCCTAAAGAGCATTTTGTGATGCGGGCTCAGACGATATAACGAACAAGGATTTCTGCCCCGTATCAGCGGGACATTGGTTGCTTTGGAAGAGGAAAAGGCAAATGAGCAAGATGCGCGCCCTGGTTTTGGAACGTCAGCATGAGCTGGCGATCCGCGATATCGATCTGCCGCAGGAGGTCGGGCCGGACCAGGTGAAGATCAAGATCCATACGGTCGGCGTCTGCGGATCGGATGTGCATTATTACACCCACGGAAAAATCGGCCCCTTCATCGTCAACGAGCCGATGGTGCTTGGACACGAAGCGGCAGGAACGGTGGTGGAAGTGGGCGCAGGCGTGACGCATCTGAAGATCGGCGACCGTGTCTGCATGGAGCCCGGCATTCCCGATGCCAATTCCAAAGCCAGCCGTCTCGGCATGTACAATGTCGATCCGGCCGTCACCTTCTGGGCGACACCGCCGATCCATGGCGTGCTGACCCCCTTCGTCGTGCACCCGGCCAACTACACCTTCAAGCTGCCCGATAACGTCAGCTTTGCGGAAGGAGCGATGGTCGAGCCCTTCGCTGTCGGCATGCAGGCTGCTACCAAGGCGCGCATCACGCCTGGCGACACCGCCGTCGTACTCGGCGCCGGCCCGATCGGTATCATGGTTGCGGTTGCAGCCCTTGCCGGCGGCTGCGCGCGGGCGATCGTCGCCGATCTCGCCCAGCCGAAACTCGATATCGCCGCGCAGTATCAGGGCGTCATTCCGGTCAATATTCGTGAGAAGGACCTCGTCGAAGAGGTCGATCGCTTGACCGATGGCTGGGGTGCGGATGTCATCTTCGAATGCTCGGGCTCGCCGAAGGCGTGGGAAACGGTGATGGCGCTGCCGCGCCCCGGCGGTGTCATCGTCGCTGTCGGCCTGCCGGTCAATCCGGTCGGCTTCGACGTCTCGACGGCGTCAACCAAGGAGATCCGCATCGAAACGGTCTTCCGCTACGCGCATCAGTATGAGCGTTCGATCGCGCTGATCGCCTCCGGTCGAGTCGATCTGAAGCCCTTGATCTCCGAAACATTCGACTTCGAGGACTCGATCAAGGCTTTCGATCGCGCTGTCGAAGCCCGTCCGACCGACGTCAAATTGCAGATCGTTCTCAAGCAGTAGGCTTTCACTGTCCCATCGCCTTGTCGCAAGCCCACTACAGGCTTCGTGCATCGGCAAGGCGATGTTTTCCCTTAGGTTTCATATCTCCCGTAGACGGCCTGGCAAAAGCGATGCTAGGTAGCCTTTCAAAGAGGGAAACAGGCTTTAACGCCGTGAAACGGGAAGGACAGCCGTGCCGCACGACGTTGCATTGATCGCATTGATTGCCGCGGGCTTCGTATTCGCGGCCATTTTCGGCTATCTGGCCGACAGGCTGCATCTGCCGCCGCTGGTCGGCTATCTGGTGGCTGGCGTCATCATAGGCTCGTCCACCCCTGGTTTCGTCGCCGATGTTTCCCTCGCATCGCAATTGGCCGAGATCGGCGTCATCCTGCTGATGTTCGGCGTCGGCCTGCATTTCTCGGCCGCTGATTTGCTGGCGGTACGCGGCGTCGCCATTCCCGGAGCCATCGGCCAGATTGCGATTGCGACGCTGCTCGGTGTGGGTTTGACGTCGCTATGGGGCTGGAGCGTCGGCGCCGGCGTGGTCTTCGGCCTGAGCCTGGCCGTTGCCAGTACCGTCGTGCTTTTGAAGGCATTGGAAGAACGCAATCTCGTGAGTTCGACCAATGGCCGTGTCGCCGTCGGCTGGCTGATTGTCGAAGATCTGGCCATGGTGCTTGCGCTCGTGCTCTTGCCGGCCTTTGCCGGTGTTTTGGGCGGTCATGCGGATGCCGGTGGCCACGCCGCTTCCGGTTCGATCTGGCTGACGATCGGCATGACGCTGCTCAAGGTCGCAGCCTTCGCGGCTGTCGCGATCTTCATTGGCCCGCGTGTGGTGCCATGGCTCCTGACCTCGGTTGCGCGCACGGGTTCGCGCGAACTTTTCACGCTGTCGGTGCTGGCAATTGCGCTCGGCATTGCCTTCGGTGCGGCAGAAATCTTCGGCGTATCCTTTGCGCTCGGCGCCTTCTTTGCCGGCCTCGTGATGAGTGAATCGCATCTCAGCCACAGGGCGGCGGCTGACTCCCTGCCATTGCAGAATGCCTTTTCGGTGCTGTTCTTCGTGTCCGTCGGCATGCTCTTCGATCCGTCGGTTTTGATCCGCGAACCGCTGATGATTATCGGCGTGCTTGCTCTGATCATGCTCGGCAAGGCGTTGATCGCTTTCTGTGTCGTGCTGCTGCTGCGCTATCCCGCCAGCATCGGCTTTGCAGTTGCGGCCGGACTTGCGCAGATCGGCGAATTCTCCTTCATTCTGGCCGGCCTCGGCGTCTCGCTCGGGCTACTGACGCGGGAAGGACAGGATCTCATCCTTGCCGGTGCGATCCTGTCGATCACGCTCAATCCGCTGGCTTTCTATGCCACGGAAAAGCTGGAAAACTGGGCCTTTGCGCGCTGGCCCTTCCTGGCGAACAAATATGGCATGGCCAAGCAGGAGGCTCTTCGCCGCCAATTAGCCGTCATCAACAAGCAGCGCGAGGAGCGGGATCGCCAGCATCATCTCGAGATCGAGCAGCTCATCGAAACCTTCCCGATGTTTGCCGAACTTGATGATAACGAGCATGAGGAGCTTCTGCTGCTCTTCCGCCCGAGATCGGCGTCGCCCGGCGACCGGGTGATCAGAACCGGCGATCGCGGCGACAGCATGTTCTTCATCGCTTCGGGCGCTGTTGAGGTACAGCTGGAGGATGACGAGATCCGGCTCGGCGCCGGGGCCTTTTTCGGCGAAATGGCGCTATTGACGGGCGCGCGCCGCACGGCCGATGTCGTCGCTGTCGATTTCTGTCAGCTCTTCGTGCTGGATCGCCGCGACTTCAATCTGTTCATGTCGCGGCATCCACAGCTGCGTGCCGCCGTCAGCCGCATGGCGCGGGAGCGGCAGGAAAGCAATGTGTCGCGCCAGCGGCGCGACCTTTCCCAAGACGCAAGCTGATATTCTATCGGCGTTTCAGCCAGGATTTAGAAACGCGGCAGGCCATCGTGTAGGCGGGGTCGAAGACGTTGCCGACATCGTAGCGCACGACCTGACCGAGCAGGTGGCTGGCCGCAGTCTTGTCGAGACCGTAATCTGAGCCGAGCCAGCGTAGCATTTCGCTGGTGGCGTGTTGCAGAGCCTGATCGAGCGGCCGGGCATTGCCAATGGTGAAAATATCCTCTGCCGTCTCGCCGCGCGGCCAGACGATCGTCTTTTTCTTTTCGACGCTGAGGCGCACCGTCACTTCGAAAGTAGTCTCGATACCGGTGCCGACGATCTCGCCGTCTCCTTGCACGGCATGGCAGTCGCCGAGAAAGAAAAGCGCGCCAGGTGCCGCTACCGGAAACCAGATGGTCGTCCCTGGCCCGAGCAGACGATAATCCATGTTGCCGCCGAATTCGCCGCTGGTGGCCGTCGATATGGCCTGACCGAGAGACGGCGCGACCCCGAAGCAGCCGATCATCGGAGCAAGCGGCAGAGTAAGAGTTTCGAGACCTGCCACCGGTTCGGCCAGTCGCGCCGTAAGATTCTGGCGGTCGATCTGCCAGTACACCTTCTTGCTCGCCGGCAAGTCGCGCACGTCATGCGGGTCGACGACGTTGCTCGCCACCACACTGCGGGTGAAGCCCGTATCGCGCGTCGGCACCATTGCGAGGATCTCAATCTTGAGAGAATCTCCCGGTTCCGCGCCTTCGACGAAGATCGGCCCGTTCATCGGGTTCGGCCCCGATATGCGGTTGATGTCATGTTTGTCGTAGCCGGCGGCATCAAGGGTTTCGGTAACAACGGTATCGCCATCGGCAACATGCAAGGCCGGTGGCAGCGAGCCGATGACATTGTGATAATGGGTGGGGGCGAAACGGTGTACTGCCATCTTGCTTAAGCCTCGTGTGGGATCCGGTTGCCGCAGCCTATGATGAACCCGAATGTCTGGGAAAGAGCGCAGCGACCATATTTATGCATAAAGGCCATTTCGCTTGAGGGTGTGAGCAAATGTTTGCCAGTCGCAGACTGGCTTCAAGCAAAATGATCGCGAAATGCCTGCGGCGTGGTCCCGAATTTTCGCATGAAATTGCGCCGCATGGTTTCTTCAGAACTGAAGCCGCAGCGCATGCGCGCCTGATGCACGCTCAGGCCTTCTTCCAGAAGGCGGCGGGCTGCCTCGATGCGGATTTCCTCCACCGCGCGCGCAGGCGTCCGTCCGGTCGCTTTCAGATAATGGCGAGAGAAGCTGCGTGCGCTCATATTCGCCTGCTCGGCAAGCGCCGGCAGGGAAAGATCGGAGCGCAGATTGTCCATGATCCAGCCATGCAGACGGTCGAAGCGTTCGCCGCCGTCCTGGAGCTTCAGCGCCACACTGAACTGCGCCTGACCGCCCGGTCGCTTGAGGAAGACGACGAGTTCGCGAGCCACGGAAAGCGCCAGCGAACGGCCGAGATCGGCCTCGACCAAAGCAAGTGAAAGATCGATGCCGGCAGTCACGCCGGCGGAACTCCAGATCTGCCCGTCCTGGACAAAGATCGGATCGGGCTCGAGCTTCACCTGCGGAAAGCGCTTGGCAAATTCTTCGCAACGATTCCAATGGGTCGCTGCCCGCCGCCCATCCAGAAGACCGGCTTCCGCAAGCAGAAAGGCGCCGCTGCAGACGGAGGCTATCCGACGAGCATTCGCGGCTCGCCGGCGCACCCATTCGATCAGGCCGAGGTTCTCACAGGCTTTATTGACGCCCCAGCCGCCGGCGATGATCAAGGTGTCGAGCGGAATATCGCTACTGCCGAGTGGGGCGGTCATCAGCGCGAGACCCGAGCTGGTTCGGGTCTGTGGATTTTCTGCGACAACGATGGCTTCGTAGGGTTTTGGCTGATCGAGCTCACGCGCCGCCTCGTTGGCGCTGGTGAAAACCTGCAGCGGACCCGTGATGTCAAGCAGTTGGGCGTTGTCGAAGGCAAGAATTTCGATGCGGCGCATGATTGGCAAAAAATGACGGTGGTTTGGCAAATGTGCCAGAGCATTGTCGCATAGGCTTAGAAAAGTCAATTATCGGAGACACGTCATGACCATCCGCTTCGGCCTGCTTGCCTTTCCAGGCGTCCAGCAACTCGATCTGACCGCACCCTACGAGGTATTCGCCTCGATGGATGATGCGGAGGTGCATCTCTTGTGGAAGGACACGTCGGCCATAGTGTCGGCAACGAAGCTGGTGTTGCAGCCGACGACGACGTTTGCCGAATGCCCGCCGCTTGACGTCATCTGCGTACCCGGTGGCGTCGGCGTCAATGCGTTGCTGGGGGATGCGGACGTTCTGAGCTTCGTCCGGAAACAGGCGGCTCAAGCCCGCTTCGTAACATCGGTGTGCACCGGTTCTCTCGTCCTTGGCGCGGCCGGCCTGCTCAAGGGCAAGAAGGCTACGAGCCATTGGAATGCGCTTGATTTCCTCGAGAGTTTCGGAGCCGTTGCCACGCCGGGGCGCGTCGTACGGGATGGCAATCTCTTCACCGCGGGCGGCGTTACGGCCGGTATCGATTTCGGACTGACGATCGTTGCCACCTTGCGCGGTCGGGAGGAAGCCGAAGCGATCCAGTTGTCGCTGGAATACGCGCCCGAGCCGCCATTTCATTCCGGATTGCCCGAGAAGGTCAGCGTTGAGGTGTTGGCCAGAACCAGGCAGCGCCTTGCGGGCTCGAGAATGGCACGGCAGGCGATCATCGCTCGCCTCGCGGCGGCCAGGCATGGGGCTGAATGAAAAGGACTTGTCCACCGGCGCTGTCACCTCAATGAAACGGAGCACCGATAGGGAAGCGATCATCGGTTGATCATGTCGAGGCGATGAATGATGGGCAGGTGGATGAATGGAATTCCTGTCCCATCTCGCCCACCATACTTGACACAAATAGCTTTTCTGCGACCGTGGCATCACGATGGCGTCCACGGCCTTGCGGGGAAAAGGCTTATTTGATGAACGAGTTCCGATCACTGCGCTGGATATGTTGCTTCATCATGGCAATGGCCGTTCTGATAGGCGCAGGCCCATGGTTGATATCGCAAGCTGCAGCCGCCGAAACCTCCGAGATCGCCCCGCAGACTAAGGCTTCAAGCGAGCAGATCGAGAAGCTGATCGGCACTTTGCGCGATAGCGGTGCGGTGTTCGGAACCGATCTGTTGCAGCGTCGCTCCGGCTTCGAGAAGCTCATGGCATCGACGCCAGGCCCGGCGCGTGTCCAGATACGGCGTGTCGACGCGAACGGTGTGGATGGTGATCTCATCTGGCCGGCTCGGCTGCATCATCCAATCGGCCGACGCGCCATTCTTTATCTGCATGGCGGCGGTTTCTATAGCGGCTCGCTTCGGACGCACGCCAACATCGCGGGTTCGTTCGCCAAGGCGGCCTCGGCCGATGTGCTGTTGGTCGACTATCGCCTCGCGCCCGAAAATCGCTTCCCCGCGCAAAGAGACGATGCCATTGCGGCTTATCGCTGGCTTCTGACATCGGGCTACAAGGCCGGCAACATCGTTATCGCCGGCGAGTCGGTTGGCGCAACTCTGGCCATCGAAGTCGTTTTGAACCAGCTTAGGCTGAGTGGTCCGCTTCCCGCTGCTGTGGTCGCGATGAGCCCGATCACCGACTTCGCCGCAACGGGGGCGTCTCTGGCCGCCAACGCTGCCAGCGATCCTTTCATGAACAAGGCCGAGCTGACCCTCATCCATGATGCGTTTGCGCGTGATCGTCCGGCAGTCGATCCCGACATGTCGCCGTTCTATGGCAATGTCTCGGGGTTTCCCCCACTGTTGATCCAGGTCGGCGGGCGTGAGGCACTGCTCGATGATATCTCGCGGTTTGCGGACAAGGTACGCCAGGCGGGCGGCAATGTGAGCCTGGAAGTTTGGCCGGGAATGATCCATCAATGGCAGATTTTCCCGTTCTGGCTCGACGATGCAAGGAAGTCGAACGAACGCGTTGCACAGTTCGCGATCGCGCATTTTGTCGATAAGCCGATGCAATAATTGTTGTGCAGTTATGAGCAGTTAAGCAGCGCCTGATTTCGAAACTCTCGTTCGAAAGGCCGCTATGGCTTCACAAGTCCGCGAACCTAGATCACTGCCCTTCAATTAATTATCGCAATAAATAATCGCTAGATAATTTTCTTATGGACATAAGAGTCGAAATGCACTAGGCACATAGATGTCGCGATAATAAATCGCACGATAAATTTAAGTGGAGATTGAAATGAGCCAGTCGATCCCTCAAGCTACTCGTCGGGGCGTTATGACAGCCGGGCTTGGCCTTGCCGCCGCTGCAGCTGTCAGCCCCTTCGCTCAACCTGCACAAGCCTCTACAAAGCAATCAACTTCGAAAGGTAAGGACACAATGAGCAGCAGCACGATCACCACCAAGGACGGGACGCAGATCTTCTACAAGGACTGGGGGACGGGCCAGCCGATCGTCTTCCATCACGGATGGCCCCTGAGCTCCGACGATTGGGACGCCCAGATGCTCTTCTTCCTTCACCAGGGCTACCGCGTCATCGCTCACGACCGCCGCGGCCATGGCCGCTCCAGCCAGACGGCGACCGGAAATGAAATGGATACCTATGCCGCCGATGTCGCGGCCCTTGCCGAGCATCTCGATCTCAAGGGCGCCATTCATGTCGGCCATTCGACAGGCGGCGGCGAAGTTGCACGCTATGTCGCCCAGTATGGCGGCCACGGCCGTGTTTCCAAGGCCGTACTGATCGGCGCTGTACCGCCGATCATGGTCAAGTCCGACAAGAACCCCGGCGGCCTGCCGCTGGAAGTCTTTGACGGCTTCCGCGCTGCGCTTGCAGCCAACCGCGCTCAATTCTTCCGTGATGTTCCTTCAGGGCCATTCTACGGTTTCAATCGTCCCGGCGCCGTTGTTTCGCAGGGCGTTATCGACAATTGGTGGCGCCAGGGCATGATGGGCGGCACCAAGGCCCATTATGATTGCATCAAGGCTTTCTCCGAAACGGACTTCACCGAAGACTTGAAGAAGATCGAAGTGCCGACGCTGGTCATGCATGGCGACGACGACCAGATCGTGCCGATCGCGGACTCGGCCCTTCTGTCCTCTAAGCTGCTGAAGAACGGCACGCTCAAGGTTTACAAGGGCTTCCCGCACGGCATGGCGACGACGCATGCGGACGTGATCAACGCGGACCTGCTCGCCTTCTTCAAGGCCTAAGCAATCCGAAGATCATGCGCCCGCCGAAAGGCGGGCGCTTTACAGCCTGCCGGGTGCTGTTACCACCCCCACCATTTCAGCTGTCGAGTTTCAACGAAAGCTGAACGGCGCGCGGCAAGGGCGGTAGCGGCCGGCTGATTTCGACACGGCGCGTCCATGTGGCGCGCCGTTCCTGTTCGCGCTCCCGAAGGGCCTTCGAGACAGCGACAAAGGTCATTGCACGTTCGATGACTTGCTCGGCTTTGGTCATGGACATCTCCATATGTTCACTTTATGTTCTCATGTTGATCTCATAAAGTCAAGCTTCGGGCTTTGTGCCGTTAGGTCTCCGATATTCCGCCCGCGCGTTTCATGATGGCTGGAAAGCTGGAGCGGCACCTTCTATCGCGGCCGAAGGCCAACCTTATTGGCAGCTCAAGCTTGAAATTTCCCTCGTCTTCCGCCACCTGTTCGGCGCGACTTTCAACATTCCCAGGAGACTAGACGCATATGACAACCACCACCGCAGAAATGACCGCCGAGAGCCACGTCTTCGAGGCCGACGTTGCCCGCCTTCTGCATATGATGGTTCACTCGGTTTATTCGGACAAGGATGTCTTCCTGCGCGAGCTGATCTCGAACGCGGCCGATGCCTGCGAGAAGCTGCGTTACGAGGCGATTGCGCAGCCCGGCCTGCTTGCGAACGATCCCGACAGCCGCATCCTGCTGACGCTCGACGCCGATGGCGGCAAGCTCATCGTGGAAGATAACGGCATCGGCATGAGCCGCGACGAGATGATCGAGGCGCTCGGCACGATCGCCCGCTCCGGCACGCGCGCTTTCATGGAGCGCATCGAGGCCAACAAGCAGGGCGAGGGAGCGCAACTCATCGGCCAGTTCGGCGTCGGCTTCTATTCCTGTTTCATGGTGGCCGATCGCGTCGACGTCATCTCGCGCCGCGCCGGTGCCGAGGATGCCTGGCTCTGGTCTTCGGACGGCAAGGGCGGCTACAGCGTTGCGCCCGTCGACGTCAGCGAGGCGCCGGCGCGCGGCACCCGCATCACGCTGCATCTGATGGAAGACGCTAAAAGCTATGCCTCGCGCTGGAGCGTCGAGCGCATCGTCAAGGAGCAGTCCGGTCATGTCCCGGTGCCGATCAAGATCGCCGAGAAGCCGGGTGAGGAAGCAACTCAGCTGACCGACGGCACCGCGCTCTGGACGAAGTCGAAGAACGACATCACGTCTGAAGAATATACCGATTTCTATCGCGGCGTTTCCGGCCAGTATGACGAGCCGGCGCTGACGGTGCATTTCCGCGCCGAGGGTCGTCACGAATATTCGGCACTTGCCTTCGTGCCCGGCTCGCAACCTTTCGATCTCTTCGATCCGGATCGCAAGGGTCGCATGAAGCTCTATGTGAAGCGCGTCTTCATCACCGACGAGGCGGAATTGCTGCCGCGCTATCTCCGTTTCGTACGCGGTCTGGTCGATACGTCCGACCTGCCGCTTAACGTCTCGCGCGAGATGATCCAGGAAAGCCCTATCCTAACGGCGATCCGCAAGGGTGTCACCAACCGCATCATTACGGCGATCGAGAAGCAGGCGGAGAGCGATCACGACGCCTTCCTGAAGATCTGGGAGAATTTCGGCAGTCTTATCAAGGAAGGCATCTACGAAGATTTCGAGCGTCGCTCTCAGCTTCTGGCGCTGTCGCGCTTCCGCACCACGACTTCGGGCGAGGGCTATCGTTCACTTGCCGACTACATTAGGGATGCCAAGGAAGGCCAGCAGTCGATCTACTATCTCGTCGGTGGCAGCCTTGAGCAGCTGAAAGCTTCGCCGCAGCTCGAAGGCTTCCGTGCCCGCGGCATCGAAGTTCTGTTGCTCACCGATTCCGTCGACAGCTTCTGGGTGACCAATGCCCCGGAATTCGAGGGCAAAAGCTTCAAGTCGATCACGCAAGGGTCCGCGGATCTCGCCCAGTTCAAGAAGCAGGATGAGGATAAGCCGGAAAGCGAAAGCGCACCCGCCGAAGTCCAGGCTTTCCTCGACTATGCCAAGCAAAAGCTTGCCGATGAAGTATCCGATGTCCGCGCATCCGATCGCCTGATCGAAAGCGCCGTCTGCCTCGTCGCGTCCGAGCAGGGTTATGACCGCCAGCTGGAAAAAATCTTGCAGGGGGCTGGCCGCCTGCAGTCCGGCGCCAAGCCGATCCTTGAAATCAACATGGATCATCCGGTCGTCAAGGCGATTGCCGCCAAGGCGGATGCGTCGTCCCTGCGCGACGATGCGGCCTTCCTGCTGCTCGATCAGGCCCGCGTTCTTGACGGCGACAAGCCGGCCGATCCGCGCGCTTTTGCCGAGCGCCTGGCGCGACTGATGGAGAAGGCGCTGCAGTGATCAATCAGGTCGGCACGGCTCTGAAAAGTCGTGCCGACCTGCTCGGCAGAGCTGGCGTCCGCCTGGGCGGTTGATGCAAAAACTTGTCTCTAATTATCATCTTTTCGTTGCGCAAGGAGACGTCCTCTTCTATAGAGGGCGTGCACACTGGCCGGATCGCTCGGCCACGTAAGCGTTAACGTCACTCAACGCGTATGATCGAACGGCTCTGCGGCTTCGGTCTGCGCGACTGTGTCCTGCGGATCGAGATCGAAGCGCCTCGAAAGGACACCAATGGATACCCCCCATAATTCCAACACGGCCATCTCCGCCCCGAAGATCGAGCGCGTGCGCCATGAACTGAAGCGGCGCTTCCTGACGGTAACAGCCATTGACAGGATCACTCCCGGCATGCTGCGCATCCGGCTGGGCGGCGAAGATCTCGCCGATTTCGTAAGCCTTGCGCCCGACGACCACATCAAGGTGATGGTGCCGGGTGCCGGCGCGGAGATGGAGCGGCGCGACTATACGCCTCGCCAATACGATACCGAGGCGCGAACGCTCGTCCTCGATTTTGCCGTCCACGAGGCGGGCCCCGCCACGCAATGGGCGCTCGACGCTTGCGTCGGCGACAGGCTGGAGATCGGCGGCCCTCGCGGCTCGGCCGTCGTGTCCGCGGATATCGAGAATTGGCTGCTGATCGGCGACGAGACGGCGCTGCCGGCCATCGGCCGCCGGATTGAAGAGGCGCGAGCGGGTGCGCGTATAACGGCGGTCGTCGCGGTTGCCGATGCGCGCGAACATCAGGCATTTCAGACCGATGCGCAGCTGGATATGCGCTGGGCATATCGGCCTCTCTCGGAGGCAGCGGATCCGTCCTCGCTTCTGAAGATACTTCAGTCGATCGATATGGCCCCGGGTACTTTCGTCTGGATCGCCGCCGAAGCCTCCGTCACCCGTGCCTTGCGCTCCTACCTAGTCGAAGAACGCGGCTATCCGCTGAGCTGGATCAAGGCATCCGGCTATTGGGTCAAGGGCAAGGCCGATACGACGGAGAAATTCGACTGAATGCAGGCACTCGGGCGGCGGGATGTCGCCCGCTTCGGCCGATGTGAACTCAACGCATCTTGCCGGAACCGGCGACTGACCCATTTCATGGCGCAATTGTCCCGCAAATGGACAGGGTGTCCTATGCTAAGATTGGGTTCACCGAAACTGCATTTCGAGCAGATTTCGACTTCCTAAATTATATGGGATCACCGAAGGTTAGGTACGAAGCGAGAGTGGCGGCTGATGCCGTTTGACGATCGCCTCATAGGTTTATGGTGCCGAACGGGAGGCGGCATCATGAACTTGATTAGAAGCCCTGCCGTACGCGACGGCCAATGTTGAGGATCGACGCAAGGTGCTTGCCGTCCCGAAAGACTCGCCGCAAACATTCGCTATGCTGATGTTGTCGGCGCTTCGCAAGGCCTTCATCGGCATCGCTCTAGCGAGCGCTGCCATCAATGTGCTGACGCTGACCGGCTCCTTTTTCATGCTGCAGGTTTATGATCGGGTCATTCCGAGCCATAGCCTGCCGACATTGTCCGGTCTCGTCATCATCGTCGTGACCCTCTACCTGTTTCAGGGCGTAATCGAATTCCTGCGCTCCATGCTGCTTATGCGCATCGGCATGTCGCTCGACGAGCGCCTAAACAGGAAGGTTTTCGGCGCGCTTCTGTTCCTACCGAGCAAAAAACAGACGTCGGACGATGGGCTGCAATCGGTGCGTGATCTCGAGCAGATTCGCTCCTTCCTTTCCGGCAGCGGTTCGACGGCGCTGTTCGATCTGCCCTGGGTGCCGTTCTATCTGCTCCTTTGCTTTCTGTTCCACTTCTGGATCGGTTTCACCGCTCTTTGCGGTGCCTTGCTGCTCGTCGGCATTACCGTGGCTGCCGAAATGCTGTCCCGTCGACCGGCCCTGGAGGCGGCTAGGTCTTCCGCGGCGCGTCTCGGCTTCGCTCAGGCCGCGCGGCGGAATTGGGAGGCTGCTATTGCCATGGGATTTTCCGGCCGGCTCACCGATAAATGGGCTGTCATGAATGAGGATTACCTCAGGTACCAGGCGATAGCGAGCACCCGCGTCGGCGCGCTGACCATCGCCGCAAAGATCGCGCGCATGATGCTGCAATCCGGCGTGCTTGCCGTCGGCGCGATCCTTGTCATTCGCCAGGAAGCCACGGGAGGCATCATCATTGCGAGTTCGATCCTGGTGACGCGGGCGCTGGCGCCCGTCGAGCTTGCGATCGGCCAATGGAAGGGTTTTGTGGCTGCACGCCAGGGCTGGACGCGGCTTGCCGCACTCCTCGACGCCGCGCCGCCCGCGCCGCAGGCCTTCGCCTTGCCCACGCCGTCACGGGAACTCAGCGTCGAGAACATCACCGTGACGTCGCCCGGCAGCCGCGATTTTATCCTGCGCAATGTCTCGTTCAAGATATCGGCGGGAACCATACTCGGCGTCATCGGCCCGAGCGCATCGGGCAAGTCTTCGCTGGCACGTGCGATTGCTGGCTTGTGGCCGGTTGCAATCGGCTCCGTGCGGCTCGATCGTGCCGCGCTTTCGCAATGGGATACCGACGAGCTTGGGCAGCATATCGGCTATCTGCCGCAGGATGTAGACCTCTTCGATGGCACTATCGCCGAGAATATTTCGCGTTTTGCCGAGGACATGCCGACGGAGCCGATCATCGCGGCGGCGAAGGCGGCCGGTGTCTACGACATGATCGTCAAGCTCCCGGACGGCTTCGATACGAAGATCGGCGAAGGCGGATCGCGCCTTTCGGCCGGGCAGAGGCAGCGCATAGCCTTGGCGAGAGCGCTTTACGGCGATCCATTTCTAGTGGTTCTCGACGAGCCGAATTCCAATCTGGATGCGGAAGGCGAGGCTGCACTGACGGCGGCGCTTGCAGTTGTGAAGGACAGGGGCGGCATTGCAATCGTTATTGCCCACAGGCCAAGCGCTCTCGCCGCTGCCGATACGGTGTTGATCATTGCCGGCGGTCAGGTTCAGGCATTCGGGCCAAAGAAGGATATCCTTGGTCCATCGCCCAAGCAGCTCGGAACAACGCATCTGGCCATAGCCGGTGGGGAGACGCACGGATGATCGGCAAGGCCTCGTCATCGAACGAACGTATGATCCGCCGCCTGTCGCTGCTGGTGGTAGCGGTCATCCTTCTATTGTTTGGTGTCATGGGCGGCCTTGCCGCCGCGACCAAGATCGCCGGGGCGGTGATCGCGTCCGGCACGCTTGTCGTCGACAGCTATGTAAAGCCGATAAAGCACCTGAAGGGCGGCATTGTCCGCGCAATCCTCGTGAAGAACGGCGAGCATGTCGCCGCGGGCCAGGTGCTCGTCCGGCTGGACGACACCCAGACCCGGGCCAACCTCTCCATCATCCGCAAGCGGCTCAACGAGCTTTCCGCCCGCACGGCGCGTCTAACGGCGGAGCGCGACGGCAAACAGGAGATCGCCTTTCCAGCAGATCTCCTTTCATCTGCCGGAAACGCGGATGTCGCGGCCATTCTGGCCGGCGAGCGGCGGCTCTTTTTCGATCGGCAGGCATCGCGCGAAGGGCAGAAATCGCAGCTTCACGAGCGCATTCAACAGCTCAACCGGGAGATCGAAGGGCTCATAGCACAGGAAGAGGGCAAACGGCGGGAAATCGCGCTCATTGCGAAGGAGCTCGGAAGTCTCGAAGGCCTGCTCAACCAGGGCATTATCTCGGCGACAAAGGTCTACTCCCTGCAGCGGGAAAGCGCTTCGCTGAACGGCGATCTCGGAAACCTCGTCTCGTCCATCGCCCAGACCCGGGGCAAGATCGCGGAAACCGAACTGCAGATCCTGCAGATCGATGCAGACCGCAGTTCGGAAGTGTCCGAGCAATTGCGTCAGGCCGAGAGCGATAGCGGCCAGTTTTCCGAGCGTCTGGTAGCGGCTGAAGATGACTTGAAGCGGATCGACATCAAGGCACCTCAGGCTGGTATCATCGACCAGCTGAGCATCCATGCCGCAGGGGCCGTCATCTCGCCTGCAGAAGCGATCCTGCAGATAGTCCCGGATAAGGATGCGCTGGTGGCGGAGCTTAAACTTGCGCCGCAGGATATCGACCAGATTACCGTGGGCCAGGCGGTATCCCTGCGCTTTCCCGCCTTCAATCAGCGGATCACCCCGGAGCTGAATGGGCACGTCGATACGATCTCGGCGGATCTGACGACGGATCAGCGTTCGGGACAAAGCTACTATGTCGTGCGGGTCAAGGTGGCAAAGCCTGAATGGGAAAGGCTCGGAGCCCTGACGCCATTGCCGGGTATGCCGGTGGAAGCCTTTCTGCAGACGGGCGAGAGAAGCGTTCTTGCCTATCTGACAAAGCCGATGACCGACCAGATCCGGCGGGCGTTCAGGGAGGATTAGGGTGGTCTCGATTGAGCTGCGGCATTTCCCCAGCGGCCGCTCGACACAAATCGGGCGGCCGCTGGGGGAATGGATCAAGTTCCGAGACCGGTCAGATATGCCAGTCCGTCGTATGGGCGGATTGGGCCGAGGTGGCCAGCTGGGCGGCGTGATCGTCCAGCGAATAGGCCTTGATATAGTCGATCTTCATCTCGGATCCGTTCGGGAGTCCATCCGTCGGAGTGCCCGCTACGCCGCCCACTGCGAGGTCGACTAGCATGTACATCGGACCATGCATATCGGCCGGCGTATCGGCATGGGCGACGGCAACGTCGTCGAAATACCAGACGATCTGATCCTTGTCCCAGAGCACGCCGTAATTGTGGAAGCCGTTCGTACTCGGCACTTCCACCGGAATGGACGTCTTCGTGTGCTCACCGGTGGCATTCGAATGGACCGTGACATTCACCGTGGTTGGGTTCTGCCCGCGCATCTCCACCACATCGAGTTCCGGTGGCCAGGAACCATCCTCCGGCAGCAGCCAGAAGGCAGGCCAGACGCCCTGATTGTGCGGCATCTCCGCCCGCATTTCGAAATATCCGTAGGTCTGCGAGAAGGTGGAGTGGGTGGTCAGAAGCCCGGATGTGTAATCATGGTTCTCGACGATCGATTTCAGGGCATCCGGTGTCTGCTTTGCCGTGATCGTCAGAACACCGTTGGAGACGGAAAACGGGTTTGCCGAGGCGGTCGGCGCGTAAGAGGGGTTGATGTACCATTGCAGCTCATCGTTCAGGCTGCTGCCCTTGTCCGGCGCCCAAAAGTATTTAGCATCCCAGGTGCCCTGCGTTCCCTCGTGCAGCGAGAGCGTGTTGAAATCATCCGAAAAGGTCTGCGTCAGCGACGATCTGTCGAGCCCGAGCTGAAACTGGTCTTCATGCAGGTCGGAGATGGTCTTGTTGGCGAAGACCAGGCTTTCGCCATTGCCGAGATCGAGCCGGACATTGGCGCCTTCCTGCGTGGAATGGCTGACAACCTGATCGAAGGACGACAGGCCATACTGATTGAGCCTGACCTTGTCGTCATCGCTGAAATCGGTGATGAGATCGCTGCCGTTGCCTTTGCTGATGATGAAGGTATCGGCCCCGCCGCCGCCAATGAGCACATCGTTGCCGCCGCGTCCATCGATGGTCTGGCTGCCGCTGCCGCCGGTGATGATGTTGTCGGCGTCGTTGCCATAGGCATGGCGATTGTCGCCCGTAACGGTAAGATTTTCGACATTGGCGGGCAGCGTGTAATCCATCCAGGTGTTGATGGTATCGACACCGGCATTGGGGCCTTCAGAGACCCGATTGTTGCTCGAGTAGATATAATAGATGTCGTCACCCGTGCCGCCCATCAGCGTCACGTTGACGGTGTTGTCGCCCCATATGGAATCATTGCCTGCGGTGCCGTAAAGCACCGGGCCGGAGCCGGTGGCGGAAAAGTAGGCTGTCGACGTACCGCTATAGTAAAGTGGCTGTCCCAGGGCATTCAAAACTGAATTGGGCATCAGAATCCTCTTCCTTTGTGCCGGACGACCTCCTCCACAGACCTAATATTTCTCCCCGCTCATATGCATCACATAGCGTGCATTGTTTTTCTGCCCACCCCCGCAGCCAAGTTTTTTTGTCGCGCTATCCAAATCTGCTGGTTGGCAAGGCCCAATCATCGCGTTCATTTCTCCTGGCCGGGGCTTGGCCGTGGCGAGACATTGCGCAATCTGGCCGATGCCAAAAAGCTGAAATGCCTGAAGAATTCCGAGGAGTGGAAGCGGCCGGCTCGCTGTTCCTGGTTGCTTTGATTCAGATCCTATCGCCATTGTCGCCTGTAGGATGCGCCGCTGTTTTCAGCAGTGGAGGCATCATACGCCTATCTACCGATCCGCTTTCGCGCGTCATTCCTTTATAGACGAGGGGCTTCTGACGCGTCGTGCAATCCACATCGGTGGTATTTCCCTTAATAGAATTCAAGTCAAAGTAAATTTTACTATATGTAATATATAGATATATTAC
>NZ_JBXSOV010000012.1:0-181407 GCF_057784355.1 Martinezella sp. CNPSo 3959
AACATTCGCCAGGGGTTTTCATGGATACAGTGCTCTATCTCGCCTCTCTCGCAACGCGGCCAAGCCTTGCCGCAACCAAACGCGTCTGGTCGATCCTGCAACATTTTCTGGCGGGCCTGATGGTCCTCTTTTCGCTTCTGGTGCTGCTGCACGCATTTTGCGGAAGCTGAGATTCGAGCTTCGATCAGAAATGGATGAGGCGAAGAAAAAAGCCCGGCGTTCCGTATGTGAACGCCGGGCTTTTATGCGGTTACTTGATGCTGTTCAGATCGACGCCCTTGGTTTCGCGAACGAAAATTAGGCCGATGACAAGGGTCATCGCAGCGATCGCGATCGGGTACCAGAGGCCATAATAGATATCGCCCTTGGCGGCGCTCATGGCGAAGACCGTTGCCGGCAGCAGGCCGCCGAACCAGCCATTGCCGATATGATAGGGCAGCGACATGCCCGTATAGCGGATGCGGGTCGGGAACATCTCCACCAGGATCGCGGCGATCGGGCCGTAGACCATCGTCACATAGATGACGAGGATCGTCAGGATGAGGATGGTCAGCGGCCAATTGATGGCTGAGGGATCGGCAACCACTTTGAAGGCGCCACCCTTGGGGATGGTGTAGACCGGCATATCAGTTGCGCCACCGGCCTGATCCGCCGTCAGAAGCTTCGCCTTGACGAGATCCGCAACCGGGGTGACTGTCTTGTCGCCCGCCCGCACGGTCGCCGCGTCAAGCCCCAGTTCGGGGTTGGCGGCGATGAAGGCGTCAAGCTTGGCATCCGGCACCTTGGCAGGGTCGCGCACCAGCGGGAAGCCGGCCTTCTGCAAGACGAGGTTCATGTCGTGCGTGAATGCCGCGCTCTTGGCCGCTGCCCCGGCCCCTGCCGCCGTCGCATCGTAAGAGGTTATGGTCGTGTCGCCAACCTTGACCGTCGCCGGCTGCCCGGCCGGGCCGTCGACAATCGTATAGGGCACGGAAGACTTCGCCAGGAAGGAGGTGGCGATGTCACACGAACTATTGAACTTGGCGGTTCCCACAGGATTGAACTGGAAGGTGCAATCGCCAGGAGCTGCCGTCACCGTCGCGCGGACGGTTTGCTCCGCTTGGGCGAGGGCGGGGTTGGCGGCGTGGGTCAATGCCTTGAACAGAGGGAAATAGGTGAGGATCGCCAGCGCAAGGCCCGCCATGATGATCGGCTTGCGGCCGATCTTGTCGGACAGCCAGCCGAAGACCACGAAGAAGCCACTGCCGATCAGAAGCGCGATCGCGATCATGATGTTGACCGACTGGCCGTCAACTTTCAGCACGCTCTGCAGAAAGAACAGTGAATAGAATTGGCCGGCATACCAGACCACTGCCTGACCGGCGGTAAGGCCGAGCAGCGCGATCAAGGCGATCTTTGCGTTCTTCCACTGACCAAAGGCCTCGGAGAGCGGAGCCTTGGAGCCTTTGCCTTCTTCTTTCATCTTCTTGAATGCCGGCGATTCGCTGAGCGACAGCCGGATCCAGACGGAGATCGCAAGCAGAACGCAAGACAAAAGGAAGGGAATGCGCCAGCCCCAGGCGGCAAAGGCATCCTTGCCGACGGCGTTCTGTACGACGAGGACAACGATCAGCGACAGAAACAGGCCGAGTGTCGCCGTTGTCTGTATCCAGGAGGTGTAGTAGCCGCGTTTGTTGTCGGGTGCATGTTCGGCAACGTAGGTGGCCGCACCGCCATATTCGCCGCCAAGCGCCAGACCTTGCAGCAGGCGAAGGATGATGAGGACGACCGGTGCTATGATACCCCAGCTCGCCGAGCCGGGAAGGACGCCGACCAGGAAGGTCGAAAGGCCCATGATCAGGATCGTGACGAGGAAGGTGTATTTACGTCCGACAAGATCGCCGATGCGCCCGAAGACGAGCGCGCCGAACGGCCGCACAAGGAAGCCTGCGGCAAAGGCGAGCAGAGCGAAGATATTGCGGGTTGCTTCCGGATAGTCGCTGAAGAAGGCCGTTCCGATGAAGGCAACTAGCGCCCCATAAAGATAGAAATCGTACCATTCGAACACGGTTCCGAGGGAAGAGGCGAAGATGACCTTCTTCTCTTCCCTGGTCATGCCTCGACTCGTCGTCTCGGCCACGGACGTGGATGCCATGAATCAATCCTCCCAATTGCACCAGGGACATGGTCAAAAGACCCGTGTCATGTCCCCCATAATGACATTACGCAGGACTTTCCTGCCGATGGGCGCGGAAAGTCGCGCCAGTGGGTGCTCTCCTGATTTCCTCCCCCAGAAGATCACGCACCTGATGCATATGTGAGTGTTGGCCAAAAATTGAAAATTGCAAGGCTACAACCGCTGTTGCTTATGGAAATCTGTGTGTAAGTGTCAAGAAATATGAATGTGTCATCGCCCAGCGTAACGGCAGGGGCTTGTCGCCGTGAAAAGCGCTGCCGGGCGCGGCGAAATATGATGCACCCGGCACGGTTCACAGAAGCGGATTCGGGCCGTTTTCGGCTTGTTTCAAGCCGGCTGCAGCTGCAGGCGCCGCATTGGCGGAAAGGCAAGCGCGATCGCGGCCGCCCCCAACCCCACCATCGACGAGCCGATGAAGAGCCAGGAATAGTTGGCGAAGGTATCGAAGATCCAGCCGCCGATCAGAGGTCCGGCTGCCATGCCGATGCTCGAGAGCATCGATGCCGCTCCAAAGACAGTGCCGATGACGCGCGGCCCGAAATATTCGCGCGCCAGCACGGCATAAAGCGGCATCACGCCGCCATAGGCGCTGCCGAAGACGACCGCCAGCGCATAGAACTCGCCGAGTTCGCTGACCAGCAGATAGGTGGCGAGTGCCGCCGCCTGCACCAGGAGGCCGGCGACCAGCACCGGTTTCACACCGAGCCTGTCCGCCAGCGTCCCGTAAAGGAGACGGCCGCCAAGACCCGCAAGGCCCTCGACACTATAGATGCTGACCGCCGCCATCGGCCCCACACCACAGATGGTGGCGTAACTGACCATGTGGAAGATCGGCCCGGAATGGGCTGCACAGCAGGCAAAGAAGGTCGCGCCGAGCACGAGGAACTGCGGCGAGCGGAAGATCCGCCCCAGCGGCAGGCTCCGCTCTTCCCTTTGTCCATCCGCGCCGGTCGTCTCGGCTAAGACCGGTGCTCGCCGCACCAGCAGCGCCGCCGGTATCAGCAGAACCCACGCCATGATGCCGATGAGGAGCATGGCAAAACGCCAATCGTAGGCCGAAATCAGGTAGCGGGCGAAAGGCGACACCGTCATCGGTGCGACACCCATGCCGGCCGAGACCAGCGACACCGCAAGACCTCTGCCCTCGTCGAACCAGGCGGTCGTCGCCGCGATCATCGGTGCGAAGAAGGCACTGGCGGCAAGGCCGACGAGAATGCCGTAGGTCAGCTGGAATTGCAGAAGCGAGCCCGCCCGACTTGCCAGGACAAGCGCCAGCCCAAGCAGCAACGCGCCTATCACAACTACGATGCGGATGCCAAAGCGATCGCTTGCGGCTCCCCAGGCAAAGGCGCCGAGGCCCATGGTCAAGAAATTCAGCGTCATGGCGGCGGCGATGCCGGCATGCGACCAGCCTGTATCGGCGGCGATCGGCACCTGGAAGATTGCCAGGGAAAACATCGCGCCGAGCGCAACACAGGTCATCAGCGCGCCGGCGCCAACGATCACCCAACGATAGGACGAACTCATTTTTTGCAGCTCCCTTCATCCGGTTCAGCTCAAGCCGCGAAAGATCGGATAATCTCCTTTCGCGGCTGTCTGGAATAAAGACGATTGCGTCGGGACGATTTCGACATTGCCGCCGTAAAAATTTTTATCGGCATTGCAAACCATGTTTATGAGTACCTGCCGACGGGATCGCCAGGAGGCAATGGCGTCGTCAGCATCCCGAATTTAATCCTGAGCTCATATAGGGCTGCTAAGACATCCGCCTTGATGCTGGAAGACCTGCTTCGCAGCCGTAAGGCCGGCGCATGCAGCTGCAAATGACATACAGGCTCAAAGCAATACCGTACCAGATCTTCATATCATGGAGCGGACCATTCAATGGCTCATATCGTCATCATCAATCCGCGTTTCGAAACCTCCTACTGGGGCATGGAGCACGCTCTGCCGCTGTTCGATGTGAAGGCCAACCTTCCGGTGGCCTGCCTGCCTTTGCTGGCGGCGCTGACGCCGGCCGAACATACCGTCACTCTGGTGGACGAGAATATCGAGCCGATAGACTACGGCCTGTGCGAGCGGGCCGATATCGTTGCGCTGACGGGGATGATCGTCCAGCGCTTTCGCATGACGGAAATCCTGACCGAGCTTAAACGACGCAACTGTTTCACCGTCGTCGGCGGACCTTGGGTTACGGTCAAGGAGGACTATTTCGGCAACCTCGTCGATGTCTCCTTCATCGGCGAGGCGGAGGAGACCTGGCCCAAATTCCTGGCTGAATGGCAGGAGGGGCACCATACGCGGCGCTATGAACAGGCCGACAAGACGGATATGAGCAAGGTGCCCGTGCCGCGCTTCGATCTCCTGAAGATGGACGAATATGCCGTTGGCAGCATCCAGTTCTCGCGCGGCTGTCCGTTTACCTGCGATTTCTGCGATATCATTGTGGTGTTCGGCCGCAAGCCGCGCATCAAGACCAGCACACAGATCATTGCCGAGATGGAGGCCCTGCTCGCGTCCGGAATGGATACGGCTTTTATCGTCGACGACAATCTCATCGGCAACAAGAAGGCGATCAAGGAAGTGCTGCGCGATGTCGTGGCCTGGCAGGAGCGCCATCATTACCCGATGACGTTCCTGACGGAGGCATCGATCGATCTTGCTGACGATGCCGAACTGATGCAGCTGATGGTCGATGCCAATATCCGCACCGTCTTCATCGGCATCGAGACGCCGAACGAGGAGGCGCTGCGCGAAACCAAGAAGCTGCAGAACCTGCGCAAGGGCGGGACGATGCTGGAGAAAATCCACACGATCCAGCAGACCGGCATGGAAGTCTGGTGCGGCATGATCCTGGGCTTCGACAGCGACGATGCGACCATTTTCGATGCGCAGCGGGTCTTCATCAAGGATGCGCGCATCGTCAACGCCATGATCGGCATGCTGGCGGCGATCCCGAAGACGCCGCTCTACACACGTCTCGCCAAAGAAGGCCGTCTCGATCATGACGATCCGCCCGCCTACGGCACCAATGTCATCCCGCTCAAGCTCTCGCGGGAAACCTTGCGGGACGGATATCTTTCGGTCTTGAGCGATCTGCATGAACCGGCGGCCTATTTCGATCGGCTGGATGCGCTTTACATCGACGCGCGTATCGAACCGGAAAGTACCCGCTTACGCCACTTGCGCCGCCACCCGCTGCGTTTGCTGGCGCTCAACGCGACATGGGCATTCGAGGCGGTCGGGATTTTCCTCCGGTTGATGCGCCGGGTGAAGGAGGCGGATTTGCGCGCCACTTACCGCGCGCGGCTTTTCAATCTCCTGCGGCATCGGCGCTCTCCCGTCGTCCTGCAAATCTACGCGATCAAATGCGCCATGCATTACCACGCCCATATCATGGTGCAGCAGATGCGCACCGGCGGCGGTATCGTCAATTCGTTCTAGCGAAGAGTTTTGAACTCAGTAAGTTTGGTTATCGGCAGCCTGCCTTGAGGCAGCCTACTGACAGTGCGTCAGCAGCCGCTTTGACATCGTTGCCACTGTTGCTTCGCTGCAACATATTGCGTCAGATATTTGCAATTCGAAATTGTGGGGTTGCCGATTTCCGGATCTTGCGTATTATTACGCTCATCCGCAAATCGAACAAGGAGGCGTGACATGCATAATCCACATATGTTTACATACGTCTCCGGCGGAATGAAGTCGATGGCCTTGGTGTGTGCTGCGCCAACTGCCCGACGACTCTATAATTAAAGCTTTAAAGAGCTTTATCTGTCGCCTTTTAGGCGTTTTCCCATTAAACCTATATGATCTGCCCAGGGAATGACTTGGTGCGTCGTTGACGCATCCGCTCCTGAAGCCGGTCAAGCTTCAAGAGGACCTGGTCGCGTGATTGCGCCAGGAAAAACGATGACTCATTCACAATTTATAGTTGCCGAGAGTTTGATGGCAACGGTCGATGAACTGTACCAGAAATTTGGTGCCTGGAGGACTGTACGTGCCCTGTTGTTTGTCGCCTGGAAACGGCGGCAGATCTATGAGGATGTATCCGGATTATCGAATTATCAGCTTCGCGATATCGGCCTTCCCGAACGTGAGGAAGGGCTGGATTATCGCAGCTTGCTGGCGTTGCATGTGAGCCGCCTTAAATGAGGTGGGCTTGATGCAGATGGACACTTTACTGCTCGTCCTTCTTGACCTCTGTTGGTTCGAGAATGGCGGGAGGGCTGCGAAATTGCGGCGGACGGGAAACCATTTGTGTGGTGTGTTCACCGCTCCGTTCGCTGTAGCTTACCTATCGGCCGCCGCACGGCGGATATCGCAGGGGGAGGCGATGCCTTCCCCTGCGACCTAACTGGCGTCGAAAGCCGAACTGGCCGAGATCTTCGTATGCCGGCAAGCATATCGGTCCGAATTCCAATGAATAATAGAGTGTAGCCCGGATAGAGTCGCAATCTTCCCGCAATCCGCTTATGCAATGCAGTCGTTCCATTTGGGGGGTGGTTCATTGCGGATCTTGTTGCTAGAGGACGAGCCGGAAATGGCTGCGGCGCTGAGCGCTGCGTTGCAGGCTCGCGATGCCATCGTCGATCACGTATCGATGCTGGCCGATGCCGAAGAGGCTGCGATAAATCTCCCTTACGATGCCATTCTCCTCGACCGACAGGTTCCGGATGGCGACGGCTTGTCTATTATTCCAAAGTTGAGGGCTGCCGGCATCGATACGCCCATCATCGTGTTGACCGCGCGCGGCGATCTCGGCGATCGCATCGGTGGTCTCGATACCGGCGCCGACGATTATATCGTCAAACCATTTGCCATTGAAGAACTGCTGGCGCGATTGCGCGCCATTCTGAGACGCCCCGGCGAGTTGCGGACCGAGGTGGTGAATTTCGGCAGGCTGTCCTATGACTTCGGCTGCCACGATATCCTGATTGAAGGCGAGCGGCTCGAATTGCCGCGCCGGGAAGTTCTGGTCTTCGAGGCGCTTGCGCGCCGGCTTGGCCGCACGGTGCCGCGTCATGCTCTGGAAGAGGCCGTTTACGGGTTCAGCGAAGATATCCAATCGAATACGCTGGATGCGCATATCTCCCGTCTTCGTCGCAAGCTTGCCTCCGTGGAGTCCGGCCTGGAGATTCATCCCGTTCGTGGCATCGGCTATTTGATGAGACTGAAATCATGAGCGTAAGCCAGCCTTCCCTGCGATGGCGTCTCGTATCGCGCCTGTCATTCCTTCAGGCGATCTTCCTGTCGTTGCTTGCGGTGCTGATCGTCGCCGCCTTGTGGGCGACCGGCAGCTTTATCTCGCTTCAGCCGGAAGACGAGACCATCGATGCCATCTCCCAGTCGATTGGCCGCGATCAGAATGGCGCCCTTGCACTGACGGAAACATCGGCGCTTCTGGCGCGGCGCGAGAACCTGCCAGGTCTCTGGTTCGTCGTGCGCGATCGCAGCGGCGCCACAATCAAGGACGGAAACGTGCCGCCGGCCTATGCAGCGTTCGGCGCTGCGCTCGACGGCATCGGACAGGCCCGCTTCGGCAGCAATCTCGGCGGCAGCACCGTGCCCACCGCTCGGCTGCAATGGGTATCGTCTCCGGCCGGCGAGATCCAGGTCCTGACGGGCGTGGACGGTACTGTGTCGACGGTCCGCATCCTTGGTGCGGTCGGCATCGTCTTCATCAGCGCCCTTCTGCCACTGTTGATCGTCACGGCGATCGCAACGATGATTGCAGCACCGCTCGTGGTTCGCCGCGCATTTTCCTCGCTGGATTCCGCCGTTGCCCGCGCCGGACAGATCGATATCAATCGCCAGGGAACCCGGCTGCCGGTCGACGATGTCCCGCGCGAAATCCTGCCGCTTGTCGAAGCCGTCAATGATGCGCTGAGGCGGCTGGACGAAGGCTATGAGCGGCAGAAGCGTCTTTTCTCCCATCTTGCCCATGAATGGCGAACCCCTGTCGCGATCCTGCAGGCACGTCTCGATGGCCTGCCGGCAGGTCCTTTGAAGGAGCGGCTCTTCGAAGATACTGTCCGCCTTGCGACGCTTGCCGAGCAGTTCCTCGATCTTCAGCGCCTCAATCACCGTTTCGAGCCGGCTTCAGTCGATCTCGTAGAGGTCGCGGAGCACGTCGTTTCAGAACTGGCGCCGCTCGCGATCGCCGCTAATTACGAACCCTGCTTCATCAAGGAAGAGGAGGCCGTGGAAGTCCTTGGCGATCGCATGGCCATCGAGCGGGCCGTTACTAACCTAGTACAGAACGCGATCCAGCATGGTGGCCGCCGTGGGAGGATAACCGTCCATGTCGCTCGCGCCACCGGCATCACCGTAAGCGACGAAGGAAGCGGTATCCCGGAGGAGGAACGCGACCGCATCTTCGAGCCGTTTCATCGTCTCCAGGGACGCACTAAAGGATTCGGCCTCGGGCTGAACCTCGTTCAGGAAATTGCCAGGCTCCATGGCGGAAAGATTTGTGTCCTCGATGGACCGACGGGTGGCGCGGCCTTCAGACTAAGCTTTCCGATGGCCGAATAGCCTATCGGCTCCCGATGCAATGTTCTCGCAATCGGCTCCTCCTAGGAAAAGCCTGTCGTGCAGGCGAATCTCCTGAGGCCTATAGGCGGGAACACATGTCAAACACATCACTATTCTTGCGAACTCTGCTGACCAATCCGCGCATGGTGGGAGCGATCGCCCCCTCCGGTCCGGTGCTGGCCGATCTGATTACAAGCGAAATCGGTCCTTCGGCGGGACCGGTTCTGGAGCTTGGTCCGGGCACGGGAGTGTTCACACGAGCCCTTCTCGCACGCGGCATATGCGAAAGCGATATTACGCTGATTGAATCCGCTGATAGTTTTGCCAGCCTGCTTCGCCAGCGGTTTCCTGATGCCCGTGTCATCTGCGCCGATGCTGCACGGCTTGATGCTTACGGCTTGCCGGAAGGAGAGCAGTTTGGCTGTGCCATCAGCGGATTGCCGCTGCTCAACATGTCGCCGAAGACGGTCATTGCCATTTTGACCGCGGTCTCGGCGAGACTGCGCGAGGGCGGGGCGCTCTATCAGTTCACCTATGGCCTGCGCTGTCCGATACCGCATCGCCTGCTTGACCGGTTTGGTTTCAAGGCAACGCTGCAGGGCCAGGTGCTGCGCAACTTTCCGCCTGCCAGAGTCTATAAGATCGTCCGCCGCAGGCCGATAAATTCTCCGGCTGCTGCCACATGAGCGGCTCCTCCTACCTGTTGGATGCTCTGCCCGATCTGGCGGCATGGGGGCTGTTCGGCCTTGCATTGTGTTCCGCGATCGAGAAGCTTATCCCCATCCTGCCTTCGATCGCCCTGTTCTTGATGCTGGGCATGCTGGGCATCGCCCACCCGGTTGATCTGCCCGCAGTGATCGCCGTTACCGCTGCCGGTTCAATGGCAGGTTCGCTGTTCTGGTATGGAATAGGCCGTTGGCTGGGACCTAAGCGTGGCGACCTCTTCGTGCTCAGGATGACCCGGCGTCTGGAGATTAAAGAAGAGTGGTATCTGCGCCTGAAGCGCAATTATCATGGTCATCCCGTGCGGGCCACGTTCTTCGGTCAGCTTGTGCCTGTCGTTCGCGCCTATATGGCGTTGCCGGCAGGCGTGCTCGCCGTGCCGGCGCCCGGCTTTGCCATCGCGACATTCTGCGGCGCATTGATTTGGAATACGCCGTTTCTGGTATCGGGTTATTTGTTGCGTCAACAGATATTGGCGCCAGATACAGCAGCGCCTGCCGCTATCGCAGCAATCATCTTGGTCAATCTTCTGGTGCTTGCGCTGCTGCGACTTAGCCGGCCAAGCCGCAGTGAGGCTTAGCCGGCTATCACGCTTGCGGTCGGCTATACGGTCAGAACGGCGTATATGACGCCGCCGTTTTCGCCGCGTGTCAGAGAAACATCGGCGATCGGGTGCTTGACCTTGTCGATGATCGACTGGACATCCTCATCCGTTCGCCAGATCAGCGGCCAGTTCATGAAGGTTTCCATGTAACCTTCGACACCGATATCCTTGGCGAAGTTCGCAAGCAGGAACTTGCCGCCGGGCTTCAGCATCTGCAGGCAGCGCTCCGTCAGACGCACGGCTACGCTTTCGGCCAGATAATCGTAAAGGCCGGCTGCATAGATGAAGTCGAACGTGCCGAGCTTCTGCGCGCGTCCCAAAATGGTGCGAACGGAGCCGTTGATCGCTTCGATGCAGCTGCCATGGAAGGCCGAGGCCACCGTCCCGACGCTGACCGGATCCTGATCAAGTGCGACCCAGCGCTTGAGCCTGCCGCTCTGCAGAGCTTGGGAGAGCTCGGCTTCGCGAAGATGGCCGGCCGCGATTGCCAGGACTTCGGCGCCATCCGTCGCCTCCGCCACCGCATCGACATGGGCTGCCAAGATCTCGCGCCTTTCGCGCACGGCGACGGCGGATGCTGCACGCCGGGTGAAATCGTAAACTTCTGCGCCCAGCGCCGAAGCTTCCGCCACCTGTGCGGCAACGGCTGGATGTTCATAGATGAAATCCAGCAGATAGGCGTCCCCGCTGTAGCCGCGCGGCTTTTCGAAAGACCATCGCGTCAGAGGGTCCTGCAGCAGGTAGGACGACACGGGATGTCCCTGCGCCACCGAGGCCAGATGCGCCCAGGTTAGGGGTGTCGTCTTGTTTTTCAGCGCCTGCAGACGCTCCGTCAAGGCTTGCATGGTGCCTGGAACGGGCGCGTTTGCTTCGAACGCCTGTTGCGTGAGGGAGAGAATGAGGGCGAGTTCGGCCTCGCCCTCCTTTATTTGATCGGTTGCAATGTTGTTACCCGACGATCTCGTATGTTCCGAGATGGACTGGGAGGTAACGAGGCTGAAGCCATCGAGAGCGGTTTGAAATTGTTTCAATTTTAAATCATTCCGTGAACACTCCGCAAACCATATCTCAGATAAAAATTGAGCGCTATGGTTTTGTTAATGTCGCTGCGTCAACGCTGTCGTTATCAAACGGATCAAATTGGCCGCCGTGGTGAAGCGAGCGATTGGTTCATTCGAGCGACGCAAAGGTAACGCGGTGGACATGAAGTCTCGGCTAACTCGGGTGATGATGAGCATGCGTCAATTGTCGGGAGGAAGCGAACTTGGCCGGAGCGCTGCTCTGGGCACGGATCATCCCGATGAGCTGCGTGTGCTCTACAAAGCCTATAGCAACGATGCGCGGCGCGCCCTGGCTCGCAGCGGTCTGTGGCTTGCCGTGCCCGTCTATGTCCTATTCCTCATCACGGATCTGGTCTTCATTCCGGATGTCTCGCATGTGACGATTCCCGCACGGTTTCTGATCGGCGGTTTTTCGCTTCTGGTGCTGGAAATCCAGTTTTCCCGCCAGCGTCGTGCCGGCGAGCTGGAGGCGACCTGTGCGGCCGCTGTCGTCCTCGGATATGTCGTGTGGCTGTTGCCGGCATTGCAGACGACGAATGCGGAAGCATTCTCCTATTACGCCGCGTTCGGCGCCATCTTCATGATGGGCGTTAACCTGTTCTTCAGTCTCGAGTTCGGTCTTGCACTTGCCTCGTCGGGGCTGATCTTCGCCTTTTTCCTGCTGTCGCTTATGGAATTTCACTACAGCGCCGCCTATTGCCTGGCCTTTACGACCTTCTATCTCTGCTGCTTCGTGTTCACCTCCTATGTGAACTGGAAATTGAACAAGGAACGTTTCAACGTCTTCCTCAATGCGCGGGAAGCCGAATTGCAGCAGCAGCAGGCGACGGAGCGTGGCGAGGCGCTTCTGCGGCTTTCCATTACCGATTCCCTGACTGGAATGGAAAATAGAAGAGCCGCTGACATAAGGCTGAAGCAGTTTTGGGATCGTTGGCGCGAAGATCGCGCTCCTTTTGCCATTCTTCTGGTCGATGTCGACTTCTTCAAGAAGTACAATGACTATTATGGCCATCAGGAGGGCGATCACTGTCTCGTCACGGTTGCCAACGCGCTGTCGAATATCGTCGCGCCACTGGGGGCGACGGTCGGGCGTTACGGCGGTGAGGAATTCATCGTCATTCTCGATCTGGAGAACAGCTCGGATGCGCTGGCGCTGGCGGAGGCGATCTGCCAGGGGATCGAAGCTCTCGATATCGTCCACGCCCAGCGCCTGGACGGTTTCCGGCATGTCACTGTTAGTGTCGGCGCGACCATTACCAGAGATCTCGCCGGTGCAAAGCTGGAGAATGTGATCAATGAGGCCGACCGCGCGCTCTATTCCGCGAAGGCGAGCGGCCGCAATTGCGCGCGGATCTTCGATCCGAACGAGCTGCCCGGCGGTGACGCAGGCGAAAACATCGCGGCGATCCTGAAGATCGCCATTCAGCAAAATCTCGTTTCGCTGGTCTATCAACCGATTCAATATCTCAGGACCGGAGAGATCGGCGCTTATGAGGCTCTGATGCGTCTGCAGCTGCTTGATGGGTCGAATTCTTCGCCGGCTGTCTTTATTCCTGTCGCGGAGCGCACGGGCGCCATTATCGAGCTCGGTTACTGGGCAATCAGAAGAGCATGCTGCGATTTGCTCGCCCGCGATATCGTCGACACCGTCAGCATCAATGTTTCCCCGATCCAGCTGCGCGCCCCAGGCTTCGCCGCGCAGGTCGCAGCCATTCTGGCGGAAACGGGTGTATCGGGTCATAGGGTTGCGTTCGAAATCACCGAGGGCGTCGACATGGAGATACGCCCGGATGTGCTCGACAGCATCCAGGATCTGAAGAAGCTCGGCATCAAATTCTGGCTGGATGATTTCGGCACAGGCTTTGCCGGGTTGTCATGGCTTCGCCTGATGGAGTTTGAAACCGTCAAGATCGACAAATCCTTCCTGCATGATGCGGCAAACAACGACGGCGCCAAGATTCTGCTTGAGGATATTATCGGCCTGGTGCGTAATCGTGGTCACCGCATCCTGGTCGAAGGCGTGGAAGATGAAGAGCAGCTCAATCTCGTCAAATCCTTTGGCATCGACGCCGTTCAGGGATACCATATCGGCCGACCGGCACCGGCGCTCAAGCATCCGATTGCAATGAGGAATGCCGGCCACCGCCGTCTGCAGGCGACTGCCTGAGGAATCGGCTGTCATTCAGCCGAGGGTGATGAGAATGGCAAGCACCGACCTTTCCGAGATCTATCGAGGGTACATTGCCTGTCTCAACGGGCAGGATTGGCCGAATCTGCGCAAATTCGTCCATGAAGACGTGTGCTATAATGGCGCCCATGTGGGGTTGTCAGGCTACCGGCAAATGCTCGAAGGTGATTTTCGCGCCATCCCCGATCTTCATTTCGATATCGCTCTGCTCATCTGCGAGCCGCCGCGTGTCGCATGTCGCCTGCAATTTGATTGCAAACCGATGGGGCTGTTGTTCGGCATGGCGGTGAACGGCAGAAGGGTCCAATTCGCTGAGAATGTCTTTTATGAGTTTCTAGATGGACGAATTCGACACGTTTGGTCCATCATCGACAAGGCCGCCATCGCAGCCCAGCTCTGACAATCACCGCCAACAATGGTGCTATTCGTGCCCAAGGCGCAGTGCCATGAAACCAGCCGCAAAAGCGGCGAGGCCGCTTGCGATAATCGGGCCGGAATAGCTGCCGGTATGGTCGAAAATAAAACCGGCCGCCGTCGGTCCGATCAAGGCTGCGATACCGACCGCCGTATAGAGATATCCGATGACGGCGCCGATATTGCGCGTCCCGAACAGATCGGCCGCCACAGCGGGATAAAGGCCGACGCAGCCGCCATAGCTCATGCCGAACGTCAGTGCGAACAACGCCAGCTGGATCATGCCTGATGCCGATGCCCAGAGAGCAAAGGACGCGGCGACGGCAAATGTCAGAGACGCCAATAGCCGGCGCCGGCCGAAGCGATCGCCGAGCCCGGCCAGGAAAAAGCGCCCGACCACGTTGCCGACGCCAATAAGGCCCACAAGAGTGGTTCCGTCTTGCAGCGAGAGACCCATGTCCTGGGCTGCTGCAACGATATGGACATAGGGAATGAAAGTGCAAAACGACGACAGAATAAGCACGGCATAGAAAAGATAGAACCGTCCGTCCCGCCATATGGCAGCATTTGCATGCTTGTCCGCTCGACTCCGAGATGGATCCAGATTGTCACGCCTTTTGCGGATGAGCATTGCGGCTGGCAATCCGAAGGCGGCAAATAGGCACGCAAGCGCGATGAAGCAGCCGCGCCAGCCGATGAAGGGGAGCGCCTGGCCGATCGCAAAGGGCAGCACCAAGGTGCCAAGGCCAATTCCGGCGGTAGCGACGCCGGATGCCTGGCTGCGTCTGCGGATAAACCAGGATTGTACGGCGCCAAGGGCTGGAACGTAGGAGAGGCCGATCCCCAGACCGACGCCGAAGCCGTACCAGATATAGAGCGACACGAGAGACCCGACGCGGCTGGCGCCGATATAGCCGAGGATCATGGCCGCAAGTCCCAGAAGAACCAGGCTGCGCGGCGACCATCTGTCGGCGAGCGGCCCGGCAATCGCGCCGAGCGAGTAGAAGAGGAATGCGGAGATGGAGAAGACGAGGGCGATCTCGCCGCGAGAGGCGCTAAACTCCGCGGCAAGCCCCGGTAAGGTGGCGGAGAATGAATAGGCGGCGCCGAAGGTCACGGCGGTGAGCACATGGGTCGCAGCAACGACCTTCCATCCCTCCCGCGTATCGGCTTCTTCGTGGTCACGCGAAAGGGCAAGCTCGGACATCGGTGCGCTCGGTCAAATCATATTGCCGGCCAATATGGACTAGGAGGCAGCATAGGAAAAATGAATAGCGTTGATGTCTTTCATTGATTCTCCTGATTCATCTCACCGCCGATAGTCGGCCTATTCGCGAATTGACGGCGAGGAGGAGGCCAGATCAGTTTCGATGAAAATGCAGGATCTGTCGGCGGTCTGCAGCACCGTGTCGGCTACGCTTCCATATGACAGGCTGCCACTGGCTCTTTTGCTCACGCCGAGCACGATCAGATTATATCCGCCGCTGCGCGCATGCCGCAGGATCGAGAGCTCCGGTGAGGGGCCTTGCTGCACGACCTTTTCAACCTGCACGCCATAATAATCTGCAATGGCGCCGACCTTATTCAAAATATCCCGATGGTCGTTACCTCGGTCGCTGATACGCGGAATAGCGCTGGCGCGGCGCGGCTCGACGATTAATAACAGCGCGCAATGGGCGTTTGCCGCCTTTGCGATCGCGAGCCCAAATTCAGCCGCGCGGATGGAGCGCTCGGTGCCACTGACGGGAAGCAATATCCGCAGATCTCCGGGATGCTTTGGAAGCGGGCCGCGTGCCGTGATGATCGCCGGAGTTCCCTGGAACGCCGATGTCATGACCTGCAGCGACGGGCCGAAGCGACCATCGTCTCCCAAGGAGGGTTCGATGCCCGCCAGGAGAAGATCGTGGCCTGTATCGGAGACGTCTTCGAGTACGGTTTCGAGCTTGTCGCTCTTTTCTCGAATTGTCACATGGATATCGCCTTCGCCAGCCAGGTTCTGCTCCGGTGGCGCGGACGCAAGCAGATCGGTGGCGTATTGGCGCAGATCTTCGGCGATTGCCTTAGCGTGCGACGCTGGATGCAAGGCTCCCATAGCACCGGGCGCGTCTGGAGTTTCATCGGCTCCGCGTGCATCCATCACCGTGACGGGCATCTTGCGCGTCATCGCGAAGAAAGCGGCTATCCAGGTTGCCAGGCGGCTGCTTTGCGAACCGTCGACAGCCAACAGGATGCGTTCAAAATTTCCGAGGAAGCTCTCGCTTTCGAACTGTTCGCGCTCCAGACGATTGCGCTCCTCCTCACGCAGCGGGAGGCGGGCAAGCGCCCACCGCAGCGTCGGCGGCATAGCCATCGTGGTGATGACGGCCATGGCGACGATGACGGAAAAGAGTTTTTCGTCCAGCACGCCGACCGACAGGCCTATGGTCGCGACGATCACCTCCGTCGATCCCCGTGCATTCATGCCGCAGCCGAGCGCCAGTGCCTCCGATGCCGAATAGCCGCCGAACCTGGCGGCGGCAAAAGCGCCTCCGAACTTGCCGACGCTCGCTATGATCACGACAGCAGCCGTCAGCAGCAGGATGGAAGAATCGGCAAGCACGGTGAGATCGGTCTGCAGACCGGTCAGTCCAAAAAAGACCGGCATGAACAGCGCCGTCGTCAACGCCCGAAGCTGCACATCGATCTGACGTGTGAGAATGGGCGATTCACCGACCAGAATGCCGGCAACGAAGGCGCCGAGCACGGTATGGACGCCGATGAGATTGGTGATGATCGCCATCGTACCCATGATTGCGATGATGGCGCTGAGCACGGGCAGGTCGCTGCGGAAATTGTCGTTGGTCCAGCGGATGATTTCGAAGACCGCCCGTCTGCCGATCGTGAAGCTGACGGCCATGAAGGCCAATGTGCCGATGACGCTGGTCGCGAGCGTCGCGAGATCGACCGTGCCTTTTTCGGCAAGGCCGAACGTTATGGCAATGATGACCCATCCGATCGTATCGTCGATAATGGCGGAGGCGACGATCAGTTGGCCGATGTTCCGGCGCATGAAGTCCATCTCGCGAACCACGGAAGCGACGATCTTCACCGAGGAGATGGAAAGCGCAGTGCCCAGGAAGAGGGAGGTCACCAACCGCTTTTGAGGATCGGGAAGCAAGGCGTCGGGGATGAGTTCGCCCAAGGCAAATCCCGCAGCAAACGGAATGACGATACCGGTCAGCGAGACGCCGGCCGCGGATTTGCGCAGGCGTCTTGCAAGACCGAGATCGGTCTCCATGCCGGCAAGCAGCAGGAGAAAGAGAATGCCGAGCTGGCCGACAGCATCGGTCATGCTTTTCTGTGCGCCCTCCGAAGGAAAAAGGCTCGCCTGTGCATGCGGGAAGATCAGGCCGAAAAGGGAGGGACCGAGAATGATGCCGGCGATGATCTGGCCCATGATCGATGGCTGGCCGATGCGCACCATCAATTCGCCGAGCAGCCTACCCGATACGACAAGCAGAATGATCTGGATCAGGAACAGCCCTTCCGAAGGGTGGCTGGCTTTCTGCCCTTCTGCTGCGAAGGCGGATTGCGCAATCGACAGCAACGGGGTGATGATGATGAGAATGATAAGGGCGTTTGACGAAAATGGTTTCGAAACGTTCTGGCGTGACGGCATGGACTGATCCCACTGAGCAGCAGGAAAACGCGCCAGAGCCTTTGCCGTTCCAGATCATCGCTGATCGCCGCCGTCGCAGGCTAATATCGCGCACTCGGCAGCGGGCATGGTCTGCCGCGCATCCGGCGGCGGAACACGGGCAAGCCGGAACGATCAGACCCGTTCCAGCGCGATGGCGATGCCCTGGCCGACGCCGATGCACATAGTGGAAAGCGAATAGCGCCCGCCGGTTTCCTTGAGCTCCAGGGCGGCCGTGCCGGTGATGCGCGCGCCCGACATGCCAAGCGGATGACCGAGTGCGATGGCGCCGCCATTACGGTTGACGCGCGCGTCGTCATCGGCGATGCCGAGTTCGCGCAGCACGGCAAGCCCTTGCGAGGCGAAGGCTTCGTTCAATTCGATGACGTCGAACTGCTCTTGGCGCATGCCGAGGCGGGCCATGAGCTTGCGCGAAGCCGGTTCGGGGCCGATGCCCATGATACGCGGAGGGACACCGGCGGCCGCGCCGCCAAGGATGCGGGCAATCGGCGTAAGGCCATATTTTTTAGCTGCTGCTTCAGACGCAATGATGAGCGCGGCCGCGCCGTCATTGACGCCGGAGGCGTTGCCGGCCGTCACCGTGCCGCCTTCCTTCTTGAAGGGCGTGCCGAGCTTGGCGAGCGCTTCCATCGAGGTTGCGCGCGGATGCTCGTCCTTGCCGACGATAACCGGATCGCCCTTGCGCTGTGGGATCATGACCGGCGTGATTTCCTTGGCAAGCCGGCCGTTTTCCTGCGCTGCGGCAGCCTTTGCCTGCGAGCGAACGGCAAAGGCGTCCTGATCTTCCCGGCTGACGTTGTAATCTTCGGCGACGTTCTCACCGGTTTCCGGCATGGAGTCGACGCCATATTGCTTCTTCATCACGGGATTGATGAAGCGCCAGCCGATGGTGGTGTCGTAGATCTCGGCATTGCGCGAAAAGGCGCTTTCGGCCTTGGGAATGACGAAGGGCGCGCGCGACATGCTCTCAACGCCGCCGGCGATCATCAAATCAGCCTCGCCGGCGCGGATGGCGCGGGCAGCCGCGATGACGGCATCCATGCCCGAGCCGCAAAGCCGGTTGATCGTCGTGCCGGGCACCGAAATCGGCAGGCCGGCCAGCAGGCTTGCCATGCGCGCGACGTTGCGATTGTCCTCGCCCGCCTGGTTGGCGCATCCATAGATCACGTCGTCGATGGCTTCCCAATCGACCGAGCCGTTGCGCTCGATCAACGCCTTCAGCGGCACCGCACCGAGATCATCGGCACGAACCGAGGAGAGCGATCCGCCGAAGCGGCCGATCGGCGTGCGGATATAGTCACAGATGAAGGCTTCGGTCATGGTCTTCTCCCAACGGCATGTTGCGTAAAAGCGGCTTGCGAAATATTATAAGCTTAAAGCATCGCGCGCGAGTCTGAAAGATCGCAACAGGCTTCAGAGCTTCGGCACGACGAGGTCGGCAACGGGGCGGTCTATGTGGAGCGGCGCGCCGGTCATCGCCTGCAGCTCGTCCATCGTCATGGCGGCGAGCTTTTCACGGACGACGAAACCTTCCTTGCCAATGTCGATGACCGCATGGCTCGTATAGATGCGCGTGATGCAGCCGACGCCGGTCAGCGGGAAGGTGCAGGCCTCCACCAGTTTCGGCTTGCCGTCCTTCGTCACATGTTCGGTGATGACGAAAACCTGCTTGGCGCCATGAACCAGGTCCATAGCGCCACCGACGGCAGGCACACCTTTGGAGCCGACGCGCCAATTGGCGAGGTCGCCATTTTGCGCCACCTGATAGGCACCGAGGATCGCGACATCCAGATGTCCGCCGCGCACCATGGCGAAACTATCGGCGTGATGGAAGAAGGAGGCGCCGGGCTTCAGCGTGACGGCCTTCTTGCCGGCGTTGATCAGATCCCAATCTTCCTCGCCTTCCGCCGGCGGCTCGCCGAAATTCAGGATGCCGTTTTCGGTGTGGAAGATCGCCTGCCGGCCCGGAGGCTGGTAGCGGGCGACCATTTCCGGAAAACCGATGCCGAGGTTAACATAGGCGCCATCTTCGATATCCTGAGCTGCGCGCCAGGCGATCTGTGCGTTGGAGAGCTTGATGTCTTCGCGTGTGTCGATGGTCATACGTAGGCCACTCCGGCTCGAATGAGATTTTCTTCCTGCTGCGGATCGGCGACCTCAACGACGCCGTTGACGAAGATGCCGGGGGTAACAATGTGTTCGGGATCGAGCTCGCCGGCGGCAACGATTTTCGAAACCTGTGCAATCGTCCTGGCGGCTGCCATGCACATCAGCGGATTAAAGTTGCGGCCGGCTTTATTGTAGATGAGGTTGCCCTGCACATCGCCGACTGCAGCTTTGACGATGGCGAAATCGGCCTTGAGCCAGCGCTCCTGAACATAGTGGCGACCGTCGAATTCTGCGATGACCTTGCCGTTGGCAAGCTCGGTGCCATAGGCAGTCGGGGTGTAAAAGGCCGGAATGCCGGCGCCGCCGGCGCGAATGCGTTCGGCGAGAGTGCCCTGAGGCACCAGCTCCAGCTCGATTTCGCCCGCCAGATAACGGTCCGTGAAGGCGCGCGGATCGGATGAGCGCGGAAACGAGCAGATCATCTTCCTGACCATGCCCGCGTCGATCATCGCAGCGATGCCGATACGCCCGTTGCCGGCATTGTTGTTGATGACGGTCAGGTTCTTCGGGCCTTTGTCGATCAGCGCATGGATGAGTTCGATCGGCGCGCCGGAACCACCAAAGCCGCCGATCATGACGGTCGCACCATCGCCGATGTCCGAGACGGCGGCTGCTGTGCTCGCGATTGTCTTATCCATGCGGAAACTCCCACTTGCCATGCGGGCGGACCATGACGCCCCATCCTCTTCCTTTCGAATAGATCAGCATGGGCTGGACGGCAATCGATTTGTGCGATATTTGACATTTGTTCGTATATCGCACAAAATGGGGCCGAAATTGAGGATCTGAAATGCGCGAAACGGATTTCGTCAGCGGCTTTGCCAAGGGATTGAAAGTTATCGAAGCCTTCGGCGAGACGAGGCAGCGTCTGACGATTGCCGAGGCATCGAAGCTGACCGGCCTCGATCGCGCCACGGTGCGCCGTTCGCTGCTGACGCTCTCCGAACTCGGCTATGCCGTCTATGATGGCAAGTTCTTCACGCTGACGCCGAAGATCCTCAGGCTCGGTCATGCCTATCTGGCGGCGACGCCGCTACCGACCATCATTCAGCCGCATCTCGATCAGCTTGCGGAGCGCGCCGGGCAGAATGCCTCCGCCTCAGTGCTCGACGGCACGGAGGTCGTCTATATCGCTCGCGCCTCGCAGCGCCGGGTGATGTCGATCAACCTGACGCCCGGGAGCCGGCTTCCGGCCTTCTGCGCCTCGATGGGCCGCGTCCTGCTGGCAGCGCTGCCGGAAGGCCAGGCGCGCTCCGTGCTTGGGCGAACCGACCTCAAGGCAAACACGCCGAACACCAAGACAGACCCGGAGGAATTGATGGCGGAGTTCCGCCGGGTGAGGGAGCAGGGCTATGCCGTCATCGACCAGGAATTGGAAATCGGCCTTTGCTCAATTGCCGTGCCGGTCGAAAACGACCGCGGCCAGACCGTGGCGGCGATCAATATCGGCGCACCGGCTGCCTATGTCGCGGCCTCCGACATGGCGGAGCAGTTTCTGCCGCTGCTGAAGGAGACGCAGAAGGCGCTGCGGTTGGTGTTGCCGTAACCATCACATTCCCAGCCTCTCCCGCTCCTCGATCCGCCAGGCGCGCGGGGTCTGTCCCGTCTGCTTGACGAAGAAGCGGGAGAAATAGGCGGGGTCGGCAAAGCCGAGGCGATAGCTGATTTCCTGGACGGTGGCGAAGGTGAAGACCAGTTCGCGCTTGGCTTCGTCCAGCAGCTTGCGCGTGATCAGCTCGTGCGCGCCGTGCCCGGTTTTGCTGCGAACGATGCGGCTGAGATGGGCTGGCGAGATGCCGAGATTTTTGGCGTAGAAGGCGGCTGGCTTATGTGAACGGAAGTGGCGCTGAATGAGGCCCTGCAACATCTCCATGCGGCGCTCGCTCTCGTCGCCCGGCGTCGATCCTTCCTCGGCCTTTTGGGCTATGCGCGCCGTCAGCAGTAAGGCCGAGGTCAGATAGGCATCGAGCAAGTCGTTGCGGCCGTTGCGATGGCTGGCAAATTCCTCCCCCAGGCGTTTTAGCGTCTTGGCGACATACGCCGCGTCTTCGTTTTGAGTGTCGAGCAAAGTCAGATGCGGCTCGGCAAGCCATGCGCCCAGTCGGCTGCGATCGCCCGGGGATGCCTTCAGATGCGAGATCAACACCGTGATGACGAAACCGTCTATATCCCGCGAAAAGCGGAAGCCGTGATTGAGCCGTGGCGGAACTGTAATCACGGCGGGCGGCGTAAAAGCATGCGCAACGCCGTCAAAGATGGCGTCGCCGGAACCGGCATCGATGTACAAGATTTGAAAGAAGCTCTCGTGCCGGTGCGCACGGATTTCCCAGTGGTGAAGGCTGCTGCGGGAGGGAATTGTCTCGCAATGCAGCCAAAAATCCGGCTTTCGGCCGGTATTTTCGCCATAGAGTTCATAGGTCGGCACAGTCTTTGTCATGGCCCATCTCCCTCGCCGTGTTCGATTTGTGCAATTTCATGACCGAAATGTCCATTGCGGACTCGCCTCGCGCTGAAGAGACTTGAAGCAAGATAGACGCATGGGAGGAGACGATGCGCACTCAAGTCGCCATTATCGGTTCCGGGCCGTCCGGCCTGCTGCTCGGCCAGTTGCTGACGGAGGCCGGTATCGACAACGTCATTCTCGATCGCGTCGGCAAGGATTACATTCTCGGCCGCGTGCGCGCCGGCGTTCTTGAAGAAGGCACCGTCCGGTTGCTGGATCAGGCGAAGGCAAGCGAACGTTTGCATGCCGAGGGCTTGCCGCATGATGGTTTCTCGCTCGCCTTCGACGGCCGCGATCATCGCATCGACCTTCACGGCCTCACCGGGGGCAAGCGGGTCGTCATTTACGGTCAGACGGAGATGACCCGCGACCTGATGGCCCGCCGCGAGGAAAGCGGCGCTCCAACCATCTATAGCGCCGCCAACGTCCAGCCGCATGGCTTCGATGGCGATACGCCCCATCTGACCTACGAGAAGGACGGCATTTCGCATCGCATCGATTGCGATTTCATTGCCGGCTGCGACGGCTTCCATGGCGTCAGCCGCAAATCGGTTCCGCAAAAGGCGATCCGCAATTTCGAGAAGGTCTATCCCTTCGGCTGGCTCGGCGTGCTGGCGGAGGTGGCGCCCGTCAATCACGAGCTGATCTATGCCAACCATCCCCGTGGCTTCGCTCTATGCTCCATGCGATCGATGACACGCAGCCGCTATTACATTCAGTGTTCGCTCGACGAGAAGGTCGAGGACTGGAGCGACGATCGCTTCTGGGATGAGTTGCGCCGCCGCCTGCCGGCCCATCATGCCGAGGCGCTGACCACCGCGCCGTCCTTCGAGAAATCGATCGCGCCGCTGCGCTCCTTCGTGGCCGAGCCCATGCGGTTCGGTCGTCTCTTCTTGGTCGGTGATGCCGCCCATATCGTGCCACCGACCGGTGCCAAGGGGCTCAATCTGGCGGCAAGCGATGTGTATTATCTGTTTTCGGGGCTTGCCGAGCATTATCAGGATCGCTCGAATGCAGGAGTGGACGCCTATTCCGCGCGTGCGCTTGCTCGGGTCTGGAAGGCGGTGCGCTTCTCCTGGTGGATGACGACGATGATGCATCGCTTTCCCGAGACAAATGATTTCGACCAGAAGATCCAGGAAGCCGAGCTCGATTATCTCACCCATTCGCGCGCGGCCTCGACGGCGCTCGCTGAGAATTATGTGGGCCTGCCGTTCTGAAGCGGGGCAATCGCCTATGGATAGGTAAGTCCCTCATCCGTCCTCTCCCAGTTTCGCTTCGCTCAACTGTTCTAGTCTACCTTCTCCCCGCACGCGGGGCGAAGGGGTTTGGCACTGTCGCCCCCTCTCCCCGTTAAAACGGGGAGAGGGCTGGGGTGAAGGGCATTTTCAGTTTTCTAAGCCGCCTCCAAACTTCTTGGCGACCTCGCTTGCTGCTTCCCGGATCGTCTGCATCAGGATGGACAGGGGCAGGCTTGGAATGGCGTCGGTGCGCATGGTCAAACCCACAGGTCCCTTCGTCTCGCTGGTATCGATCGGCAGAAGCGCTAGCAGCCCGTCATTGACATCGCCGGCAACGACGCCGGCCGAGATGATCCAGATGGCGTCGCTGGAGCGCACGAAGGCGCGGCCGAAGGAGTCGGACACGGTTTCGATCTGGTTGGGCAATCCGCCGGCGCCGTTGGCGATCAGAAAGCTCTCGACGAAAGGTCGGATGATCGAGCCGCGCGTCGGCATCAGGACCGTATAGAGGTTGAGATCGGAAAACAGCGATTGCCTGTCGGACAGCAGCGGATGGCCGGCCCGGACGGCGAAGACGACCTGTTCGGAATAGAGATGCTCGAAGGAAAAACCGGTCATCTTGTCGGGGCTTGCCAATCGGCCGACGACCAGATCGAGATCGCCGACGCGCAATTGCTCCAGAAGCACGGCATTCTCGCCTGTCACGATCTTGATGCGGCTCCAGGTCTCCTCTTTGAGAAACAGGTCCATTGCCCGCGGCATGATCCGCGTCGAGACCGTCGGCAGCGCGCCGACGCGGATCGGTGGCGCTTCACCGGAACGCTCCTGCGAGACGGAATCCAGCCCCTGCCTGAGGGCGGTGAGTGCCGCGCCGGCATGGCGGAGAAAGACTTCGCCGTAGCGGGTGATGCGGATGCCGCGCCCATCGCGCTCGAAGACGGCGACCCCAAGCGCTTCTTCCAGCTCGCGGATCGTTTTCGTCACTGCCGGCTGGCTGATATTCAGCAGTCCGGCCGCCTTGATCACGCTTTTCTGGCGCGCAACCTCGACAAAGGTCTGCAGATGGCGGAACTTGATACGTGCGTCGAGCATGTTAATTCATAACCTTGGAGTTATCGTAGAGCAAAGAAATATCATTTTACTTAACCGGATTATACATCCAATCTCGCGTCCGAGGAGATTTCCAGTGCAGTTTGCCCGCATCAACGACGTCACGATCCACTATCAGATCATTGGCGGCCCCGCCGACAAGCCGGTTCTTGTCTTTGCCAATTCGCTCGGCACCGATTTTCGGATCTGGCGGGATGTGATCGTGCGGCTCGCCGGCGATTTCGCCATCGTTCTTTACGACAAGCGCGGCCATGGCCTCTCCGATCTCGGCCAGATGCCCTATTCTATCGAGGATCATGCGACCGATCTTGCCGGTCTGCTCGATTTCCTGTCGGTCAAGAGCGCCATTATCTGCGGCCTATCGGTCGGTGGGATGGTGGCGCAGTCGCTCTATCAGCGGCGCCCGGATCTGGTGCGGGCGCTGATCCTCTGCGATACCGCTCACAAGATCGGCACGGCCGACAGCTGGAATGCCCGCATCGAGCAGGTCGAGGCACATGGCATTGAATCCATCGTCGATTCCATCATGGAGCGCTGGTTCACGCCGGCCTTCCGCCGTCCGGAAAACATCGCCTTCGCCGGCTATTGCAACATGCTGATCCGCCAGCCGGTCGCCGGTTACGCCGCCACTTGTGCTGCCCTTCGCGATGCCGATCTGACCGAAGCCGCGGCCAAGATCGCCGTGCCCACCATTTGCATCGTCGGCGATCAGGACGGCTCGACCCCGCCGGAACTGGTACTGTCGACGGCCAAGCTCATTCCGAATGCGCGCTATGAAGTCATCAAGGACGCCGGCCATATTCCCTGCGTCGAACAACCCGAGGCGTTGACCGAAGTCATCCGTGCCTTCATCGATGTCGTCCTGCGTGGAGAATAAGCCTGATGAATGACCCCACCGCGCCGTCCGAGCGCTATCTGCAGGGCATGGCGACACGCCGTGCCGTGCTCGGCGATGATCATGTCGATCGCGCCCAGCAAGCTGTGACGGAGTTCGACCAGCCTTTCCAGGAGCTGATCACCGAGGCGGCTTGGGGGCACGTCTGGTCGCGCCCGACGCTCAGCCGGCGCGAGCGCTCCATCGTGACGATCGCGCTTCTGGCCGCACTTGGTCAGGATGATGAGGTGGCCATGCATGTGCGCGCAACGCGCAATACCGGCGCGACGCGCGAGGACATCTGCGAAGCGCTTCTGCATGTGGCGATCTATGCCGGCGTGCCGGCCGCCAACCACGCGATCAAGATCGCCAAGCAGGTTTTCGAACAGATGGACGCCGAACGGGCGGCATGAAACGAGGCAGACATGTCCGATAGAAGCAACAGCAAGCCCGAGACGGGCGCCTTTTTCGCGAGAGACCGCGCCTGGCATCCGCCGGCATTTTCGCCCGGCTATAAGACCTCCGTGCTGCGCTCGCCGCAGCGCGCGCTGCTCTCGCTCGACGGCACGATCTCGGAGATCACCGGACCGGTCTTCGGTCATTCCATATTGAACGAGCTCGACAACGACCTGATCCATAACTTCGCCAAGCCCGGCGAAAGTGCCATCGGTGAACGGATCATCGTGCATGGCCGTGTGCTCGACGAGCGTGGCCGGCCGGTGCCGGGCGTGCTACTCGAATTCTGGCAGGCCAATGCCGGCGGGCGCTACCGCCACAAGAAAGAAACCTATCTCGCCGCCATCGATCCGAATTTTGGCGGCTGCGGCCGCGCCATCACCGATGATGAGGGCCGCTACGCTTTCCGCACCATTCGCCCCGGCGCCTATCCATGGCCGAACGGCGTCAATGACTGGCGCCCGGCCCATATCCACTTCTCCGTCTTCGGTCACGGCTTCGCGCAGCGGCTGATCACGCAAATGTATTTCGAGGGCGATCCGATGATCTGGAAATGTCCGATCGTCGGCACGATCCCTGACAAACAGGCGATCGAGCAGCTGATTGCGCCGCTTGACTGGGGTAATACGATCCCGATGGATGCCCGCGCCTATAAATTCGATATCGTGCTGCGCGGTCGCCGTTCGACCCTGTTCGAAAACCGGCTGGAGGGCAATTGATGGTACAGGAACTCGGCTATCTCAAGGAAACGCCGTCGCAGACGGCAGGACCTTACGTCCATATCGGCCTGACGCCGAATTACAGCGAAATCGGCGGCGTCTACGAAACCGACCTCGGCTCCGTCATGGTCAATGACAAGACGCTTGGCGAGCGCATCACGGTGACGGGCAGGGTTCTCGATGGCGCTGGAGCGCCGGTCAAGGATGCCGTCCTCGAAATCTGGCAGGCGGACAGCGCCGGATTGTACAATAGCCCATCGGAGCTGCGCGGCACGGCCGATCCGAATTTTACCGGCTGGGGCCGCTGCCCGACTAATTCCACCGATGGCGTTTTCCGCTTCGAAACCATCAAGCCCGGCCGTGTTCCCTTCAAGGACGGCCGCAAGATGGCGCCGCATATCACCGTCTGGATCGTTGCGCGCGGTATCAATATCGGCCTGCACACGCGGATGTATTTTCCCGAAGAGGCTACAGCCAATGCTGAAGATCCCTTGCTGGCGCGCATCGAGCATCGGGATCGCCTCGCGACGCTGATTGCCGCGAAGGAAGGCTCCGTCTACACCTTCGATGTCCATTTGCAGGGCGACAAGGAAACGGTTTTCCTCGATATATAGGTCATGAGCGTTTCTCCCTTCGATCATCCGTTCCTGTCCGGCCTCCTCGGTGACGAGGAGATTGCGGCCTATTTCTCGGCCCAGGGCGATATTCGTTCCATGCTGGCCTTCGAAGCGGCACTTGCCGAGGTCGAGGCGCAGCATGGGTTGATCCCGCAAGCGGCGGCTGGGCGGATCGCGGAGGTCTGCACGGATTTCGAGCCTGACCTGTCAAGCCTGAAGACGGCAACGGCATCGGATGGCGTCGTCGTGCCTGAGCTTATCAGGCAGCTGCGCAAGGCCGTTGGTGAGGGTGCCGGCAAACATGTCCATTTCGGCGCCACCAGTCAGGATGTCATCGATACCAGCTTAATGATGCGTCTGAAGGCGGCCGCCTTTATCCTGAGCGGCCGCCTCTTTGCCGTATCGTCCGCGCTCGCCAAGCTGGATGAGCGTTGCGGATCGAACAGGCTCATGGGCCACACCAGAATGCAGGCCGCGATCGCGATCACCGTGTCCGATCGGCTGCGGGCATGGCAGCATCCGCTCGATCAATATCGCGATCGGCTGACGCAGGAGAGTTTTCCGCTGCAGTTCGGTGGGGCGGCTGGCACGTTGGAGAAATTCGGGCCGCAGGCGGCGGAAATCAGGAGTTCGCTGGCACAAGCGCTTGGCCTGACGGACGAGCCGCAATGGCAAAGCCAGAGAGGGCGCATTGCCGAGCTTGCCGGGCTCTTATCCATGATCTCGGGCAGCCTCGGCAAGATCGGCCAGGATGTTGCCCTTCTGGCGCAGGCGGGCGACGAGATCGAGCTTGCCGGCGGCGGCGGCTCCTCGGCTATGCCGCACAAGCAGAACCCCGTCGCGGCGGAAACGTTGGTCACGCTTGCCCGCTTCAATGCCGTGCAGCTTTCGGGCATTCACCAGTCGCTCGTGCACGAGCAGGAGCGCTCCGGTGCCGCCTGGACATTGGAATGGCTGCTGTTGCCGCCTATGGTAGTGGCGACGGCAGCCTCATTGCGCCACGCGTTGCAACTGCTCGATTCGATCAAGCGCTTGGGAACGGCAGCCGAGTAGGATATTCGTCGCCATTAATAACTGAAACGATATGGAAGCAAGGTTTTATTTCATTTTACATCACCATTTCACATGAGAAATTGGCGATGATCAGAATTTGAATGATCAAGGGCGGCTTAAAAAGACGGCTGCCGGGAGGAGAAAAATGAAACGGTTTGTCTTGGCCGCCATCGCGGCCGTTGCTCTTGGCGGTGCCGCCTATGCCGATACCATCAAGGTCGGCATCATCGGTCCGTTTTCCGGGCCGTTCGCGCTGCAGGGCAAGAATTTCAAGGCGGGCATCGACGCCTATATGGCTGTCAATGGCAAGAAGGTCGGCAATGACGAGGTGGAGGTGATCTACCGCGATTTGCCTGCGGCTGATCCGGCCCAATCGAAGTCGCTCGCTCAGGAGCTCGTCGTCAAGGAGAAGGTGCAGTATCTCGCCGGCTTCTACTTCACGCCGGACGCGATGGCCGTGACGCCGATCCTCAAGCAGGCCAATGTGCCGATGGTGATCTTCAATGCAGCAACTTCGGCGATCGTCACCAAGAGCCCGCTTGTCGTGCGCACCTCCTTCACCACCTGGCAGACCTCGACTCCGATCGCCAAGGTCGCCTTTGACGCCGGCGTGAAGAAGGTTATCTCCGTTGTCAGCGATTACGGTCCGGGCGTCGATGCCGAAAACGCCTTCAAGGCCGGTTTCGAGAAGCAGGGTGGCGAAGTGGTGCAGGCGATCCGTATGCCGCTTTCGACCAATGATTTCAGCCCGATCATGCAGCGCATCAAGGATTCCGGCGCGCAGGGCGTCTTCGCCTTCCTGCCATCCGGCCCGACGACGCTCGGTTTCGTCAAGGCCTATAATGAGAATGGCCTAAAAACAGCCGGCATCAAGCTCTTTGCACCCGGCGACCTGACGCAGGAGTCCGATCTGCCGGCGCTCGGCGACGCGGCACTCGGCATGCAAACGACCTTCCATTATGCGATTTCGCATGACTCGCCCGAAAACAAGGCCTTCGTCGCAGCTGCCGGCAAGGCGATCGGCAATCCTGCCGAGCTGACCTTCCCGGCCGTCGGCGCCTTCGACGGGATGCATGTCATCTACAAGATGATCGAGGCGACTGGCGGCAAGCAGGATGCGCAGAAGGCGGTCGATGCCGTGAAGGGCCTGTCTTGGGTCAGCCCACGCGGCCCAGTCACCATCGATGCGGAAAGCCGGCATATCACGCAGAACATCTATCTGCGTGAGGTCGCCAAGGGCGATGACGGCAAGTACTACAACAAGGAAATCCAGACCTTCGAGAAGCAGGGCGATCCAGGCCTTGCTGCCGCGAAGTAAGCGCTCCTGAAGCTCCTACCCCTGATCGGAAGCCTCCGGTCAGGGGTGTGACGACAGCGGCCGCGCAACAACAACCGGACCAGCAATTTCAATGCAAACCGTGCTCAGCATAGCAGTCGATGCCCTCGCTTACGGCATGGTGCTGTTCGTCATCTCCATCGGCCTCTCGGTCACGATGGGGCTGATGCGCGTCGTCAATCTGGCCCATGGCGCCTTTGCCATGATCGGCGGTTATATCGCCTCCTACGCCGCGCACGATCTTGGCCTTGGCTATGCTGCCGCCGTATTACTGGCGGTGGTGGGCACCGTCATCATCTCCATCCCGATCGAACGGCTGCTCTATCGGCGCATCTATAGTGCGCCTGAGTTGACGCAGGTTCTGATGACGATCGGCATCACCTTCTGCATCATCGGTATCGCCAACTACGTCTTCGGCCCGACTTTGAAGACCATTCCCTTGCCAGGCAGCCTGCAGGGCTCTGTCGACCTTGGCTTCCGTACCATTGGCACCCATCGCATCTTCGCGATCGTCTGCGGCCTCATCGCCGCTTTGGCGTTGTGGTACACGATCGAGAAGACCTCCTTCGGCGTGAAGCTGCGCGCTTCGGTCGATAATGCTGCAATGGCGGCCGCTCTCGGAGTCAGGACGGAAGTGGTCTATGCGGTCAGCTTCGCCATTGCCGTCGGGCTTGCGGCCTTCGGTGGCGTCGTGGGTGCCGAGCTGCTGCCGGTCGAACCCTATTATGCCCTGCGCTATATGGTAACGTTCCTCGTTGTCGTCTCCGTCGGCGGTGCCGGTTCGATTTCCGGCGCGCTGCTCGCCTGTCTCATCCTCGGCTGCATCGATACGACTGGCCGTTACCTCATGCCGGAATATGGGGAATTCTTCTTCTACCTGGCCGTCATCGCCATTGTCTGCGTCTTCCCGCGCGGCTTTGCAGGGAGAATGAAGTAACATGGCCTTGACCCTTGAAAGAGAGGCGGCGACGATCGTGACCAGACACCGCACACTTGGACAGGATATCATCGCGGTAGCGATCATCGTCTTGTTGGCTGCTGCCGGCTACCTCTTGTTTCCAGATAATCTCGCCCTTCTCACGCGGCTGATCGCGATCGCGCTTCTTGTCCTCTCGCTCGATCTCGTCACCGGCTATTGCGGCGTGGCGACCCTCGGCCATGCAGCGCTGTTCGGTGCCGGCGCATACGCTGCCGGCATCGCATCGGCCCATTACGGCATCAATGATCCGCTGCTGATGACGCTTGCCGGCATCGTCGCCGGAGCCATCGCCGGCCTGATCTGTGGCGTCGTTATCCTGAGAGCGCATGGATTGCCGCAACTCGTGCTGTCGATCGCGCTGGTCTATCTTTTCCATGAGTTCGCCAACAAGGCATCGAGCTGGACAGGCGGCAGCGATGGATTGTCGGGCATATCGGCCGATCCTTTGTTCGGTGTTTTTGAGTTCGATCTCTATGGGCATACGGCCTATCTTTACGGCGTGGCACTGCTGCTGATCGCACTCGTGCTTTTGCGCTTTCTCGTCCGTTCTCCCTTCGGCATGCTCTGCCGCGGTATCAGGCAGGATCCCTTGCGCATCCGCGCCATGGGTGCATCGCCGAAAGTGACGCTGATCAAGATGTACATGATTTCCGGCGCCGTTGCCGGTATCGGCGGCGCGCTGAATGCGATCTCGACGCAGGTCGTGGGCCTCGACAGCCTCTCCTTCACGCAATCGGCCGAGGCACTTGTCATGCTCGTGCTCGGCGGCACCGGGTCGCTGTTCGGTGCGCTCGTCGGCACGCTGATCTTCATGCTGTTCGAGGATTACGTCTCGGCCGCCAATCCCTTCCATTGGCTGACGATCGTCGGCGCTTTGCTGATCCTCGTCGTTCTCTTCGCGCCCAAGGGTATTTACGGTACGGCCGCCGCCTATGTGGCCCGCCGCCGGGAGGCGCGGGCATGAGTGCGATTTTCGAGGTCAGCAATCTGAAGAAGGCGTTCGGCGGCCTGACGGTGACGAACAATGTCAGCCTGTCGATGGCGCCGGGAGATCGCGTCGCTCTGATCGGCCCGAACGGCGCCGGCAAGACCAGCTTCGTCAATCTCGTCACGGGCAATCTGCAAGCGGATTCCGGCGAGGTCCGCATCGGGGGTCAGAGCGTCAACAAGGTCGATGCCATCGGCCGTGTCAGGCGCGGGCTGGTGCGTTCTTTCCAGGTGACGCGGCTGTTTCAGGACATGACTCCGGCCGAGCATGTCGGCATGGCGGTGCTGCAGCGGACGGGTCGCTCCGGTCGCATGTTCGGCAATTTCCTCGCCATGCGCGATGTCATGGCCGAGACGGAGGAGTTACTCGGCACGCTCGGTCTCGCATCTCTCGCGCATCGCAAGGTCAGCGAGATTGCTTACGGCCAACAGCGGCTTCTGGAAATCGCCGTCGCCATGGCCTTGAAGCCAAAGGTGCTTCTGCTCGACGAGCCCGCCGCCGGCGTGCCGCAGAGCGATACCGGCCGCATCGAGCAGGCACTGGCCGATCTGCCGGCAGATCTCGCCGTGCTGATGATCGAGCATGACATGGACCTCGTTTTCCGTTTTGCCAAGCGCGTGGTCGTGCTCGCCGCCGGCACGATCATATTCGATGGTTCGCCGAAAGATGTGACGCAGGATGCGCGGGTGCGCGAAGCCTATCTTGGGAGCTACGCCAATGCCGGCCACGCCGCTTGAAGTCGAAAACCTGTCGGCCGGCTACGGGTCGACGCGGGTGCTGGAAGGGGTTTCCTTTTCCGTGCCGGCCGGCGGCAGGCTTGCCGTGCTCGGTCGCAACGGCATGGGCAAGAGCACGCTGCTTGCCACGCTCGCCGGGCAGACCCGGCGCTATGATGGCCGCATCCGGCTGGGCTCGGCCGATATCGCCGGCCTACCAAGCGCCCGCCGCGCCCATCAGGGCCTCGGCTATGTGCCGCAGACGCGCGACGTTTTTCCGACGCTGACGGTGGAGGAAAATCTCTCCGTTGGGCTGAAGGAACGGCCGAAGAGCGCTTTGCAGGAAGCCTATGACATGTTCCCGCGCCTGAAGGAGCGTCGCAAAAATTTAGGCAGCCAGCTTTCCGGCGGCGAGCAGCAGATGCTGTCGACCGCCCGCACGATCCTCGGCCGCCCCACAGTCCTGCTTCTCGACGAGCCGCTGGAGGGGCTGGCGCCCGTCATCTGCGAGGAGTTGATGACGGCCTTCGCCAAGCTCGCCAAGGCGGGCGACATGACGATCCTACTGGTCGAGCAGCGCATCCAGAGCGCGCTCGATTTTGCCAGCGATGTCATCATTCTGGAGCGCGGTCGGCTTGCCTGGAAGGGGACGCCCGAGGCTCTGGCTGCGGATCATGGTGCGGTCGAGCGTCTGCTCGGTGTCGGTGGACTACATTAGCGCATCCACTCCGGCTGTATTCCAATGAAGTGCGGCCTTATAATGAAACGCTATGCTTTCACCAGCCGCTTGCGGTTGCGGCGACTGTTCCGTTTATCGTAGACACTCCGCCTGCTTGTTTCTGAGGAGGTGCAAGATGGACCGATTTACCGGCGGCTGCCTATGCAGCAAGGTGCGGATTGTTGCGTCGGGGCGCCCCTATCGTGTCGGCATTTGTCATTGTCTCGACTGCCGCAAGCATCACGGCGCGCTTTTCCATGCCTCCGCGATCTTTCCCGAGGATGCGGTGACGATCGAAGGCGAAACACGCGACTATGCCGGCCGATTTTTCTGCCCTCACTGCGGTTCGCCTGTTTTCTCGCGAAGCGCGGATGAAATCGAAGTGAACCTCGGGTCTCTCGATGCTCCCGATCAGTTGAGGCCGACCTACGAACTCTGGACCGTCCGCCGCGAATCCTGGCTGCCGCCGTTTCCGCTAGCAAGACGATATGATCATGATCGCGAGGGAACGAGCCGCTTCGAGGAATAGGTCGGGCTCGCCATAAGCGTTATGCTGACAAAAATCGTCCGCGGCTGCGGGCATCGAGATTCATGTTGACGATAAAACGTTGACGATTTATCGATATATTATCATCGTTGTTGACGTCGTTCTGCTGGAGGCGGATTTGTCGGAGAAGATTTCGGGTCGTTGGGATTTCTGGATCGATCGCGGCGGTACCTTTACCGACGTGGTCGGGCGCGATCCGTCTGGCACTCTCCACGCCCGCAAGGTCCTCTCGGAAAATCCCGAGGCTTACCGCGACGCAGCCGTTCATGGCATTCGTCTCCATCTTGGTCTTGGCAAGGGCGAGCCGGTTCCTCAAGGTGCGATCGGTGAGGTCCGCATGGGCACGACGGTCGCCACCAATGCGCTGCTCGAGCGCAAGGGCGAACGCCTCGCGCTTGTGACGACCAAGGGATTTCGCGACGCGCTGCGCATCGGCTATCAGGAGCGGAAGAAGATCTTCGCGACCGAGATCGTAAAGCCGGAAGCGCTTTACGAAGATGTTGTCGAGATCGAGGAGCGCGTGCTTGCCGACGGCACCGTCGAACTGGCTCTGGATGAAAAGGCTGCGGAAGCTGCGCTGCGCGACCTTCTCGCTAGGGGTTATCGCTCCGTCGCCATCGTCTTCATGCATGCCTATAAATTTCCGGCGCATGAGGCCGCGGTAGCGCGGATCGCACGATCGATCGGCTTCGAACAGGTCTCAGTAAGCCATGAGGTCTCGCCGCTGATCAAGCTTGTCGGCCGCGGCGATACGGCTGTCATCGACGCCTATCTCTCGCCGGTGCTCGGCCGTTACATCCGCCAGGTCTGCGATGAACTCGATGTCGAGCGCACAGGCGCGCGCGTCATGTTCATGATGTCGTCAGGCGGATTGACGGCCGCTGACATGTTCCAGGGCAAGGATGCCATCCTCTCCGGTCCGGCTGGCGGCGTGGTTGGCCTTGCAAAGACAGGCGAACAGGCGGGCTTTGCCAATGTCATCGGCTTCGACATGGGCGGCACCTCGACGGATGTGGCGCATTTCGACGGCGAATATGAGCGCGCCTTTGAAACGGAAGTGGCCGGCGTCCGCGTCCGTGCGCCGATGATGCTCATCCATACCGTTGCGGCCGGCGGTGGCTCGATCCTGCATTTCGATGGCGATCGCTTCCGCGTCGGTCCAGATTCGGCTGGCGCCTTTCCAGGCCCGGCCTGCTACCGCAACGGCGGCCCGCTGGCCGTCACCGATGCCAACGTCATGGCCGGCAAGCTTCTGCCGGAATTCTTCCCCTCGATCTTCGGACCCAACCAGGATCAGCCGCTCGATGTCGAGACGGTGCGTGCCAAGTTCGCAGCACTCGCGGCTGAAATCGATGATGGCCGCAGCCCGGAGGACGTCGCCGACGGCTTCATCCGCATCGCGGTTGCCAACATGGTCGAGGCAATCAAGAAGATCTCGGTGCAGCGCGGCTATGACGTCACCCGCTATGCGCTCAACTGCTTCGGCGGCGCCGGTGGGCAACATGCCTGCCTGGTCGCAGATGCGCTTGGGATGAAGAGCATCCTTCTGCACCCGATGTCCGGCCTTCTCTCCGCCTATGGCATGGGGCTTGCCGATATCCGCGCAACGCGTCAAAAGGCGCTCGGTGTTTCCCTCGATGATGCCGCGCCAGCAGCTATCGCAGCGCTTGGCAGCGAACTGCGCGGCGAATGCGTGCCCGAACTGGAAGCGCAGGGCGTCGCAACGGCCGAGATCAAGACGGTCCAGCGCGCCCACATCCGCTATGCCGGCACCGATACCCTGCTGGCAGTCGAGACGACCTTTCCGGAAATCGACGCTCCATCACGGCTGCGCAGTCAGTTCGAGGCCCTGCATAAGCGCCGCTTCGGCTTCGTTGCCGAGGACAAGCCTTTGGTCGTGGAGGCCGTCGAGATCGAAACGATCGGCGGCGCTGCGGCCGATATCGCAGTCGAGCTGGAGACGAGCGCCGAAGGTGAAGCTGAAGCGGCAAGGCGCACCGCCTTCTACTCGAACGGCGATAGCCATGATGCGGCCGTCGTCCTGCGCCAGGCGATCAAGCCCGGCCAGACCGTGACCGGCCCGGCCATCATCATCGAGCCGAACCAGACGATTGTCATCGAGGACGGCTGGCAGGCGCAGCTGACGGTCAAGGATCATATCGTCCTCAAGCGCATCAAGGCGCTGCCCGAACGCAATGCCATCGGCACCAAGGCCGATCCCGTCATGCTGGAGATCTTCAACAATCTCTTCATGTCGATCGCTGAGCAGATGGGCATGACGCTGCAGAACACCGCCTATTCGGTCAACATCAAGGAACGGCTGGATTTTTCCTGCGCCGTCTTCGATGCCGAAGGCAATCTGGTGGCCAACGCGCCGCATATGCCGGTTCATCTCGGTTCCATGGATGCCTCCGTCGCGACCGCGATCCGCGAAAACGCCGTCATCCATCCGGGCGACGTCTTCCTGATCAACGCGCCTTACAATGGTGGCACGCATCTGCCCGATCTGACCGTCTGTACCCCGGTCTTCGACGATGCGGGTGAGAAGATCCGCTTCTGGGTCGCCAGCCGCGGCCACCATGCCGATATCGGCGGGATTTCGCCGGGATCGATGTCGCCGCTCGCTACCCATATTGAGGAAGAAGGCGTCTATATCGACAATTTCAAGCTGCTCGATCGCGGCCGATTCTGTGAGGCAGAACTTACCAAACTGCTGACGGGTGCGCGCTATCCGGTGCGTACGCTGGCGCAGAACATCAACGATTTGAAGGCCCAGGTCGCTGCCAACGAGAAGGGCGTCGCCGAGCTGAAGAAGATGATCGTTCACTTCGGCGAAGATGTCGTCGATGCCTATATGGGCCATGTTCAGGATAACGCGGCAGAAAGCGTGCGCCGCGTTCTCGACCGTCTGTCGGACGGCGAATTCAGCTATGAGATGGATCAGGGCTGCAAGATCGTCGTCAAGATCTCGGTCGACAAGCACAAGCGCGAGGCGACGGTCGATTTCACCGGCACCTCGGCGCAGCGCCCGGATAATTTCAATGCGCCGCAGCCGGTGACGCGGGCCGCTGTACTCTATGTTTTCCGTGTTCTCGTCGAGGCCGATATCCCGATGAATGCGGGGTGCCTGAGGCCAATCCGCATCATCATCCCCGAAGGCACGATGCTGACGCCGGAATACCCGGCCGCCGTCGTTGCAGGCAATGTCGAGGTCAGCCAGGCCGTGACCAACTGCCTATTCGGCGCCGCCGAGGCGCTTGCCGCCGCTCAAGGCACGATGAACAATCTGACCTTCGGCAACGACGTCTATCAGTACTACGAGACGATCTGCTCGGGAGCGCCGGCAGGACCGGGCTTCAACGGCGCCGATGCCGTCCACACGCATATGACCAATTCGCGCCTGACGGATCCCGAAATCCTCGAGACGCGTTTCCCCGTCGTGCTGGAGGATTTCCACATTCGTCCGAATTCAGGCGGACGCGGTAAGTGGAATGCCGGCAACGGCACACAGCGCACCATTCGCACACGCGAAAAGCTGGAATTCGCGATCCTGTCGGGACATCGGCGTGTGGCGCCCTTCGGCGTCAAGGGCGGCGAAGCCGGCCAGACCGGCCGCAACTATGTCCGACGCAACGATGGCAAGATCGAGGAATTGATCGGTTCGGCCCATACCGTGCTCGAAGCGGGCGAGGCCTTTACCGTCGTCACCCCCACCGGCGGTGGCTACGGAAAGCGGAGTGAATAGGAATCTAATGTTGGAGCCGAGCGGCAATTGACCGCTCGGCCTGTTGATCTGCAGGGCCTTGATCCGGGTTCGAAGGAGTTTCAGGTGACGTCCGAGGAAAAGAGCGAACGGCGTGAATTGATCGTATCGTCGGCCCATCTGGCCGGTGGTAGCTCGCCGGCCCTGTCGGAGCTGGAATATGGGTCTATTCTCTTTTCGCATGCCTTCAATCGATGGCTGGTGCGCTGCATGGCGGCGGCCGGCGTGCCTGGCCTTTCGCCGATCGAGATCCTGATCATCCATTCCGTGCGGCATCGCGACCGGCCGAAAACGCTTGCCGATCTCTGCCTCGTCCTCGACATCGAGGACACGCATGTCGCCAACTACGCCATCAAGAAGCTCGAGGCGGCAGGCCTTGTCAAAAGCGGCAAGATCGGCAAGGAAAAGACCATCCGGGTCACCGACAAGGGCCTGGACGCGCTGAAGCGCTATACCGAAATTCGCGAGCGGCTGCTTGTCGAGGCGACGAAGGTATCGGGTCTCTCGCAAGATGACCTCTCCGATATTGCTTCGCATCTCAGGGCATTGTCCGGCTATTACGAACAGGCCGCACGGTCGGCCGCGACGCTGTAAGATAAAGGCGCCCAAGTTTCTCCCAAATCTTCTTGGCTCTTCCCAAGATTCGCTTTTCATTGAGCGCTAATATAATTTGGGTCGCTGGCGTCACACGCGAATTCCCGCCTCTTATCTATTCTGCCATTTCATACCTATATTAGATCTGTGCGATCCGTTGGCGGCAATCCGTTCAACGATCTGTGTCGGCCGACCGATGAGATCCAGTTTTTACCACTGCACGACTTTTAGAAATTGCTGGCTTCGCACGATAGCAAAAGTGTGCTTTTTTTGACCGAAAGGGGAATGGTGTAAAAACTTCCATGAACAACGATAGTTTTGAGCTGAAATTTTGGGGCGTGCGGGGAAGCATCCCTGTATCGGGACCGGAATTTGAGCGGTACGGCGGTAATACGTCGTGCATAGAGTTACGGCATGCGGGCAGGCATATCTTATTCGACGCCGGAACGGGTTTGCGCGAAGCGGCCGGCTCGCTTGCCAAGGAGGGGGTCCGCGATATCGATCTCTTCTTCACTCACTCCCACTACGACCACATCATCGGGCTGCCTTTCTTCAACGCCATCTACGATCCGCGCGTCAGCGTCGATCTCTGGTCGGGCCATCTGGCGGGCAAGACGACGACGCGGCAGTTGATCGGCCAGTTCATGCGGCCGCCGTGGTTTCCTGTTGAACCCGACATCTGTCGTGCCACGATGAATTTCCGCGATTTCGCCGCCGGCGATACCTTGAAGCCGCATCCGGGCATCGTCATCCATACGACGAGGCTGAACCATCCCGGCGGCTGTATCGGCTATCGCATCGAATGGGCGGGCCGGGTGATCGCCATGGTCTATGATACCGAGCATGTGGCAGGCAAACTCGATGAGGCGGCGCTCGAACTGATGGCGGATGCAGATCTTGCCATCTACGATGCGACCTATCTCGAAGCGGAGATGCAGAAATATCTCGGTTTTGGCCATTCTACATGGCAGGAGGGCATCAAGCTCGCCAAGAAGGCCGGTGCCAAGCGGCTTGCCATGTTCCATCATGCGCCTGGCCGCACGGACCGCGAACTGGATGACATGCAGCACGATGCGCAGAAGAGCTTCCCTGAAGCGTTCTTCGCCTTTGACGGACAATCGCTGCAGCTCTGAGGTACGTTTGGCCGCAAGCGTCCGTCGTTAGACCGGGCCACACCCCGTAGACTGGAACGACTTTCGGGAGGTTGCAAGCATGGCCGTCAAACGGATGGACAATGTCGGAATCGTCGTCGAAGACCTGGCAGCGACGATTGATTTCTTTCGCGAACTTGGTCTTGAGCTCGAAGGGCAGGCGACGATTGAGGGAGAGTGGGCCGGGCGCATCACCGGGCTCGGCGATCAGCGCGTCGAAATTGCCATGATGCGAACGCCGGACGGCCACAGCCGGCTGGAGCTCTCCCGTTTCCTTGCGCCGCCTGTCGTCGCGGATCATCGCAACGCCCCGGTCAACGCTTTGGGCTATCTCCGTGTCATGTTTGCCGTGGACGACATCGATGACACCCTTGAAAGGCTCCGCATGCGCGGCGCGCAGCTCGTCGGCGAGGTCGTCCGGTATGGCAACGCATATCGCCTCTGCTATATCCGCGGGCCTGAAGGGCTTCTCATCGGGCTTGCCCAGGAACTTAGCTAAGTGCGATGCGCTTTAGTATACGAAGTTGCCGACCGGCCGCCATTCGATGGCGGCATGGTCGGCCGTTTCTTCGAACAGTGTCTCGACAAAATCCCAGGCGAGATCGTCATGGACGAGATGGTGCGTCATCACCCCGATCGGTTCGTCGTGACCGTCGAAGCGGATCCGGAGCTCTTCCACGAGACGTCCGATCACTTCGGCATGCGGTAGACCGCCGCGCACCCCGTGCCATCTCATGATATCGATATGCGTGTTGATCAGGCCGATGGGGCCCCGTTTTGCCAATCCGAAGACGGAGACGGCGCGATAGCCGAAGGGGGCAAGATGCGGCAGCAGCGCATCGTCAATCCTGTTCCACGGCGGCACCAGCAGCGGTACGAACTGCTTGCCATAAAGAGCTTCGAGCTTATCGAAGCCGCGGTGCAGCTCGTCCAGCACGACCGCCTGCGGCCGGTGCAGGCCGAGTTCCTGCTTCTTGGTGTCGTCAGGCGCATAGTTCTGGTGGGTCCAGCCATGCACGGTGGCGGTGATGCGGCTTTCCCGCGCCAGACGTTCGGCGAGTGCCTTGCCCGTCGGTCCCGGGATGATCGCAAGCGCCATCGGCACGTCGAAACGATTGGCAAGCGATAGAAGCCGGTCGAGGGCAGGGGTCGGCTCGATGGCGTCATCGTCGCGGAACCAGAATTTCACCTTTCGTCCGGCCTCGCTCCATCGCCACAGCTCGTCGCGCAGGGGCTGCCAATCGGCTCTATCGCTCATAATAGGTGTCTCCCAGATATTTTCGAAGAATGGTTTCCAGCCGCTTCGATGCGGCGGGCAGTGAACGCTCCTGATGCGCGAAGTCATAGGCTGCGTCTGCCATGGCCCGATGCCGGCTCGCGTCGTTCAAAAGCTCGGCGATAGCCCCGGCATAGGCCTCCATATCGCCTTCCTGTGTTAGAAGTCCTGTCATGCCCGCCATCACCACCTCAGGCACACCGGCCGTTGCCTGCGCGACGACGGGCAGGCCCGCTGCCTGCGCCTCGAGATAGGCAAGGCCATAGGCTTCGTTGCAGCCGGGCCAGACATAAAGGCCGGCGGTTGCCAGCTCTTGCGCGATCTCTGCGGTAGAGCGCTCTCCGCGCCAGATAATGCGGTTTTCACCGAACGTGGAAAACAACGACCTTGCCTCGGCCCGCATCGGCCCGTCGCCAATGATAGTCAAGGTCCAATCCTGATCGCGGATGAGATCGAGCGCACTTGCCAGCATGGCGTAGCTGTCGAACTTGTCGCCCCTGCGCAACATCGCCACCGTAATCAGCCGTCGCGGATCGGGGGAGGAGCGTGCAAAGGGCGCGGTATCGATGAAGGGTGGGAAGCGCTCGTAACGGCCCTCGGGAATTGCATCGAGCAAACCGATCCGGTCGCGCTCGGTGAAGCATAGATTGACGGTGGCTAGCCTTACCGCATCGGCAATAAGGCGCTGGTTCTCGTGCCAGCCGGTCTCGTCATGACGGCGGGAGTAGGAAGCCTCGGCCGTGACATAGGGGATATTAAGCCTCCTGGCGACGGACGGGCCGATGAGATCGGGTGTCTTGTAATAGGGATGATAGGTGAACCATAGATCCGGCGGTGCCGTATCCCGCCACTGTTCCAGCAATTGCTCTGCCTCACTTTTCGCCTGCCCGGCGATCTCAACGCGTGGGCCGGCGTCCGGAGTCGGCGTGAAGCTGCGCAATTCGGAAGCGACTTCAACCTCATGCCCCGCCATCTTCAATGCTGCGATGATCTGGCGCGCCATCAGCCGGTCGCCGGATGGAACCGGATGGGCAGGCGACTTCAAGGGAGCGTAAAAGGCGATTTTCATGATGTCGTCACACGGTTGACGATTAAGTGATGGCAGGAACCCGAATCGTGAAAGGATTGCCCGAATTCCGACCCGTTGCGTGACAATAAGATCCCTGCTTCAAAAAGCCGCATCCTCGACAGAATGCGGCGTTGCGGCTACTGCATAATTCCTTAAATCGGAATCGATTTGAGGATAAAATTATGCAGCAGGTTAAAAGTGCTACAGCGACCTTTGCGCGTCATATTTGACGTGTGGCGCTGTAGATGAATAGGCGATAACCGTTTTCGGATCAGTTGTGAACGGGCAATATACATTGGGTTTGATGACCATAGAGGCAAGAAAGCCAATCATGACCGATCGCCTCGTGCGAAAGCTGCGTCTCGGCTCGGGTCTGATCGTTTTTGCTTTCGTCATCATGCATTTGGCCAACCATTCCCTCGGCCTGATCTCGCTCGGCATGGCCGAACATGCGCAACATTGGTTCATGGCGGTTTGGCGCAATCCGGTCGGAACCGTGCTGCTCTACGGGGCGCTGATCCTGCATATTCTGCTCGTGCTGCGAATGCTCTACAAGCGCAGGACGCTCGTCATGCCCGCCGGCGAGGCTTTTCAGATCGTCACCGGTCTCCTGGTCCCCCTTCTGCTGATCGACCATATAGTTGCGACACGCATCGTTCATGAGGTCTACGGTTATCACGACACCTATAAGGCGATCGTTCGCACCCTCTGGGTGACTTCGCCGTTCAATGGGATGCGCCAGTCGTTCGTCCTCCTGATCGTTTGGCTTCACGGATGCATCGGCGTTCATTTCTGGCTGCGCTACCGCCGCTGGTATATGGCGATCGCGCCCGTCATGCTGTCGCTTGCCATCGTCCTGCCGATTCTCGCTTTGCTCGGCTTTGCCGCAATGGGAAAGACAGTGGCCCATGAGGTCGCCCAGGAGGATGAACGTGGCTATCCCGGCGGCTATTACAGCGACGTACGAAGCTTTGGCGAAACAGGCTCGGCGCCCGGCGGTAAGATGGCGGAAGACTTGTGGCCTTACCGCGCCGGATTCTACGGCGCCTTCAGTCTGTCGATCGGCGTTCTTTTTGCCTTCCGAGCGCATCGCAGACTGCGAGAACGGCAATATCAGGTCGCCATTCGTTACGCAGGGGGGGAAATCGTGCACGCACCGCGCGGCTTCAGCGTGCTCGAGGCAAGCCGTCTTGGCGGCATTCCCCATTATTCGGTCTGTGGAGGCAAGGGGCAATGCTCCACCTGCCGCGTGCAGATCATCGAGGGAGCCGAAAATCTGCCGCCGCCCGAGCCGCTGGAGCAGAAGACCTTGAATCGTATCGGCGCCACGCCGGATATCAGGCTTGCCTGCCAGCTACGCCCGACCGGCAATGTCAGCGTGGTGCCATTGCTGACGCCGATGGCCGAGGCGGCGATCCCGGTCTACACGCAGGCCGCAAGTCCCGGCCGCGAGCGCGAGATCGTCGTATTCTTCTGCGATCTACGCCATTTCACCTCGCTGACGGAATCGCGGCTGCCCTTCGACATCGTTTTCCTGCTCAACCGCTATTTCGCCATCGTTGGCCGCATCATCGAAGAAAATGGCGGTCGGCTGGACAAATTCATCGGCGATGGCGCGATGGCGCTCTTCGGCCTTCGCGCAACCCCGAAGGAGGCCAATCGTCAGGCTCTGAAGGCGGCCGCGGCGATCATCCACGAGATCGACAAGCTCAGCGCCGAGCTGGCTGATGACCTGGCTGCCCCTCTCGAAATCGCCATCGGCATCCATACCGGTCTCGCGGTAGTGGGCTCGATGGGATACGGCACTGTCAAGAACGTGACGGCGATCGGCGATACCGTCAATGTCGCCAGCCGTCTGGAAAGCGTCGCCAAGGAATTCAACGCCGCGCTGGTCTTTTCGGAGCCGGTGGCGCAGCTTTCGGAAGCCGATGTCGCCAGCACCGAAAGCCGCGAGATTGCGGTCAGAGGCCGGGGTGAGCCCTTGCGGGTCTATATCGTTTCGAAAGAGGCGAGCGCGCACTTTGCCTGATTTTCAGAGAGTGGCGGCGGCGTCGCCCTTGTCCGTTTGCAACGGAATGGCGCCAGTGTAGAGATGGCGCTCATGTTTGACGCCAAGATTCTCACACGAAAATACTGGAAGCGAGCTTTTCGCCGCAAGCGGGACGCGATCGCCACGCGCTTGTTCGACACCAGGCTCGGTCGGGATATCCTTGTCAGTGCGATCGGCCCCCGCGTGAAGACGATGACGGTCGATTGCGGCGATCACGTCCTCAGTTTCTCGCCGGCCGACTACATCGGCCGCAAGGTTTTTCGCAAAGGGCATTTCGAGCGCGACCATGTCGATCGCCTGCTGAGCGTCCTGCGCGAACACGGCGTGTTGCGCAAGGGATCGGCGCTCCTGGAACTCGGCGGCAATATCGGCACGCAGACCTGCTATTTTGCCTTGAGCGGCGCCTATGACCGCATCGTCAGCGTCGAGCCGGACCCGCGCAATTTTCGCCTGCTGGCGGTCAATATTGCCGATAATGGCCTGAAGGAAATGGTGACTGCGGTCAATTGCGCCGCCGGCGATCGCGAGGGCCAGCTCGATTTCTATCTCAATCACAAGAACCATGGCAAAAGCAGCGCGCTGCGGCAAAGTCCGACCGACGAGAAGATCTCGGTGCCCGTCCGGCCGGTCGGCGATATCCTGCTGCAGGCAGGCGTCGATCCCGCCGATGTCGGGCTGATCTGGATGGACATCGAGGGATACGAGCCGGTTGCCTGCCGTTCGATGGGCGTGTTGATGGCCCGCAAGGTGCCGCTCTACATGGAATTCACACCGGCCTTCTACGGCAAGGATCAGACCAGAGACTTCATTGTCGATCTTGCCCGGCACTATAGCGAATGTCTCGCCTTTTTCGAAAGCGGCGAGCGGATCATGAAGGTGGTCGAACTGCCGGTGGCGGGCGAACAGTTCGACGTCCTGTTTCTGCGCTGACCCTATCTGCGCCGATAGATGAAATAGCGCCCGTCCTTGACGCTCGAGGGCAGCGGCAGTACAGCGAGATCCGGATGGTCGAGGGGAAGGCCGCTGACCGCAAGCCCGCCTGATGCCAGCACGCCAGCCATGATTTCCGGCAGCCAGGTCAATGTTATCGCATCCTTGTCTTCATAGCCGGTGCCGATATCGGCATGGGCGAGCGAGGCGTTGGCGCCAATGAAAGTTCTCGCCGTGTCCTTGATCTCACCGAGAACAAGGTTTTCGGCCGACGGCATGGAAGGACCATAGGCGTTGACCGTCCGGTCGAATGCGACGATGCGATGATCGGGGAAGAGTTCGCGCAGATGATCGAAGGTGCGGCCGTTGCCGAGGCCAAGCTCCAGCACCGGGCCGTCGAGCGTTTTCACCTCATCGGCAACGGCGTTGAGAATGTCGCGCTGCGCACTGAGGCGGCGAATGAAACTATCCAGGCGGCTCATCGTATTTGTAATATCCTTGGCGTTCTATGCCTCTTCCGCCGTGGCCTAGCATGGCGGGCATCGCGGCGTCGACCACCCGCTGGCTTTTCGACGCATATGATGTAGGGATAGATTGTCGCGGCGCTCACAGAAGGGGGATATCATGGCGGAGCCGTCCAACGATGATTTCTTCCACAAGCTTTCGGGTTTCACCCGTTTCGAGGGTGTGACCGACAGCGCCAACTATCAGCCCCTGCCGGGTGACTGGTCGATTGCGATCGCCGACATCGTCAGCTCGACAAAGGCGATTGCCGCGGGTCATTACAAGTCGGTCAACATGGCCGGCGCCAGCGTGATTTCCGCCGTGCTGAACGCTTTGGATCGAGGTGACTATCCCTTCGCGTTCGGCGGGGATGGCGCATTGGTGGCAGTCCCGCCCTCCGGCGAGAAGCGGGCGCGGCAGGCGCTTTCAGCGGTGCGGGGCTGGGTGATGGAAGAGCTGCAGCTCGATCTGCGCACCGCCTTGGTGCCGATGGCCGCCATCCGCGACGAGGGGTTCGACGTGCAGGTCGCGCGTTTCAACCCAAACGACCATGTTTCCTACGCCATGTTTTCGGGTGGCGGCACGAGCTGGGCAGAACGGCAGATGAAGGAAGGACGCTTCATCGTCGAAGCGCCGCCGGAAAAGGCTGAGCCTGATCTAACAGGGCTTTCCTGCCGCTGGAATCCGATAAAGGCGCAAAATGGCGAGATCATCTCCATCATCGCCATCCCCGGCGAGGGTGGAAACGGTCCGCAGTTTCAGCAATTGGTCGCCGATATCATCGCCATCTCTGCAGAGCAGAGCCGCGACAGCCACCCCGTGCCGGTTGAAGGCCCGACGCCAGCATTGAGGTTCGATGGTGTCGATATCGAAGCCCGGGCTCTTGCCGCTCCGGCCAATCGCTGGTGGCGCAAGCTTCTTATCGACGCCCAGGTCATCCTGCTCTGGAGCCTCGACAAGTTCCGCGTAAGGGCAGCATTCTTCGATGCCAAGGCCTATCGGCGCGATCTCGCTGCGAATTCCGATTTCCGTAAGTTCGATGACGGTCTGAAAATGACCATCGATGTCGACGCCGAACATCTCGAACGTATCGAGGCACGCTTACGCCAGGCAGAGGCAGAAGGCGTGTGTCGCTTCGGTCTGCATCGGCAGGACAGTGCGCTGATGACCTGTTTCGTTCCGACGCCTCTCATGCGCGACCATATGCACTTCATCGATGGGGCGAGCGGGGGGTATGCTATGGCAGCCATGGCGTTGCGGGGAAAGCGGCCGCCCGCGCTTGCCGCGGGCGAATGATTTCATCTGCGGCGCGCAGGGCTGCAGTCGCAAATTTATCGATCCATTTGTTTTTTGCCCATTGTGTCAGCTGAATATGCGCCTTATCTCAATGAGAACAAAACGAGAGTCGTTGGTTGTGGCGGCTGTCGTTCTGCTGCATGTCATGTGCGGGGTGTGAGGAAATACAGTCGATATTTTGGGTGCCTGCACGATCCAAGGTGGCAATGGAACGTGTCGGTGCCGTCGCATGATGCTTCTTTCAGTCTTTGACGATGGGCTGGAAGTCCCGGATACGGATGCCGACGAAATCGACGGTACGCCATAGGCGGGGGAGGCATCAAGCATTGCAGGATGGGCCGTGGGAATAATGGCAATCAATTCGGGTGTCTCTGATATTCTTATCGATAAAGTTGCGGAATGGCTGACGCAGGCCGCCCTGACGGGCGAGAACCTGGAAACAGTTGTTCGCGGTTTCTGCGAACGCATGGCCGCCACCGGGATGCCGCTCAAGCGCGTGCATCTGACCTTCTCTATGCTGCATCCGCTCTATGACGCGCTCGGTTTTACCTGGCGTCGGGGTGGCGGTCTGACGATCGAGGGTTACCGGCACGGGAATGAACAGCCGGAACGCTTCACGCGCAGCCCTTATTATTATCTTCTCTCCAACAATCTTCAGCACTTGCGTCGCCGGATCGATAGTGACGGCGCGGTCGAGTTTCCGATCTTCGAGGACCTGCGCAAGGAGAAGGTGACCGACTACATGGCCTTCGTGCAGACCTTCGGGGCTGGTTCGATGCAGGGCATGATGGGCTCCTGGTCCACCGATAACATCGGTGGTTTCAGCGAGGATATGATCGGCGCGTTGATGCGCATGCAGAATCATCTCGCCATGGCCGCCAAGATGGCTGTTCTCGGCAAGCTCGCCAACAATATGCTGACCACCTATCTCGGCGGCGATGCCGGGAAGCGCGTGCTGAACGGCCAAATCCGCCGCGGCGATGGAGAGACGATCCGAGCAGCGCTCGTCATGGGCGACATGCGGCAATCCACAGTTTTTGCCGAAAAGGAAGGGCGCCAAGCCTATATCGATACGCTGAACGAATTCTTCGATGCGATTGCTGCGCCTTTCAACCGCAACGGCGGCGAGATCTTGAGCTTTCTCGGCGACGGTTTTCTGGCGGTCTATCCATGCGGCCGGCACAAGGACCCATCCAAGGTCGCGTGCGAAGCCGCGCTGTCGGCTGTTTTCGAAGCGCAGCGCCGCGTTGCCGCGCTCAACAGCGATCGCCAGTCGCGTAATCTGAGCGAGGTCCGCTACGGGATCGGCCTGCATGTCGGCAACGTCATGTTCGGCAATGTCGGATTGAAGGACCGGCTGACCTTTTCGGCCTTTGGCGCGGCGGTCAACGAGGTCGAGAGGCTGCAGTCGCTGACCAAGAAATATTCGACGGAGGTCGTCGCGAGCCAGGCTTTCTCAAGTTACACCGATTGCGAATGGGGGACGCTGGGAGAAGAAAAGCTGCGCGGCGTGCGCCAGCGTTTCACAGTCGTCTCTCCGAAGGCCGCGGCAGCAGCCAGCAGCGCGCTGGAGATCTTTCAGGAGACGGCGGCCGACAGCCTCTCCGAGGCCGAACAGGTTATTCTGTTGCACAGGGATGCCAAGAAGTTCGAGGGCCGTCTTCAAGTCGAAAACCTCGCTCCGTGACGGCACATGCCTTACGCTTCAGCATAAGTCGATATATCACTGGAAAGGCGACAGTTTTTTTACAGTCTCCGCATCGCTTTGACCAGCTAGACACCCGTTATGGCCTACGTTAGTGTGCCGCATAAGGCCACAAAGGTCATGTGAGCGGGAAGTAATATGTATGGCGTCAGGGACTGATTTACTGCGTATCGAGAACCTCGACGTCTCGTTTTCCCTCTACGGGGATAGTCTGCGCGTCGTCAAAAATGCCGGCTTGAGGGTGCTTCCGGGCAAGGTCACGGCGCTTGTCGGCGAATCCGGCTCCGGCAAATCGATCATTAGCCAGTCGATTATGGGCATTCTTCCGGCGGCGGCGAAGGCGACCGGACGGATTCTCTTCACCGATCCGCTCGACGGCAAGACCACCGATATTCTCCAGCTGCCGCGTGACGGAGTCGCTATCCGCGCGCTGCGCGGCGCACGCATGGCAAAGATCTTCCAGGAACCGATGACCTCGCTGTCGCCGTTGCATACGGTCGGCAACCAGATCAGCGAAGCGCTGCGCATTCATAGCGCAGGTACCAGCAGAGCCGAACAGCGTGAAAAGACGGAAGAGATGCTGCATCTCGTCGGCTTTCAGGACCCGGTTCGAACTTTCGACATGTATCCCTTCGAGCTTTCCGGGGGCATGCGCCAGCGTGCAATGATCGCTATGGCTCTGATCTGCAACCCGGCACTCCTGATTGCCGACGAGCCGACGACCGCGTTGGATGTCACCATTCAGGCGCAGATCCTCGGCCTGCTGCGCAATCTCCAGCAGACGTTCAACATGGCGATGCTGCTGATCACCCATGATCTCGGCGTTGTCGCGAATATGGCCGACGAAGTCGTGGTCATCTATCACGGCGAGATCATGGAAGCAGGCCCGGTCGAGACGATCTTTCGCCAGCCGCAGCATCGCTATCTGAAGGCGCTGATGTCGGCGGTGCCGCATTTCGATATGAAGCCGGGAGAAAGATTGAAGTCCCTGCGGGACGTTCCGGTCAATCTCGGCACCTTTTCCGGCAAGAAGAAGCTTATCGGCGGCGGCGTGCCGGCTGCGGGCGCCGCGCCCGATGTCCTGCTCAGTGTGCGCAATCTGACCAAGACCTACACGTCGAAGGCCGGCGGATTGTTTGGGCGGCGCGATGGCACGAAGTTCCGTGCGGTCGATGATGTCAGTTTCGACATTCGCCGCGGCGAATGTCTTGGCTTGGTTGGGGAAAGCGGCTGCGGCAAGACCACCGTCAGCAAGATACTGATGCGGGGTGTCACTGCCGATAGCGGTTCCGTCAGCTTCGACGACGGCAGCGGCAAGATTGATGTGCTTGCCGTCAAGGGCGACGAATTGATGGATCTGCGCACGAAGATTCAGATGGTGTTCCAGGATCCGGTCTCTTCGCTTTCTCCGCGCATGACCATCCGCAACATCCTCAGCGAACCCTTGGAAATCCACGGGCGTGGCGACAGCGACGAGCGCAAGGAGAAGGTTACGGCACTGATGCAGGCGATCGGGCTCGACAAGCACTATCTGAGCCGCTATCCGCACAGCTTTTCCGGAGGCCAGCGGCAGCGTATCGGAATTGCGCGCGCATTGGCGCTTGGACCAAAGCTTCTGATCCTCGATGAGCCCGTCTCGGCGCTCGATGTGTCCGTTCAGGCGCAGATCCTGAACCTTCTCAAGGATCTGCAGAAAGAGCTCGGTCTGACCTATCTGTTCATTTCGCATAATCTCGCAGTGGTGGATTACATGGCTGACCGCATAGCCGTCATGGCGCGAGGACGCATCGTCGAAATCGCTCCGCGGGAGGTCATTCTGCGCGCCCCCGTCCATCCCTATACGCGTTCTCTGCTCGCCGCCGTTCCGTTTCCCGATCTCGACCGACCGCTGGATTTTTCCGCCCTGAACAGCGAAGGCCCTGCTGCCCGGCAGAAATGGGGGCCGCAATTTTCGGACGGTGCCGACGGGGAGCTTACCTATGCGGATTTGGGCGGCGGACATTTCGTGCGCGTGCGTCGGGGTGTCGATGCCCAGGAGTTGCGCAAATGATCGGCCGGCGTACATTCCTTGGCCTGATGGCTTCCGCAGTTTTGCCGCAGCCTGTTCTGGCGGCCGATGTCGACAATGAGCCGGAATACCTCGCCGATTGGCTGAGGGCCGGCCAGATGCCGCACCTCGCCAAACGTCTGCCGAAGTTCCCCCGCGTCATCAACGTCGCGGGCATGGGCCGCGTGGCGGGCCGTTACGGCGGCTCCGTGCGCACGCTCATCGGCAGCCAGAACGACATCCGCCTCATGACCATCTATGGCTATGCCCGCCTGGTTGGTTATGACAGCACGCTGACGCTTCAGCCGGATATTCTGGAATCCTTTTCCACCGTCAACGATATGGTGTTCACCTTCAAGCTGCGCGAGGGCCATAAATGGTCCGACGGACAGCCGTTTACGGCCCATGATTTCCGGTATTGGTGGGAAGACGTTATCCTCAACAAGGAGCTAACGCCCGGTGGAGGTGCGTTGGAGCTGCGCCCGCACGGTAGCCTGCCGCGTTTCGAGCTGCTCGACGACTTGACGGTGCGCTATTCCTGGGATGATCCCAACCCGAATTTCTTGCCGATCCTGGCTGCCCCGCAGCCGCTCGTCATCGCCGGGCCGGCACATTATCTCAAGCAGTTCCATAAGAAATATCAGGACAACATTCGCCTTTCCTCGCTGATGAAGGAAAGCCGCGTGAAGAAATGGCAGGATCTGCATATCAAGATGGGCCGCTCCTACCGGCCTGAAAATCCCAAATTGCCGGTACTCGACCCATGGAAAAACACGACAGCGCCGCCGGCCGAGCAGTTCGTATTCGAACGCAACCCCTATTTCCATCGCGTTGACGAGAACGGGCGGCAGCTGCCCTATATCGACCGCATGATCCTGAACATCAGTTCTTCGGCGATCATCGCTGCCAAAACCGGCGCGGGGGAAAGCGATCTTCAGGCGACCGGCATAGACTTCAACGACTATACGTTCCTCAAGGAGGCGGAGAGGCGCGATCCGAGCAAGATCAAGGTCGATCTCTGGAAGGCGGCGCGCGGATCGCGCGTTGCCCTGTACCCAAATCTGAATAGCGCCGATGCAGTCTGGCGCGATCTCTTGCGCGATGTTCGGGTGCGCAGAGCGCTGTCGCTTGCGATCGATCGTCACGAGATCAACATGGCCGTGTTCTACGGTCTCGGCACGGCAAGCGCCAACACGGTGTTGCCCGACAGTCCGCTTTTCAAACCTGAATATGCCTCCGCCTGGATCGAGCACGATCCGGATCAGGCCAACGCTCTGTTGGATGCTGTCGGCCTGGACAAGCGGGATGAAGACGGTGTCCGTTTGCTGTCGGATGGTCGGCGAATGGAGATTACCGTTGAGACCCCTGGCGAAAGTACGCTCGATTCCGACGTGCTCGAGTTGGTGACCGATCACTGGCGCAAGATTGGCATCGCGCTTTTCATCCGCGTATCCCAACGTGATGTTTTCCGCAGTCGCGCCATGGGCGGCCGCATTTTGATGTCGTTATGGTACGGCCTCGATAATGGCGTGGCGACGGCCGACATGAATCCAGGCGAATTGGCGCCGACGACCAGCGACCAGATGCAATGGCCGCTTTGGGGCATGTATTATCTGTCGCGCCAGACGCAAGGGGTGGCTCCCGATGTGCCGGAAGCCGTCGAGCTGATCAAGCTGCTGGGCGAATGGGAAGAGGCAGCCTCCTCCTTCGAGCGTGCCGAAATCTGGCACAAGATGCTGAAGGTCTACACGGATCAAGTCTTCTCCATCGGTCTGGTCAACGCGACTTTGCAGCCGATCGCGCATTCGGCCAGCATGCAGAATGTACCGGAAAAGGCGTTGTACGGCTTCGACCCGACCTGCCTGCTCGGCGTGTACATGCCGGACACCTTCTGGATAAAGGAGGATCGCCGGAATGCTTAAATATATCCTCTGGCGCACCGCCGTGATGATCCCGACCCTGGTCATCATCTCCATGTTGGTCTTCACCATTATCCAGCTGCCGCCGGGAGACTTCTTCGACAGCCAGATCGCCGAACTGCGCGCCCAGGGAGACACCGCCAATCTCCAGGATATGGAGAATCTTCGCCACGAATACGGGCTCGACCAGCCATTGCCGCTTCAATACCTTCATTGGGCCGGCGGCATGTTGCATGGCGATTTCGGTTATTCCTTCGAATATCAGCTGCCGGTATCGGATGTCGTCGGCGACCGGCTCTGGCTGACAATCCTCGTCTCGATGACGACAATCCTTTTGACCTGGCTGATCGCTTTTCCGATCGGCATCTATTCGGCAACCCATCAATATAGCTGGGGCGATTACGGCCTGACTTTCCTCGGTCTGCTCGGTATCGCCATTCCGAATTTCATGCTGGCACTGATCCTGATGTATTTCGCCAATGTCTGGTTCGGCGTGTCGATCGGACATCTGATGGATCAAAAGTATCTTTCGCAACCGATGAGTTGGGAAAAGGCGCGTTCGATCCTGTCGCACCTTTGGATCCCGGTCATCATCGTCGGCACGGCCGGAACGGCCGGTATGATCCGCCGCCTCCGCGCCAATCTGCTCGACGAGATGCAGAAGCAATATGTCGTCACTGCGCGGGCCAAGGGGCTGCATCCCCTGAAGGCGCTGGTGAAATATCCGCTGCGCATGGCGCTGAACTTTTTCGTTGCCGATATCGGCTCCATCCTGCCGTCGATCATTTCGGGCGCCGAGATTACGGCAATCGTGCTGTCGCTGGAAACAACTGGCCCGATGTTGATCCGCGCACTACAGAGCCAGGACATGTATCTCGCCGGCTCGTTCTTAATGTTCCTCGCCTTCCTCAACGTCATCGGCGTGCTGATCTCGGACGTTGCCCTCGGCTTTCTCGACCCCCGCATCCGCTTGCAAGGCAGGAGCACAAAGTGAGCGTATCCCTGCCAAAACCCGGCGCCCCTCTGGAGCATTATGTCTCGAGCGCGGATTTCGATCCGGATCAGTTCGAGGCCATGTCGGCCGGCCAGCAGCGCTATTACATGGCTTCGCAAAAGAAGCTGATGTGGTGGAAGTTCAAGAAGCACAAGCTTGCGCTTGCGTCAGGCATTTTCCTGCTGCTGGCCTATGGCATGATCGTCATTGCCGAGTTCCTCGCCCCCTACGGGCTGCATACCCGCAATGTCGATTACATCCATTCACCGCCGCAGGCGGTGCACTTCTTCAACAACGGAGAGTTTGTCGGACCGTTCGTGTACGGCCGCAAGATGACGCTCGATATCGATACGCTGCGCCGGGTCTATATCGATAATCCCTCGGATGTGCAGCCGATCCGCTTCTTCTGTCGCGGCGATGCCTATCGCTTCTGGGGCCTGGTGGATTCGAACGTTCATCTGGTCTGTCCTGCGGTCGGCGGACAAATGTACCTGCTTGGGACGGACCGTTTGGGCCGCGACGTGCTGTCGCGCATCATCTATGGCGCACGCATATCTCTGACCATCGGGCTGATCGGCATCGCGGTCAGCTTCGTGCTCGGCATCGTCATCGGCGGTCTGGCGGGCTATCATGGCGGTCTCTTCGATCTCCTCGTCCAGCGCGTGATCGAGGTGCTGCAATCGCTGCCGAGCCTGCCGTTGTGGATGGCGCTGGCGGCGATCATGCCCGTGAGCTGGAGCCCGATCATCGTCTATTTCGGTATCACCATCATTCTCGGCATTCTCGACTGGACCGGTCTTGCGCGCGCCGTGCGCTCGAAGCTTTTGTCCTTGCGCGAGGAGGATTATGTTCTCGCTGCGCAATTGATGGGCGCCAGCACGCCGCGTATCATCGGCCGGCATCTCGTTCCCGGCTTCATGTCGCATCTTATTGCTTCGGCAACGATCTCCGTTCCGAGCATGATTCTCGGCGAAACCGCACTTAGTTTCCTTGGATTGGGGCTTCGCCCGCCAATCACGAGCTGGGGTATTTTGCTGACGGAGGCAAGGAGCGTCAGCGTCATCGCCTTCTATCCATGGCTCCTTTTTCCCATGATCCCGGTGATTTTGATCATTCTGGCGTTCAACTTTTTAGGAGACGGCTTGCGCGATGCCGCCGATCCCTACAAATAGCAGGGTGAACGGCGAAGACAGGATTGCAATTCGAGAAGCGGCCCGCGGATGTCCTTTGTCGACATACCGCGTATAACTTTCACCCCCAGAGGTTTTGCCTATGAAGCGGCGCTTAGAAGATGCTCGAATCCTCATGTATAGCCATGACACGTTCGGTCTCGGCCATCTGAGGCGGTGCAGAACGATTGCCCATGCGCTTGTTGAGGACTATCGCGGCCTGAACGTGCTGATCATATCCGGCGCAACGATCGCCGGGGCATTCGATTATCGCGCCCGTGTCGATTTCGTCAAAGTGCCGAGCGTCATCAAGCTGCGCGACGGTGAATACACGTCTATGGCGAGCCATGTCGCGCTGCAGGAAACGCTGAAGATGCGGCAATCGATCATTCGCCACACGGCCGAAACCTTCCAGCCCGACGTTTTCATTGTCGATAAGGAGCCGTTGGGGCTGAAAGGTGAGGTCGAGGAGACGCTGACCTATCTGAAGGCGCGCGGCACCACGCTCGTTCTCGGCATGCGCGACGTGATGGATGCGCCACACCTGCTGGAAGCCGAATGGAAGAAGAACAACGTCCTGCAGAAGATCGATCAATTCTACGATCGCGTCTGGGTCTATGGCCCGCCGGACTTTCACGATCCGCTCGTCGGCCTCGATGTTCCCTCCGGCGTGCGCCGGAAGATGGAATTCGTCGGCTTTCTGCAGCGCAGCGTTTCCACGTTGGGCACGAAGTCGGAACATGTGCCTGACGAGGATTATATCCTGGTAACAACAGGCGGCGGCGGCGACGGCGCCGATCTCGTCAGCGACGTCATCACCGCTTTCGAGGAGGACAGCTCTCTCACGCAGAAGACGTTGATCGTGCTTGGCCCCTATATGCCGGCCAAGGAGCGCAGCCAGCTTTTGGAGCGCGCCGGCAAGATCAACTGTCTCCAGGTCATCGAGTTCGACAACAAGATGGAAGAGCTGATTGCCGGTGCCAAGGCGGTCGTGGCTATGGGTGGTTACAACACCTACTGCGAAATTCTGTCCTTCGATAAGCCGGCGCTGATCATTCCGCGCACGCGGCCACGCGAGGAGCAGCTCATCCGCGCGCAGCGGGCAAGCGAGCTCGGCCTCGTCGACATGCTGCTGCCGGAGGAATCGGCCGATCCGAAGCAGCTTGCAGCTGCCTTGAAGCGCCTGCCGAACCAGGCGCCGCCCTCGGCGAGCAACAGCAATATGCGCCTCGAGGGGCTCGTGCACATCTCGCACACCATCGGCGAATGGTTCGATGACCGCGAGCGCTACACGCCGCTATCGATCGTTGCCGAGTAGATCACCGGAACCTGTCGATGCGGAAGAAAATACTGGTGGTCCTGAAAGGCTATCCCCGCCTGTCGGAAACCTTCATTGCGCAAGAGCTGCTCGGCCTGGAGAAGGCTGGCTTCGACCTGACGCTGATCTCGATGCGCAAACCCACTGATAAGAAGCGCCATCCTGTCCATGACGAGATTAAGGCGCGCGTGGTCTATCTGCCGGAATATCTGCACGACGAACCGCTGAGAGTGCTTCGCGCCTTCTTTGCCGGCATCGGCAAGCCCGGGTTCAAGCCGCTCCTGAAGCAGTTCTGGGCCGATCTCAAACGGGATATCACACCGAACCGCGTGCGGCGCTTCGGTCAGGCATTGGTGCTGGCGCATGAATGGCCCGACGGCGGTGAATGGCTGCATGCGCACTTTATCCACACGCCGGCCTCGGTAACCTCCTATGCCAGCATCATGACCGGTATCCCCTGGACGTGTTCGGCGCATGCCAAGGACATCTGGACGTCGCCCGACTGGGAGCTTTCGGAAAAACTCGGCCGCGCCCGCTGGACTGTGACCTGCACGCGTACCGGTTTCGAGCATATGCGCGATCTGATCGGGGCGGACGACAAGGTCTATCTAAGCTATCACGGTCTGGATCTCGATCGCTTCGATCCTTTCGCCGGCGAACATTCTGGCCGCGACGGCAGCGACGCTTCCGATCCCGCTTTCCTTCTCAGTGTCGGTCGTGCAGTCGAGAAGAAGGGGTACGACGTGCTGCTGAAGGCGCTGGCGCTGCTTCCCGGCGACCTCAACTGGCGTTTCACTCATATCGGCGGCGGTGACGGTCTGGCGAAATTGAAAGCCTTGGCCGATACGCTGGGGATTGCCGATCGCATCACCTGGAAGGGCGCGCTGGCACAGGAAGAGGTGCTCGCCCATTATCGTCAGGCCGATATCTTCGCGCTCGCCTGTCGAGTGGCCGCCGACGGCGATCGCGACGGGCTTCCGAACGTGCTCGTCGAGGCCTCGAGCCAGCGTCTTGTCTGCGTCTCCACCAATATTTCCGGCGTCCCCGAACTACTCGAAGATGGTACGAACGGTCTCGTCGTTCCCCCGGAGGATCCGCAGGCACTTGCCGTGGCGCTGGAATCCGCCATTCGCAACCCGGCGCAGCGCCACAGGCTGGGCGAGGCTGCCGAAAGGCGGGTGCGCGAGCATTTCGATTATCATGCCAGCATCCGGCAGCTGACCGGGCTGTTCGAGGCGCAATGGCAGAAAGAAGATCAATGGCGGAAATCCGCGTGACGGCCCCGCATAGCCAACCCTTGCGGGTCTTTTTCTACGTTCAGCATCTGCTCGGTATTGGCCATCTGGCGCGGGCCAGCCGCATTGCCAGCGCGCTGGCGAAAGACGGCTGCCAGGTGACGGTGGTCACCGGTGGCGTGCCGGTCAACGGATTTCCCGGCGCGGATGTCACTTCGGTGACGTTGCCGGCCGTGGTTGCCAGCAGCGCCGGTTTTTCCGGCCTCGCCGATCAGTCAGGCAACCCGGTCGGCGAAGAGTTTCTGTCCCGCCGGCGGGATCTTCTTCTCGAGGCCTTCCGGCAGGCTGCACCGGATGTCGTTGTTATCGAGGCCTTTCCCTTTGGTCGCAGGCAGATGCGTTTCGAGCTCCTGCCGCTGCTCGATGCCATTTCTGAAGCCGATCCGAAGCCGAGGCTCTACACCTCGGTGCGCGATATTCTGCAGCAGCAGAAGAAACCGGGGCGCGACGAAGAGACGGTCGGCCTCCTGCGGGATCACTTCGATGGCGTGCTCGTTCACGGCGATCCGCATTTTGTCCGGCTGGAGGAGACCTTTCCCCTGACCGAGGCAATCGCCGACAAGATCATCTATACAGGTCTTGTCGCACCCGCTTTGCCGCCGGAACCGGTCGAAACCTTCGACATCGTCGTTTCGGCCGGCGGCGGTGCTGTCGGTCGCGATCTCATCCGCGCCTCGTTGGAAGCGGCGAGCCGCGTGGCGAGCGATCGCCGCTGGCTCTTGATCGCCGGGCCGAACCTGCCGGAGCAGGATTACGCCGATCTCGCCATGGATGCGCCTAGCAATGTCGAGCTCGTTCGCTTCCGCAAGGATTTTCCCTCCCTTTTGCGTGGCGCCGAGCTTTCGATTTCGCAGGCCGGCTATAATACGGTCGGTGATCTTCTGGTGGCCGGCTGCCGCGCCATTCTGGTTCCTTTCACTGCCGGCGGCGAGACGGAGCAGTCCGTCAGGGCCGAACGGCTGGAGAGATTGGGGCTGGCCTTGGCCCTGCCGGAGGCAGGATTGACGACGGATATGCTGGTCGACGCCGTGAAGGCGGCGCTATCGCGCCCCAAGCCAGGCAACCCGGATATAGATCTCGGCGGTGCCGCCAGAACATCTGCCATTCTGCGTGATGGCAGGTAGACACTTGTGCGGCTGATATTGGAGACATCCTGTCGTTTTATCTTCCTGGATTCCCGCAATCTTGTGATATAAATCGAAAAATCGATGAATCGGGAGGAGCGTGGACGAAGAACCGGGCGGCGTCCCTTTTCACATATGGGGCCACGTATCCGTAACGAAACCTTCCCGCATCTCTGCAACATTGGTGCCGGCATCACGCCGGTGCTGGGCGTTGAATTTGAAAGCCTGCAGTAAGCAATGGAAAAAAGCCTAGCACGCTACATTTGGTCGAATACCCGCCTGGAGCAGATCTGGATACTGCTCGTCGTCGCGGCCTCGATGATCCCGTACTTCCTGTCCTTCGACTTGCCGAAGCAGATCGTCAACGGGCCTATCCAGGGTAAGGGTTTCGAACATCCCGGCGACACGCAGACTTTCATGCATATCGCCTTCAATGTGCCGCTCATCGGCCACATCGAAATTTTCCAGGGCGTGCAACTGACACGCATGTCGATGCTCGTTGCACTGAGCATGGTGTTTCTGGCGCTTGTCGTGCTCAACGGCCTCTTCAAGCTCTATATCAATACCTACAAGGGGCGGCTCGGCGAGCGCATGCTTCGCCGTATCCGATTCGAGCTGATCGACCGCGTGTTGCGGTTTCCGCCGTCCCATTTCAAGCGGGTCAAGCCCGCCGAAATCGCCACCATGATCAAGGATGAGGTGGAGCCGATGGGCGGCTTCACCGGCGATGCCTTCGTGCAGCCGGCGCTTCTCGGCGGCCAGGCGGTGACGGCGCTCGTCTTCATCATCATGCAGAATTTCTGGCTCGGCATGATCGCCGCGGCAATTGTCGCCGTACAGGCGATCGTCATTCCGCGCATGCGCAAGCGGCTTCTGGAACTCGGGCGCCAGCGGCAGCTGACGGCACGCGAGCTTTCCGGCCGCGTCGGCGAAATCGTCGATGGCATCGGCACCATCCATGCTAACGATACGACGAACCTGGAGCGCGCCGATATTGCGCACCGGCTCGGATTGATCTTCTCGATCCGCTACGATCTCTACCAGTGGAAGTTCCTGGTCAAATTCATCAATAATTTTCTCGCTCAGGTGACGCCGTTTCTGTTCTATCTGATCGGCGGTTTCCTGGCGCTGCAGGGTCGCCTGGACATCGGTCAGCTCGTCGCCGTCATCAATGCCTACAAGGATCTGCCAGGGCCGCTGAAGGAGCTGATCGACTGGGATCAGTCGCGTCAGGACGTTCAGGTGAAATACAATCAGGTGGTCGAACAGTTCAGCGTCGACCATCTGATCGATCCGAAAATCCAGGCGATTTCGCCCGCACCGGCGGCCCGCATAACCCATTCTCTCGTCGCAACCAACGTCACCATCGTCGATGACAGCGGTGCGCGCGTGCTGGATCACGTTTCGGTTGAAATTCATCCCGGCGAAAGGGTGGCGATCGTTGGCGAGAGCGGCGCGGGCGGCGAATATCTTGCAGAGGCATTCGGCCGCCTGACCTGGCCGGATAGCGGCCGCATCTCGATCGACGGCCACGATATTCTGGAACTGCCGGAATCCCTCATCGGGCGACGCATCGCCTACGCCTCCTCCGAAACATTCTTCTTTCACGGCACTTTGCGCAGCAATCTCCTATATGGTCTCAAGCATGCGCCACTCGCTGCCCCCGTCTACAGCGAGGATGAGGCGGCAAAGGTCAAATGGAGCATGGCTGAGGCGCGTCGTGCGGCCAATCCTGAATTCGATCTCAATAGCGACTGGGTAGATTATGCTGCCGCCGGCGCGACGGGGCCGGATGATATCTATTCCGCAATCCGTCCGGTTCTCGATGCCGTCGCCATGTCGCAGGATATTTTCGACATGGCCTTGCGCTCGAATGTCGATGCGGCCACGCACCAGGATCTGACGTCGCGCATCGTCGAATTGCGGCAGGCATTGCGGTCCCGGCTTGAGGAGGAAAAGCTCGAGGATCTCGTGGTTCCCTTCGAGTTCGATGCTTACAATCCGCAGGCGACAGTCGGTGAAAATCTGCTTTTCGGTACGTTGAAACGGCCGCAGATGACCAATCGCAAACTGGCGGCTCATCCCTATTTCCGGCAGATATTCGACGAAACGGGTCTGGTATCCGATTTGTACGATATGGGCCTGGAAATCGCCGAAAACGCAGTCGAACTCTTCACGGATCTGCCGCCCGACCATCCGTTCTTCCAGCAGCTGACCTTCATGACGGCGGAGGACATCCCGACCTATGAGGCCCTACTACAGAAGCTGAACGGCAAGGGCTATGAGGCGGCTACCGACGACGAGCGTGCGGCCATCATCCGCCTGAGCTTCTCCTATATCGAGCCGCGTCACCGCTTCGGTCTCCTGACGCAGGTGCTTATGGAAAAGATCGTGCAGGCGCGCGCGAAGTTCTACGAGAATATTCCGGCCGACCTTGCCAAGGTCATCGAGCGCTACGATCCGGAGCGCTTCACTGCGTCGGCGACCCTGATGGATAACGTGCTGTTCGGTCGCATCGCGCATCAGCAGGCGAATGCGCCGGAGCGCATCCACCAGATAATGTATGATGTGTTCGGGCGTCTCGGCATGCATGACGGCGTTCTGTCGATCGGGCTGGATTTCGACGTCGGCTCGGGCGGCAAGCGCTTGACAAACGTGCAGCGCCAGAAACTCAATCTCGGTCGCGCCCTTTTGAAACGTGCCGATTACATCATCTGCAATCGCCCACTGCCGGCGCTCGACCATCGCGTCCAGGATCAGATCGCGAGGGCCATTCTGGGCGAACTCCATAGCGGCGACTATGCGCCGGCGATCATCTGGGTTCTCTCCAACCCCAGTTTTGCCGAATTGTTCGACCGTGTGCTGGTTTTCGATCACGGCAGTCTCGTCGAAAACGGCTCTACCACCGATCTTTTAGAGAAAAACGGTATGTTCAAAGAACTGTTATCGTAATATCCTATCTCGACAGTGGCGTCTGGGGCCGAACACTGGGGGTATCGAAGCTCATGCTTCTGAAGGACGAAGTTGAAATGCTGAAGCGGGTGCCGATTTTTTCGCGCATCGCACCCGCAAAATTGAAACTCTTGGCGTTTACGTCCGATCGGGTCAGCTACAATGCTGGCCAAACCCTGTTTCATCAGGGCGATCAAGGCGACGCGGCCTATGTTGTTCTTTCAGGGACTGCTGATATTCTCGTCGATAGCCCTGCTGGCGAGATCAAGGTTGCCGAGGTCGACCTCAATTCCATCGTTGGCGAGATCGCCATCCTCTGCGATGTCTCCCGTACAGCCACGGTGAAAGCGACTTCCAGGCTGGAGGCGTTGAAGATCAGCAAGGAGCATTTCCTGAAGCTGCTCAGCGATTTCCCCGAAATGGCCGTCGAGATCATGCGCGTGCTGGCAGACCGCCTCAACCACACGACCTCGGAACTGACCGCAGTCCGCAGCCGCCTCAACCAGCCACAGTCGATGTCCACCCATTGAGATCTTGATCTCCGGCGCGCACTCCGGCTTACAAGCCGGTGTCGGACACGTGTCTATAGCCTCGCGCTCGGTAGCTGGCGTTTCAGATCAATCCACGCCGGGCAAGATTGCGCATCAGATGCGAGGCGCCAAACGTCCATGGCGCGCATTCGGTCGACAGCAGCACGCGGTTGCGCAGCGCTCCGAGCTTGTCGTTCGAGATGGTGACGATGTCGCCGACCTTATGAGTGAAGCCTTGGCCGGGCGTGTCGCGGTCCTCGACAGGGGCAAAAAGCGTTCCCATGAACAGCACGAAGCCATCGGGATACTGATGATGACGGCCGATAGTCTGCGAGACGAGATCGAGCGGATCGCGGCTGATTTCCTTCATCGACGAGCGGCCATGCAGCACATAGCCGTCATCGCCTTCGACCTTGAGGTCGAGATCGGCGTTGCGAACGTCGTCGAGAGTGTAGGTGTCGTCGAACAGGCGGATGAAAGGCCCGATCGAGCAGGAAGCGTTGTTGTCCTTCGCCTTGCCGAGCAATAGCGCAGACCGGCCTTCGACATCGCGCAGGTTGACATCGTTGCCAAGGGTGGCGCCCTTCACATGGCCCTGGCTATCGACGGCAAGCACGATTTCTGGCTCGGGATTGTTCCATTTGGAGATCGGATGCAGGCCGACATCCGCGCCTTGCCCGACGGAGGACATGACCTGCGATTTGGAAAAGACTTCCGCATCCGGCCCGATGCCGACTTCGAGATATTGCGACCAGACACCTTCCTCGATCAGCGCTGCCTTGACCTTGGCGGCTTCCGGTGAGCCGGCCTTCAAGTTGCGCAGGCTGTCGCCGATCAGCGCCGTCACCTTGCCGCGGATCGCTTCGGCAAGATCCGGATTGCCGGCTGCGCGCTCCTCGATGACGCGCTCCAGCATCGAGCGGGCAAAGGTTACGCCGCAGGCCTTGATCGCCTGCAGATCGATGGGTGCGAGAAGATGGACGGATGCGGCATCAGCCCTGGCAGCCAGCAAATCATCAAGCTTTGCGACGGTCTCGCCTTTTTGCGCGCGCACGAAAGCGACCGGATCGTCCTTCTCCAGCAGGTCGCGCATGGTCGGCGCATCCTTCGAGGTGATGTCATAGAGCGTGCCATCGCGAACGGTGACGAGGGAAGGGCCTTCCACATCCGGGCGCCAGATGCGGCCGACAAAGGTTCCGGTGGTGAATATGTCTGAGCTCGCCATGTCGTTCGTCTCCTCCAAACTGCGTGTGTTTTCTAACCCAGGCGAGGGTGCTTTGCCATGGGTTATCGAGGCGATATTCGCCTGCGTTTTGGATTTTCATTTTCTCCGGTTCAGTAAAAATGGAAGGCCTCGCGGTGTTGCCGCGAGGCCTTTGGGCCGCAAGCCGGGAGAGTGGCTTCAGGCGGCCTGAACCTTGCGATTGCCGCGGGCCCATTCCGGCAGCCAGTCGCCATGAGCTGCCAGCAATTCGTCGACGAGGGACCAGATCTGATCGAGATCGAGTTCTGCTGCCGTATGCGGGTCCATCATCGCGGCGTGATAGATGTGCTCGCGGTTCTCTGTCATCAGAGCCTTTACCGTCAGTTCCTGCACGTTGATATTCGTGCGGATCAAGGCCGTCAGTTGTGGCGGCAGGTCGCCGACATAGGTCGGCTGGATGCCGGAGGCGTCGACCAGGCAGGCGACTTCGGCCGCGCAATTGAACGGCAGTGAGGTGATGCAGCCGTTGTTGCGGACATTGCCGTAGATGACGGAGGGTTCGCCGGTCCAGACCGAATTGATGATCGAGGAGGCATATTCCTTCGATTGCTTGACCTCGATCTTTTCCGCCGTGCGATATTCCTCCGCCTGGTTCTTCCAGCGCGCTACCTGCTCGATGCAGCGCTTCGGATATTCGTCCAGCGGAATGCCGAATTTCTCGATCAGGTCCTCGCGGCCCTCCTTGATGAAGTAGGGTGTGTATTCGGCGAAATGCTCGGAGCTTTCGGTGACGAAATAGCCGAGGCGGGTCAGCATCTCGTAGCGCACCTTGTTCGGGCAACGCGGGTTCCAGCCGGGCTTCGGTGCGCGTCCTTCGCGATAGGCGCGCACGAGATCCGGATAGAGATTGCGGTAGGAACCATCGGGCTGGCGGTGTTCGAATTCGAGATAGAAGGCCATGTGGTTGATGCCGGCGGAACGATAGCGGATCTCGTCATAGGGAATGTCGAGATCATGCGCCAGTTCCATGGCCGTACCCTGCACGGAGTGGCAAAGGCCGACCTGCCTGATTGTTGGGTACTTCTCGCCGATCGCCCAGGTGTTGATCGCCATCGGGTTCACATATTGCAGCATGATCGCATTCGGGCAGACGGCGAGCATGTCCTCGCAGATCTTCCACAGATGCGGAACCGTGCGCAAGCCGCGCATGATGCCGCCGACGCCGAGCGTGTCGGCGATCGTCTGGCGCAGGCCATATTTCTTCGGAACCTCGAAATCGGTGACCGTGCAGGGCTCATAGCCGCCAATCTGGAAGGCGACGACGACGAAATGTGCGCCGTCAAGCGCCTTGCGCTGGTCGGTAAAGGTCTCGACCGTGGCCGGAGCGCCAAGCGTCGAGGCAAGCTTGCGAGCAACGATGGCGCTTTCATCCAGCCGCTGCGGATTGATGTCCATCAGCGCGATCCTGGCTCCTGCCAGGGCAGGGCGCTGCAAGACGTCGCCGATGATATTCTTCATGAAAACGGTCGAGCCGGCTCCGATGAACGTGATCTTGGGAGTGCCTGTCATGTCAAAATCTCCTGAATGCTATGAAGCCACCTCGAACGCCGCTCTGACAAGGCGTTCGGTGTAAGCCGTCTTGGGATGCGATAGGACTTCTTCGACCGGCCCTTCCTCCATTATCTTGCCGTGCTGCATGACGATCACGCGATGGCACAGGGCGCGGACGACCTTGAGGTCGTGGGAAATGAAGAGATAGCTCAGACCCCGCTCGTCCTGCAGTTTGCGCAGGAGATCGATGATCTGGGCCTGGACGGAAAGGTCGAGCGCCGAAGTCGGCTCGTCGAGCAAAATGAATTCCGGCTCGAGCGCGATGGCGCGGGCAATCGCGATGCGCTGGCGCTGTCCGCCGGAAAACTCGTGCGGGAAGCGCGAGAGAATATTGGCCGGCATGCCCGCGCTGACGAGCGCTTCCTTGACGCGTTCCAGGCGCTCGGCCTTGTTGGCGCCGAGGTTGTTGACAATCAGCCCCTCGCAAATGATCTGGCCGATGGTCATGCGCGGATTGAGCGACGAGAAAGGATCCTGAAAGACGATCTGCATGCGCGAGCGCAAGGGGCGCATTTGGGCGCGCGACCGGCCGTGGATCGGCTGTCCGTCGAAGAAAATCTCGCCGCCATCGGTATCGATTAAGCGCAGCAGCGCCTGGCCGAAGGTGGTCTTGCCCGAACCGGATTCACCGACAAGGCCGAGCGTCTCGTGCCGGCGCAGCTGAAGATTGAGTCCGCCGACGGCGACGAGCTCGCGCATGTCGGGCTTGAAGAAGCTGCCGTGACGCAGCATGAAGGCTACCTTGACGGACTTGCCTTCGAGCACCGTGTCGCAATTTGGCGGCAGCGGTTTTGCATGCCCACGCGGCTCCGAAGTCAGCAGATGCCGCGTGTAGGGATGCTGCGGATTGGAAAAGAGCGCTTCGGTCGTATTGTGCTCGCGCATCTCGCCATGCTGCATCACATAGACATAGTCGGAGAACTGGCGCACCACGGTCAGGTCGTGGGTGATCAGGATGACCGCCATGCCGAGCTGCTTCTGCAGGTCGCGGATGAGATTGAGGATCTGCGCCTGCACCGTGACGTCGAGCGCCGTCGTCGGCTCGTCGGCGATCAGCACGTCCGGATCGTTGGCGAGCGCCATGGCGATCATCACGCGTTGCCGCTGTCCACCTGAGAGCTGGTGCGGATATTGTTTCAACCGCGCTTCCGGATCGGGGATCTGCACCTGCTTCAGGAGATCGAGCGCCCGCTTTTCGGCATCGCGGCGGCTGACCTTGCGATGGACCCGTATCGCTTCCACGATCTGGCTGCCGATCGTGTAGATCGGGTTGAGCGAGCTCATCGGCTCCTGGAAAATCATCGAGATGCGGTCGCCGCGCAGCTGACGCCGCGCCTTCTCCGAAAATTTCAGCACGTTCTTGCCGTCGTAATGAACGGCGGCTTTGTCTGAGACCACGGCACGCTTGGTCAGGAGGCCCATGACGGTGCGGGCCGTTACCGATTTTCCGGAGCCGGATTCGCCGACGATCGCGATGGTTTCCCCGCGATAAAGCTGGAAGGTGATGTCCTTGACGGCATCGACCATGCCGTCCTCGACCTTGAACTTGACGGCAATATTGCGGGCGTCGATGACGGGCGAGGTGGTCTTTTCGCCGGCATCGTGCCTGGTGTCGGGAGCATAGGGATTGACGAGTGCGAGAGCCATATCCGTTCTCCTCAATAGGGGTCGATTGCGTCGCGCAGGCCGTCGCCGAGCGCATTGAAGGCGAAGACGGTGACGAGAACGAAGGCGACGGGCGAGAGGATCCAGGGATAGGAGCCGATGACCGAATAGGTCGAGGTATCCTGCAGCATCAGACCCCATGAGATCAGTGGCGGCTTCACGGCAAAACCCAGGAAGCCGAGGAAGGATTCCAGCAGTACGACGCTCGGGATAGCAAGCGTCACCGCGACGATGACATGGCTCATGACGTTCGGCAGAATGTGCTGCAGGATGATACGCCAATCGGTTGCTCCGACCGCCATTGCGGCGCGAACATACTCGATCCGCGCCAGAGCCAGCGTCTTGCCGCGAACCTCGCGGGACATCTGCGCCCAGCCGAGCGCCGACATGACGATGATGACGAAGGCCAGGAAGACGTTCGTAGGCGCAGTCACGGGGATCAGGGAGGTCAGCGCCAGATAGAGCGGCACTTGCGGGAAAGCCAGTACGACCTCGACGAAGCGTTGGATCCAAGCGTCCACCACACCACCGAAATAACCGGAGATCATGCCGATCGTCGTGCCGACGATGGTGACGATGGAAACCACGGTCAAGGCGATCATCAGCGAGATTCGCGAGCCATAGATGGCGCGCGACAACACATCCCGCCCGAACTTGTCGGTACCGAGGAAATGAACCGGACCGCCGTCGGTCGCGCCGAACAGGTGCCGGTCGCCGGGGATCAGCCCAAACAGATAATAGGGATCACCCTTGACGAAGAAGCCGAGCAGGCGCGGGTGGTCATAGTCCGGCCCGACGATCGGCTGGAAGGTGACCGGATCGAGATCCGTCGTCTCGGCAAGCGCGTAGACGCGGGGCAGAAAGACGAAGTTGCCGTCCTTGTCATGGAAACTGATGACCTGTGGCGGTGCAAAGCCGGTATCGGTCGCCTTCGGATCGAGAGGCGCGACGAATTCGGCAAAGATCGCCATCAGCAGCAGCAGGATGACGAGAACGAGACCGCTCATGCCCGTCCAGGAGCGCTTCAGGCGCCGCCAGACCAGTGCGATATAGCTTTCATTGCCGCTTTTGTGCTGGATCTTTTCTTCCGGCGGCGGCGGGGAGTTGCTGAAGGCCAGCATCAGTGTATTCCTCCCTGTTGACGGACACGCGGATCGAGCAGCGCAAGCAGCATATCGGCGATGATATTGCCGATGATGAGGGTGGCCGAAAGCACCATCATGAAGGTTGCCGTCACATAGACGTCGCCGATCGCCATCGAGCCGACGATGGCCGGGCCGACGGTCGGCAGCGTAAAGATGATGGCAGTCTCGATCTCGCCGGTCAGCATGTAGGGTAGGACGACGCCCTGATACATGACGAGCGGATGCAGCGCGTTCGGCACCGCATGGCGCATGACGACGGCGCCGCCCGAAAGGCCTTTCGCCCGCGCGGTCTCCACATATTGAGCATTCAGCGTGTCGAGAAGATTGCCGCGCATGACGCGCATATTGTAGGCAAGGCCGCCGAAGGTCGCGATCGCAACGACAGGCCAGACATGTCTGACCAGATCGACGAACTTGGCCCAGGACCAGGGCGCGCCGCCATATTGCGGCGAGAAGAAGCTGCCGATCTCCGACACATTGAGCTGAAAGACGAGAAGATAGACGATGATCAGCGCCATCAGGAAGCGCGGCACCGTCATGCCGAGAAAGGAGATGCCCGAGAGGAGGCTGTCGATCCAGCTATATTGCCGTGTCGCTGCCCATATGCCGAAGCCGATGCCGAGAACGGATGCGAAGATGTGGCAGACCAGCGCGAGAGCCAAGGTCCGCGGCAGGCGCTCTCCAACGACATCGGCGACGGGCTTGTTGTAGAACATGCTGTAGCCGAAATCGCCCCTGGTGACGATCCCGCCGATCCAGTTGACGTATTGAACGACCAGCGGCTTGTCGAGCCCATGTTCGCGGCGGTAAATTTGTGCTTGCTCATCGGCCTGCGCGAAGGATGCACCGCCCTGATTCATCAATTGCGAGCGTATGTAATCGGCATAGTCGCCAGGCGGTGCCTGAATGATCGCGAAGGTCACCACGCTCAGGATGAAGAGCACGGGAATGGCGGAGGCTATTCGCACGAGCAGGAATCGTAACATAGAACGGTTCGCTTCTCTTGATGCTGTCGGCGGTCTCGTCCCATCGGGATGATATACGCCAGCGGTTCAATTCTATCCCGGCGACAGCTGATCGCTGGATGTTTCAAGCCTCATGGCAACCGGCATCATACCGGCTGCCATGGGTATTTCATGCGACCTTACTTGATCGGACCGGCGCTGCCAGGCGCACCCGGAAGCTCTTCTGGGAAGAGTTCGTACTTGCCCTGCTTGTCGGCTGCGACCCAAAGGCGCTCGCGGATGATCGAGTCTTCTGCCCAGTTGAACAGGAAGATCGGCGTGCCCGGAGGAACGTTGGAGAAGCGCTTGTTGATGATCAGTGCACCTGGATATTCGGTCAGACCGATATTGTAGAGGTGCCCCGTCGAGATCTTCTGGAACTGCTTCATCAAAGCCACGCGTTCGTCGTTATCCTTCGATGTCGTGAATTTGCTGACGACATTCACCATGTCCTTTTCAAAGGGCATGAGATCGACCGTGCCATCCGCACCCGCACGATGATTCCAGCTCGTGCGGGGACCGACAGGTGCGAGCTGTTCCGTATTCTGGACGACTGAAGCGAGCTCCGTGGTGTTACGCCGAACCATCCAATCGAAACGGCCGCCGTAATTGGCATCGTCACGCTTGGGTCCGTCGAGCGCATTGATGATGACGCGCAGCCCGAGCTTCTCCATCTGGCCAACGACGCCTTCGGCCAGGCTCTTGTCGGTGGTGTAGTCGTTGCTGACCAGCAGGGTGATCTCGACATCCTTGCCGCCGTTGACGCCTGCCGGGAAGTTTACGATGCCGTCGCCGTCGGTATCCTTCAGGCCAGCCTTCGCAAGCCCGGCCTTGGCCGCAGCAAGATCGAACGGATAATAGACGGTGGAATTGCGATCATAGAAGCTGCTGCCGGAGGAAAGACCGCCCGGATAGATCGCCGTGAACGGGCCCTTAACCAGTGACTCGCCGAGGGCCTTGCGGTCCAGCGCCATCGTAACGGCCTTGCGGAAATCCTCATTGCGGTTCAGGTCGCGAATGGCCTGAGCACGGGGATCGGGGCTGCCCCAGCCATTGGCGGAGAAATTCATCTGCAGGTTATAGCCGATGAGGCGAGGGCCGAAGGCAAGACGAGCCGGCGCATCGGGCTGTGCGGCGCGCTTCAGCGAAGCGACGAAATTTTCCGGTTGCTCCAGGTTTGAAATGTCACCAGAACCGGCAACAGCCTGCACGTCACGGTCCGCCCAGGTCGAGAGCTTGTAGTGCAGCTCATTGAGGTAGGGCAACTGATTACCCTTCTCGTCGACCTTCCAGTAGTAGGGATTGCGACGCAGGACGATGATATCGTCAGGGCGATATTCGACCGGCACCCAGGCACCCATGACCGGAATGTTCATATATTCCGGCGGGAAAGCATTCTTGAACTGATCGTAGGTGTTCTTGGAATATTTTGGGTGCTGCGGCTTCAGGATATGCGACGGGCCTGGGCAGAAATTCGGATAGGCCATCGTATAGAGATATTGCTTCGGGAAGGCGTCCTTGAAGGTCCATTCGACGGTGTAATCGTCGATCTTCTTCAGGGTCGTTCCTTCGCCGAAGGCTTCCGGCGATGCACCGCCGCCGAGTGGCGAGACGTTCGGGTCGATCACCTCGTCTTCCCAGTAGAACATGATGTCGTCGGCGTTGAAGGGCGCGCCGTCGGACCATTTCGCGCCTTCGATCAGATGCATGGTGAGTTTATGGCCGTCGGACGACCATTCCCAGCCCTTGGCAAGGTTCGGTAGCGGTTCGGTATCCTTTGCCTCCACCTGGAAGAGGGGAGCCGTGCGCGTCAGGCACTCCGAAAGGGCGATGTCGATACCGCCCCAGCCCTGGGTTTGCCCGGCGCCGTAGTTCCAGCCCTCCGGCCGACCGCCGATAACATGGCGCATGGTATCGCCGTAGACGCCGATGCCGTCGGGCATGTTGCCGGTCTTGAAGACCAGCGGCTCTTTCGGCAGGCGATCCTTGACAGGCGGCAGCTTGCCGGTCTTGACGAACTTGTCCGTCACCCAGGCAGGTTCGTGATATTCCGGCAGCGCCTTGAACTCCAGGATGGAGTTGCGCTCGACATATTTGATCTTGCCCTCAGCCGGGAAAACCGGCGGAACGGGCGGCACTGTCGGCTCGGCTGCATAGGCGCTGATGGCGATCGCGGATGTGGCAATCGTCAATGCGGCGAGAAGGCCGATCGGTCGAAAATGTCTCATCTTGTTCTCTCTCCCAATATCGCGAGCTTTCCGTTCGAGGCGTCGCGTTCCTCCCGTAAAACGGAAGACGGCCGGCTGCGGCGGGATATCACCCCTCTGCCGCCGCAGCCATTGTCTTCCGATCTGCTGTTCGTCAGCCGGCCTGCTTCAGCGCGGCCTTCTCCGCCCGCAACTCTTCGATCGACCGTACGTTGCGGCTTGCCGCACCCTTCCACTCGCGCGTCTTGACCTTGCCCTGCGACAGGCGCTCCTTCGCGCCATCAACCGCATGGGCATATTGCGGCAGCCAGCGCGCTTCCGCGACGATCATTTCGTCGACCATCTGCCAAACCTCCTCCGGTGTGGCGACGGCACCGACCAGCGGATCATGCAGGACGGCAAGCTTCAAGAGGTCGATATCGCCGCTGATAGCGGCATGGACCGACATGCGCTGAACGTTGATCGAGGAAATGCAGGTCGCGGCACATGCCTCCGGCAGAGTAATTCCCGCCACCATGTTGATGCCGAAGCGATCGACGAAGCCGGGTGACTCGATGATGGCATCGGCAGGCAGATTGGTGATGACGCCATTGTTCTTGACGTTGAAATGGCCACGATAGACGCGATTGGTTTCCAACGCTTCGAGAATATGGCTGGCATGCTCGTTGGAGCGGCGTGCCGGATCGATCGGCTGCGAGGCGCTATCGAGGATCTGCTGGAATTCCGTCTCGAACCAGTTGCGTGTCTCGGTGGAATGACGCAGATAGCCGCCGGTCTCGCCATGGATCCAGTCCGACATGTCGATCCACTTGTTGATCTCGTCGGGGCGCTTGCGATACCAGGGCAGGTATTCCGACAGATGGCCGTTGCTCTCCGTCGAATAGACGCCAAAACGCTTGAGAACGTCGATACGCAGCTTTTCCTGCTGCGAATAGACCGGATGCGCCTCGAAGGCTGCGATCAGCTCATCCTTGCCGATCTTGCGACCGTTGAAGCGCAGATCGACGAACCAGGTCTGGTGGTTGATGCCCGAGCAGATATAATCGAGTTCGCTCTTGTCCTTGGCACCGAGCACTTCGGCGATCTGTTCGGCCCCATGCTGGACGCCATGGCAAAGGCCGATCGTGTCGACCTTGCCGTATTCGATCGCCGCCCAGGTGTTCATCGCCATCGGGTTGGCATAATTCAGGAACTTGGCGCCGGTTTCGGCGACTTCACGGATATCCTTGCAGAAATCGAGAATGACCGGGATGTTGCGCTGGCCGTAGAGAATGCCGCCGGCGCAGATCGTATCGCCGACACATTGATCGATGCCGTATTTCAGCGGGATGCGGATATCTTCGGCATAGGCTTCGAGGCCGCCGACCCGCACGCAGCTGATGATATAGCGTGCGCCTGACAGTGCCGCGCGGCGATCTGTGGTCGCGGTAACGCGCGTCGGCAGCTTGTTGGCTTCGACGATGCGATCGAGGATCGCCTTGATCATCGTCAGATTGTGCTCACTTACGTCGGTCAGCGCGAATTCGACGTCGCGGAATTCCGGCACGCAGAGAATGTCGGTGAACAGCTTTTTCGTGAAGCCGACGCTGCCGGCGCCGATAATAGCGATTTTGAAACTCATGATCCTCACCTTCAAGTCGATCGAATAAGCAGCGGCAGGAAAATCGACAGCATTTTGGTCCATGATCGCAGCGATTGCGAAACTGGCCGAAATCGTGATTTTTCCTCCGATCGCCGTTCCTCGCCGGCGAGCATGCGCTGTTTTCTGGCGGGATTATGCCTATAATCACGGAGGCGAACAGAGAACTATTATGCTTTTGAGGGTAATTTTGTGCTGCAAAAATTGATCGATAACGGACAGGTCATGCGGACGGTTTCCCTGCCGCGTGGACGCCACCGATTGCATGCCATGCCAACCAGTGCGGGATATGAAATCCGCGTCGACGAACCCTATGATTGGGATGGACGACGGCGCGGCCTCACACCGTTCACCGTGCTACAGCACACGATCAGCGGCACGGGTCGCCTGCGCTATGAAAGCCGCAATTATCGAGTCAACGCCGGTGATACGCTGCTCGTTCTCGTGCCGCATAATCATCGCTATTGGCTGGAGAAGGGGGAGCGCTGGGAATATTTCTGGATTTCCATGAACGGCGAGGAAGCGCTGCGCATCCATCGCCTAATCCTCGCCGCAGCCGGTCCGGTGTTGAAGCTGCAGCAGGCGACCATCGATCATCTTGCCGATTGCAGCCTTCGGCTCGTCAAGGGCGCTACGACGCCGGCTTCGGCTTCTGCCATCGCCTATGAAGCCGCCATGGCGCTCTATGACGACGTCTTCGGCTCGCATGCCTTTGCTGCCGACCGCTCTGTCATGCAAGTCGTCATCGACCACATCAATGCCAATCTCGACAAGCCGCTGCCGGTTGAAGAGCTTGCGAAGGTGGGTGGTCTCAGCCGCGCGCATTTTTCGCGCGTCTTCGCCGAGAGCGAAGGCGTGCCGCCGGCGGAATTCGTGCTGCAACAGCGGATGCAGCGCGCGGCGAAGCTGCTGACGAAGGCTGCCTTCATTCCCGTCAAGGAAGTCGCGATCATGTCGGGCTTCGACGATGCCAATTATTTCTCCAAGGTATTTCGCCGCATCTACGGCATCAATCCGACGGAGTTCCGCACGACAGGCATGTATGCCGCCGTGCGCAGTCCGGTCGAGGAAACGAAGAACGCGCGGAGCCGATAGATCCGTGATAGGTCGGCATCCTTGCTACCGCTTGCGTGCCTTGAAATCGAAATCCGCCAACTGGTCGCATTGCGCAACGGCGGCGGGCCTGTATAGATATCGCCCCGCGGCGTCCCGCCTGCCTCGCCGCGCGCCTGACTTCCCAGCAACATCTGTTCGTCATCCGATGCGACGGGCTTAATCGATAGGATTGAATATGCGTTCTGTTGTCGCCTTCAATGAGTCCTGGATGTTTCATGTCGGGTTTTCGCCCGAGGATGCCGGTCGCCCGCAGGAAGGACAGAGTGTTACGCTGCCGCATACGGCTGTCGAACTGCCCTTCAATTATTTCGACGAGAAATCCTATCAGCGCGCCTTCACCTATCAGAAGATCGTCAACTGGGATGAAGCTTTCGCGGGCCGCGAGGTATCGCTGATCTTCGATGCGGCCATGGCCGATGCCGTCGTCTATCTGAACGGTGAGGAAATCGTTGCCCACAAGGATGGCTACACGCCGTTCGAGGCACGCCTGACCGGCCGCCTGCATAAGGGCGAAAACCTGATCACCGTCAAAATCGACGGCGGCGAGAACCCTGAGATCCCGCCTTTCGGCGGCCGGATCGATTATCTGACCTATGCCGGGATCTATCGCGATGTCTGGCTGAAGGTTGCGGCGCCCGTCTCGGTCGCCAACATCAAGGTTGAAACGACGGATGTCCTTTCCGACCGCAAATCCGCGACTGTGCGCTGCGACATCTCCAATACGCAAAATCTTGCTTTCAAAGGTACGGTGACGGTTACTTTGCGATCTGCCGACGGCGTAGCCATTGCTTCTGGCCAGGCTGACACCTCGGATGAAAGCGTGAAGCTCAGCTTTGCCGGCCTTTCAGGTCTTTCGCTCTGGGAACTCGACAATCCCGTTCTTTATTCGGCCGAAGTGGAGCTCGTGAGCGAGCATGGAGTGGACCGTCATGCCGCGACTTTCGGTTTTCGCACGGCAAGCTTCACCGCGGAAGGTTTCCTGCTGAATGGCAAGAAGCTGAAGCTGCGCGGCCTTAACCGCCATCAGGCTTTTCCCTATGTCGGCTACGCAATGGGCCGTTCCGCCCAGGAGCGCGATGCCGAGATCATGAAGCACACGCTGAAGTGCAATATCGTGCGCACCTCGCATTATCCGCAGTCGAAATGGTTCCTCGATCATTGCGACCGCATCGGTTTGCTGGTTTTCGAGGAAATCCCCGGCTGGCAGCATATCGGCGATAAGGAATGGCAGCAGGAATCGATCCGCAATGTACGGCGCATGATCGAGCGCGACTGCAACCATCCGTCCATCGTCATCTGGGGCGTGCGTATCAACGAATCTCAGGATTCGCATGATTTCTACACGGAGACGAACCGGCTGGCGCGCGAGCTCGATCCGACCCGCCAGACCGGCGGCGTGCGTTACATCACCGAGAGCGAAATGCTCGAGGACGTCTATACGATGAATGATTTCATCCTCGGCAATGAGGAACTGCCCGGCGCCAACCGGCCGCGCACGCCGCTGAGGCCGCAGCAGGAAAATACCGGCCTTTCCAAGGATGTGCCCTATCTGATCACCGAATTCGGCGGTCATATGTATCCGACCAAAATCTACGATCAGGAGCAGCGCCAGGCCGAGCATGTGCGCCGGCATCTGGAAGTTCTGAATGCCGCCTATGGTGACCCATCGATCTCAGGCGCAATCGGCTGGTGCATGTTCGATTATAATACCCATAGCGATTTCGGCTCGGGCGATCGCATTTGCTATCACGGCGTCATGGACATGTTCCGCGAGCCGAAATTCGCCGCCTATGTCTATGCAAGCCAGTGCGAGCCCTCCGAAGAGGTCGTCATGAAGCCGGTCACGATCTGGGCACGCGGCGAGCGCAATATCGGCGGCGCCCTGCCGCTGATCGTACTCACCAATTGCGACGAGGTCGAGCTGCGCTACGGCTCTCTGACCAAGCGTCTCGGACCGGACCGGGAAACTTTCCCGCATCTGCCGCATCCTCCTGTCGTTTTCGATCACCGTTCCTTCACACCGGACGAACTCGGCGTATGGGGCATGGAGTGGGAGGACGTGCATTTCACCGGCTATATCGGCGGCAAGCCGGTGGCGCTGCAACATATGGTCGCCAATCCGCTGCCGACCTCGCTGCAGGTAGAAGCCGATGCCGATACGCTGCGCGCAGGCGAGCGCGATACGGTGCGCGTCATCGTGCGCGCGCTCGATCAGGCCGGCTCGCGTCTTCCTTTCCTCAATGAAGCCATCACGATCAAGGTTGAGGGTCCGGCGAAGGTCATCGGGCCGGAAACGGTGGCATTCCAGGGCGGGACCACGGGTTTCTGGTTGCAGGCAACCGGAGAGGCCGGTGCGATCAAGCTCGAAGTCTCATCTCCGCGCTTTGCCAGCCAAAGCGTGAGCTTTACCGCAAAATAACGCGCTGCCGGCTCTCTTCCGTCAGGCGGCGGAGCCGGCAATTTCACCTGCGGCTTGCGGGATCGACTGCAACAGCGTCTGTCGCGCCGAGGCAAGGTGCAGGCGGCAGGCGGCATCGATCCTTTGCTGGTCGCGCGATTGCAGCGCTTCGATGTAGTCGAGATGCTCCGCCACGGCGCGGGCATTGCGCTCGCGTGCGAAAGCCTTGTTCCACTGATAGTGATAGTGAAAAATGATGGCGATGACGTCGTAGAACTCGGTGATGAAGCGGTTCTTCGAGGCGCGATGGATGAGGAGATGGAATTTTTCGTCAAGGCGCGAGAAATCGCGGTAGTGCGCGTCGAAATCTTTAAGCAGTTCATAGTGTTCCTGCTCGATCGCCTTGAGATCCTCCCAGGCGTGATGATTGGCCGGCAGGCGGCCGAACTCGGCCGCCGAGTGCAGCTCGAACATTTCGCGCACGTCGGCAAGCTCGAGTGCGAATTCACTGGTGAAGCCCTTGAGAATCCAGTGGCTGTTCGGCCGTTTCTCGATCAGGCCGAAGCGGCTGAAACGGATAAGGAATTCACGAACGACGGAGGTGCCCGTGCCGATTTCGCGCGCCAGTTCCAGCTCGTTGATCTGCATGCCCGGCTGGGCTTCGTCGGACATGATGCGCGTCATGAAGCTGCGCTCGATGATATTGTGCAGGGAATCGGTCTCTTCCTTGGGGAAGAAATCGGCCTGGGTCGGCAGACGAAGCACCGTCTTCTGCCGCTTGTTCCACAGAATGATGCCAGCGTCGCTTAGACGCATGAGGATCGCCCGGGCCGTGCTGCGGCTGACGCCGAGCTCGGCTGCGATTTCAGGCTCGCTCGGCAGCTCGGTATCGAGCTTCAAGCGGGCCGCATAGCGATTATAGGCTTCCTTGAAGAGCGTGTTTTGCCTTGCCATTTCCCCCTCACGTCTCGTCGCCGCTCTTTGCCGGTGGCGCTGTCTGAACCATGTCCCGATGGCAGTCAATTGCAGGAGTTCTGTCGAAACCGCAGTTTCCGTCGCCTCCCGCGACGGTCCCCATGATTTCCTCGTTGACACCAAAATGTTTATTGTAGATAAAAAACAAAATCAATGGCGATGGATGTCGAGAGCCTCCGTTAACGCCACCGAAATTGAAATGACGGCCATCACAAGGGAGAGGTGATGCAGACGAGAACGATCGGCAGGACGGGCCTTAAGGTCACGGAGATCAGCTTTGGCGCTGCGGCGCTGGGCGGCCTCTACCGCGCCTGCCCCCGCGACCAGGCGATGGCGACCCTACAGGCAGCCTGGGACAGCGGCATCCGCTATTTCGACGTTGCGCCCTGGTATGGCTTCGGCCTCGGCGAGCGTCGCGTCGGCGATTTTCTGCGTGATCAGCCTGAAGACAGCTATGTTTTGTCAACGAAGGTCGGTCGCCTCATGCGCCCGGTGCCGACCGACAAGGTGCCGAATTACGGCTATGTCGATCCCCTGCCTTTCGATGCCGATTATGACTATTCCTATGACGGCATCATGCGCTCGGTGGAGTTCAGCTATGCTCGTCTCGGCCTTAACCGCATCGATATTCTCTATGTCCACGATATCGGCGGCTATACCCACGGCAAAGCGCTCAATGAGCACTATCTCGGCCAGCTTCTAGGCTCCGGGCTGAAAGCTCTTGAGGAGCTGAAGTCGTCCGGCGCGATCAAGGCTTATGGTCTCGGGGTCAATGAGATACCGGTCTGCCTGGATGTAATGCATGCGGCCGATATCGATTGCATCCTGATTGCCGGCCGTTACACGCTGCTGGATCGTTCAGCCGTTGCCGAACTGCTGCCGCTTTGCGAGAAGAAGGGAACATCGCTGGTCGTGGGCGGCGTCTTCAATTCCGGCATTCTGGCGACAGGACCCGTGCCCGGCGCGCATTTCGACTACCTGCCGGCGACGCCCGATATTTTGGCCAAGGTCGGAGCGATGGAGGAGATTGCCCGCAAGCACGGTCTGCCGCTTGCCCAACCGGCGCTTCAGTTCTCGCTGCGCAGTCCCAGCGTGGCCTCGGTTCTGATCGGTACGGCGAAGCCCGAGAGTCTTGTTCGCAACATGCAACTGATGGAGCCAAGGCTTCCCGACCGCCTGTATGAGGAATTCGAAGGGTTGACTGTGGTTGCGCCTCCTTTGGGAGACGAGGCCGTGAGAGTCTAGTAAATTGAGAGCTATCGAGCCGGCCGGAGAGGCGGTTTCGTAGAGGAGGAAAGCCTGTTTTGGCGTCAGTGGCAGTTCCACCGAGCCAAGCGTGATGCCTCAGGGCGTGACGATACCGAGCCGTAAGCGTTCAACGGCGGGTGTGCAGGAGAATAGAGCGCTTTGAGAGGAGAAGCAGATGAAAATTGCCAAGTCACTTCTGTCCCGCCGCAGCTTTGCCGGCCTTGCCGGTGCTGCCGTCATCGCCATGGCGATGCCTATGCAGTCCTTCGCGGCCGACGTGACCATCCCGATCATCGTCAAGGATACGACGTCCTTCTACTGGCAGATCGTTCTTGCCGGCGCTCGCCAGGCAGGCAAGGATCTCGGCGTGAAGGTGCCGGAACTTGGCGCTCAATCGGAATCCGACATCAACGGCCAGATCAGCATTCTCGAAAATGCCGTTGCCGGCAAGCCGGCTGCGGTCGTCATTTCGCCGACCGAGTTCAAGGCGCTCGGCAAGCCTGTGGATGAAGCCGCCAAGTCCGTACCGGTCGTCGGTATCGACTCTGCCGCCGATTCCAAATCCTTCATCTCGTTCCTGACCACCGACAACGTTCAGGGCGGACGCATTGCCGCTGACGGTCTTGCCGCCGCTGTCAAGGGAGTTACCGGCAAGGAAGAGGGTGAAATCGCCATCATCACCAGTCTTCCGGGTGTCGGCTCTCTCGACCAGCGTCGCCAGGGCTTCCTGGAAGAGGTCAAGAGCAAGTATCCGGGCCTCAAGGTCGTTGCCGATAAGTATGCGGATGGCCAGGCAACCACCGGCCTCAATATCATGACCGACCTGATCACCGCCAATCCGAAACTGGTCGGCGTCTTCGCCTCCAACCTGATCATGGCACAGGGTGTCGGCCAGGCGATCGCCGAAAACAAGCTCGGCGACAAGATCAAGGTCATCGGCTTCGACAGTGACGACAAGACCGTCGGCTTCCTGAAGTCGGGCGTTCTTGCCGGCCTCGTGGTGCAGGACCCCTACCGTATGGGTTACGAGGGCATCAAGACGGCGCTTGCAGCCTCGAAGAAAGAGAAGGTTCCGGCAAACGTCGACACCGGCGCCAATCTCGTCACCAAGGCGAATATGAGCGATCCGAAGATCGACGCTCTGTTGAACCCGAAGGTCAAGTAAGTCTAAGGGCCGCGCCCGCGAAATCGGGCGCGGCTTTTCGTCTGGTCGCTTTCCCAAGGTGGCCGCGTGGCGATGCGAGAGCGAGGAGACCTCATGACGAACCTGGAAGAAATCAGCCATCGGCACGACGACACCGTCAAAACGGAAGCAAACCGCATTCCGGCCGGTTCGCCCATCCTTGAACTTAAAGGCCTGCAGAAACGCTATGGTTTCGTCGAGGCGCTGAAGCCGGCAACGATAACGTTTCTCGCAGGAGAAATTCACGCGATTGTCGGTGAAAACGGTGCCGGCAAGTCGACGCTCATCAAGCTCCTGACCGGCGTCATTACGAGAACCGCGGGTGAGATTTTCTGGTGTGGTCATCCGGTTGCGCTGGCAACGCCGAACGAGGCGATCGCCCGCGGGATCAACGCGGTTCATCAGGAAGTGGTGCTCTGCCCGCACCTGACGGTCGCGGCCAATCTTTTTCTCGGCGATGAAGTCAATCGCTTCGGCCTGATGCGCAAGAAGCAGATGGTCTCGATGGCGCAGACCGTTCTCGACGATCTTGGCTTCGGATTGCCGGCCGGCGAACTCTTGAGCTCGCTCACGATCGGCCAGCAGCAGCTGGTGGCAACGGCAAGAGCCGCGATGCGCGGTACGCAGTTTCTGATTTTCGACGAACCTACCGCCTATCTCACCCGTCAGGAATCGGCGCAGCTGTTCAAGCTGATCCGCCGGCTTCAGGGTGAGGGCGTGACGATCGTCTATATCAGCCATCGCATGGAAGAGGTGTTCGAACTCGCTGACCGGGTCTCCGTCCTGCGCGACGGCACGCATGTCGGCACTCGCGCGATCGCCGAAACCAACGAGGACGAGCTGATCAAGCTGATGATCAATCGTTCCATCGAGCAGATCTACCATAAGGAGGAGATCCCGATCGGCGATACCATCCTCGAGACCCGCGGCCTTTCCGGCCCCGGTTTCGAGAATGTTTCGCTCAGCGTTCGTGCCGGCGAGATCGTCGGCCTTTACGGATTGATCGGTGCCGGCCGCAGCGAATTCGCGCTCGGTCTTTACGGGCGCCAGCCGCTTTCTGCAGGCGAAATCTACTGGCAGGGGCGCAAGGTTGATATCCGCAACGAACGCGACGCGATGGATCTCGGCATCGCATTGGCGCCCGAAAGCCGCCGCGATCAGGGGCTTTGTCTCAACCTGCCGATCGGCCTCAACATCAATTTGCCCGTGTTCGGGCGGCTGAGCCATGGCCCGATCATCAATAATAAGAGCGAAGCGGCCAATGCAGACAAGCAGATCCGCGATCTCAGCATCAAGACGCCGAGCCGGCGGGTTCTGGTCTCCGCCATGTCCGGCGGCAACCAGCAGAAGGTCGTCATCGGCAAATGGCTGAGCCACGGCGCCAAGCTCTTCATCTTCGATGAGCCGACGGTCGGCGTCGATGTCGGAACCAAGGCCGAGATCTATCGCCTGTTTGCCAAGCTGCTTCGTGATGGCGCCGGCATCATCGTGATCTCGTCTTATCTGCCGGAGGTCTATGAGCTGGCCGATCGCCTGCACGTCTTCCGTAGCGGCCAGCTGGTTGCCAGCCATGATTTCCACGCGGCAACGCATGAGGAAGTCCTCGGCGAAGCGATTGGCGTCTAAACGATAAACAAGTCTAAAGAGGGAGAAAAAAATGGCCGCGAATACGACAGAAGGCCCGACCGTAGCGCCGCGGCGCAAGATGAACATCCTCTTCAGCCTGACGCTGATCCTGCTGCTTCTGGCGCTCTGGATTGTTCTCGGATTCTGGACCGACAAGTTCTGGACGCCGCTCAACATCACCAACCTGATGCGTCAGGGCTCGATGACAGCCATTCTTGCGCTTGGCCAGACCTTTGTCATCATCACGGCGGGCATCGATCTTTCCGTCGGCGCGATCGTCGGCTTCTGCACCGTCATCATCGCCTGGCTGTTGCAGGCGGGCTTCCCGGTGTGGTCCGCTATCCTCATCACCTTGTTGTTCGGGGTTCTGATCGGCGCATTTCATGGGTTCGGCATCGTGCGCATGGGTCTGCCGCCCTTCATCATCACGCTGGCGACATTGACCTCGCTTCGCGGCATAGGGCTGCTGATTACCAACGGCTCGACGATCAACATCGTCAATGATGATTTCAGCAATTTCGCAGTGTCCGATTTCCTGGGCATCCCGAGCCTGTTCTGGATGGTGATCCTGGTAGCGATTCCGGCTGTCATCTTCCTGCATCTGAGCCGCTGGGGCCGCTATCTCTTCGCCGTCGGCTCAAATCGCGAGGCGGCACGCCTGTCCGGCGTCAACGTCAACTGGATGATCTATCTCGCCTATATCCTGTCGGGAACCTGTGCCGCGTTCGTCGGCATTCTGCTTGCCTCGCGTATCGCCATCGGCAATGCCACCCAGGCCGATGGCTGGGAGCTGCAGGCGATCGCCTCTTCGGTGATCGGTGGCACCAGCCTGTTCGGCGCCGTCGGGACGGTCTATGGCCCGCTAATCGGCGCCTTCATCCTGGCGACCATCAACAACGGCGCCAACCTGCTGAACCTCAACTCGTTCTGGCAGCGCATCATCACCGGCGTCCTGATCATCGTCATCGTTTATTTCGATCAGCTGCGCCGCCGCCGGGCTTAGCAGTGTAATTGATCGCGATGCAGCCAAATCGGGCGGGTTACCCCGCCCGATTGCCTTGCGAAACAAGCGCCTCACGATCGATCGGGTCGGAGATCGCCCAAAACGTGGCGCTGACCAGAGCCCATACAGTCCCGAATGCAAGCGGCACGTAGGGGCGATGAACGCTGGTCTCCAGCAGGTATGAGAGCGAGAAGCGCAGCCCCGTCAGATCTCAGGCCGGGGAGGGCCGGGACCTCCGCCAGCTCAGGCCCTTCAGCAGATTGCGCAATGGCTTTTCGACGGCTTCATAGGCGACAACGCCGAGGAGCGTGCCAGAGATGACGCTGACGAAGGTAACGGCGTCTGACGGTATCTGCAGCGACGACAGCAGCTTGACGATCACCGAGATCGCGAGCGTATGCCAGAGATAGATCGAATAGGACGCGTTGCCGAGATAGGTGAGAGGGGGGACGGATGGCAGCTTGCCGCTGCGCTCGATGGAGACCGTGCCGAGGACCAGCGCAACCGCAAGCGGACCGCACGTCATCTCGTTGAAGTCGAGGCCAAGCAGCTCGATGGCGGCAAAACCGGCGATCGATACGATCACCAGCGCGAGGCCAACGCCAATGCCGGGAACATGTCCCTTCAACCAGAACCGGGCAAGCACTGCGCCTGCCACGAATTCCAGAATAATCGGTCTGACATAGGTGGCAAGCATCGGCGATTGCGGATGGGTGAGAGCGCCGATCGCGACGAAAGCGGCAAAGATGCCGATCAAGCTACCGAGCCGCAGGCGCTGCGGCAGGAGCAGGCAGGCCGCAAAGATGACGTAGAAGAACATCTCGAAATTCAGCGTCCATCCCTGCACCAGCACAGGCCATATCTCGCCGCTGCTGGGCGACCTGACGGGAATGAACAGCAGCGAACCGACTATATGGCTCGCCGTCAGCTTCATGTTCGGAAACAGTCCCACCACGGCGCCGGCAATCATGATGATGGTCACGATCCAGTAGGATGGCGCGATGCGCTGTAGCCGGTCGAGCACGAAACGCAGCGGCGTCACGGGACGGCGCTCGCTCATGGTCCACATGATGAAGCCGCTGATGACGAAGAAGACGTCGACGCCGGCGGCGCCGATGCGGAAATGGCCACCGCTGCGCTCGGCTGCATGAAACAGCACGACCGCAAGAGCAGCAAGAGCACGCAGATATTGGATGCCGTAAAGCGTCTTCATTGTCCCGTTCGCGGCTCCCAATTGACCGGCGGCGCGAATGGCATCTGCTCGCCCATATGCGGGGGCGCCTCCGCAAGCGTGCGTGTTCGCATGGAAAGCTTTCCTGCCGTGAAATAGAACAGGAAGGAACCGACATGGTACGGATTCAGAATATCGATCTCCACGAAAGACCGGATCAGCAAAAGCGTCGCAACCCCCAGAAGCAGATAGGATTCGTCGTTTCTGACATCGCTCAGAAAGCGGCTGATATGGCCGATCACAGCCGTCAGCAGGATCGAGGCGAGCAGGCACACACCGATGAGCCCGGTCTCGACCATCGTCTCGATATAGGTGTTGTGGAAATGGAAGCCCGCGCGCGAGGCAATGTAAAATTCCTCCCACAGCCGTTCGGGCTCGGAAAAGCCCTGGACCCAGTACGCCTGGTAGCCGACGCCGAAGAGGAGATTTTGCTGCGCCGTCGCGATGCCCTGTTGCCAGAGGTATGTGCGCCCGGTGAGCGTGGAATCCTTGCCGAAGACGCCGAGGATGAGATCGACTGCACCGAGGTAGACGCCCGCGACCGCAAGGATGACCCCGGCCACGGCTACCGTCACAAACAGCCTTTTGCGCTGTTTGGGCGACAAATATAGGATAATACGCAGGCTCATGCACAAGAGCACGACCAACATCGTCGTCAGAACGGATGTTGCCGATGCCGAAGCATGCAGGCAATAGGCCGATAACAGGCCGGCAATTCCAGCACCGATCATCCAGATCCGCCGCTCACCCAGAACGAAGACGGCGGCAAAGGCGAAATAGATGCCGAGTGAAGCATAGAAGCCGAGCTGGTTCTTGGAATCGAAAGCGCCGACGAAACTGTAGGTTCCGTCTATGGGATCATAGGCATAGTAGCCGAACAACATGGAATAGAGCAGCACGATGCTGGTGCCGGCGATCGCGCCGCGTGTCAGCGTGCGGATATCGAGCGTGCGCATGGCGACCAGGGCGCAGAAGATATGCGTCATATACTGGATGGATGCCCGTGCCGTCGTCGGGGGGACGACCGACCAGAAGATCGATAGAAAAGTGAAGAAGCCAAAGGCAAAAAGCCAGAGCTGCCTGTGATAGCTGCCAAGTACGTTCCGGTAGTCCATCATGACAAGCGGAAACCACAGCGCGTAGTAGAGCAGGATCGACGGCTGACCGAAGCGGGAGGAGTAGGCAAAAACGAAGAAGGACAGGGTAATCGCCACCGTGCCATAGGTGGCGTTGCTGCCCGGACGGACAAAGATCGATTTGGCTATCCGCATCGATTTTCCTATCGAATGGCAAGCCCGGTGCTGATCCTGATCAGATCGCCGGGCAATACCTGCGTGTTTTCCTGGGCCTGTATTTCCTTCGATTGCCCGTTGTCGTCACGAATGATGGTGTACGAGATGCTTACCCCGGGGCCGCTTGGGTCGAGATTGCCGGCATCGGCCGATTGAGCGACGGCTTCCTGCATGAGGGACTGGCTGGTCGACAGTTTGAGCTGCAGCGTTTCCAGCTGCGTGTCGGTATCCTGCATGTCCCGGGCCAGCGAACTCTGCCAGTCGTTGCGCAAGGTAATCTCGTCCTGATTGGCCTTGTTGATATCCTGCTTGGCTTTCAGCGCGGCGGTTTCCGTATCAAGGAGTGTGGCTTCCAGATCGGAGGCGCGCTGTTCGGCGGAGATTCGGCGGGAGGCAAGCTCCAGCCCGCGCTCGGCCAGACTTTCGACCTTGTCGCGGTCGGCCTTGGCCAGATCAAGCTGACGGCTCTGCGTGTCGTTCTTCTTCGAAAGCGCCTCGACTTCGTTTTGCAGAAGCGTCTTCAGATCTTCCAGGGACTGCAGCTGCGTCGTCATGCGCTTGGCACGCGTATCCATCAGCGCCTTCTCGCTCGCCAGCAGATCCGCCATGTGCGGCAACTGCTTGAGTTCGGTGGGGACGTCGATATCGTCCTTGCCGGCCAATTCGGCCATCAGGCGCGCCTTGCGCATCAACAGGCGGCTACGCTCCGCCATATAGACGACCGCGTCACCCTTGGCATTGATGAAATCGCGCGCAAAACGCTGTCCGGCATCGGCTCGGCGCATGCCGCCACCGAGGCTTATAGCCTTGAGCACGGTCAGGTTGGGCGCGAACGGATATTCACCGGGATTCTGGACCTCTCCGGAAAGGTAGATCGGCCGGAACTGTGACATTTCGACCGAAGCCGAAGGACGGTCACGCAGGCCGAATTGCTTCTGCAGGCCGAGACCGATAGCTTCGGCGATCTGATCCGTCGTCTTGCCGACGGCCGGCATATCCCCGATGAAGGGAACCGAGATCGAGCCCGAAGGGCCGACGGTGTAGTCGCCCGAAACCATCGACCAGTCGCGAATGGTGCCTTCGGCCGTCTGCCACTCGGCAACGCGCACATGCAGCTTGTCCATGACGCCTAGGTGATATCCGGCAAGGTTTTCGGCTAGCGCCGGAGCAGCAGCTGCGCCAAGGCCGAGAGCAATAATAGCTGCGCAGCGCAGCGATGAATTGACACGTAGAAGCCTCGTCGAAGGCCGGAATTCAATCATGCAGGATCTTCCCTGTTACCGGTAGGCAATCCCGCAGGACGCGGGAAAACCGCAGGACGCATCCCGCGGTATCTGCCAGTCATCATCAATAGCTGCCGCGTGAAAGGCAGACTGCAGGAATGGTTTTGGCAATGATCACCATGTCGCTGCTGAGCGACCAGTTCTTCACATAATGCGTGTCGAAGGCGACGCGGCTTTCGTAGGAAACGTCGTTTCGGCCGCTCACCTGCCAAAGACCGGTCAAGCCCGGACGGGACTGCAGATAATAGATCGCCGCGGTCTCGTAGCGCTCGAGCTCGTCTTCCACCACCGGGCGTGGCCCGACGACGCTCATCTCGCCGCGGATGATGTTGATCAACTGCGGCAGCTCGTCAAGGCTGAGCTTGCGCAGGACAGACCCAACGGTGGTGACGCGAGGATCGTTCTGCAGCTTGCGCGTTGCACGCCACTCCTCCAACGCTTTCGGATTGGCCTGAAGGTAAGCATGCAGCACCTTGTCGCCATTGACGACCATGGTGCGGAACTTCAGGCAACGGAAGGTCTTGCCATTATGGCCAATACGGCGATGGCCGTAGAAAACGGGGCCGGGGTCTGAAAGTTTTACCAGCAGCATCAGCAGCAGAAAGAGCGGGCTGATGAGAACCAAGGCGGTCAGAGCGGTAGAAACGTCGAAAATGCGTTTCAATACTCCGCCAGTGGGCGGAAAGACGTCGCTTTCCGCAGCGCTGAAAAAAGCCGATGTGGCCGATCTCGTCGCAGATTTCATAGAGAAAACTCCATTCATGTTGACGATTGGTCGGAAATTCTCGGACGCGTAACTAGAGCCGCGATGGCCGGAGTGTAGGTTGGGATTGAGACTTTTTAAGCCAAATTTTTGTAGCGATATGGCATGGTGGTATAAATTTACCGCACCAACGGTGACTTGGTTTAGTTCAGCGAGCAATAGTCGATGAATTGTACTGTATCATCTTGTGTATAATGTCGCTCTTGACAGCTCTGTCGTCTCTTAGCCGACCCTCTCTAAGGATATTATAGGCATGAAACGCTAAGTTGTTCATTATCATTAGCTTCGCTAGCCTCTGCTCGGTTTCCTTTCAGCTTCAGGTTATCCAGTTTTCTTCTAAGGATATATTGCAGTGCAGCAATATTTTGCAGCGCACATACTGAAAGCAGATTCCTCAGGACTTTGTAATAAAAGTTGATTGAATGGACGAGAATACCCTATCGGCTGGATGGCCCGGGTGCTTCTTCCAGATTGTATTATTTCGATATGCCGCCATCTAATTGCAATGAGAAAGATGAACAAATTCAATTGTAATTATAATCGATGCGTAGTTTTAACAGGCTCGGCGCTAGGATCGTCTCAAATCGCAACGGATCTTGGTAACTTGGTTGAATCTCAATGAATCATAAAATATATTTAAGACTTAGGTCTGATAAGGGAGGAAAGACCTTGATCGTTTATCATTTGCTCATCGAACGGGCGGGGTAAGATTATGTACGCGCCCCGCGTTTTCATCAGCATGCTCGGCACGCTGATCGTATTTGCCATCGCAACATATTTCCTGACGAACTCGCTTTCGACCACGCTGATCGAAACGGCCCTCTGTGCCGTCCTTCTGCAGGTCGGCTATTTCTTGGGCGTACTCTACCTGGTCTGGAAAGAGCGCAAAGCACATGAGGCCCTGTTGAACGAAGATAAAGGCCCGGCCTCGCTTCAGGAAGACAGCAAGGTCGCCGGTCTTTCCGCATCCAGTTTAAAGCGGTCCGAGCCCTTCAACCCCTGAACTTCGGGGAAACGATCAGATCTTTTGAAGCTCGGCGGTTGCCGGATCGTAGCCATGTCCTAAGTCTCCGTCTGAACCCTTGGAGGCCGATGTGACCGATCCTGCAGAAAAAAGCGTCTGCGTAATCATTGCCGCGAAGAATGCCAGCGAAACCATTGGGCTTGCCGTTGCCTCAGCTCTTCGGGAGGTCGAGGTCGCCGAAGTCGTCGTCATCGATGACGGCTCGACGGATGGAACGGCTATCGCCGCCGCCAAAGCCGATGACGGCAGCGGCCGACTGATTATCCGGGAATTCGAAAAGAACCGCGGCCCTGCCGCAGCACGCAATCACGCAATCGAGATATCCAAGGCGCCGTTGATCGGTATCCTCGATGCGGATGATTTTTTCTTTCCAGGTCGCTTCGCAGCGCTGCTTGCCGCTGACGACTGGGATTTCGTTGCCGACAACATCGCTTTCGTCAGCGCCGATACCGTGCCTGATGCGCATGCAAGGCTCGATCATTTCGACGCGAAACCGCGTTTTCTCGATCTTGCTGCTTTCGTCGAGGGCAATATTTCCAAGCGCGGCGTGCGTCGCGGCGAGATCGGCTTCCTGAAGCCCTTGATGCGACGTTCCTTTCTGGATGCGAATGGCCTGCGCTACAATGAGGCGCTGCGTCTCGGGGAAGATTACGATCTCTATGTCCGCGCGCTGGCCAAGCAGGCCCGTTACAAGATCATCCATAGCTGCGGTTATGGCGCGGTCGTGCGCAGCGATTCCCTGAGCGGCCGGCACAGGACCGAGGATTTGCGCCGTCTTTATGAGGCTGACCGGACCATTCTTGCCAAGGGTGGGCTTTCTTCAGCGGACGCAGCCGTGATCCGTCGTCACGAACAGCATATTCGCGATCGTTACGAGTTGCGGCATTTCCTCGATATCAAAGCACAGTCCGGGCTGTTGTCAGCGGCCGCCTATGCGCTATCGCACCCCTTCGCCGTCCCGGCTATTGCCGGTGGCATTCTGGCGGATAAGACGGAGCGTTTCCGCAGGCGGAGCGCCACCACCATTGCCCATCCCGGCGCAAACGGCCTGCGCTATCTGCTGCAGGCCGCTCCGGAATAGCGGTATCGCGGCTTAGAGATAATCGCGGCGCACGCCTTCGATTACGTTCAGGAGGCGCTCCTTGCAGGCTGCCAGCGCGCTATCCTTGCTCAGCTGCGGCTTTGCCTTGCTCGCCTGCCACAGAGCCAGAGCAGAAGGTACGGCCAGCGCCTGTTTCGCCATGACGCGCAGAGTGGTCTGCTCGGGATCTGCAAGCATGACGTTTTCCCCATAGCGTTGCTTTTCGAGCTCGGCTGCCGCCTGCTTGTTGCGCTCGAAGCCGACACCCCAGAATTTGGCCCCTTTGGCGATCGCCTCGGCGCGGGTGGAGACGGGGATATGCTTCGGCTGATAGGTGACGCCGAGTGAGAGAGCCCAGTCGTTCCATTTGAAACTGTTGATGGAACGCGAGGAGCTGACCGCAATCCACGGAACACGGAAGGCATCGGCAAGGATGGCGCCATGCATCGATTCCGCCACGATCAACTCGGAGGCGGCAATTTCGCGGATAACGGCCTTCGCCTCGCCGCGCGGATCGAGATAGGAAAGACCGACGGTCTTGCAGATCTCAGGCCAGAGGCCTGCGGCAGCCGATTCCCAATGCGGAATGAAGGTGCGCTTGCCGTTTTTCGAAATGGCCTGGAATTCCGGCATTTCCGTCACCAGCACGGCAGGATCGACGATGCCCATTTCGGTGGGCAGACCAGCCTTTTGCGCTGTCAGCGGCCCACGCACGCTGCGGACATCCCATTGCGAGGTATCGCGCATGTCCGGAAGAGAACCGTAGCCGAAACCACTGCCGATAACGAGCTTGTGCCCCTTGTCAGGCAGGATCTCCGTGTTGAGGACGGTTCCGACGCCGACCAGCAATGTTTCCTCTCGAACATCGCGAAGGCCGGGAAGTAGGAAATCCCAGAGCCAGAGATTGAGATCGTCACCGAAATTGCCATGGGTGGATTCCCAGTGGAACGGCTTCATGCAGGACTCCTTGCTGATCCAGACTATAGCGGGTCATGCCGTGGCTCTTCGATGCGGCATGTGCAGCCCATGCTGCACCGCAAAATCTAGGGCGCTAGTTTGCCCACGGCAAGCTGCATGGCGCTTTGTAAAATTCCAGGATCGCGCAAGGCCCATTTTGCCAGCAATCCAAATTGCGGTAAGCGGCGGCGCCGCACCTGCCGCGCCTGGCTCCAAAGCGCCTGCTGGCGGGCGCGGTTCTTATAGAGACGGATGGATTCGACATCCTGCGGCCGGCGCGAAAATCTCTGCTCCAGCGTGTTGAGCGCCGTCCATGTGTTGAATTGCTGGCGCAGGAATTGCGGGGAATCGTTGTCGATGCTGTGAAAGATGTTCACGCCTTCGCCGCGCAGCGCTCCGGCATTCTCGCAAAGCAGGACCCGCCTGGCGGCGAGAACGCAGTCGCAGAAAAACAGAACGTCCTCTGCCGCCAGTCGCAGCGAGGGCTCGAAGCGGATCTTTTCGAAAAGCGGCCGCCCGATCACCATGCAGGACATGTGCAGGAAACTCCAATCCTGCAGCATGACACTGGCGATATTGGGGATTTCGACGACGGCCGGCCTATCCGACAAGCGCACCGTATCGGTCGATTTCCCAAGCTCGGCGATGCTGAAATGGTAATAGAACTCCTTGCCCCCATCGATGGAGTCCCAGTAGCAGTCGGCGTTGTAATGGGTCAGCGTTCCGAAGGCATTGCTAAGATGTTCGGGCGCCCATTCGTCATCGGAGTCCAAAAAGGCTACAAACCGGCTCTCGGCCGGCACGCTGTTAAGGCCGGTATTGCGCGCCCCGCCAGGACCGGCATTGGCCTGACGGATGACACGGATGCGTTTTCTTTCCTCGCTGCTCAGCGATTGTAGCTCGCTTTCCGCCGAAAGCGGCGATTGATCGTCGACGACGATGATATCGAAATCCTGAAATGTCTGTCGGGAGATCGATTTCAAAGCGCGCTGCAGAACGCCGGCTTGCTTCTGATAGAACGGAATAACAATCGTGATAGACGCCATTTTCCCGCCTTTACGGTTTTAGTTCAAGGGCTTGCGGTTCATGTCTTAGGGCATGATTATTGGCTTTTCCAACGACATTCGCCGCAATTTTCCGGCAGATGAGCCATAGCGGAAGTCGTTGTGACGCCAACAGGTAGCGTCCAATCGATGTCGAGCAATGATGAAAGGCGAGATTTTCTGAAACTTTCATCCCAGCACGCCAGCGATCAAGGCTATCCGCCGATGAGCTATTATAACACATGGCGCGCCAGGATCGGACGCTAATACAGCCATTGGAAGAGCACTATGAATCGGTTTTCTCATTCTGATTGAAACTTTGTCGCATTTTGGTCACGCTTTGCATGCCAACTCATGCTGCGCTGCAAAAAATCTTCACCTTCAGCGGAAAATATGGAAGGGTGGGGAACGTTCGATCGGAGCGCAAAGCGAGGCCTCGGGTAAGCAGCTAAGTGCCTTTCGTAACTGCGTTTTCTTGCATCTAAATCGATTTTTCACCCCTTTACGCAGGACAAAACCATGTTTTCTGTGCGAGGCGACATATCGTTTTTTGCTCATTTTTGCTGCGCTGCCGTATTTCCTTTCCGAAGAGTGCCCTAGGTTATCACTGCGAGTTCTGCTGTGTTGGAAATGGCTGCGAGGGGGGATGCAGCCCGAAGAAGAGGTGACAGACATCGTGAATGTGACTGCCAACGTGTCTTCGCGGATAAACCTCATGCGTAGCATATTGCTCCCGGGCACAGTTTCTGTCCCCATATCATTCGAGCCCCATACCTGGCCGTTCAACCGGGCCTACGGTTTTTTCGATTGTTTGCGGGGATTGCTGCGCGACACTTTGTTCCCTGTAGGTGTGTCCTGCGTAAGCAAGGGTGATACCATGACGATATCGAAAAGCTGCATGTACAGACTTGGTCTTGTTTCAATCGCTCTCATGAGCGCCTTCCTGATGCCGCAGGCCGCATCCGCGCAGGATGATCAGCCGACGGGCGGTTCCTTCGTCGACAATTTCGAGCATCTGGACACCAGTCGTTGGTATATTTCCGATGGCTGGAACAACGGGCCACATCAGAATTGCACTTGGTCGCGCAAGCAGGTGGGCATCAAGGATGGAGCGCTGCAACTGCAGTTCGTCCAGTCCAAGACCGGTCAGCGCAACTATGCCTGCGGCGAAATCCAGACGACGAAACGCTATGGCTACGGCACCTATGAAGCGCGCTACCGCACCGCTACCGGGCCTGGTCTGAACTCTGCCTTCTTCACCTATATCGGCCCGACCGACAAGAAGCCGCACGACGAGATCGATTTCGAGGTGCTCGGCAAGAATTCCGGTCAGGTTCAGGTCAATCAGTATATTTCCGCCAAGGGCGGCAACGAAAAGCTGGCGCCGGTTCCAGGCGGTGCCGACAAGGGTTTCAACGATTATGCCTTTGTCTGGGAAAAGGATCGCCTGCGCTACTATGTGAACGGCAAGCTCGTCCAGGAGGTTACCGATCCTTCGAAAATACCGACGAACCCGCAGAAGATCTTCTTCAGCCTCTGGGGCACCGATACGCTCAGTGGCTGGATGGGCAAGTTCGCCTATAGCGGCGAGCCGGCGACCATGGAGATCAAGCGCGTCGCCTTCACCGCTCCGGAAGAGAAGTGCCTCTTTCCGGAATCGATCACCTGCAAGCTCGATTGAACACGGCTGGCCGCGCCATCACGCGCGGCCAGTGGCAACGCCGCCATGCAACACCAACCACACCAAGCGCCAGGCTTCGGCCGGGCGCAAAAGCGGAAATTTTGATGCTGCATATACTGTACTTCGTACATGATCTTGCCGATCCGGCTGTGCGCAGGCGGGTGCTGATGCTGCAGGCCGGCGGGGCGCTCGTAACGCTTGCGGGTTTCCGGCGCGATGACAATGCGCTAGCTGCCATTAGCGGCGTCGAGCCGATCGAACTCGGCAAGACGCGGGATGCCCAGTTTGCACAGCGGATCGCGGCAGTGGCCAGATCGGCGGCGAAACTGCGCAGCGCGCTGCGCTCCATCGCAAGACCGGACATTATCATCGGCCGCAATCTCGAAATGCTGGTGCTCGCCAACCGCGCCAAATCCGTCTTTGGCGGCGATGTGCCTATTGTCTACGAATGCCTCGATATTCATAGGCTGCTGTTGCGCGATGATGTGGTGGGCAGCGCGCTTCGCAGTGCCGAGCGTCATTTCGGCTCGCAGGCATCGTTGCTGGTGACCAGTTCGCCCGCCTTCATCGAGCGCTATTTCCGTCCGCGCTCCGGGCTGCAAGTGCCGGTCATGCTGCTTGAAAACAAGGTGCTGGCGCTTGAGCCCGCGGCGCGCGTCATCGCATCGGCCGCAAGGCCGCCGGCTGCGGGCAAGCCTTGGAAGATCGGCTGGTTCGGCGCCCTTCGCTGCCGCAAATCCTTGGCGCTGCTCGACCAATTCTCGCGCCGGATGGAAGGCCGTTTCGAGATCGTTCTGCGCGGCCGTCCCGCCTATTCCGAGTTCGACGACTTCGACCGCACCGTCCGCGATGCACCGTTCATGCATTTTGGCGGCGCCTACAAGAACCCTGAGGATCTCGCGGCGATTTACGGCGAGGTCCAGTTTTCCTGGGCGATCGACTTTTTCGAAGAGGGATTGAACTCCAGCTGGCTGCTGCCGAACCGCCTCTATGAAGGCGGTCTTTACGGTGCCGTGCCGATCTCGATCAGGGATACGGAGACGGCAAGATTTCTTGCCAGCCGAAAGATCGGGCTCACGCTTGACCGGGCCGACGCCGAACATCTGACGGCGCTTTTGGGTGAGATAGACGTAAAGCGCTATCTCGCCGCTTTCGAGGCCGTGGCATCCCAGGATCACAAGCAATGGATGATAGATCGCGCCGACTGTCAGCTGCTGGTGCAGCGGCTGGCATCGCTGACGCGCGCCAATGAGCAGATGGCCGAGATACAGGCCCTCCCACAACTGCATCGCAATAGAGGTGGATTGCAATGATGACCGGAAGTTCAGGGGATATGCGTTGCGTAATCGTTATTCCTTGCCTCAACGAGGAAAGGCATATCGAGCCGCTGATCGACAAGCTCGGGCGGGCTCTCGACGAACTCGACGCGAAGATCGTGGTGGCTGATGGCGGCAGCACCGATCGCACGCGTGAGATCGTGCGCCATATAGCCGAGAAAGATCCGCGCGTTCTTCTGCTCGACAATCCGAAGCGGCTGCAAAGCGCGGCGATCAATCTCGCCATCGAGACTTTCGGCGACGATCACGAGTATTTCATCCGCATCGACGCCCATGGCGACTATCCGGATGATTACTGCCAGACACTGGTTCAGGAGGCTGATGCGACGGGTGCCGATTCCGTTGTCGTCGCCATGCGCACCATGGGGTTCAGTGCCTTCCAGAAGGCAACAGCCGTCGCCCAGAACTCCAAGCTCGGCAATGGCGGCTCCAAACATCGCGAAGGTGCCAAGGGTGATTGGGCGGAGCACGGGCATCATGCGCTGATGCGCGTTGCCGCCTTCCGCGCCGTCGGCGGGTATGACGAAAGCTTCAGCCATAACGAGGATGCGGAGCTGGATTATCGGCTGAACAAGGCGGGGTATCGGATCTGGCTAACCGACAAGACTGCCATGACCTACTATCCACGCGCCAGCATTCCGACGCTCTTCAGGCAATATCTGGGGTACGGTCGTGGGCGCGCGCGCAATATACTCAAGCATCGCAGCATGCCGAGCCTGCGCCAGATGCTGCCGCTTGCGGTCGTGCCGATCTTCATCGGCGCTTTCCTTGCCGTCCTCAACTGGATTGCGGTTATCCCCGTCGGCCTCTGGGCCGTCGCCTGCATCGCCTATGGCTTCTGGATCGCTCTCGGACATAAGAACCCCTATGGGCCGCTGGCGGCCATTTCCGCGATGGTCATGCATTTCGCCTGGTCGATGGGATTCTGGATGGAAGTCCTGAGCTTCCGCAATCGCAGGGTGGCGTCATGACACAGGCTCATCGGCGCCCGATAAAGATCGACATTGCGGTCTGCACCTATAGGCGGCCAGAGCTCGATCAGACGCTGCTGTCGCTTGCCGTCTTGAGCATCCCCACAGGCGCCGTCGTCCGGATCATCGTTGCCGACAACGATGTGACGCCGAGTGCCCGGGACCGCGTCGATGCCATGCGTTCGGCCGTTCCCTTCGAGATTGTCTATGTCCATTGCCCCGCATCGAACATCTCGATTGCCCGCAACGCCTGCCTGGATCATGCAAGCGGCGATTTCCTCGCCTTCATCGATGATGATGAGACCGCCTCGGAAGACTGGCTGAGCGAATTGCTCATCATGGCCGACACGACCGGCGCCGACGCCGTTCTTGGCCCCGTTCAGGCCGTCTACGGAAACGTCGCTCCGGGGTGGATGCGGCGCGGCGATTTTCATTCGACTTTGCCTGTCTGGGTCGCCGGGGAAATCCTGACCGGCTACACTTGCAATGTATTGCTGCGCCGCGGCGCGCCTTCGCTTGCCGGCCGGCGCTTCAATATCGCGCTCGGCCGCAGCGGCGGCGAAGATACCGAGTTCTTTACCCTTATGCATAAGGCCGGCGGCAGGATCGCCTATGCGGCCGATGCGCTGGTCTACGAACCCGTCCCGGACGGGCGCGCGACCGTCTCCTGGCTCTCGAAGCGCCGGTATCGCATGGGCCAGACCCATGGCCGCATGCTGCTGGAGACCGCAGGCGGCCTCGGGCGCTGGCGCGCGATTGCACTGGCGGCCTCGAAATCCGCTTATTGCTTCGTTGCCGCAGCGCTGCTCTTTGCATCGCCCATCAAGCGGCATCGCTACGGTCTGCGCGGTATCATGCATGCCGGCGTGGTCAGCGGCCTCTTCGGAGTCCGCGAAATCGAACAATACGGAAATCTGGAGAAGGCACCGCAATGACGGATTTCATCCCCGATGTCAGCTTCGTCATTGCCGCCTATAACGCCGAGGAAACGCTCGAGCGCGCCATCGACAGCGCGCTGGCGCAAGGCGCCGTCAGTATGGAAGTGATCGTGGTCGACGATTGCTCGACGGACAATACACGTGAGATTGCCGGCAACCATCCCGATCCGCGTGTGCGACTCGTTGCCATGGCCCGCAATGGCGGTCCGGGCGCTGCCCGCAATGCCGGGCTCGACGCGGCCCGGGGCCGCTGGGTGGCCGTGCTCGATTCCGATGATGCCCTACGTCCGGATCGGATGGCCCGCCTGATCGCCAGAGCGGAAAAAGCCGAGGCACAGATCGCGGTCGACAATCTCGACGTGATCCGCGAAGACGTCGGCACGATACTGCCGATGTTTCCCGAGCCGATGCTCGCGCGCATGCCGATACTGACGTTGGCTAAGTTCATCGCCTCGAACATGATTTTCCAGTCGGAGCACAATTTCGGCTATATGAAGCCGATCTTCGAGCGTGCCTTCATCGAGAAGCATCGCCTGCGCTTCGAGGAGACCCTGCGGATCGGAGAGGATTATATTTTCCTCGCTTCGGCTCTCGCTCGCGGCGGCGTCTGCGTCGTCGAGCCGAGCGTGGGTTATCTCTATTACATCCGCGATGGGTCGATCTCGCGTGTTCTCCGGCAGGACCATGTCGAGGCCATGCTTGCCGCCGACGCCAAGTTCTTCGCCGAACATCACTTCGGCGCCGCTGCCCTTGCCGCCCAACGGCGGCGCACGCGCAATCTGAAGGAAGTCATCGCTTTTCTTAAATTGGTCGACAGCATCAAGCAGCGCGAACTGCAGGAGATGCTCAAGATCGCATGCCTCAACCCGCGGGCCGTACGTCATCTCAGCATGCCGGTCTTTGCCCGTTTTCGTCGGTTGGCCGCGTCGCTGCGGAGCAGCCGCCAGCCGACGCCCTCTCAACTTTCCTCCCCTCTGCCCAATATGGGCGCAGGCCCTCACTCTAACAAAGGATAGAGCCATGGACCCCAAACGTCGTGTGAGAAAAGCAGTGATCCCGGTTGCCGGCAACGGAACGCGCTTCCTGCCCGCCACCAAGGCGATGCCGAAGGAAATGCTGACGATCGTCGATCGTCCCGTCGTTCAATACGCCGTTGACGAAGCCATCGAGGCCGGTATCGAGCACATCGTCTTCGTCACCAGCCGCAACAAGTCGGCGATCGAAGATCATTTCGATGATACGCCGGAGCTGATCTCCTCGCTGCAGCGGGCCGGCAAGAGCCAGCAGGTCAGCGAGTTGGAACGTCTTCTGCCGCGTCCGGGCTCGGTAAGCTTCACCCGGCAGCAGGCGCCGCTTGGCCTCGGCCACGCCGTCTGGTGTGCTCGCGACCTGATCGGCGACGAGCCCTTTGCGCTGCTTTTGCCTGATATGCTCTGCTACGGTATGCGTGGCTGCATGGCCGGCCTGATGGATCTCTATAACGAGACCGGCGGCAACATCGTCGCCGTCGAGGAATGCGCCCCGGAAGAGACGTCGAAATACGGCATTATCGGCAAGGGCGAGTCCGTGCGCCATGGCTTTGCGGTGACCAAAATGGTCGAGAAGCCTCATCCGTCCGAGGCGCCTTCAAACTTTTACCTCAATGGCCGTTATATTCTGCAGCCCGAAATCTTCGATATTCTGGCCCACCAGGAGCGCGGTGCCGGTAACGAGATCCAGCTGACCGACGGCATGCTGCGCCTGTCCGAGACGCAATACTTCCATGCCCAGGTCTATAATGGGCGTACGTTCGATTGTGGGTCGAAGCACGGCTTCATCGAAGCGAACGTTGCCTTCGCGCTCGCTCGCGCCGATATCGGCGGTTTGGTCTATGACTCGATCCGCAACCTGGTCGTCTCGCACGAAGCGCAGATGACCGCCGCTTAAGCCTGTCACATTGTGGCCTGCGGCCGGGAAGGCCGCAGGCCATGGCAATTGTTCATTCGGGCTTCTCCGACAAGGTGGTCGCCATGCATCAGAAGAACTTCACTTTCCACAGCGCTCTCCCGCAAGCGGAGTCGCAGGATAGCTTTATCGATCTCGATCGGCTGATGGCCGTCGTGGTCCGGCGCATCCGCACCATCATTTTCGCCATGGCCGCCTTTGTCATCCTGGCCGTCGTCTATTTGTTGACGGCCACTGCGAGCTATACCTCGATGACGCAGATATTGCTCGACGAAAGCATGACAAAATATGCTGAGGATCAGCCGCCGGCGGCAAGCAGCCAGCAGGCGGACATGGAGATTGCCAGTGCGGTCGAAATCCTCAAATCGAATGAGATGGCGCTGCGCGTGGTCGATACTGCCGGCCTTGCGGACAATAACACATTGCTCAACCCGCCCGCGTCTCCGGCGGCGTTGCTCAAATCCGGCGTCGGCCTGATCGTCAGCGTCTTCACGCCCGGCCGGCCGCCGATGACAGCTGAGCAGCAGCGCGAGGCCCAGCGTCAGAAGGTTGCTGCCGTTCTGCAGGACAATCTGAAGGTCGAGCGCGTCACACGAAGCTCGGTCGTTGCCGTCTCCTTCAGCTCGACGGACAAGCTTCTCGCTGCCAAGATCACGCGTGCCTATGCCGACGCTTATCTCACCGACCAGCTGAACGCCAATTTCGACGCGACGGAACGTGCCTCCGTCTGGTTGCAGGAGCGCTTGAACGATCTGCGCCAGCGCGCGCAGGAGGCTTCGCTCGAAGTCGAGAAATACAAGGCCGACAATGGTCTGACCTCGACCGGCGGCGAACTGATGTCGGAACAGCAGATTTCCGATCTGAACAAGCAGTTGATCATCGCGCAGGCCGATACGGCCAGCGCCGCCGCTCGCTACAATCAATATAAATCGATCATCGACCAAGGCCCCGACAACGCCGTCAAGAATGCGACCATCTCGTCAAACACGACGGATAATTCGGTGCTGCAGGATCTGAAGACGCGCTACCTCGCCGTCGAAAAGCGCGAGCAGGACGTCACGCAGAACTTCGGTGCCAATCATCCGCAGGCCGTGGCGCTCAAGGCCGAGCGGCAGGACATCACCCGGCAGATTTATCAGGTCCTTCAGCAGCTCACCGCCAGCTACAAGAACGAGTATGATGTCGCTCAGTCGCGGGCGGAATCGCTGCGCGAAAGCATCGACAAAGTCGTCGGCAAGAATTCCGAAGCCAACAAGTCGCTGGTTCACCTGAATGAGCTGAACCAGAAGGCATCCGCGCTGAAGACGCTCTATGAATCCTATCTTGGCCGGTTCGAGCAGGCGACGCAACAGCGCTCGTTCCCCATCGCCAAGGCCCGCGTCATATCACTCGCCGGCGTGCCGACTGCGCCGTCCAGTCCGAAGAAGACGCTCGTCATGGCGCTCTCGATCATTCTCGGCCTGATGGTCGGCTGCGGTGTCGCCGCATTCCAGGAGTTCCGCGATCGCTTCTTCCGCGTCGAAGCAGATGTGCGGGCAGCGCTCGGATTGAAGTTCCTCGGCTATCTGCCGCTGCTCGGCCAGCAGGGCAAGAACAAGAAGAAGTCGCGCAGGACCAGTGCAGGAGCGGAGCCGGCGACGGCGGAAGATGGAGAAAACGGCGTTGCTTTCGAGCGCATGATGCGCATATCCGTCGAAGCGCCGCGCTCGATCTTTGCCGAGACCCTGAGAAACGCGAAACTCGCAAGCGACGTGATGCTGCAGGGCCGCGCCGACCGCGTCATCGGCGTCATCTCGGCACTCCCCGGTGAGGGCAAGTCGACGACCGCTGCCAACTTTGCGGCGCTGCTTGCCAGCAGCGGCAAACGTACGCTGTTGATCGACGCCGACTTGCGCAATCCGGGCCTCAGCCGGACGCTGAAGTCACAGCCGCATGCCGGCCTGATCGAAGCCGTGCTTGGCGAAGTGCCCTGGACGAATGCCGTGAAGGTTGACCCGCGCACCAAACTTGCGATCCTGCCGGTCGTGGTGCGCGATCAACTGCTGCACACCAGCGAGCTTCTATCCTCTCAGGGCATGCAGCATCTGATGGAGAATGCGCGCAAGATGTTCGACTATATCATCGTCGACCTTGCTCCGCTCGGTCCCGTCATCGACGCGAAGGCTTTTGCGCCGCAGGTCGATGCCTTCCTGCTGGTGACCGAATGGGGTGCGACCCCGACCAATCTGGTGCGCCATGTCCTGGAACAGGAGCCGCAGATCAACTCGCGCATTCTGGGCGTCATCCTCAACAAGACCGACATGTCGGAACTGCCGCGCTACAGCGATTTCGGCGGAACGGAGCGTTACCGGCAGAAATATGTAAGCTACTACACCGAGGCGCAGCCGCGTGCCGAGGTGGACGCTTAGAGCAGCTCCAGGAAAAGTGCGCAGCGGTTTTCCGTCCGGAATTGCGTGACAACAAAGAGATAGAGCGGTTCAGAGGTTCCGTGAAAAGCTGAACCGCTCTAACCCGTCTGTGTCTTGCCGGCCTTGAGCCGGGTTCTCGCCAGAGCATGTTCGCGCCAGATCGTGAATATGCCAGCCGCAACGACGACGAGCGCGCCCGCAATCATGGGCGCGCTCAATCTTTCGCCGAAGATGGTAACGCCGATAAGGGCGGAGAAGACGAGCTGTAGATAGGTCAGGGGCTGAATCACTACCGCGTCGAGCATATCGTAGGCGCGGATGAGGAAATAATGGCTCGATACGCCTGTCAGGCAGAGAATGCCCATGAAGACCCAATCATGCGGCGCAAGCGGCGTCCAGAAGAACGGTCCGATGCAGGTCATGGCGACGGCACCCACCACACCTGTATAGAAAAAACTGGTCATGGCGCCATCCTCGCGGCTGACATAACGCGTCAGCACGACATAGAGCGAAAATAGCAGCGCACCGAAAAGCGGCACCAGGAAACGCGCATCGAAGGCACCGCTCTCCGGCTTCAGGATCAGCAGCACGCCGACGAAGCCAAAGCAAATTGCCAGCCATCGTCGCCAGCCGACCTTCTCGCCAAGGATCGGTATGGACAGCAGGGCCACCATCAGCGGTCCGGATGAAAAGATCGCCTGCGTATGGGCAAGACCGACAATGACGAAGGACGAGATCGCGACGACGATCTGGGCGGCAAGCAGCAGGCCGCGGGCAATCTGCAGGATAGGCTGCTTGGTCCGGGCGTTGCGGCGCAATCCGCCTGGCGCGCGCGAGGCCATCGCGATGGCGAAGAGCATGAAGGCCCAATAGCGGATCATCGCCACCAGAAGCGGCGGGTAGGCGCTGACAAGGTGCTTGGAAATGCCGTCCTGTATGGCGAATATGCTGATTGCCAACAGGGTGAAGACGTAACCGGTACTATTGGATTTCATGATTATCGAAGGAAGAGAATGTGCAAGGCCCCGGAGACGCCGGGTTCGGCGCCTCGATTCACCTTAGGCTATTCCTGGGCACAATCATAGACTTCCGGTTTGCCTTCGGCTCAACCGGAAAGCCGTTGATCAACCTTTGCCACGATCTGCGACGAAAGCGGTGAAGCCTTCGAGGAAAGCCGAGAGATTGTGCTTCACCTTCTCATCGACGATCGCCCCGTCTGCATCGAAGACGCTGCCGGCGCGCGACACCATCAACCGGCCGCCAAACCATGCTTCGCCACCGAGCGTACGCAAGACCGCCAGCCAGGCATTCTGGCTGAGAATGGTGCCGAAATTGCCCGGGGACGCGCCTAGAACCGCGATCGGCTTGCCGCCGAAGACCTGCGCGATGTCAGTGGAGGGGCGACTCATCCAGTCGATGGCGTTCTTGAAGACGCCAGGAAGCGAATTGTTGTATTCCGGTGTGAACAGGATCAGCCCGTCAGCCGAAATGGCCAGATCCTTGAGCTCCCGCACCTTTTCCGGAATGCCGTCCGCAGCCTCAAGATCGGCGTCATAGAGCGGCACGCCATGGATGGTGCGCGCGATCAATTCGACACCGCTTGGTGCCAGTTCGACGGCGGCATGGAGCAGAGCCGTGTTGAAGGAACCTTTGCGCAGGCTGCCTGATATGCCGAGTATTTTCATTGCTTCCTCCATTTGCCGGGAGGGGAAGACATTTATGCTTTGGCCTCCTGGGTCAAGGCCCGACGGCGATATTATGCGGCAAGCAACGACTTCAGCTTGACGGAGCTTGCCGCTAGAGCGGCGTGATCTGGATGTGCGCGGGCGGCGATCAGCATTTCGGCAAGGCGGATGTCGCGCGCGATGGCATTGCCGCGCCCGATGCCGCTGGCGGCAAGCAGCCTTCCGTCTGCGCCGAGATGGAAGAGAATGAACGCCCCGTCATCGAGGTCGCGCCGCACATGAGTGACCGCTTCATCCGCCAGCCCTGCGATCTGCAGCGTAAAATCATATTGATCGGACCAGAACCATGGAACGGCGGATATTTCCGCACTTTCGCCCAGTATGTTGGCGGCGGCCAGATTGGCCTGCGCCTGCGCATTGCGCCAGGATTCGAGGCGAACGCGTCTTCCGCCATAAAGTGACAGCGGAAACGAGCAGCAATCGCCTGCCGCAAAGATATCCGCATGGGAGGTCTCCAGCCGTTCGTTGACGGCAATGCCATTGTCGATGGCAAGGCCGGCTTCGGTTGCCAATCTGACATTCGGCAGTGCGCCGATCCCAACGAGCAGCAGATCGGCGGAGATGACTTCGCCGCCCGCCAGACGAACGAGCGCCCTGCCGGCTTCTTCCTTCAAGGCTTCAATGGTCTGGCCGCAACGAATATCCACGCCTTCCTGGCGATGCCGTCTGGTAATCGCTTCAGCGATCTCTTCGGGCACGCCGCGCTTCAAGACGCGCGGCAGACCCTCGATAACGGTGACGTCTGCACCGCGGATACGCGCCGTTGCCGCCAGCTCAAGGCCGATGAAACCGCCACCGATGATGGCGATGTGCCGTCCGGGATGAAGGGCTGCATGCAAAGCCACCGCATCGGCATGGGTGCGCAGCACGCGAATGCGCTGCGATGCGCCGACGCCTGGAAACCCTCGCGCCGCGGCGCCGGTTGCAAGCAGAAGCTTGTCATACCCGAGCGTCTGTCCATCCGAGAGCCTGAGGGTCTTCGTCGCGGGATCGATCGCGGCGACCGTCGTCTCAAGCTTCAGATCGATCGATTGCTCTCCGTAACGCTCCACTGCGGCAATGAATTTCGGCTCCGGCGCCTTATCCGCCCCGTCCTTTGACAAGGGCGGGCGTTCGTATGGCGCCAGCGGCTCGGCGCCGATGAGGGTGATCTCACCCTCAAATCCTTTTTCGCGAAGTGCGAAGGCTGCGCGGGCGCCACATTCTCCGGCTCCGATAATGACGAAATGAGCCACGCTTGCCTCCTCAGAGCCCGATGAAGACGGTGCCGTTTTCGACCTTAACCGGATAAGTCTGCAAGTTGACGCAGACCGGCGCGCCCTTGGCTTCGCCGGTGCGGTAGTCGAAGCGGCCATTATGCTTCGGACATTCGATGATGTTGTCCATGACCAGCCCATCGGCGAGATGGATCTTCTCATGGGTGCACAGGCCGTCGGTCGCGAAATAGTCATCCTCAGGGCTGCGATAGACCGCGAAGGTCCGCCCATCATGGTCGAAGCGAATGACATCTTCTTCGTCGATCGCATCGGCGGCGCAGACTTCGATCCAGTTGCTCATCGTTTCCTCCCTTTTTATGTCCGATTTATTGAGCGGCGGCGGCCGGTAACTCGCCGTGAAATTCCTCGCGGTAAGGCCGCGCCGTTGGCGGCAGCTCGCGCTTCAGGAAATAATCCTCGTTGCGCAATTGCCGCAGGAATGCCGGAATCATCTCGCGGTAACCGGACCAAATGGATGGGTTTGGCGCCGGCAGATCATGCTTGATCATCGCATGCAGCTTCGGCAGGGCGTGGTAGGGCACCATCGGGAACATATGATGTTCGACATGGTAGTTCATGTTCCAATAGATGAAGCGGCTGATCGGGTTCATCATGACGGTGCGGCTGTTCAGCCGGTGGTCGATGACATTGTCGGCAAGGCCGCCATGCTGCAGCAGGCCGGTCAGGACGTGATGCCAGGCGCCATAGAGCCGGGGAAGGCCGACCAACAGCAGCGGCAGGATCGAGCCCATGGCGATCGCGCTCGCAATGGTGGCGATATAGATGGCCAGCCAGATGCGGGCGATGCGGATCGCCTTCGGCTGTTCCATCTCTGGAATGAAGCTCTTTTCCGCCGCACTGACGACACCGCAAGCATTGCGCAGCATGTCGACGATCGCATGCGAGGCATCGAGGATGCCGAAGAAATTCAGCACGAGGCGGAAGAGGTCCGGTGGCCGCATGACGGCGATCTCCGGATCGCGACCGACGATGACGGTATCGGTGTGGTGGCGGGCATGGCTCCAGCGCCAGGTGACCGGATTGCGCATGATCATGAAGCAGGCGATCTGATAGACCGCGTCGTTCATCCAGCGTGTCTTGAACGCCGTGCCATGGCCGCATTCATGCCAGCGGCTGTCGGAGGCAGAGCCATAGAGCACGCCATAGGCCAGGAAGAAGGGGACACAGATCCAGGAGCCCCAGAAGTAGACACCAAGTGCTGCGAAGATCACCATGCTGCCAAGCCAGATAATGGTGTCGCGGATCGCAGGCGCGTCCGAGCGCTGCATCAGCGCCTTCATGTCCTTGCGCGGCACATCTGTATGATACCATTCGGCGGCGGCAAGTCCCGTTTCCACTGCCAGCTTGCCGCTTTCGCCGAGCAGATCATAGTCACGCTTGATTATCGTCGTCATTCCTGCCTCCCGCGATGGGCAACAGCACACCGCCCTCGATGCCGAAAACGATAGATCGACTTTTCGCTTGCCTCAATGCATGAATGATGGAATCTATCAAAACATATCAAACTCTGATGTCATGAATGATGACATATCTCAGGAGTAGCCATGCGTCGCCCCACCATAGCGGATCTTGCCAAGGCGTCCGGCGTCAGCGTCGCGACGATCGATCGCGTGCTGAATGGGCGCCATCGCGTACGGGAAGAAACGGCACGCCGCGTCTATGAGGCGGCGCAGGAAATCGGCTATCATGCCGTGGGCCTCCTGCGTCAGCGCGTCTTCGAGGACTTGCCGCAATATCGGTTGGGCTTCGTCCTGCAGAAACCGGTTCAAGCTTTCTACCAGGCCTTTGCCAGGGAGATTGCGGCGGCGGCGCAGGCGGTCACGACGGCGCGCATCAATGCCCAGATCGACTTCGTCGCAGCCTCGACCCCGACGGCGATCGTCGAGAAGCTGAAGACGGTGGCGTCACGCAGCCAGGCGGTCGCGCTCGTCGCACCGGATTATCCGGCGGTCACCGCCGCAATCGAGGAGTTGAAGGAAAAAGGCACTCCGGTCTTTTCGCTCCTGTCAGATTTCTCCACCACGGCGCGCCAGGGCTATATCGGTGTCGATAACCGCAAGGTCGGACGCACGGCGGCCTGGATCATCGCACGCTCCGCACGGCGTCCGGGAAAGGTCGCCTGTTTTGTCGGCAGCCACCGCTTCCTCGGCCATGAGCTGCGCGAAATCGGCTTTCGCTCCTATTTCCGCGAAAATGCCCCGGAATTCGAGGTGCTGGATACGCTCATCAATCTCGACACGCCCGAGATTACCCATGAGGCGACGCTCGATCTCCTGCAGAAGCATCCCGAACTCATCGGCTTCTATGTCTGCGGTGGCGGCATGGAGGGAGCAATTTCCGCCATTCGCGAGGAGCGTTTATCCGGCAAGCTGATCGCCGTCGTCAACGAGTTGACGCCGGAATCGAGGGCAGCGCTTGCCGACGATGTCGTAGCCATGGCGATCGGCACGCCGCTGCCGGCGCTTTGCAAGGAACTGATGAGCCTGATGATCAAGTCCGTCGAGAGCGATGACGCTGCCGTTCCCGGGCAGAGCTTCCTGCCGTTTGAAATCTTCCTCTCGGAAAACATCTGACAAGTATGATGTAATTCTATCATTATCTCAAGAATTCTATCAGGAATGATGGCTGATGCCGATGGAAGAAGGACAGGAATGTCGCTAGTCCTTCGCAACGCAGGCGCGGCGGATCTGGAATGTCTCTTGCTGCCGGACGCCTTGAGGAGGAGTGCCCATCATGAGTTCCATTCGTTTTGCGCTCAATCATATGTGCGCGCCGTCATTGAGGCTCGAATCGTTCTTTGCCGCCGCAAAAGAGCTCGGCATCGATAGCGTCGAGATCCGCAATGACCTTGCCGGGAACGCGATCCTGGATGGTACGCCGGCAGCGGCCGTCAAGGAGCTCGCGGCGCGGCATGGGCTGACGATCATCTCGATCAACGCTCTGCAGCGTTTCAATGAGTGGAACGACGAGCGTGCCCGGGAGGCAGCGGCGCTGATCGATTACGCGCGCGATTGCGGCGCCAGGGCGCTCGTCCTCGTTCCGGTCAACGACGGCAGCGGCCGCGAGCTGGAGGCGCGGCATGCCAATCTCCGCAAGGCGCTATCGGCCCTGAAGCCGATGCTGGGGGCTGCCGGCATCATCGGCCTAGTAGAGCCTCTCGGCTTCGAGATCTGCTCGCTGCGCCTGAAGAGCGAAGCGGCGGCGGCGATCGAGGAACTCGGTGCGAGATCCACCTTCCTTCTCGTGCACGATACATTCCACCATCACCTCGCCGGTGAGGCGGCAACCTTCCCCGAACTAACGGGTCTCGTGCATATTTCCGGCGTCAGCGATCCCAATGTTTCCGTTGCGGACATGCGCGATCCGCATCGTGTTCTTGTCGATGCGAGGGATCGTCTCGATAATGTCGGTCAGCTCCGAGCACTGCTCTCTGCTGGCTATGCCGGACCGGTGTCTTTCGAGCCTTTTGCCCCGGCGGTGCATGCCCTGAAGGAGCCGGTTACGGCTCTCAAGGAAAGCATGGCTTATATCGCCGATCGGCTTTGACCGAGTAGCCCGGCAACTCGTCTGCCCGTTCAATCATGCGCTCGCTCAGTCATGCGAATGCGTCTCGGAGTGCTTCGCGCCGCCGTCCGATGGGATGATGTGCAGGTTTCCGAAGCGCACGCCGCGCTGTGTCACCACGCTGTCGGCAAATGCCCTGATATCATCCGTCTTGCCCTTCAGCACGGAGACTTCGAGGCAATCATGCCCGTCGATATGAACATGGAGCGTCGAGACTGAGAGATCGTGGTGATGGTGTTGCGCCGTCGTCAGCCGGCGCGATAGGTCGCGGGTTTCATGTTCATAGACATAGGCGAGGGCGGCGTAGCATCTGGCGTCGCCATCCACGGTCGGCTGCGCGCGCGTAACGGCGTCGCGAACGAGATCGCGCAAGGTTTCCGAACGGCTGGCATAGCCGCGCTGTGCGCTGATCTGGTCAATCGTCTCCAGAAGATCGTCATCGATGGTAATGGTAATCCGCTGCATGTCCCGATCCTGTTCCCCACGGTTTGTCGGCCCCGACTAGAGGAAATTTCGGAGAGATTTGCAACGGTGCCGCGCTATTGCCGGCCGCGAAAACGGCGCTGATAGGTCGGGTCGTAGAGCGAGCTTTCGCGGAAATCGCTGGCGCCAAGCGACGCACCGACGAAGATCAGAGCCGTGCGCTCGATCGGATCGGCAGCCACTTTCGCTTCGATCGTGGCAAGCGTACCCCGAATGATCCGCTCGTCGGGCCAGGAAACCTTGACGACGATCGCAACCGGACAATCTTCGCCGTATAGAGGCGTCAGATCTTCGACGACTTCTTTGAGCGCATGGATTGCCAGATGGATCGCGAGCGTGGCGCCGGTCGCGCCGAATTTCGCCAGCGTCTCGTTGTTCGGCATCGGCGAGGCACGACCGGACACGCGGGTCAGGACGAGACTTTGAGCTACCGCCGGGATGGTCAGCTCGCGTCCGAGCGCAGATGCGGCGGCTGCGAAAGCGGGAACGCCTGGGGTCAGCGTGTAGTCGATGCCGTGTTGCTCAAGTCTGCGAATTTGCTCGGCGACCGCGCTCCAGACCGAGAGGTCGCCCGAATGCAGGCGCGCGACATCCTCACCCGCTTTGGCCGCTTTCAAATATTCCGCCTCGATCTCGTCAAGCGACATCGGTGCCGTATCGACGATGCGAGCTCCGGGCGGGCAATATTGCAGCAGTTCCGGCGAAACGATCGAGCCGGCATAGAGACAGACCGGGCACTTGCCGATAAGGTCGCGGCCGCGCACCGTAATCAGGTCGGCGGCCCCTGGGCCTGCGCCAATGAAATGCACTGTCATCGCTCTACCTCATTCACCATTATGGCTTTCTCCACGACCATTGCGTCACCGGCATGGCCGGCCGCCAGCCGGTCATGCGGCCGACGGGGGCGGCGCGCGCAATATCGATGCGGATCAAGGAGCCGCCGCGGCGTGCCTGCTCGGCCAGCAAAAGCGCTTCCATTTCCGTCGTGACGGCATTGGCAACCAGCCTGCCGCCGCTTTTCAATCCATTGATGGCGGCCTCCAGCACACCGGCATCGCTGCCGCCGCCGCCAATGAAGATCGCATCGGGCGCGGCGAGGTCAGAAAGAGCAGCCGGCGCCTCGCCTTCGACAATCACCAGGCCAGGTACGCCGAAATTGCCGGCATTACGGCGGATACGCGCCGTACGCTCGGGCGATGCTTCGATGGCAATGGCGCGCAGCGAGGGATCGGCCAGCATCCATTCGATGCCGATCGAACCGGAGCCGGCGCCGATATCCCAGAGCAGTTCGCCATGGCGCGGGGCGAGCGCCGATAGCGTCATCGCGCGAATCTCCCGCTTGGTGATCTGGCCGTCATGTTCGAAAAGGTCGTCGGGAAGACCCGCGCTCAGCGGCAGAACTCGTGCGCCAGCGTCCGCCTTGACCTCGACGCCGCAGATGTTCAGATCGTTGATGCTGGATAGGGAAAAATCGGCCGCACTGTGCCGAGAGGTCTTTTCATGCGGGCCGCCCAGCGCTTCCAGAACCGTAAGCTCAGATGGGCCGAAGCCGGAGCTCTGCAGCAGGGCCGCCAATTCGGCAGGGCCTTTGCCATCCGATGTCAGCACCAGGATTTTGCGGCCAGCATGCAGATGCGGCCGGATCAGATCGATCGGCCGTCCGTGCAGCGAGAGAACCGTGGTCTCCTGCAAGGGCCAGCCGAGGCGCGAAGCGGCGAGGCTGAAGGAGGAGGGCGCCGGGATAACAGTCATTTCAGCGGCCGGAATGCTCCGCGAAAGTGTCGCGCCGACGCCGTAGAAAAAGGGATCCCCTGATGCGAGAACCACCGTCGGCTTGCCGCGCCGGGCAAGCACCGCCTCGACGGATTTTTCGAATGGCGAAAGCCATGCCTGCGTTTCGCCTGATATCAGCGAGCTCATCAACTCGATATGGCGCGTCCCGCCGAAGACGACCGGCGATGAGGCGATCAGCCGCTTGGCTTCGTCGCCGAGACCGGCTGGACCGTCTTCGCCGATGCCGATAAGAGTGAGCCAGCGTTGAATTGAAGGTGTTTCAGCCATGGGCAAGGCCCGCATTCTGATCCTCGGTGGCACCACGGAAGCCCGTGCGCTGGCGACGGCTCTTGCTTCGCGAGCGGATCTCGAGGTCATCCTGTCGCTTGCCGGCAGAACCACCGATCCCGCCCCGCAACCCGTTCCGGTGCGCAGCGGCGGTTTCGGCGGCGCAGAGGGGCTTGCCCGTTATGTCAGCGACGAAGAGATCGACCTGTTGATCGATGCCACGCATCCCTTCGCAGCCCGCATCTCGGCCAATGCCGCAGCGGCGGCTGCTGAATGCCATGTGTCCGCTTTCGCGCTGCGCCGTCCGGCGTGGGTGCCGGTCGAAGGCGATGATTGGCTTTCCGTGCACAGCGTCTCGCAGGCTATCGCCGCCCTCGGCGATGCGCCCTTGCGCGTTTTCCTTGCGACCGGCCGGCAGGAGGCGCATCAGGCGAACGCCGCACCGCAGCACCATTATTGGGTCCGCAGCGTCGATCCCGTCGAGCCGCCGCTGACGGTGCCGCACGTCAGCTACATCCATAGCCGAGGGCCGTTCCGACTGGCCGACGAACTTGACATGCTGCGACGGTATCAGATCGAGGTGGTCGTCGCCAAAAACAGTGGTGGCGACGCGACCTATGGGAAGATCGAGGCCGCAAGGCAGCTTGGCATCAAGGTGATCATGGTCGAGCGCGCCGAGGCCGCCGGTCTGCCGGTGGTCGAAACGGTGGAGGCTGCGCTCGGTTGGATCGATCATTTCGCCTCTTCTCTGATGAAACGCGGCGTATAGACCAAATCCGGACGGCCTTCGCGGGCGATGATGCGCGTTTCGGCCGAGCCGATGATGACGCAGGTCGCCATGTCAGCTTGTGACGCCTCCGCATCTGCGAGCCGAGCCACTATAATGCGCTCGTCAGGACGACCGGCGGCCCGGCCGAAGATGACAGGTGTTTCGCCGGGCAGTACGGCGCGCAGGATTTCGAAGGCCTTACCGAGCTGCCAGGGTCGTGCCTTGCTGATCGGATTGTAGAGCGCGATCACAAAGCCCGCTTCGGCGACGGCGCGGAGACGACTCTCGATCAGCGACCAGGGTTTCAGATTGTCGGATAGCGAGATGGCGCAAAAATCGTGCCCGAGAGGTGCGCCAATGCGCGCCGCCACGGCAAGCATGGCGGTGATGCCGGGCACGACCACGAGGTCGATTGTGCGCCATTCTGCCGGACCGTCATCGATCGCCTCGCAAACGGCGGCCGCCATGGCAAAAACGCCGGGATCGCCGCCGGAGACGACGCAGACATTGATGCCGGCTGAGGCCCGCTGCAGCGCCACCTTGGCGCGATCCAATTCCTCGCGATTGTCCGATGCCTGACGGATCTGGTCGTCGCGCAGCGTCAGGCGGTCAAGATAAGGACCGTAGCCATAAAATTCATGGGAATCCGCGACAGCGGCCAGCGCTTCCGGCGTCGTCTGAGCGGGGTTGCCGGGGCCGGTGCCGATGACATAGAGACGCCCGCTCATGGTCTGCTTTCCCAGCCAGGAACCAGCACGAGGGAGAAATAGGGCGCCTCTGCATCGTCGCGGCTGGCAAGTGGCGTCATGGCGCCGTTCGTCATCGTGCCGCGCTCGACATAGATCGCCTCCTTCAGCCGGCCAGCGGCATCAAGCGCGCGGCGGATTTTTGGCAGGTTTCGGCCGACTTTCATGATGACGGCCGCCTGCGTATCGCCCAGGCGGCGAGTGAGCTCAGCCTCCGCCATCGTTCCCGGCAGCACGGAGAGAACGTCGTCTCCCTGCACCATCGGCAAGCCGGCGAGCGACCAGCAGCCGGACATGGCCGTCACACCCGGAATGACCTCTGTGGGGAAGCGATCGGCAAGGCGCACATGCAGGTGCATGTAGGAACCGTAAAACAGCGGATCGCCTTCGCTGAGTACGGCAACCGTCTTTCCTTCGCGCAGATGCGCCGCCACCATCTCGGCCGAGACGTCGTAAAAGGCGGTGATCTGATCGATGTAGTCAGGCGCGTCCTTGTCGATCTCGGTCGTGACAGGATAATAGAGCGGCAGCAGCGTCACGCCCGTTTTCAGCAGATCGCTGACGATAGCCTTGCCGTTGCCGCCTCTGCCCTGCTTGGCAAAATAGGCAACCACGTCGGCGCGCTCCAGGGCCTTGACGGCCTTGACCGTCAGCAATTCCGGATCACCGGGGCCGGTGCCGACACCGATCAGGCTTCCAATTGACGGCGCGCTCATAGGCCCGGCCTCGCAAGCGCGTTGAGGGCGGCTGCCGTCATCGCACTGCCGCCTAGCCGGCCGCGCACGATGGCGAAGGGAACGCCATAGGAGTTTTCGGCGAGCGCATCCTTCGATTCCGCCGCGCCGACGAAGCCGACGGGCATGCCGATGATGACGGCCGGCTTCGGAGCGCCGTCACGCAGCATTTCGAGAAGATGGAAGAGGGCGGTCGGCGCATTGCCGATGGCAACGACGGAGCCGGCAAGCCGATCGGCCCAAAGATGCATGGCGGCGGCCGAGCGCGTATTGCCGATGGTCTTCGCGATCTCTGCCGTGCGCGGATCCTGCAAGGTGCAGATCACTTCGTTGGCGGCAGGCAGGCGGGCGCGGGTGACGCCACGGGCGACCATTTCGGCATCGCAGAAGATCGGCGCACCGTCAGTCAGCGCCTTGCGGGCGGATGCGACGAAATCGGGGGAGAAGAGAAAATGCTCCGCTGCTTCCACCAATCCGCAGGCATGGATCATGCGGACGGCGACATCGGCCTCGGCTTCGGGAAAACGCTGGAGATCGGCTTCGCTGCGGATGATCGCGAAGGAGCGTTCATAGATCGCATCCCCCTCGCGGATATAGTCATAGTCAGGCATTTCTATCCCTGTCGTAAAGCCGTCGCGATTGCGTCCCGGCCGAGCCGTTTAAGACACTGCTGTGCCGATTCGCCAGCAGCTTTGTTGTTCCGTACCAGTTTCCCGAGCGCAGCCAGCGCCGATTTCAGGTCTTCCTTGTGGATGTAAGCCACCGGCTCTGATGATGATGACCCATTTACGACAATAGCATAGCCCGTTGCAGCACCGACAATGGTCAGCATTGTCGGCGAGGGATGGGCGCAGCCTTTCGTGCAGCCGGACAGATGTACCTTGAGCGAGCCGTCTAGCAGGTCGGGGCCTAAGTTGATGAGATCGGCGGCCGCCTGCCTTGTCGAATAATGCGCAGAGGCACATGCTCCGGCGCCGGAGCATGGGATTGCATAATTGGCCGGATCCTCAGCGCGTGTTTGAAAGCCGCATTCAGCTGCCGTGGCTAGGATGTCTTCAATGCGATCGCGAGGAAGCCCGAGCAATAGCAGGCTGTGCGCCGGCCCCGTCCGAATATCATGCACTCCCGCCACCTCAGCCGCGTCGAGAAAGCGAATGAGATCTTGGGCGTGGATCCGACCGAAGGCCGGTCGCAGGCCGAGGGCCGCATGCTGCTTACCGAGCGGGATGAGGCCGACAGGAGAGGCCGGGGTAGCGCTTTCGACGGGTGAGAAACGGGGAACGGCCGGAAGTTGCGCTTGCAAAGAGGCAATGTCCAAATCGCGGCCGCGAGCGCGAGGACCGATTGCGGTCAATGCTTTGACCAGGGTGATGACACCGGAGATCGCTTGTTCGTCGGTCAAGTTGGCAAGCGGCGTGGCCGCCGCCTGTGTTCCGGCAATCGCAAGCTCCCACAGTTGCCTGTCATCTATGGCGTTAATCGCCTTCAAACGAATATCCGCCGAAATTTCATCGAGGATCACCCGGCCGCCGCCGTCGACGATGATAGCGAGCTTGGCAGCGAGCGCCGGCTTGGGATGTAGGGAATGGATGGCGTTTCGCAGCCGTTGAGCGAGCCCACGCGCATCGGCGATCTCCGACGGATCGACATCGCTGAGCGGCGGGACTTCGATCGCGACGCCGCTCTCCGGCACGATGCCGGCGCGGTCGATATCAGCGGCCAGTCCCGGCATGCTTTGCGGCGTCATGCCACGCAGCTGAAAATTGCCCCGCGCGGTGATCTCGATCAGACCGTTGCCATGCTTTTCTGTAGCCTCGGCCAAGGCGCGAAGTTGCGCAACCGTGAGGCCTGGCGTCAATGGCCGCAGGCGCACGAGCAGCCCGTCACCCGTCTGCATCGGCGCATTCAAGGAGGGGCAGGCACCGCGAACCATGGAGGGCAGGGGCGACGCAATGTCATCCTCGGCGGCTCCCATCTGAGGGATGCACGCCTGGTCCTCCATTGTCTGCGTGTCGGCCACAACCATAAAACTGCCCTTCATAAGGGACATTTCCTTGCACAAACCGGATCGGCGGGCAAACGATTTGGTATTCGGCGCTTATTCGAGATCGTCGAAATCCTGCCCCTTGCGCATGAGGTAGATATCCATGATCCATCCGTGCCTGGCGCGGGCTTCGGCGCGGGTCGCGAGAATGCGCTCGGAAACGTCGGCCAGCCTGCCAGCGATCGTGATCTCATCCCGAGTGCCGAGATACGCCCCCCAATAGATATAGGCATCGGGATCGTCGATCTTGCTGAAGGCCTGCTCGCCGTCGAGCATGACGACGGCAGTTTCGGCAATGCCCGGAAAGCTCTCGGCCAGCCGCCGACCGGTGGTGATCTGCACCGGCTTGCCGACGAGATTGAGCGGGATGCGATGGCTTGCCGTCAGCGCCTGGATGCTGGTGATGCCGGGAACAACGCTGTAGTCGAGAGTGATGTTGCCGCGAGCGACGACACGCTCGATGATGCGCAACGTGCTGTCGTAAAGGCCCGGATCGCCCCAGACGAGAAAGGCAGCGCTCTGGCTCTCCGTCAGGTGCTCCAGAAACAACCGTTCGTAGGTCGCGGAAATCGCATCATGCCATTCGTCGACACTCTGCACATAGCTGCGGTCCGCCGTCTGGCGCGAGGGCACGTCATAACCAACGAAACGCGTGGCTGGATTGGTGACATAGCGCTGGCAGATCTCGCGCCTGACATCGGCAAGTTCCGTCTTGGCCGCGCCCTTGCTGGGAATGAGGATGACATTGACTGCGTTCAGTGCATTGATCGCCTGCACGGTCAGATGTTCGGGATTTCCCGTGCCGATACCGACGATGTGGATATGCCGCATATGCTTTGTCCTCGCTCTTCAGCGCTGTTTGCCGGAAGCGTTCGACCATTTCAAGAGCAGACGTTCAAGCCGATTGCCGCTCGAAGGTCCAGCGGCTGGCCATATAGCTGCGCGGCGAGGTGCCGAGCATGCGGCGGAACATGGTGGTGAAGGCGGCCACGCTCTCGTAGCCCGCTTCGAGCGCGACATTGGTGACGGGCTGACCCTCGGCGAGCTGCGGCAGGCAGGCAAAGACGCTCGCCTGCTGCCGCCATGTGGTGAAGCTGATGCCGGTTTCCTTGCGGAACTGTCGGGTGAAGGTGCGACGGCTTACTGAAAGTTTCTCGGCCCAATCGTCCAATCTGGCGTTGGGCGATGGAGTGGACAGATAGTCGCGGCAGAGCGCGGCCATCCGACGGTCGGACGGGAAGGGGAGACCGAGGGGCCGTTCCGGCAGCGTCGCAATCTCCTCGACGAGCAGAGACAGGACCAGCCTTGCCTTTCGATGAGTGACCGGCGCCTCCCGCAGCCGAATGGCTTCCAATAGCAGGCTGCGGGCGAGGTCCGTCACTTCGACGACGCGCGGGGCCTCATCCTTCGGCGGCTGGCTGCGCGGCGTCACGTAAACGGATTTCATGCTGACGTCGCTCAGGATCTCGATCGAATGTTCCAGCCCGACGGGAATGAAAAGGGCATGACCGGGCGGCACCATCCAGCGGCCGCGCGCCGTCATGATCAGGGCGACGCCGGCGAAGATGCACAGCAATTGCGTGCGGCGGTGGCGGTGCCACGGAACGGTATAGCCCTGCGGCGGCTCGGCGCTATGGACGAGGATATCCGCAGGCGAATCCTCCATCCAGCGCATGTTCTGCACATGATCGTCGGCAAGGGTTGCCAGCAACTGTTTCGAAAGCTTTTTCATTTTGGCCCAACCGAGAAACTATTGGACCAGAACACGAAAGAAGGACACACGCAAGCCGTGCTAAAGGCGGATCAAGTCATATGCTTGGCAAATCTGCCGGCACAGGAAGGATTACCCCGATGGTTGCGGAAGTCTTGGGCACGCAGGCCCGATATCAAAAGACGACGATGTCGGTCGTCATGGCCGTCAGCACGTGCCATCTGCTGAACGACACGATGCAGTCGCTTTTGACATCCCTCTACCCGATGTTCAGAGAGAATTATGCGCTCGATTTCGTGCAGATCGGCCTGCTGACGATGATGTTTCAGATCACCGCATCGCTGCTGCAGCCGGTGGTCGGTATCGTCACTGACAAATGGCCGATGCCCTATTCGCTGCCTGTGGGCATGGTAAGCACCTTTGCAGGCCTGCTGCTGCTTGGCTATGCCGGCAGTTTCGGCGTTCTCCTGATCGCTGCAAGCTTGATCGGCTTCGGTTCGGCCGTCTTCCATCCGGAGGCTTCGCGCGTCGCCCGGCTGGCGTCGGGGGGACGCCATGGTCTGGCGCAGTCGCTATTTCAGCTCGGCGGCAATGCCGGTTCGGCAATCGGGCCGCTGATTGCCGCTTTCTTCGTCCTGCAGAACGGCCAGAAGAGCGTGGCCTGGCTTTCGGTGCTCGCGGTGATCGGGTTCATCGTTCTGAGCTGGGTCGGCAATTGGTTCATCAATCACCGCCGCCAGCAATCGGCGCGTCCCGCCCCGAGCCGCGCCTTGCCGATCGCGCGCGGCAAGGCGATGTGGGCGCTTGCCATCCTCATCCTGCTGACCGCGACAAAGAACGTCTACATGGCGAGCATTTCGAGCTATTTCACCTTCTACGTCATCGACAAGTTTCATCTCGATGTCCGCGATGCGCAGCTGATGCTCTTCCTCTTCCTCGGCTCCGTTGCCGTCGGCACGATCATGGGCGGGCCGGTGGGCGATCGCTTTGGCGCGCGTTTCGTGATCTGGTTCTCGATCCTCGGCGTCATCCCATTTGCGCTTTTGATGCCCTATGCGAATCTATTCTGGACCTGCGTCCTGACTGTCGTCATCGGCCTCGTGCTTGCCTCAGCCTTCCCGGCGATCGTGGTCTTTGCGCAGGAGCTGATTCCCGGCCGTGTCGGGCTGATCGGCGGCATCTTCTTCGGCTTCGCCTTCGGCGCGGGTGGATTGGGGGCCGCGGCTCTCGGAGATTTTGCCGACACGCATGGCATCCCCTTCGTCTATACGCTCTGCTCGTATCTGCCGTTGTTGGGATTATTCACGATCTTCCTGCCACGAATTCCACGACATTGATCGAAGTGGGCGGGCAAGCAGCCCGCCTCTTTTCTGAAGCACTTATGCGCAAGCCGCTTGTCAGGCGTAGCGGCTGACGGCGAGATCGGTGGCGTCGATATCAGGCTTGCGGCCACTGACGAGATCGCTGATGACGCGCGCCGAGCCCGAACTCATGGTCCATCCAAGCGTGCCGTGGCCGGTATTGAGGTAAAGCCCCTTGATCTTCGTCGGTCCGATGACCGGAGTCCCATCCGGCGTCATCGGTCGCAGGCCCGACCAGAAGGAGGCCTTTGCGACATCGCCGCCGGGGAAGAGATCGGTGACGGAATGCTCGAGCGTCCGGCGGCGGGCAAGCCCGAGATCGTTGGTATAGCCGGAGATTTCCGCCATGCCGCCGACGCGGATGCGATCGCCAAGCCGGGTGATGGCGATCTTGTAGGTTTCGTCCATGACGGTCGATTCCGGTGCCCGCGAGGCATCGGTGATCGGGATCGTCAGCGAGTAACCCTTGACCGGATAGACGGACAGGCTGATGCCGAGCGGCTTCAGCAAAAGCGGCGAATAGCTGCCGAGCGCGACAACGATCGCATCGGCATCCACACGTCCAAGATTCGTCATCACGCCACGTACCTGGCTGCCTTCGACGTCGAGCCCCTTGATCGTCGTGCCATATTGGAACTTCACGCCGAGCTCGATCGCCTTCGCCGCAAGCGCATTGGTGAATTTAAAGCAGTCGCCGGTCTCGTCCTTCGGCGTCAGCAGGCCACCGACGATCTTGCCGCGAACGTGCCTGAGCGCCGGTTCGACGCCGACGCAGCCATCGGGATCGAGCACCTCATAGGGGATGCCGTCGGCTGCCAGGGCCTTGACGTCCTTGGCCGATGCATCGAGCTGCGCTTGCGTGCGGAAAAGCTGCAGCGTGCCCTGCATGCGTTCGTCATAGGCAATGCCCGTCTCTTCACGAAGCGCAGCCAGCGAAATGCGGCTGTAATCGGCAAGGCGCAGCATCCGGCTTTTGTTGATCGCATAGCGCTCCGACGTGCAGTTGGAGAGCATCTTGACCAGCCATGAGAGCATTGCGCCATCGACCTTCGGGCGCAGGATGAGGGGCGCATGGTGCATGAACAGCCACTTGATCGCCTTCATCGGAATGCCGGGGGCCGCCCAGGGCGAGCAGTAGCCGAAGGAGACTTCGCCGGCATTGGCAAAACTCGTCTCCAGCGCCGGTCCCTGCTGCCGGTCGATGACCGTGACTTCATGGCCGGCCTTGGCAAGCTGATAGGCTGACGTCACGCCGATGATGCCGGCACCCAGAACGACGACTTTCATGATGTCCTCAGAGACTTTAGAGATGGGAAGGTCAGCGATATTGACGGTGGAAGCGATGGCCGAGACTGGTCAGGATTTCGTAGGAAATCAAGCCGGCGTCGCGCGCAAGATCATCCACGGTCTGATGATCTCCAAGAACTTCCACCATGCTACCGAAAGAGAGCGCGCCTTCAGGTAAGGCGCTGATATCGATTGTCGTGCTGTCCATCGACACGCGGCCGACGATCGGCAGGCGGACGCCGTTGTAATAGACCGCGCCGCGATCGCTGAGGCTGCGCGGCAAGCCATCGGCATAGCCGGCGGCGATCGTCGCGAGTCGGGTCCGGCCCTTCGTCACATGCACGCCGCCATAGCCGACCCGAGCGCCTTCCAAAACGGTTCGCGTCTGCACGACTGCGACATCGAGCCGAACGACGGCCTCCATGGGGTTGGCAACGCCACCGGTCGGAGCGCCGCCATAAAGGGCAATCCCCGGGCGCGCCAATACGCCGTGGAAATCTCCGCCGAGGAAGATGCCGCCGGAATTTGCGAAGGAGACCTGATATTGCGCGAATTCCGCTGCAACGCGACGCATTTCGGCGAGCTGATCGGCATTTTGTTCGCTGTCGGCCTCATCTGCGGAGGCAAGATGGCTCATGATGAACAGGATATCGATGTCGTCGGATGACTGCAGGTGCGCCGCGACCGCGCCACGATCTTCCGGCGGAATGCCAAGGCGCGACATGCCGGTATCGAATTGCAGAACTGCCGTCAGCCGGCGCTGCAGGGATCGCGCAGTGTCGGACCACTGCCGCAACTGATCGAGCGAATTGATGACAGGCACGATGCCGCCATCGGCGCAGGTAGCCTCGTTGCCGGGCAACAGGCCGTTCAGTACAAAAATCGTCGCATCGCCAGAGAGTTGCGGCCGCAGCCGCAATGCCTCGATGAAATGGGCTACGAAGAAATGCCGGCACCCGCGTCCATAGAGCGCTTTCGAGACTTGATTGGCACCGAGTCCATAGGAATCGGCCTTGACGACGGCAGCTGTTTTCGCCGGCGCGACGATGGTGGATAACTTGTCGTAATTCCGGCATAGCGCGGCCAGATCGATCGTCAGATAGCCACATGCTCCACTATCCATCGCCAACTTTGGCGTCCGAGAATCCACAATACCGCCGTCCATGTCCGCTCTCGCTTCTTTCAAGGCAGATTATTGAAAGGATCGTGAAATTGCCTATCAAATAGTGATTGATAATTGTGTAGTTGCATCAATATTGAAACGATCTGCGAATTTTTGAAAGAATCCACATGGCTGCTCTCGACGCTATCGATCGCAATATTCTCCGTCTGCTTCGGCTCGATGCCCGCGTCAGCAACGCCAAGCTGGCAAGTGAGGTGGGACTATCGCCATCGGCCTGCCTGCGGCGCATCAAATTGATGGAGCAGGCGGGGGTAATCCGCGGTTATACGGCGCTGGTGGACACCTCCCAGGCGGAGGCATCGATCGCCGTTATCATCAACATCACGCTCGAGCGGCAGACGGAAGAGCATCTCGATCGCTTCGAGGCGGCGGTGCGCAAACATCCCGAGATCAAGGAATGCTTTTTGATGACGGGCGGCTCCGACTATCTGCTGCGTGTCGAGGTCGCCAATCCTGGCGACTTCGAACGTATCCATAAGGATATTCTGTCGACCATGCCGGGAGTGCTGCGAATCCATTCGAGCTTCTCGATCCGCAACGTGCTTGCGACGCGGCCGAAGGGGCTGCGTTGAATCGACCGAAACTGCTTCGGCACCGGGCGCGGCGTTACTCCGCCGTGTCGTGGGCTTGATCCCAGCCGATGCCTGCGGCGGCATCTACCTCGCAGATCAAGCCGCTCGGCTCGTAACGGACTTGGACCTTGCCGCTCAATTCAGCTGCCAGCAGGCTTTCGATCAAGCGGGAGCCGAAGCCCTTGCGGGTCGGAGGCTTTACGATTGGCCCTCCTGATTCCTGCCAACGCAGCTTGAGCCGGTCGGTCTCACCCGTTTCCACGGACCAGGTGATCGCAACGCGGCCATCCGCCACTGAAAGCGCACCGTATTTGGCGGCATTCGTCGCAAGCTCATGCAGTGCGAGCGATATGGAAACAACGGCCCGCGGCGCAAGCTGGATGGCAGGGCCGGAGATTTCGAACCGGTCTTTCGGATAGGGCGACAATGCCTGGGCTATGATTTCAGTCAATTCGGCCTGCTCCCATTTGCCATGGATCAGCAAATCGTGAGCGCGCGCCATTGAGGAGAGCCTTGCCTCGAAGGTCTCGACGGATGCCTTGTCGACGTCATCTCTTCCCAATGTCTGGCGTGCAATGGCCATGACGGTTGCGAGCACATTCTTGACACGATGATTGAGCTCGCCCACCAGCACCGTCTGAAGGCGCTCGGCCTCCTTCTTGGCGCTGATGTCATGAGCAGTCTTCGACGCCCCCACGATCCTGCCATAGACGTCATAGATCGGCGAAACGCTGAGGAGAACATCAACAAGCTCGCCGTTCTTGTTGCGTCGCTTGGTTTCGTAAGGCTCTACCTTTTGGCCCGAACGGATCCGCGCCAGAATCGCCGGCTCTTCGTTACTGCGGTCCTCCGGAACGAGCATCATCACTGACTGGCCGATGGCCTCTTCGGCTGATTGTCCATAAAGCCTTTCCGCACCGCTATTCCAGCTTGTGATGATCATGTTGAGATCGATGCTGAGGATGGCGTCGTCCGATGAGGCGACGATAGCCGCCAGCTGCCGCTCTACCTCCTGTGCACGCTTGCGTTCACTGATGTCGGTGACGATCGCGGCGGTCCGCTGGATGCGTCCTGAGCTGTCTTTCAAACCGGAAACGGAGTTTGCAACCCAGACGAGGCTACCATCCTTGCGAACATAGCGCTTTTCGATCTCGAAGCTTTCGCCCGTCGTCATCATTGCCTCGAACAGGCGGATAGTCTCATGCAAATCGTCCGGATAGGTAATGTCGTACGTCCGCAGGCCGAGGAGCTCGCTTTCGGAGTAGCCGACAATCTTGCAGAAACGCTCGTTCACCCGGACGAAACGGCCATCGAGTTCGCACTGGGCAAACCCTGTCGTCGATTGCGAGATGACGGCGCGAAACAGCTCTTCACTTTCACGCGCCGCCTGCTCGGTACGAACTCGTTCCGTCGTTTCGTTGACGATGCAGAAGACACCGAGCGCCCGGCCGTCCGCATCACGGACGGGCGAATAGGAAATGTCGAAATAAACCGTTTCGGGATATCCGTAGCGCTCGATGTAGAAGGGCCGGTCCTTGGCGACGACTGCCATGCCATCATGAAGAACGGAGCGAAGAAGCGGTTCGAGGTCGCTCCAGAGTTCGGCCCAGTTTTCTCGCGCAGGCCGGCCGAGTGCGCGAGGATGTTTGTCGCCTATCGTCGGCGCATAGGCGTCATTGTAAAGTGCAATAAAGTCCTCGCCCCAGAACATAACGATCTGAGCTTGGGCGGGGAGCATGATATCGACAGCAGCTGTAAGGCATGCGGGCCATTCCGACCTAGGCCCAAGACTAGTGGCTGCCCAATCGAAGCCGGAGATAAGGTCAGCCATTTCGTTCGTTTGTCTAGCCAGTTCGGGCACGATGTTCAGAATGCATCCTCTCGTTAGCGACTGCAGTTCGCAAGAACTTCCGGGTCTCCCCGATGCTTGCGAATTCATAGCATATTCTCCCTCAAAAAGTGCAGGGAGAAAACTGCTGATTTCGATGTATTTTAAGTGAGATAAGTGAATGTCCGCTGCGAATATCTGGGGTATTCAAAGGGAGCGCCATAAGCTCCCGTCTTGGCTAGGCGCCAATTTGACGCTCGCTTCGAGTTGGCTACCAGAAATTCGGGAGATCGGATCATTTTCGCGCTCTTTCTGGGAGTTGTCTCAGGCTGCCCGCAGCAGCATGCCGAAGAGGTCGCGCGGATCGTCTGGATCGGCGATGATATCGAGCTTTTGGAAATAGTCCGTGCCGGCCAGCTTTTCGCGGACATAGCGCAGAGCGGAAAAATCCTCGATCGCGAAGCCGACGCTATCGAAGAGCGTGATCTGCCTGTCACTGCTACGGCCCGGTGCCCGGCCGCTGACGACCTGCCAGAGTTCGGTGACCGGATAGTCCGCGCCCATCTGCTGGATTTCGCCCTCGATGCGGGTCTGCGGCGGATATTCGACAAAAGTGTCGGAGCGCAGCAGGATGTCGCGGTGGAGCTCTGTCTTGCCGGGGCAATCACCACCGATGGCATTGATGTGGACGCCGGCGCCGACCATGTTGTCTGTCAGAATGGTCGCGAATTGCTTGTCGGCCGTGCACGTCGTGATGATATCGGCGCCTTCGATGGCAGCCTGAGCCGAGGTGCAGGGCACCAGACGCAGGCCTGTTCTGGCGAGATTGCGGACGGTCTTTTCGGTTGCTCTCGGATCAATGTCGTAGAGGCGAACTTCCTCGATGCCGAGGACCGCCTTCATTGCCAGCGCCTGGAATTCCGCCTGTGCGCCATTGCCGATCAAGGTAAGGCGCCGCGAATTGGCCGGTGCCAGATGTTTGGCCGCCATCGCCGAGGTGGCAGCGGTGCGCAGCGCCGTCAGCAGCGTCATTTCCGTCAGAAGCACCGGATATCCGGTCGAGACTTCTGCAAGCAGGCCGAAGGCAGTCACGGTTTGCAGTCCCTGCGCCATGTTCTTCGGATGGCCGTTGACATATTTGAAGCTGTAGACGGCGCCATCCGAGGTGGGCATCAATTCGATGACGCCATCATGCGAATGGGAAGCGACGCGGGGCGTCTTGTCGAAGAGGTCCCAGCGGCGGAAATCCGCTTCGATAGCGTCCGTGAGTTCGATGAGCACGGTTTCGATGCCGATGTGATGGACGAGCCGCATCATGTTCTCGACGCTGACGAAGGGAATGAAAGCTTTTTCCGATGGGAGCGGGGCGGACATTCTCGTATCCTCGATGAAAATCATTTCCCTAGGGTACCAAGCGGATCGATTGACTGAAATCGCAAAACTGTGTCAGTTCTGGTATGAGTTTATACAAATTGCCCAGGATTTTTGACGGATTAGACAAAGTCAGGATCATATGATGACGCTTGCCAAATATATTCCCGATGATCTCGACCGGCGTATCATCGCTCATCTGCGTGCCGACGGGCGGGCTTCGCTCTCCAAACTGTCTGATGTTCTGGGCGTCGCGCGTGGCACGGTGCAGAATAGGCTGGACCGGCTGATAGAGACCGGCACGCTGCTCGGCTTCACCGTAAGGGTCCGGGAAGACTATGAGGAGCAGACCGTGCATGCCGTCATGATGATCGAAGTCGTGGGGAAATCGACGACACAGGTCATCCGCAAGCTGCGCGGCCTGCCGGAAATCTATTCGCTGCATACGACGAACGGCAATTGGGATCTCGTCGCCAATATCCGCGCGACCAGCCTGTCCGACTTCGACCGTGTCTTGCGCGAGGTGCGGATGATCGATGGTGTTGCGAACAGCGAGACCAGCCTGTTGCTGAGCAGTCTATGATAGCTCGCGTTCAAAGCCACTGATCGCGGGGGGGGGGACGGTCTAGGTAGGCTCATTTGTGGAGTGCTTACTCCAGGCATCGTAATTTGCCGGACTCCATCGGGACTTAGCGAACCTCGTACACCCTTCAGCGCTATTTCAGAGTCCGTGAATGTCCATGTTCCATATACAACTAACGCTCGGATGGTTTGCCGCTTTGGCTCTCCAGTCGATAGCGATGTCCCGGATAAACCAGCCGCGCCGTGGACACGATGCCGCGCGCCGACCATGTGCGCCTCCAGATCGTCAGGCAGGGTTCGGTCTTCAGGATCGTCAGCAGCTTGCATTCCCAGGCTTGCGGCATGACGGCTTCGACGACATGTTCTGAGCCGCTGAGCGGGGCAACGGCCGAAAGGTAGGCATTCGGTGTCATGTCGGTAAAATCCTGTTGCAGGTAATCGGGCGCGGCCTCCGGATGGACATGCCGGTCCTCGATCTGGACCGGCACTCCGTTCTCGCTATGCACGATCAGCGAATGGAAAACCGGCGATCCGATGCCGAGTTCCAGCGCATCGGCTACGTCAGGCGAGGCGGCCTCCTGGGCCAGCACGATCACGGTTGCCTGATGAGAGTGGCCGCGTTCGGCGATTTCCTCGGCGATGTTGCGGACCTCGAACAGTGCCGATGCGCCCTTGCGCTCGGCGACGAAGGAGCCGACGCCCTGGATGCGGACGAGTTCGCCTTCATTGGCAAGTTCCCGCAGCGCACGATTGGCCGTCATCTTACTGACGCCAAGCTCGACCACCAATTCGTTTTCGGAGGGAACGCGATATTTCGGCGGCCACTCACCGCTATGAATGCGGTCGAGTATCATCTGCTTGACGCCGGCATAGAGAGGTGCGGTATCATTTTCCGCCAGTTCGCGTTTCATCTCGCCGGAACGCTTCATTGCCTATTCCCTTTGCATCGCGTGAATCTGCCTCGAAAACAACTTTCCCACTTGCATATCATAAATTATCTCATATGGTACCCTATACAACCTCGCAATCAATCCTAAAAATTAATAGGGAAAGCGGGCAAGCCGGCGAAGATCGGTAGGAAGTGCTGCAAAGCCTGTTTCAACCTCAGAGGAGCTCAATACGATGAAATTCAGTGCAATTCTCTTGTCAGGCGTCGTAGCTGCCGCCGCTTTCGCCGCACCTGCATTCGCCAAGGACTGGAAGACGGCAACGATCACACTGGAAGGTGCCTACGCGCCGTGGAACATGACGAACGCCGACGGCACGCTCGGCGGGTTCGAGCCGGAGCTTGCCAAGGTTCTGTGCGAACGCGCCAAGATCGATTGCAAACTCGTCGCTTCCGACTGGGACGGCATGATCCCGGCGTTGAACGCCGGCAAGTTCGACGTCATCATGGATGCGCTGTCGATCACCGATGAACGCAAGCAGGTCATCGGCTTCACCATCCCTTACGCTGCTACGCCCGCCGCTTTTGCGACCGCCAAGGATAGCCCGCTTGCGAATGCCGCCGGCACCGGCACCACGATCAAGATGACTCCCGGCCAGACCGGCGTCAAAGAAATCGACGTGTTGAAGGAAGCCTTCAAGGGCAAGACGATCGGCATCCAGGCTGCAACCGTTTATGCCAAGTTCGTCTATGACAATTTCGGCTCGATCGCTACGATCCGCGAATACAAGACCGGCGCCGACCGCGATCTCGATCTGCAGAACGGCCGTATCGATCTCGGCTTCGATGACGCCGTCTACTTCGCGAACGCCTTTGCCAGCGCCAATGATTCGCTCGCCTTCACCGGCCCGGAAATCGCCGGCTCCATCTGGGGCGAAGGCGAAGGCCTCGGCATCCGCCAGGCCGATACCGATCTGCGCGACAAGTTCAATGAGGCGATCAAGTCTGCGCTTGCCGACGGTACCATCAAGACCCTGTCGATGAAGTGGTTCAAGGTCGACGTCAGCCCGAATTGATGAGCGCGGCCCTTGGGTCGTTTTCATCGGTCTCCGGCTTTGCGGCCGGAGACCATATGATATCCTGACGCCTGAAACTGCCACGGACGGGGATTGGATCTATGGCAAGCTTGCAATTGCTGGGCTTCGGCTCGAACGGGTGGGGCGCGCTGCTGCTTGTTGCCGCCTTGATGACGCTTGCCGTCACGGCAACCGCCTTGGCCATCGGCGCCGTTCTGGGCGCGGTCATAGCCTTCGCGAAACTCTCCGGAAGCCTGGTGCTGAAGACGCTCGGCAATATCTACACGACAGTCTTTCGCGGCGTTCCCGAGCTTCTGATCATCTATCTGATCTATTTCGGCGGCTCGTCAGCGGTAACGTCCATCGGCAAATGGCTCGGCTATGACGGCTTTCTCGGCCTGCCGTCCTTTGCCGCGGGTGCTCTTGCCGTCGGCATCATTTCCGGCGCCTATCAGGCCGAGGTTTTCCGCGGCGCCTATCTTGCCATTTCCAAGGGCGAGCTTGAGGCCGCGTCTGCTATAGGCATGCATCGCGGTCTGCGCCTGCGCCGCATCATCATTCCGCAGGTCTTCCGCTTTGCCATTCCCGGGCTCGGCAATGTGTGGCAGCTCAGCCTCAAGGATTCCGCTTTGATTTCGGTGACCGGCCTTGCGGAGCTGATGCGTACCAGCCAGGTCGCAGCCGGCTCTACCCGTCAATATTTCCTCTTCTTCATCGCCGGCGGCATTCTCTATCTGGTCCTGACCAGCCTGTCGGACCGCATCTTCAACAAGGCCGAACGTCACGCCAATCGCAGCATGCCGGCTGCGACGATTGGCCAGGCTTGAGGAGGACGGCATGGATTTCGGTTTTCTTTCGAGCACGATGGTCACGCTGCTGAAGGCGGTACCGATGACGCTGCTGCTCTTCTCCCTGTCGATCCTCTGTGGCGGCCTTCTCGCTCTCGTCATCGTCGCCATGCGCGTCAGCGGCAATCCGATCCTGTCCGGCTTTGCCAAGGGCTATATTTTCGTGTTTCGCGGCTCGCCGCTGCTGATCCAGATGTTCCTGGTCTTCTATGGCTTGGCGCAATTCTCGATCATCCGCTATTCGTTCCTCTGGCCGTTCCTGCGCGAGCCCGTCGTTTGCGCGATCCTGTCGCTGGCGCTTTGCACTGCCGGCTATTCGGCCGAGATCTTTCGCGGCGGCATCCGTGCCGTTTCGCCGCAGGAGATCGAGGCGGCACGTTCGATCGGAATGTCCGGCTTCCTGCTCGTGCGCCGCATCATCGCGCCGATCGCCTTTAGGCATGCGCTGCCGGCCTATTCGACCGAGATCGTGCTGATGATGAAGTCGACGGCGCTCGCGAGCCTCGTCACGGTCTGGGAGGTCACAGGCGTTGCCCAGCGGCTGATTTCGCAGACCTATCGCACGATGGAAGTCTTTATCTGTGCGGCGATCATCTACCTCGTGCTGAATTTCATCATTCTGCAGGCTATGGCCTTGCTGGAATATTCTCTGTCCCGCCATCGCCGCGCGATACCGCCGGCGCTGAAGGCCTAAAGCTTACTGGAGCAGGCAAATCATGCCAGGTGTCACCCGACTTTCCGTCCGCAACATCCGCAAGAGCTTCGGTACGCACGAGGTCTTGCGCGGCATTTCCCTCGATGCTCAGGATGGCGATGTAATTTCGCTGCTCGGCGCTTCCGGCTCGGGCAAATCGACTTTCCTTCGCTGCATCAACCTCCTCGAAATCGCCACGGATGGCGAGATCTGGGTGGATGGCGAGCAGATCCGCATGATCCACAAGAATGGCAAGAGCTACCCAGCGAGCCATAAGCAGGTGGATCATATCCGCTCCGAACTCGGCATGGTCTTCCAGAGCTTCAATCTCTGGTCCCACATGACGATCCTGCAGAATGTCATCGAGGGGCCGGTGCATGTCCTGAAGCGTCCTCGCGCTGAATGCATTGCCGAGGCCGAAGTGCTGCTGGAGAAGGTCGGCATTGCCGACAAGCGTCATGCCTATCCCGCGCATCTCTCCGGCGGCCAGCAGCAGCGCGCGGCGATTGCCCGCGCGCTTGCCATGAAACCGAAGCTCATGCTGTTCGACGAGCCGACCTCGGCGCTCGATCCCGAGCTTGTCGGCGAAGTGCTGCGCGTCATGCGCTCGCTTGCTGAAGAAGGCACGACGATGCTGGTTGTCACCCACGAAATGAGCTTCGCTCGCAATGTCTCCAACCGCGTCGTCTTCATGAAGGAAGGGCTTGTCGAAAGCACCGGCACGCCGGATGAGATGTTCGGCGGCGGCGCCTCGCCGGCCTTCCGCCAGTTCATCGGTCATTTCGGAAACGGACAATGACCGTCACCATCGATGGACCGCTATCCTGGCGCGACATCGCCCGCGTCGGCGGCGGTGAACGCCTATCTCTCTCCGATGCTGCCTGGAAACGCGTTGCTCAGGCAAGCCGCATCGTCGAGCGTATCGTGGAAACGGGCGTGCGCGCTTATGGCGTCAACACTGGCGTCGGTGCACTCTCCGACACGGTTGTTGATCGTGATTCACAGAGCCGGCTGTCGCGCAACATCATTCTCAGCCACGCCTGCGGCGTCGGTCCGCTTCTGCCAGCCCGCGAGGTGCGCTCGATCATATCAGCGCAGATCGCCAATTTCGCCCACGGCCATTCCGGCGTGCGGCCAGAGATCGTCAGGCATCTGGCCGCGTTTCTCGAACATGACTGCATTCCGGAAGTCCCGTCCAAAGGCTCAGCCGGCTATCTCACGCACAATGCCCATACGGCACTCGTCCTGATCGGCGAGGGGAGGGCTGTCGTGAAGGGCAAGTCGATGAGTGGTGCCGAGGCGCTCGCGGTAATCGGTCTGAACCCCTTGGTGCTTGGTGCCAAAGAGGGCTTAAGCCTCGTCAATGGGACGGCCTGCGCCACGGGATTGTCGGCGCTTGCCGTCTCCCGTGCCGAGCACCTGCTCGATTGGGCCGATGCCATCGCCGCGCTGACCTTGGAAGCCGTTGGCTGCCAGATGGCGGCTTTTGATGAGAAGGTACTGGCGCTGCGCCCATCGGCTGGCATCGCCAAGGTCGGGCGCAGCTTGCGCAACCGCCTGCATGGCAGCGGTCTCGTTGCGGCTGCCCTCGGCCGGCGGACGCAGGATGCGCTGAGTCTGAGATCGGTCCCCCACGCCCATGGCGCGGCCTGGGATGTCTTCGAACAGACGGCTGCTATCGTCGATCAGGAACTCGCCTCGGTAACGGATAATCCGGCTGTTTCAGGCACGCCGGAGCAGCCGGTTGTCTCTTCCGAGGCGCATGCTGTGGCGCCCGCTCTTGGGCAGGCAGCCGATAGTCTGGCGATTGCGATCGCCCAAATTGCTGCGATGAGCGAGCGGCGGACGGATCGGCTTGTCAATCCGCTGGTCAGCGGCCTGCCGCCGTTTCTTGCTAGCGACGCCGGCAGCCACTCCGGTTTCATGATCGCGCAATACACGGCCGCGGCGCTGAGCAACGACAACCGGCGGCTCGCCGCACCAGCATCGCTCGATGGCGGCCTGACCTCCGGCCTGCAGGAAGACTTCATGGCTCATCCGACCGCGGCGGCCAACAAGCTGCTCGCTATCCTCGACAATGCCGAATATATCCTGGCCATCGAGCTGATGGCGGCGGCGCAGGCACATGATTTCCTCGTTTCGAAGGGTGCCAGAGCGCCGGGAACGGAGCGTATCCACGCAGCTGTCCGTTCATGCGTGCCCGTTTATGGCGACGATCGTCCCTTGAATGCGGATATGGAAGCCTTGCGGGCCATGATCGCCAAGACCGCGCCGCCTGCGGAAAACCAAACTGGAGCATGAAATGATTGCGGAATTCGACGTTGCCGTCGTCGGCCTCGGCGCGATGGGAAGTGCAGCCTTGTCTTTCGCCGTGGCACGCGGTGCAAAGGCGATCGGGATCGAGGCGCATTTTCCCGCCCATGCGCTCAGCTCCTCGCATGGCGACAGCCGCCTGATCCGCCTCGGCTACTTCGAAGATCCGTCCTATGTTCCCTTGCTGAAGCGTGCCTATCAAAACTGGCGCTCGCTGGAGGCAAGGCTGCGAGCCGAAATCCTGACGGTGACAGGTGTCCTGCAGATCGGCACGCCCGACAGCAAGATCGTGAGCGGCACGCGCGCTTCCTGCGACATGCACGGCCTGGCGCATGAGATACTCGATCGCGACGCCATGAAACGTCGCTTTCCGGCCTTCGCATTGGACGACGGGGAGGTCGGCGTGCTCGATCCTCAGGGCGGCTATGTCAGGCCTGAAGCGGCGATCATGGGCTATTTGAAGCTTGCGGCGGAGGATGGTGCGGTTCTGCATTTCGGAGAGCGCGTCATCGCAATCGAGCCAGACGATACGAGCGTGACCGTCATTTCCACAACCGGGCGATATCGTGCCCGCAAGGTGATCGTCGCAACCGGCGCTTGGATTGCCGAGCTTGTGCCGCAGCTAAAGGCGCATGCCCAGCCCATCCGCCAGGTGGTTGCCTGGTATCAGCCGAGGGATGGCTTCGTTGCCGAGCCGCAGCGCATGCCATGCTTCCTGCGCGATGAAGGAGCGGAAGGTTCCTATTTCGGCTTCCCTGCCATCGGTGTCGATGGTGTGAAGATCGGCCGCCATGCGCATTTCCACGAGCCGATCGACCCGACCCTTCCCAATCCGCCGGTCAATGATATCGACACCGATCTGCTCGACAGCTTCGCCCGCAAGCGCTTGCCGGAGGCAGCGTCGTTTCGTGTGCGGGCAACGACCTGCCGCTACACGATGCTGCCGAGCGAGGATTTTCTCATCGATAGGGTGCCTGGACAGCCGAATGTGGTTGTCTCGTCGGCCTGTTCCGGCCATGGCTTCAAGTTTACGAGCGTCGTCGGCGAAATCCTTGCGGATTTGGCGCTGGAAGGCGGAAGCACATTGCCGACCGCCCTGTTTTCCTTCGAGAAGCATTTTCGCGGTCTGGGAGCATAGGCCACCAATCGCGCGGGCAATTCAACCGATCGTCATTCGGCGCAGCACGTCCGATCTGAAATAGAAATGCTGGACGAGCGCGCCGAATATATGAAGGACGACGACGATCCAGAGCAGGGACTTGATTGGTCCGCCATGAACGAATGCCGCCGTATCGATTCCCAGATAGTAGGCGGCCATACCCGATAACGGCATTGCAAAGATCAGCACATAGAGCAGGACATGTATCAGCTGCGCGAGGTAGTGCAGGAAGGCAGGCTGGCCATCCGGCGTAGCGGGAACGTCGGACGAAAATCTGACTGCAAGGCGCAGGACGGCGAGCAACAGGACAGCAATGCCGGCATAGGCGTGAATATTGGCGCTGGAGATGTCGGCTGGCGTCGGCACCTGGCCGTGGCGAATAAGACGCCGCCATGCATTCATCCCATCCGGAAACAAGAGATTGAAGAAGATCAGCAGCGCCATGAGCCAATGAAGGACGCGTTGCGGAATGGAATAGGCGGATCTTGCAGACATCGTGCCTCCTTAGATTGGAATTATTCTAAAGGTAGGGCATGATTCTAACGGGAACCTGAACGTGCCGATCCCATAGGCTTTCATTGCCTATTCACATCAAGCCGGGGTTCGATCTCTTTTTTGCCTCTAGGCTCGGGCAGCGAAGCCAGCTGCTACGATCCCGCATAAGGATAGGCGGCGGCCTCGTTCATGAAGCCGCCGCTCGGATTGCTTTACTTGCCGGCGTCCTTGGCTGCCTTTTCGATCACGGCGGCCACCTTTTCCGGCTGCGAAGCGAAGACGGCGTGGCTTGCCTTGATTTCGGTCACGTCGCTACCGGCGCGCTTTGCCATGTCGCGCTCCAGCTCGGGATTGATGGAACGGTCGTTGGTCGCGACGACGGCCCAGCTCTTCTTCGCCTTCCAGGCAGGGTCGCCGACCTTGGCGGTGAAGGCGGCTTTCGAGGCAAAGACCTGAGATTTTGCCATGAAATCGGCCTCGTCCTTCGGCAGGTCGGCTGCAAAGTCGGCGGCGAAAGTAGCAGGATCGAGATAAAGATATTGGCCGTCCTTGGTTTCGCGGATGTTCATGCTGCCTGCAGGCTTCGAGCTTGCAAGGCTGATCAGGCTTTCGCCCTTGTCCGGCTGAAATGCGGCGACATAGACGAGGCCTGCGACATCCGGGCGATTGCCCGCTTCCGTGATGACCATGCCGCCATAGCTGTGACCGACGAGCAGACTCGGTCCGTTCTGGAGGTCGAGCACGCGATTGGTGGCGGCAACATCATCGGCAAGCGAGGTGATCGGTTCCTGCACGACGGTGACGTTGAAGCCGTCCTTTTCAAGGATGTCGGCGGTCTTGCGCCACCCCGAGCCGTCGGCCAGCGCGCCGTGGACGATGACGATATTCTTGATCTCGGCGGCCTGCACCGCGAAGGCAAAAGTGGTTGCAGCAAAGCTAAGGGCGGCGATGGAGAGAAAACGGGTCTTCATGGTTGTAACTCCTGTCAGTTGAGGTTCATGCTTGGGGTGAAGGGGAATTTCAGCCGAAGGTGAAGGCGTAGGCCTGCACCCCGGGATCGAGGAAGCGGATTTCGAAGTTGCGCGCAGTGACGTCACCGGACTGGCGGACGAGCTGGTAGAGCTTGGTTGCGGTCACGGTGCCGTTGCCGTTGGCATCGATATCGGAGCCGTGGTCGGCGCCGGGCGCCTTTCCGTCCACGGTCACCTGGAAGCGGACCGGTTTTCCGTCTGCCGACGGTCCGAGGACGAGGTGCAGATCGCGGGCACTGAAGCGATAGCTGATGCCGCCGCCTGCCTTGTCCAGCGACGCCTGCTCAGACCCGACTGTCCAGGTGCCGGTTAGTCCCCATTGGTTGAGGCCGGGATTGGCAACCGAATAGTCGGCGGCGGTGTCCGCCTTCAGACCTTCAGGCGAGACGAAACCCGTCGCCTGGCCGTAGCCGACATAAGTCTCGCCGGAGCGGATGTGGCCAAGGTCGGGGCTTGCTTCCGCACCCTTCGCATTGGGGACGACCGGGCTGCTTTGAGCCATATCACTGCCGGCTTCCCGTAGGAGGTCCTGAATTGCCTGCTCGGTCTGGCGATAATTGCCTTCGCCGAAGTGCTGGTAGCGGATCTGCCCCTTGGCGTCGATCAGATAATGGGCAGGCCAGTAATTGTTCTCGAAGGCGCGCCAGATGCGGTAATCATTATCGATCGCGACGGGATAGCCGATCTTGAAGTCGGCGATCGCCTTCTTGACGTTGTCGATGTTCTTTTCGAAGGCGAATTCCGGAGCGTGGACGCCGATGACGACGAGACCCTGATCCTTATATTTTTCCGCCCAGGCACGAACATAGGGGATAGTGCGGATGCAGTTGATGCAGGAATAGGTCCAGAAGTCGACGAGGACGACCTTGCCGCGAAGCCCGGCCGTCGTCAGCGGCTCAGAGTTCAGCCAGGTGACGGCCCCGTCGAGCGAGGGGGCGGGGCCTTCGATCGGAAGACTGCTGTGGAACGGACGTGCCGCGTCGGTGACAACCTTCATGGCGCCGTTGCTGGCAACCTCGGCCTCCGGGACGGAGGTCTTGGGGTGCAGCTTCTCGAGCAAAGCCTGTTCGAAGGAGCCGGTGCTTGCATAGGAGAGGCGGGCGAGCAGGCCGGTATCGAGGCCGAGCGCGATGGCGGCAACGCCGGCGAGAACCGCTGCGCCTGCGACCTGGCGGATGCGTTCGCTGACGCCGAGGGACTGCTTCATGCGGGCAAAGATCTTGCCACCGGCAAAGAGGGCAATGGCAAGCGAGGTTGCGGCGCCGGCGCCATAGGCAAGCAGCAGGAATGTCGTCTGCAGATTGGCGCCCTTCAAGGCCGCGCCTGTCAGGACCAGCCCGAGGATCGGACCGGCGCAGGGAGCCCAGAGCAGGCCGGTCGCAATGCCGAGGACGAAGGAGCTTCTGATACTCGAGGTCGCGCGACCGTTGCCGGCAGCGTTCAGGAGGTTGTTGCCGAGATCGACCGCCGGCCGGGAGAGCGCGCTGGCGATGCGCGGTGAAATCAGGCTCAGGCCGAAGAGGCCGAGCAGAACGATCGCTGCGAGGCGTCCATATTCATTGGCGCGGATCGCCCAGGCACCGCCGACTGCGGCAAGGGTCGCGACAACTGCAAAGGTGAGCGCCATGCCAGCCAGCATAGGCAGCGTGCTCCTGACGAAGGGCTGTCCGGCGCGGGCAAAGACGAAGGGGAGGATAGGCAGGATGCACGGACTGAGGATCGTCAGCGCACCGCCGAGATAGGCTATGATGAGAAGCGTCATCGTCTTGTTCCTTTAGAAGCGATTGACCGGCTGCGAACGGCGAGGCGCCGTGCTCAGCAATGACGCTATCTGCCGTCGGCGACGTATCTCGAATGTGTCTGATTGGGCGGCAGAATGTACCGAAACGTCGATGTCTCCGGCTGCGATACATTGCGATACAAACTGGATGATGCGGCCTGATTATGCAGTGAACCCGGCCGCTTGCCGAGGCGTTGCAGCCAAGGGCCGCGAATTGTATCAGACTGTATCCTGGCGGCCGGAAGCTACATAGACTTTCAAAACGAGGCCATCGACGACACATCGGCGATACAAGCGGTTGGCTTTCTTGTGGTCACGATCCAATTCACAGGAGAGACAGATGTCTGAGGAAATCAACCACACCCGCCGCCGCTTCTTCGGCATGGCCGCCATCGCCGTTGCCGCCGCTGAATTCGGTCTGCCTGCAATCGCCGGTGCCCAAGAAACAAAGGCTTCCGCATTGACCGTGCCCGCCGTTAAGGCCGGCACCCACACCTCTTTCGACGCGCTGAAGCAGATCAATGCGGGCGTGCTCAATGTCGGTTACGCCGAAGCCGGTCCGGCCGATGGTCCTGTCGTCCTGCTGTTGCATGGCTGGCCCTATGACATCTACAGCTTCGTCGATGTCGCACCGTTGCTTGCTGGTGCCGGCTATCGCGTCATCATTCCCTATCTGCGCGGCTATGGCACCACCACCTTCCTTTCGAAGGACACGCTGCGCAACGGCCAGCAGGCAGCGCTCGCCGCCGACATGATCGACCTTCTCGATGCGCTGAAGATCGGTAAGGTCGTCGTTGCCGGTTACGACTGGGGCGGCCGCACCGCCGATATCATGGCGGCACTCTGGCCGGAACGCTGCAAGGCGCTGGTTTCGGTCAGCGGCTATCTCATCGGCAGCCAGGAGGTCAACCGCAAGCCGCTGCCGCCGAAGGCGGAGCTTGCCTGGTGGTACCAGTTCTATTTCGCCACCGAGCGCGGCCGTCTCGGCTACCAGGAAAATCGCCACGATTTCGCAAAGCTGATCTGGCACACTGCCTCGCCGCAATGGGCCTTTGACGACGCCACTTTCGATCGGTCGGCTGCCGCATTCGACAATACCGACCATGTCGATATCGTCATCCACAATTACCGCTGGCGTCTCGGTCTCCTCGAAGGTGAGGCAAAGTTCGATGCGTATGAAAAGAAGCTCGCCGCCGGGCCAGTGATTTCGATCCCGACCATCACCATGGAGGGCGACGCCAACGGCGCGCCGCATCCGGAGCCGTCGGCCTATCGCAGCAAGTTCTCGGGCAAGTACGAGCACCGCACCATCACAGGCGGCATTGGGCACAATCTGCCTCAGGAAGCCCCGCAGGCTTTCGCCCAGGCTGTGATAGATGTTGATCGTTTCTAGTTCGGCGATAGTGTGCGGGAGGGCGCCGGCGCAAGCTGGCGCCCTAGCAGTTCGCGTCACAGAGGATGAATATTCGTAGCTCGATGCTTACGATAACGAGTGGGAAATCGAAATGGATCATGTCGACCATATCCTGATCGTGGATGACGATCGGGAAATCCGTGAGCTGGTATCGAGCTATCTGAAGAAGAATGGCTTGCGGGCAACAACGGCCGCCGATGGCCGGCAGATGCGCAGCTTTCTCGAGGCCAATTCGGTCGACCTGATCGTGCTCGACGTGATGATGCCAGGCGACGACGGCCTCGTGCTGTGTCGCGAGCTTCGCGCCGGCAAGCACAAGGCGACGCCTATTCTCATGCTGACGGCGCGTAGCGACGAGATGGACCGCATTCTCGGCCTGGAGATGGGCGCGGACGATTATCTGGCCAAGCCTTTTGCCGCCCGCGAGCTGCTTGCACGCATCAAGGCGGTTTTGCGCCGCACCCGCATGCTGCCGCCCAACCTGCAGATCAGCGAAGTCGGCCAATTGCTGGTGTTCGGCGAGTGGCAGCTCGATACGGTCGGCCGCCATTTGCTCGACAAGGACGGCACGGAGATCACGCTCAGCGGCGCCGAATACCGCCTGCTGCGAGTCTTCATCGACCACCCGCAGCGAGTGCTCAATCGAGACCAATTGCTGAACCTGACGCAAGGCCGCGACGCCGATCTCTTCGATCGCTCCATCGACCTGCTTGTCAGCCGTCTCCGCCAGCGGTTGGGGGATGATGCGCGGGAGCCGATGTATATCAAGACGGTTCGCAGCGAAGGCTATGTCTTCTCCGTGCCGGTGGAAATTGCGGAGCTGCGCCCATGACTGTGGTCGAGCTTTCAGGTCACCGGTCATGGTGGCCTAGCACCCTGCGTGCACGCATTTCGCTGATCCTGCTGGCGGGGCTCGCGATCGCCTACGGCCTGTCTTTCAGTGTGCTCTATATCGAGCGCTACATGTCGGCAAAGGCCGTCATGCTCGGCACGCTGGAAAACGACGTTGCGACCTCGATCGCGGTGCTCGACCGGTTGCCGGCCGATGAGAGAGCGAATTTCGTCGATTGGCTCAGCCGCGGCAATTACAACTTCGAATTAGGCAATGGCCTGCCCGGCGTGCCTGATACGTCTGCGCATGGCGCTGAGATCGCCGCCAAGATAGAGGATGCGGTCGGCCATCGCTTTCCGATCCACATGGAAGCAATACCGGGGCCGATCTCGCGGCTGCAGGCGCATCTCAAGCTGAGCGATGGTAGCCCGCTGACCATCGATGTTACGCCAAAAGGTGTCATGCCGATGGCGGCCTGGCTGCCTTATGTATTCGTCGTCCAGATGCTGTTGATCGTCCTTTGTATCTGGTTTGCCGTCCGGCAGGCCACGCGTCCGCTCGCCGAGTTTGCCGCTGCGGCCGATGCGCTCGATCCCAACAACAAGAGTCCGGCCTTGAGCGACAGAGGGCCGAGCGAAGTGGCGCACGCCGCAAGAGCCTTCAATGCCATGCGGGATCGAATTGCGCATTATCTCGAAGAGCGCGTGCAGATCCTCGCGGCGATCTCGCACGATCTGCAGACGCCGATCACCCGCATGCGCCTGCGCGCCGATATCGCCGATGATTCGCCCGAGAAGACCAAGCTCTTGCAGGATCTCGGTGAGATCGAGCGTCTGGTGCAGGATGGGATCGCCTATGCGCGCAGCGCCCATGGCAATGGCGAGAAGAGCGCACGCATAGATCTGGCCTCCTTCATCGAAAGCATCAGCTACGACTATCAGGATACCGGCAAATCCGTAGAGATTCTCGGTCTCATTCACGGAACTGCGACGACGAAGCCGCATGCGCTACGCCGCATCCTCACCAACTTCATCGACAACGCCCTGAAATTCGCCGGTGCGGCGGAAATCGCCGTGGAGCGCCGGGACACGGGCCAGATTGCGATTACCGTCCTCGATCGCGGTCCCGGCATTCCGCAGGACCAGATAGAGGCGGCCATGCAGCCCTTCTTCCGGCTGGAGCAGTCGCGCAACCGCAACACCGGCGGCACAGGGCTTGGTCTGGCGATTGCCCAGCAACTCGCCCAGACGCTCGGGGGCTCCGTCAGGCTCTATAACCGCGAAGGCGGTGGCCTGGCGGCCGAAGTCGTTATTTCCTGATTGGCCCCCAAAAGATTTTCGGGCGATTTGTAAGCATTTGTATCCGGCCCGTTTGGCTCTACGCTTTGTAACACTTCCGGCGATTCCGGAAACATGCCGGATACGTCGATCCATCAAAAACAACTCCGTCAACAGACGTTGCCCTCACAACATAGCAGACGGGCAACGCAGCAACGGAGTGTTCCATGACCAAGATCGACAAGGTTCTTTACACCGCCAAGACCCACACCATCGGCGGCCGCGACGGCTCCGCCCGCAGCGATGATAGCCAGCTCGACGTCAAGCTTTCGCCTCCCGGCAGCGCCCATGCCGGCACCAATCCCGAACAGCTCTTTGCAGCCGGCTGGTCGGCCTGCTTCATCGGCGCAATGGGCCTTGCCGCGGGCAAGCGCAAGGTCAAGCTCCCAGCCGACCTCGCCGTCGATGCCGAAGTGGATCTGGGCATGACGGAAGGCGCTTACTTCCTGCAGGCGCGCCTGACCGTCAGCATGCCCGGCATCGAGCCCGAGCTGGCACGCGCGCTGGTCGAGGAAGCCCACCAGACCTGCCCTTATTCGAAGGCGACTCGCGGCAACATCAATGTCGAGCTGAAGCTCGCCTGAGAATCACCCAAGCGTTGATCTAGCGCGCCGCTCCGGAAGGTGCGGCGCGCCGAATCGTTAATTTTTCCGCGTCGAATAATCAGCACGGCAGTCTCTGCTTTGCGCCTGGAGAATCTCATGAGACCAATCATTCTTCTCCTTGCAGGAGCTGCGATTTTCGCCGCTCCATGCGTCTACGATCCCGGCTCGAACGAGCCTTCGGCGCTTGCGAGCATCGCCGTTTTATGGGGCGGTTCGGGCTCCAATGGAGCCCCGTATTAACCATTTGTTAACCATATCGACGGTACACAGGATCAACGATTTATTCACATAGATGACCAAAGTGCTAACAGACGCTCGTTCGATCCGTATCAAGGGCCGCTCATTTCTTGCGGTCATGCTTTCGCCGGATCTTCCGCTGGACCAGTGGTTGATCAGGCTTGACGACCTCGCAGCCCGTTCGGCCGGCTTCTTTCTGGGGCGGCCGGTCGTGCTCGACATCACCGACCTGCCGATCGACAAGGCGCAGCTCAAGGAGCTGATATCAGAGCTTTCGGCCCGCAATGTCAGCATCATGGGCATCGAGGGCGGTCGCCCGTCGATCGCCGGCCCCGGCATGCCGCCGATCCTGAAGGGTGGGCGTCCAGCTGCCGATTTCGAAGTCTCCGAGGCCGAGCCGGTCGTGGAGCGTCGCAACAGCGAGCCCAAGGCGCCGCCGCCGGAAGTCCGGCCGGTCACGCAGTCGCTGATCATCCGCGAGCCGGTGCGTTCGGGGCAGTCGGTGATCTTTCCGGAAGGCGATGTCACGGTCATCGGTTCGGTGGCGTCGGGCGCGGAAGTCATCGCGGGTGGATCAGTCCACATCTACGGCGCCCTTCGCGGCCGCGCCATGGCGGGATCGATCGGCAATGCCTCGGCGCGAATCTTCTGCCGCAAGCTCGAGGCCGAGCTTTTGGCGATCGATGGCATCTACAAGATGGCGGAAGACATATCACCTGGCCTCAGGGGACAAGCCGTCCAGCTTTGGCTGGATGGTGAAACGATCATGGCCGAAAAACTAATCTGAGCCGAAGCCGGCCAAAACAGGAGAGCAAGATGGGCAAGGTAATCGTCGTCACATCAGGCAAGGGCGGAGTTGGAAAGACGACTTCGACGGCCGCATTGGGGGCGGCTCTCGCACAGAGAAACGAAAAGGTCGTCGTGGTCGATTTCGACGTCGGCCTGCGCAATCTCGATCTGGTCATGGGCGCGGAACGCCGCGTGGTCTATGATCTCGTCAACGTCATTCACGGCGATGCCAAGCTGCCACAGGCGCTGATCCGCGACAAGCGGCTGGAGACGCTCTTCCTCCTGCCGGCTTCTCAGACCCGCGACAAGGACAATCTGACGCCCGAGGGTGTCGAGCGCGTCATCAACGAGCTCAAGAACTATTTCGATTGGGTCATCTGCGACAGCCCGGCCGGTATCGAGCGCGGCGCCACCCTTGCCATGCGCCATGCCGACGTCGCCGTCGTCGTCACCAACCCGGAAGTCTCCTCTGTGCGCGATTCCGACCGCATCATCGGCCTGCTCGACTCCAAGACGCTGAAGGCCGAGCGCGGCGAGCGCATGGAAAAGCATCTGCTGCTGACCCGCTTCGACGCCGGCCGCGCCGAACGCGGCGACATGCTGAAGGTCGATGACGTTTTGGAAATCCTCTCCATTCCGCTGCTCGGCATCATTCCGGAAAGCACCGACGTTCTGCGCGCCTCCAACCTCGGCTCGCCGGTCACGCTTGCCGATGCGCGCTGTGCCCCGTCGCTTGCCTATTTCGACGCCGCACGCCGTCTTGCCGGCGAGCAGGTGCCGATCACCATCCCCGGCGAAAAGCGGGGTATCTTCGGCAAGATCTTCGCAAGGAGGGCCGCATGAGCATTTTCGGATTGTTCCGCAAGCAGAGATCTGCACCGATGGCGCGCGAGCGTCTGCAGATCCTTCTTGCCCACGAACGCGCCTCTGTGGGCTCGGATCTCGTATCCGTGCTGAGGGAGGAAATCCTCGCCGTCATCGCCAAGCATGTACAGGTCGATCGCGACAAGGTGCAGGTTAAGATGGATCGCGACAAGGATGTCTCTATGCTGGAGATCGACGTCGAGATCCCGCGTGATGCGACCTTGAAGGCTGCCTGACGAGGGATCAACGCCCGTCAAATGTGCGAATTCTGTCACATGGCTCTCTCGTGTGGCAGAATTGCTAAAATTTTTGCAGCCGGCTCTTGCAAAGGGTGCGATTCGCGATTATCTGCGGGTCATCACCTGTATCGATGGCCTGCCGTGTTGACATTTCTGTGTCGAGCCGGCGTTTGCTGTCCGGGTTAAAAAGCAAGGGCGCTCCCCAGAAATGGGTAGAGCGCCCTTTGCTTTTGTCGTGCTCGCGGCGCTTTTCTTGTTCCATGCGATATGCCAGTTTGCGGCGATGACACGGGGAGGCGGCTGGCTTGGGCGGATTGAATTATCGATGGAAGGCGGTCGTGAGATGGCTGCTCGCCGGCATCCTGGCTGCGGCCTGCGCCGTCTCCGCTCGCGCGGCGGACGGGACGATCTTTCTGACATTCGATGATGGGCCCTTGCCTGGAACGAAGAACATTCTTTCCGTGCTAAGTCAGGAAAATGTCCCCGCCGCCATGTTCATGGTCGGCCAGCATGTCGAAACCATTCCCGCCGGGCGCGATCTCCTGGCAGAGGCCAAGGCCATGCCGATGGTAACCCTCGGCAATCACAGCTACAGCCACGCCAATAATCGTTACCGACGATACTATTCCAACACCCAGGCCGTGGTTGCCGACATGCTTCATGCCAATGAAGTGCTCGGTCTGACGCCGATCGTGAATGCGCGACTGCCCGGCAGGGACGTCTTCCGGCTTCCGACCGTATCGAGGGAGGATCTATCCATCAATGTCGCCCAATGGGAACGCGAATGGCTGGATTACGAACTCGTCGCCGAAGCTGGCTTTTATCTCTTCGGCTGGGATTTCGAGTGGGTACACAGCGACGACGGCAAGCCGGTTCAATCGGTGGACCATCTTGTCAATGAGATCGATCATCTTTTCCAGTACGGTCGTTTCACGCAGCGGGGCAAAATGATCCTGCTCATGCATGACGAGATGTTTCAGGACCAGTTCAACGGCCGCGAAAATCTGCAGTCGCTGATCCGCAAGCTCAGGGATCGTGGCTACGCTTTCGGCGACATCCGGAATTACGCGCCCTCGAAACAGTAAAAACCATAACTCCGGCTAGCCTTGTCGTGCCGCGGCCCCGGCTGCGACCGTCAGGATGAAGTCGTCGAGTTCCTGTTCCAGGCTTTCGATCGGCAGACCGACAAACCGTCCTTCCAGGCTGATGCTGACGACGCCATGCACGGCCCCGAACAGCGTTCTCGCGCGGATGGCGCGCGCCGTCTCCGACATGTTCGGCTGCAACTCCGCGAGCGGCTCGGCAATGACGCCCATCAGGAACATATGCTCTTCCAGGTGCCATTCGGGGCTAGGGCGGTCATCCGGGGGCCGATGGTCGAACAGCGCCTTCCATAGATTGCGATGGGTGACCGCAAAGCGCAGATAACCGCGCGCGAGATTGCGCAGCCGGTCCGCTGGCGTGTGATCCCGAACCTCCGTCAGCGCCAGCGATGCCTCAAGCGCCTTCAGCGTTGCCGAATTGACGTGAATGACAAGATCGTCGAGATCGGCGAAGACCGTATAGAGGCCGCCAAGGGCGCAGCCTACATCCTGCGTGACATCGCGCGCCCTCAGGTTTGAGAGCCCGTCGGCAGCGATGCGATTGCGCGCCGCCTCGATCAGCCTGAGCTTCAGGTCCTCGCGCTTTTCCAGGGTTTTTCTCGCCATTAACTATTCCAATTCGATTTTTTGAACGTTGTTCAAAATTATTCTTGAACAACGTTCATGGTTCTGGCATACATTGTTTCGTGAACATCGTTCATAAACGGGAGACGACAAATGTTCAATTCAATTCTGACGCTCATTCGCGGTCGGGCCTATGATGCGGAACAGGCGTTCATCGATCGCAATGCGGTACCCTTGCTGGCGCAGCAGATCCGCGAGGCGGCCAGTGCCATCCAGTCCGCACGGCGGGCCGTGGCAATTGCCGTCGCGCAGAATGAGCAGGAAAAGAACCGGCACGCAGCGATCATCGGCCGCATTGCGGACCTGGAAACGCGCGCCGTCGCTGCCCTGCAGAAGGGAAGTGACGAACTTGCGCGGGAGGCGGCCGAGGCGATCGCCCAGCTCGAAGTCGAACGGGATGCTTCTGAGAAAGCCCAGGCGCAATTCACTCAGACGATCGGCAAACTCAAGGCAACCGTTCGCACATCGGAAGCGCGGCTGCAGGAACTGCAACGCGGCGAGCGCCTGGCGCGCGCCACCGAGCAGACGCAGAAGCTCAATGCCGCCTGCGACGACAATTCCGGCCTGGCAACGCTCGATGACGCCGAGGAGACGCTCGCCCGTCTCGAGGCCTATCAGAGCCGCTGCGAGATCGCAGCCTCGGCCATGAAGGAAATGGATGCCGCGAGCCGGCAGGCCCATATCATCGAAAAGCTCGCCAATGCCGGCTGCGGCGCACCGCTCGGCCCTTCCGCCGACGACGTGCTTGCCCGCCTGCGCCAACGCTTGAATTCAGCAGCCTGAAACGAAGACATCAAACAAATCAGATAATTGAGAGGATACGATCATGAACGACAGCTTCCAGAAACATTCCCAGGCTTGGGTCAGCTTCTCCTACATTTCTTTTGCCGCCGCCGCCTTTATGCTCCTCGTCGGCCTCTACATGATGCCGATCGATCTCTGGGGCAAAGGCTATCTCGCCATGGGCATCCTGATGCTGGTGCAGACGGCGGTCAACGTCACCAAGACCGTTCGTGACAACAGCGAGGCTGACAAGCTGATCCGCAAGGTAGAAGATGCCCGCACGGAAAAGCTTCTGGTTAAGTTCAATCGTGACGGTCAGGACTAATCTTTATTAACGACGCCACAGAGTTGTATCCGCGCTCAACCTTTGCGTAACAACTCTATGGCGTCCTGTTGGCCGAATGAGGGATACGCCATGCAAACGCACCTGATGAGATCGAGGAAGTTCGCGCCGCTGTTCTGGACGCAATTCCTGACTGCATTCAATGATAATTTCTTAAAGCAGACCCTGGTTTTCGTCATTCTCGCGCAGATGGCGACAAAGGGTGCCGCCCTAGTCACACTTGCCGGCGGCATCTTCATCGTGCCGTTCCTGCTCCTGTCGGCGATTGCCGGTGAGCTTGCCGACAAATACGATAAGGCCAGGATGGCGGAGCTTTTGAAGCGCTGCGAGCTCCTGGTGGCGGCCATCTCGGTGGTCGGCATCGCTTTCTCCTCCATCTGGATCCTGATGCTCGCGCTCTTCGGCTTCGGCGTCATTTCCTCGCTCTTCGGGCCGATCAAATACGGCATCCTACCGGATCACCTGGCAAACCGGGACCTCCCCAAAGCCAACGCCTGGATCGAGGGCGGCACCTTCATCGCCATCCTCACCGGCACCATGATTGCGGCCGTCGCCTTCCGCGAGGGCGAGAATGTCTGGATCTTCGGGCCGATGATGATGGGGCTTTCCATCCTCTGCTGGTTTGCCGCCCGCATGATTCCTGCGACCGGCTCCAAGGCACCCGATCTCGTCGTCGACACCAATGTCGTGCGCTCCAGCTACAGGCTGGTCAACGAGCTTCGCGCCGATAGCCGCATCTGGCGGGCGTCGCTGATGAACTGCTGGTTCTGGTTCGTGGGCGCCTTCATCATGTCGATGCTGCCGGTCATGGTCACCGATATTCTCGGCGGCTCGGAAATTGTCGTTCCCGCTTATCTCGCGATCTTCGCTATATCTGTTGCCATCGGCTCTGCCATTGCGGGGTGGATGGCTGCCGGCCGCATTGTGCTTTTGCCGGCGCCCATCGGCATGCTGATCGTCGCCCTCTTCGGCCTCGATCTCGGCTGGAACCTATGGGGTTTGCAGTCGACCAGCCATGCCGAAACCATTCTTGCCTTCTTCGCCGGACCGAAAACGATCCGTGTCGCCATCGATCTGGCCGGTATGGCGATCGGCGGTGCTTTCCTGGCCGTTCCAACCTTCTCTGCCATGCAGAGCTGGGCCAATGAGGATCGCCGCGCCCGCGTCATTGGCGCATCGAATGTGCTCTCCGCGCTCTTTATTGCTGTGGGCTTGGCGCTTGTGGCCGTGCTTCAAGCCGTGGGTCTGTCGATCCCGGTCATCATTCTCAGCATCTCCGTGCTCAATATCGCGATTGCCTGGCTCATGCTGAAAATGCTGCCGACCAACGCCTTCCGCGATCTAATCTCCATCATCTTCCGCGCCTTCATGCGGCTTGAAGTGGAAGGTCTTGAAAACATACGCAAGGCAGGCCCCGCGCCGATCATCGCGCTCAACCATGTCAGTCTGCTGGACGGTGCCCTTGCGCTTGCCATCACCGAGGAAGAGCCTGTCTTCGCCATCGACTATGCCTTCGCCAAGAAGTGGTGGATGCGGCCGCTTTTGAAGATGTGCAAGTTCCTGCCGCTCGACCCGACCAAGCCGATGGCGACGCGCTCGCTGATCAAGGTCATCCAGGATGGCAGCCCGGTCGGCATCTTCCCCGAGGGGCGCCTGACCGTCACCGGCACGCTGATGAAGGTCTATGACGGTGCTGCCATGGTCGCCGACAAGACCGGCGCGATGATTGTTCCCGTTCGTATCGACGGTCTGGAAAAGAGCTACGCCTCCTACCTGACGTCGAGCCACGTTCGCCGCCGTCTCTTCCCCAAGGTCAAGGTGACGATCCTCGAGCCGGTCAAGCTCGATGTTCCCGCCGAGCTCAAGGGCAGGAAGCGCCGTATCGCCGCTGGTGCTGCGCTCTACCAGATCATGTCGACGCTGATGTTCCGCACCGCCGATACCGACAACACAGTGCTTGGCCGTGTCATCGAAAGCGCCCATGAATATGGCGGCAAGAAACTTGCCGTCGAGGATCCAATCGCCGGCAAGCTCTCCTATGCCAAGCTGCTGACCGGTGCCGCGGTGCTGGGCGCGAAGTTCAAGAAGATGTTCCCGAACGAGAAGACGCTCGGCGTCATGCTGCCGAACGCCAACGGCACGGCTGCGACCGTGCTCGGTGTGATGTCGGCGGGCAAGGTTCCGGCCATGCTGAACTTCACGGCGGGGGCGGCCAACATCCTGTCTGCCTGCCGGACGGCGGAGGTCAAGCATGTGCTCTGCTCGCGCGCCTTCATCACGCAGGCCAAACTCGGCCCGGTGGTCGAGGAGCTCGAAAAGCATGTGGCCTTTGTCTGGTTGGATGAACTGCGCACGCAGATCACCTTCTTCGACAAGATCGTCGGCCTCATGCGCAAGTATCGGCCGTTGGTGAGGCGCAATGCCGACGATCCGGCCGTCATCCTCTTCACCTCCGGTTCGGAAGGGGCGCCGAAGGGCGTGGTGCTGACGCACCGCAATGTCCTCTCGAATGCCGCCCAGGCCGCCTCGCGCATCGACTTCCACCCCGGCGACAAGGTGTTCAACGTCCTGCCGATGTTCCACTCCTTCGGCCTGACGGCAGGCACGATCCTGCCGCTGGTCTCGGGCGTGCCGGTGTTTTTCTATCCCTCGCCGCTGCACTATCGTATCGTGCCGGAGCTGATCTACGTCTCCAACGCCACCATCGTCTTCGGCACGGATACGTTCCTGAACGGCTATGCCCGCACCGCCCATCCTTACGACCTGAGGTCGATCCGCTACATCTTCTCGGGCGCCGAGCCCGTGAAGGCATCGACCCGCGAGGTCTATATGGAGAAGTTCGGCCTGCGCATCCTGGAAGGCTATGGCGTGACCGAGGCAGCGCCGGTGATCTCGCTGAACACGCCGATGTATAACCGCACCGGAACGGTCGGCAAAATCATGCCGGGCATGGAATGGAAGCTCGAGCCGGTTCCCGGCATCGATGAGGGCGGCCGCCTTCTCATCCGTGGCGCCAACGTCATGGCCGGCTACCTGCGCGCCGACAATCCCGGCGTTCTCGAGCCGCTGCCGGAGGGTTGGCACGATACCGGCGACATCGTCACCATCGATGAGGATGGTTTCGTCAAGATCCGCGGCCGAGCCAAGCGCTTCGCCAAGATCGGCGGCGAAATGATCTCGCTTGCCGCGGTGGAGACGCTTGCCGCACAGCTCTGGCCTGGTGCCCTCAGCGTCGTCTCGTCCGTACCCGATGCCAAGAAGGGCGAGCGCCTCGTGCTCCTGACCGATGCGCCGGGTGCGACTAGAAGCGATTTCCTGGCCTTCGCCAAATCGAAGGGTGCCACAGAAATGATGGTTCCGGCCGAAGTGACCGTCGGCAAGGTGCCGGTTCTCGGTTCCGGCAAGGTCGATTTCGTCACGGCACGCGCGATGGCTTTGGAAGCTCAAGCGCAGTCACAGGCAGCGTAGGCTCCCATCTCGAAATAGTGGAGCGGCCGATGGTTTCAGCCTTCGGCCGCTTTTTTGTCGCCGGCGGCTCATGGCAGAGTGCGCCGTTTCAGGCGGCGATGGGAAGGATGATCTGAAACGTCGTGCCGTCCTTGCTGCTCTCAAGCAATTCGATGCTGCCTCCGTGGGAAGCGAGCATCGCTCTGACGATGCCAAGCCCCATGCCCGTGCCGCCATCGTCCCGGCGCGTCGAGAAGAAGGGTTCGAAGATGCGATCCCGATTGCCATTGGCAATGCCGCGACCATTGTCGCGAATTTGGATCGATATCCCCCGCCCTTCGCCGCTTGCCTTAATTGCAAGCTTTGTCGCGCCGTTCTGAACGGCATTTTCCGCCAGATTGGCGAAAATAATGCCGGCTGCCTCGCCGGGTAATGCCAGCATCTCGTCGGCGCTGCTTTCGTCGATAATCGCCAATTGGCGAAATTGCATCTCCAACTGGGCGATGACATCGCGCAGGCTGCTGGAGCCCTGTTGGGATGGAAGCTCGGCCTTTGCCAGCTCCCGTAGTCGCGACAATAGCCGATCCAGCCGTTCGGTGTCGGCGATGATGTTTCCGAGGAAGTGGCTGCGCTGCTCGTGGCTCATCGGATTTTGGTCGTCATCATCACGTAGCAGTTCCGCCGCTCCCTTGATCGAGGTGAGGGGCGATTTCAGCTCGTGCGAGACATGGGTGGCAAAGGAGCGCACATAATCGGAATGATCGACCAGCTTGCCGGCGAGATCGAGAAAGCTCTGTGAAAGGGTCGCGACCTCACGCGTGCCGTAGATTTCGAGCGGCCGGATCGCGGAGCGTCCGCCGCGGGCGATCTCTTCGGTTCGGGCAATAAGAGCATTGATCGGCGTAGTCAGGGTGCGCGTCAGCACATAGGCGACGATGAGGGTGAGGATCAGAACGGCGGCAAGTGTCGCAATCTCCGCTGGCGCCATGGCGCCGGAGGCGGCGCGCACGACCCGAAACCAGATGATCGTGAGCATCGGCAGCATCATCACGGTCAGAAGCACCGCGTAGACGATGAGGGCGAGCGGCGGCCGCCATTTCGACTTCACCCGCGGCGTACGCATCAAGCGTTTCCTTCTGTAGCCGATGTAAGTTTGAAGCCGATGCCGTGCACCGTGGCGATGATGCCCTTGCCGCCAACGGCCGAAAGCTTGGCGCGGAGATTGCGGATATGGCTGTCTATGGTGCGGTCGGCGACCTGCATGTCAGTGCCATACGCCGCTTCCATCAGCTGATCGCGGCTGAAGACGATCCCGGGACGCGACAGCAGTGTATCGAGGATCGAGAATTCGAGCGCCGTCAAGGTGAGCGGTATATCGGCGAAACTGGCGGTGCGGCCACCGCGATTGAGCCGCAGAGATCCTAAGGACACCGAGCCATTGGTCACATCCGGCTCCGACCCATGGCCGCTTCGCTTCAAGATAGTGCGGACCCGGGCAACCAGCTCGCGCGGGCTGAAGGGTTTGGTGACATAATCGTCGCCGCCGATTTCCAGGCCGAGGATCCTGTCGATTTCTTCGTCGCGCGCCGACAAGAAGAGGATCGGAAGGTTCGATGCCTTGCGAATGCGGCGGCAGACTTCCAGCCCATCCATGTCGGGCATGCCGACATCGAGGACGATCAGATCGAGACCGCCTTTGTGAAAGGCCATCATGGCCTCGGTGCCGTTGCGCGCGGTGGTCGTCTTCATGCCGGCGCGGTCGAGCGCGAAGCAGATCACGTCGCGAATATTCGGTTCGTCGTCGGCGACGAGGATGCGCGGTGCCATGTAGTGCCTGTTCTGGTTATTCTGCTCTGTGTCTTCGTTTCGGCCTCATCTGACAAGGGTCGCATCATTTTTGAGGTAAGCATCGAGGCTGGCATCGCGATAGGTCCAGCTTCGCCAATCGTGCGAGCGTCTGACATGCTGCCATAACAGTACTTCGCGCACCTTGCGAGCATTCACGTCGGCAGGCAGCGATACCAGATAGGCGTCGAGCGCCGGAATGGCGGCAGGGCCGAGCGTCGAGAGATAATCGAGATCGAGAACGACGCCTTCGCCCGATATCTCGCGGCTATGGGCAACGTTGAAGCGGGCGATGAAGGCGGGAATGCCGGCGAATGCGGCAGCATAGAGTGTGAGAACCAGCATCGCGGAGCTTAACGCGATCAGCCACTCGTTGGAGCGACGAAGCAGGATGCGCAGGAGGATGAGGAAGAGACCGACTGCGACCAAGCCCATCCAGACGCCGGCCGCAACGCGCAGCTCCGTCAGCGAATAGACTTCGACATAGAGATCGAGCCGCAGAATGGAGGAGAGGCAGAGCATGATGTTCTGCGCGATCCAGAGATGCACCAGGCCGCGAAGCAGGGAACTTCTGTCGCCCGGCCCGCCGCGCCGCATGGCGGCAAGCACGAAGACGGCGGCAAGGATTGCTGTCAGTATCAGCGGATAGGCGCCGCGATGGGCGTATTCGGCATGGCTCATGCCATCGGGCAGGCTGGCGCCACCCCAGAGATAGGTGAGATCGAGCAGCGTCTGCACGGCAAACAGTGCGTTGAAGACCAGCAGCGAGCGCAGCAATGCGGCATGGCCGAACAGTCCATCTTCAATCCTGGTGGTGACCGCGGCGACCCCTTCGCGATGGTGACGGCGGCGCCTCAGGCGTGGATGAAGCAGCGTGGAGAGGAAGATTGCGACGACGAGCCAGAAACCGATGCGCCACATGCTCAGCAGTTGCAGCAGGAAAGTGAGGTCGATGCTGCGCAGCGTCTTTTCGATCAGCGGATTGGCCATAGCGAAAAGAGCAAGAAAGCCGGCGGCAAACGCGAGCGGCATGATCCAGCCGCGCAGATGATGTCGGACACCGTCCGGCGCTGGCTTCTGTAGCCGCTGCAGCCAGCGATAGCTCGCCTGGCGGAAGGGCCGCAGCGGCAGATCCAGCAGGAAACGGAGCAGCGCCAATGGTAAGCGCGTCGATTGCCGCGGGAGCAATCTGCCGACACCCAGCGATATCAAGCAAAGCCCAATCAGGCTGGTGATGATGCCCATCCAGGATGCGGTCTCGACAAGCGGCGCCGACGCAACAAGGCAAAGGATCGCAAAGGCAGCAATCTTTGGAATCGATTGCCTTCTTCTGGGGGAAATCATCAGGCCGGCGGCGACGGCATTGGCGAAGAGAAAGAGATTAACACCCGGCGCCTCGTCGAAGAGAAGAATGTCGGCCAGGGCGATAAGGGAAATGAATGTGAGGAGTTTGCGATAGGGACTGCTTGTAGCGTTTGCGGGGAGGGCAAGTGCATCGGATAGGCTCATCGGTATCGGCTCCGTGAGGGATGTTCGGCCAAGGCGAAGGGTATGATCCTGGCTTCCTGAACCGGCGGATCGGCTGGCGGCTGACGATCGTCCTCCAGCCACCAGCCTTCCTTGAGAAGACTGCGTGGTAGGCGGGCGGGTGGAATTGCGATTGTCTCGGGCGTGTTGTTCATGGCGCGACGATGGCGTCCGCCTTTGCAGAATTTGTGCAGAAGCTGAGGAGCTCTTCAGGAAAATTCGGCAAGTCGGAACGTTCAGATCATCGCGCTTGTATGAGATCTGAAAAGAGTTGCCGCCGACGAGGCCATACTGGACGAGGCAAATTTAGCGTTGCGTGAAATATGTCTCAAAATGAGGCAGTCACCTGTGGAGTTTAATCCTGTGTTTCCCAGCTTCCAGTCCGCCTATGGATTGCCGGTGTGAAAATCGATTTCTTGACCCGGCTGTCGTACTCACCCCTGACGACAGCCGGGAATCTCGGAAGCGGCCTTCAGCCGCGACCGGGATTCTCGTCAGAAAAAGGAAGGCACCACATTTGCGATGAGACGCAGACAGACCTGAAGATGGGGTAGGGCTGATCGAAAGACCGGCTAATATGGATGCCAAATTACTGCATCATCGCCTTGCCGCATGCGCGCTTTGATTGTAGCTTTCCCTGACGGTCGTTGAGCGAAGGGTGGAGATTGCATGGTCATCACGCAGGGCAATTCATCCTCGTCACCCCATCGCGAAACCCTGCAGGCGCTCGGCTTTGATCCCGGACTCCGCCGCAAGTTTGAAGCCGGTATCGAATCCGGCCTGCTGCGCGATCTGCATGTCGTGCTTGCCGCACGTTCCGGGCGTGTATGCTTGGAATATTATGGCGTTGGTCCTGACGAAAATTGGGGAGATCCGCTCGGGGATGTCGCCTTCGATGCAGATACGCTGCACGATCTTCGTTCGATCACCAAGAGCATTGCCGGCCTTATTTATGGCATTGCGCTCGATAGGGGATTGGTGCCGCCACCGGATGCATCCCTCTATGAGCAGTTCCCGGAATATGGCGATCTCGCCCAAGATCCTGCTCGCGCCAAGATCGCCATTGCCCACGCGCTGACGATGACGCTGGGGATGGAGTGGGACGAGGATCGTCCCTATACCGATCCGCTGAACAGCGAAATTGCGATGGAGAATGCGCCGGAGCGATATCGTTTTGTTTTGGAGCGTCCGATTGTCGCCGATCCCGGGACGCGTTGGATTTATTCCGGCGGCAGCGTCGCGCTTGTAGGCGCGATCATCGAGCGCGGCACGGGCAGGCGTCTGCCCGATTTCGCGCGAGAGGTTCTTTTTGAGCCGCTGGGGATTGCCAAATTCCATTGGAACGCCGGACGTGACGGTGTGGCGTCGCCGGCATCCGGGTTGCGCCTGACTGCCCCCGATTTGCTGAAGATCGGCATGCTTTTCCTCCAGAAGGGCGTGTGGAACGGCCAAAGGATCGTCTCGGAGGACTGGATCGTGCAATCCCTCGCGCCGGCGATTTCGACCGGGGATGGCTTGAGCTATGGCAGATTGTGGTTCTCAGGCGATGCGCCGGTGCCGGCGTTTGACGGTCAGCGGTCGTGGTATGCGGGCTTCGGCAATGGCGGGCAAAGGCTCTGGCTGATGCCCGATGCGGATATCGCCGCTGTCATCTATTCCGGCAAGTATAATTCCTGGGATGCCTGGATTACGCCCACCCGCGTCTGGCGCGAGATCATCCTTGCCAATCTGCTGAAAGCATGAAGATGGCGCCTTCAAAAGCCGAGTTTCCCACACTCGTCACCGAGCGGCTGCGGCTGCGCGAAGCAAGCATGAACGACCGCGATGATTTCCATGCGCTGATTTCAATTCCGGAGGTCACACGGTTCTCGAATTGGGTGGATGCGCCGAAAATAGCGCAGATCGAGCGCTCTTTACGATGGATGATCAAAATCTTTCCCAAGGGAACGGGTTGTTCATGGATCATCGAGGATCGGGTTTCCGGTCGTTTGCTCGGTGCCATCCGTTTCAACAGTATCGACCGGCGCGCCAAATGTGCCGAGTTGGGATATGAATTGCATCCCTCGGCCTGGGGCAAAGGGTTGATGAGCGAAGCGGCACGCGCCGTCGTCCGATGCGGCTTCGACGCTTTTTCTCTCAATCGCATCGAAGCCTGGACATTGCCGGGAAACACCGCATCCGACCGGGTTCTGGAAAAGGCGGGCTTTCAATATGAGGGCACGCTGCGGCAGAAGGCGAGATTCAAAGAGGCCTTCCACGATTTTCGTATGTTCGGCTGCCTGGCTGGCGACCGGTAAAACTAGCCTCTAGTCGGTCTCCTGGCCGGTTTCGTCAGTCGGTCTTGCATTATCAATCAATCCGCCTCAGCCAGCCTCGATAATGAACGACGGGGCCGATGAGCGGCAGGGCAATCGGAACATCGAAGTGGAAGCGGTCGTCCTCCGCCCATTCATGAGCGACGCTTTGGGGCGCCAGAAAGAGCGGTAGTGGAATGCGCAGGAACGACCAGTGCCGCATCTCCATGCTGAGACCGTTGCCACGGATGGGAAGATCGAATGCAAATCGGAAGGGGCCGAAGCGTTCGACGAGGCGGCCATTCTCTTTGCTCAAATGGCTGAGGAAGCGCCGGCCGGAAAAATCCCGGGTCCATTCTTCGATGCCGTTGTTTTCCTCGAAGGACACATGCACCGCGTGCTTTCCGGCTGCGGGAAAGCCGAATATTTTTGCGACCAGCCGGGCAAGGGGCGAGCGCCCGCGGGTGACGACAGCCTCTCCTTTGGCGCCGCCGTCGCCGAAGACATGGTGCATCGCACGTACCGGCTCGGAAAGATGCGCGAAAGCAGGACCCATGACACGCTGATAGAGCGGCGTATAGGGTGCTTCCGTCGTTTCCTCGGTGATTGCCAGATCGCGAAACAAGCTCCGGAAATCCTCAAGCGACAGGAGCCGGCCGGCGTGACGGGCGCCGGGCGAAAGGCGGCCGCCGCGCAAGGCACGCGCCAGCAATTGCGCGGGAAGCGTTGGAATTTCCACGCCGTCGCCATTTTCGGCAATCAGGGTCCAGCGGCGAGCCTTCATGGCGCCGTGCTTCATGCCCTTGATCTCGATCGTCACAGCCGAGCGCGCCGTGCCGAGCTTCGCTGTCAGACCCTGCAGCGGCAGCAGGAAGCGGCTGATCTTCCTGAGCGATGTCAGCCAACCCCAGGCAACCGGCCAGGACAGCAGCCAGAGTGCCAAAGTCTGAAAGACGAATTCCGGCCCCGCCCGGAAGATGACACTGGGCCGCTCGGCAAAGCTTTCGACCAGCAGGTCGTGATCCGGCACGTCGGCCAGTGCCACCAACCGGTGCAGAGGGCGGCGGCCGGCAATGGCATAAATTTCGCGCTTCAGCATGTGCCAGCCCATCGCGTCTTGCCAGCGTCGGCCGCGCCAGAGCCGCACCGGCCTGCCGACATAACTCAGGATCGCCGATGCGACCGAGGCGCCTGCGGTCGCGCGGTTGGAGGCGCTGATCGACATTTCTATCGAACGAACCTCCTCCATGTCCTTTGCAAGGTCCGCCGCCACAGCGCCGGAGAGCGCCGGCACGCTCGATGCACCCGAGATGATGGTGACGCCGGCAGCCTTTGCCCGTTCATCGAGGCAGCTGATCGCGCCGACGAAATAGCGCGCGTCGGCGAGATCGATGTAATGGATGCCGGCCTCTATGCAGGCTCGCGGAACTCTGTCATCGCTTTGCTGGAAGGGACCAGCCGCGTCGATCAGCAGAAAGGGCCTGTGCTCGCTGAGGATCGCGGAGATATCGCCATTTCGATCGGCTTGCAGGGCAATTGCATGGGGTAGTCGAGCGGCGAGCGCTTTCGCGGCTTCGAGATTGCGTCCGGCGACCAGCACCTCGAAACCGTCGCTGGCAAGGCGCCGCGACAGTCGCGCGCCGAACTCGCCATAACCGCCGAGAACGAGGATTCTTTTCAAAGGATGCGGCTCGCCTGCTCTGGCGTCGGCAGCCAGCACGTTTCCCGTTTGCCGAAGATGCGGTAGCGATTGCGGGCAAGCCAGAGGTAGATCGGATCGCGCAGCATGCGAGGTACGATGCGCAGCACGGAGATCGCCTTCCAGGGCCAGCCGAGGCCGGCATAAATGGCCAGTACCGCGTCGCTGTCGCGCAGTACCTTTGCGCCGTCGACGATGATGAGGCTGTCGGGATCGGCGGGATCCATGCCGCAGCGGCGATAGAGCGCGATACCGGTTTCATTCTGCATGGAGGCAAGACGAAAACGGCCGAGGCGATCATGACGCAGCACGAACTGAGCGTTAGCGGTACACAGGACGCACATGGCGTCAAAGACGATGATCGGCCCTTGATGGTCGCTGATGGTGCTTTTGTTCATGCTGGCGGCGTCTTTTTCCGTAAACCGGTCTCGCCACAGCTTTGACCAGTTGAATTGCCGCCGTCAATTGCACGTTTCTGTGGGCTGCCATGTCAAACCGGCAAACGACCGGGAGCTTTGCATCACAGGGCTAGATTGCGGAAGGATCGAAAAAAGCAGGCCGATCGATCTGTCGGTTGGCATGCGGCCCGATCTGCTAAGACCGGGCCGCGCACATCGCGGAAGAGTAGCTTAGCGATAACGCCAGCCACCATGCCACCACTCGCGATGCACCCAATAGCGGTGTCCATCCCAATAACCACGGCCGGGATAGAAGATACCATAGGCCGGAACCGCTGGCACGACGACCACGGGCCGTCCATCCGGGCGGCAGTAGCCGTAGGGGTTGCGATGCCAGCCCATGCCGCATCCGTCGCGAGCCTCGGCTGGCGAGATGGCCGCAAAGCAGGCGGTCGCGGCAAAGGCCAGCAAAATGATCTTTTTCATCATGTCCTCATTCGTCCTTGAAGAGCTTCAAGCTGTTATCCCTTCAGCACTTAAACGGCTGCGAGCGGCAAATCCGTCGCCGCGTCTTGATAATTTTGCATTCGGAGGAGAAGGGACGGGCACTTGCTGCCTACGAGCCGGCAAACAATGCGGAAGCACTGTGTCTGCCGGTGGATCAGGATCGAATTTCAAGGCTCCGAGATGCCAGGCGAGCCTGCGCTGGACACGATTTTGCAGCAGGAACCGCTTTCTTGCCAATGATGGGCGCACGCCGGATCAAAGCGCGCAGTACGGCGAGAATTGCCCTGTATCGCTCCCCAGGACACAAGCGGCCATTGGAGTCATAGGCAAACAGAAGACGGCGCCGAGCAAATGCGTGTGCCAGCCAAAAGGCGAAGGCGATGCCGACGCCCCAGCCCATCAGCGTGTCGCTTGCCCAATGCGCGCCGACCCATTGGCGCGACAGGCAGATCAGGATGCCGAGTGGCATGAAGACGGGGCGAAGGCGGGGAAAGACGAGCGCCAGCGACATCGCCATGGCGCCGGCCGTTGCCGAATGTCCGGAAGGAAAGGAGGCGAAGTCGGCGTGGAAGGCAAAGGGCCGGAAAGAGAAGGCGCCGTTCGTATCCAGGAGTTCCGGCCTGGCACGACCGACAATGTTCTTGGCGAGCGAATCGACAATGCCGCCGCCGGCGACCGCCAGGAAGATGAAGGCAGCGGCCGTGGCGATGAGATCAGCACCCGTTCGCATGGATTTCCGCAGTTTGTGCGCAGGCGCGAGGATCGCAAAAATCAGCAGCGCTCCGCTGAATGAGAGCACCAGAAGCCCGGTGCCGAGGCTGCTGATCCACCTCGCCGTCCCTCGCAACTGCGCGGGAAAAGACTTCATCCAGATACCCAAGGGATAATCGGCCGTCCACATGACGAGCAATGACAGCGCGAGGAAAATGGCGATGATAACGATCGGGCGCTCGAGAAAAGCACGATTTGCAGGGGGCTTGATGGTCGGGGTGTTGAAGAAGCAGCGAAGACCGCCAGCCATTCGTCTGCGACCGGTGTCGGCGCAACGCTCCAGCATTTCTTTTATGGGCTCTCGGCCTCGCTGCGATGCCTGCATAAAGCCGACTTTCCATTACTGTCGAGACAGCCGCTCGTGGAGCTGGGCTTACTAATCGCCTTCCGCTCCGTTTTCCTTTGGAAAAAGCTGCTACAGCAACACGCTGACAGTCGCCTGAAAGGTAGCGGTTGGTGGGTCAGATCTCGATTGTGTGGGCGCGAAACCAAAATTCAAGGCGTCGGCCAGGCGGCGTCGATTGTTGGATTGTGCAGTCATGGGCTGAAGAGACGGTGGTGCCGAAAAAGGCTGTACCGTCAGCAAGGTAGTCGTTGAATTTCGCTATCCGGGACGCAAGTCGCCGGGAGGATTGCTTCAATGGCCATTTTTAGCGACAATTGGGTTAGCGTTCGGTGGGAGGAGCCAGATGCACGACTATTCCGCACATGCGGATCAGGTTTACGCGTCGGCGCAATCGGCGGCGGCGAGTTCTTCGGTTGTTGCCTCCTGGCGACGGTGCATGGTCATGCATCGCCTTGCGCCGGAGGAGAAGCGTCTGCCGATGCGCTTGACCAGCCAGGAATTTCAAACGGCGCTGGAGCGATCGGAACGGCTGGTTGCCGAATCTGCCATTGAGTTGGATCGCCTGTTTCTCGCGGTCGGCAAGGCCGGCTGTTGCCTGCTGCTGACTGATCGCAACGGTATCGCGTTGGAACGCCGCGGTGCTGCCGGCGACGATAAGGAGTTCCACGATCTCGGCCTATGGACCGGTTCCGTCTGGACGGAGGCAAGTATCGGTACCAATGGCATCGGGACGGCGCTTGCCGACGAGCGGGCCGTTGCGATCTTCCGCGACCAGCACTTTTTCTGCTCCAATATCAATCTCAGCTGCACCACGGCGCCGATCCGCGATCATCGCGGCCAGCTTGCCGGGGCGCTCGACATTTCCAGCTGCCGCGACGATGTGAGCGACGGGACACTGGCGATCCTGTCGCAGACCGTGCGCGATGCGGCAGTGCGCATCGAGCTCAATCTTTTCCGCAGCGCCTTTGCCGGTGCCCGCTTCATCATGGTGCCGACGGATATCGCATCCACGTCGGCGCTGCTGGCGGTCGACCGTAACGACCTCGTGCTCGGTGCGACCCGCGCGGCCCGCCTTGCATTGAAGCTCGACGATCATCGCATTGCTGCGGGCATTCCGGCCTCCGATGTTCTTCGCGAGCAGCAAGGGGCCGCGGGCGAGGATCTGATTGAGGCAGAGCGCGCCGCCTTGCTCAGGGCTCTTTCACGCGCCAATGGCAATGTCTCCCAGGCAGCGGCGGCGCTCGGCATGAGCCGCTCGACGCTGCATCGGAAGATGAACCGGCTCAATCTGCACTGAAGCACCGTCAACGCGCATTCGATCCGGCGGATGTCGCAGAGTTGCGACACTGTGCGCTGCAGCATGGCAAGCCACCTCTATCGCTGGCCGCGATGTGCTCGCAGACTTCTCCCATCGGTTCGCTCATCGAACCTGCCGACCAAGGGAGGATGGCATGCTGCATCAAAAGATCGTGGAATCTCCGTTCAAGCTGAAATATGGCAACTATATTGGTGGCCAATGGCGCGAGCCGATCGCTGGCAAGTATTTCGACAATCTCACGCCGATCACCGGCGGCAAGATCTGCGAGATACCGCGCTCGGACGAGAAGGATATCAACGCCGCGCTCGATGCCGCCCATGCGGCAAAGGACAAATGGGGGCGGACGTCGACCACCGAGCGCTCCAATATCCTGATGAAGATCGCCCAGCGCATGGAAGACAAGCTGGAAGTGCTGGCGCAGGCCGAAAGCTGGGACAATGGCAAGCCGATCCGCGAGACCATGGCGGCCGATATTCCGCTCGCCATCGACCACTTCCGTTACTTCGCCTCCTGCATTCGCGCCCAGGAAGGCTCGATCGGGGAGATCGACCACGACACTGTCGCCTATCACTTCCATGAGCCGCTCGGCGTCGTCGGCCAGATCATTCCCTGGAATTTTCCGATCCTGATGGCGGCCTGGAAGCTTGCGCCGGCGCTTGCCGCCGGCAATTGCGTCGTCATCAAGCCGGCCGAACAGACACCGGCTTCGCTTTTGGTCTGGGCTGAGCTGGTTGGCGATCTCCTGCCGCCCGGTGTGCTCAACATCGTCAACGGCTTCGGTCTGGAGGCCGGCAAGCCGCTGGCAACCAGCCCGCGCATCGCCAAGATCGCCTTTACCGGCGAGACGACGACAGGCCGGCTGATCATGCAATATGCCAGCCAGAACCTCATCCCCGTTACCCTTGAACTTGGCGGCAAGTCGCCGAACATCTTCTTTGCCGATGTCGCGGCCGAAGACGACGATTTCTTCGACAAGGCGCTCGAAGGCTTTGCAATGTTCGCGCTTAACCAAGGCGAAGTCTGTACATGCCCCAGCCGAGCGCTCATCCAGGAATCGGTCTACGACCGCTTCATGGAGAGGGCAGTCAAGCGCGTGGAAGCCATCAAGCAGGGCAATCCGCTGGATGCCGCAACCATGATCGGCGCCCAGGCATCGAGCGAGCAGATGGAGAAGATCCTCTCCTATCTCGATATCGGCAAACAGGAAGGCGCCGAAGTGCTGACGGGCGGCGTGCGCGCCGATCTCGGCGGCGAGCTGTCGAGCGGCTACTACATCAAGCCGACCATCTTCAAGGGGCATAACAAGATGCGGGTCTTCCAGGAGGAAATCTTCGGCCCGGTCGTATCGGTCACCACCTTCAAGGACGAGAAGGAAGCACTCGAAATCGCCAACGATACGCTCTATGGCCTCGGCGCCGGCGTGTGGACCCGCGACGGCAATCGCGCCTATCGCTTCGGCCGGGAGATCCAGGCTGGTCGCGTCTGGACGAATTGCTATCACGCCTATCCGGCGCACGCCGCTTTCGGCGGCTACAAGCAATCGGGCATCGGTCGTGAGACGCACAAGATGATGCTCGATCATTACCAGCAGACCAAGAACATGCTGGTCAGCTACAGCCCGAAGGCGCTCGGTTTCTTCTGAGTTCTCCCAACCAAGCGAGCAAGGCTCCCGGCTGCGGCCGGGAGCCTTCCAGCATTTTCAGGGGGTGATGGAGGATCATGATGGACGACAGTGGATCGGAGCCGCGGGTGCTGGCGACCGACAAGGCGCTCGAGCTTATCCGCGAGATACAGCAGGACCATCCCGATATCCTGTTTCATCAGTCGGGTGGCTGCTGCGACGGCTCTTCGCCGATGTGCTATCCGGCAGGCGAATTCATGATCGGCGACAATGACGTCAAGCTCGGCGAGATCGGTGGCGTGCCCGTCTATATCAGCGGCAGCCAGTTCGAGGCTTGGAAGCACACACAGCTCATCATCGACGTCGTGCCGGGGCGCGGCGGCATGTTCTCGCTCGATAATGGGCGGGAGAAGCGATTTCTGACGCGGTCGCGCCTGTTCGGCGGTGGCGAAGCCTGCTCAGTGCCATTCTTGGCCGCGAGCGTCTGAAGTATCATTGATCCTATCGATACGGCAGCGCCGGCATCCGGAAATCGTCGCACGGCCAGTTTCGTGATGGCCGTCGCGTCGATAATAACTCTTATGGCGGCATACAACTTATAGAGAATGTTTTGTGGTGAGGCATATCCTGGGTTATTTAAACCTTAACTAACTTCCGGTAGTAATTGAACAATCGACTATCGCATGAGGCATAGAGCTTTGCGTCGGGCTTCCATGAGGGAGAGGTTGTGGCGCTTGAGGATAAGCGATGACATCGATTTCAAATGTGTCTTCGGCTGCTTTGGCCATTCTCCAGCAATTGAATAAGAGCACGACAATATCGGAGCAGCCTCCATCCGCCGCCGATAGCCTCATTGCGGTGGCGACCGGCCAAGTGAATAACGTGACCGTTTCCAAGCAGCCCACTCAGGCCCAGACGAAAGTTTCGGAAGCCATGTTCAGCATGAGCAAGGACAGCATCGCCAAGCAGAAGCTTGATCTTATCGAGCGGACAGGCCGGGCTCTTGGGGTCGAACGAAGCGACTATCCCTCCATGGACGAGTTTGTTGCAGCGATGAAAAAGGTCTATGGCGAGATCAAGGTGCAGCCTGGTGGCATGGGAGTGCTTCATGCGCTTGAAAAACAGCTCGGCCTCGACAAACTTGGGCTGACGATCGAAGACGTTATCGAGAGCGCTCAAGATGGCGACAGCAACGACAAGGTCACGAAAGCCCTCGAAAGACGGGCGAAGAAAGAAAAAGAAAAGGACGATGAGAGCGGAACCGGAGCGGATCAAGCTATCCAGATCGATGCGGCTGCTGCCAATCTCTACGGCCTGCTTTCGTTCAACTGACCCGGTGTGTCAGTCGCGGAATCGAGTTCTGGCGGTGCCGTCAGACGACTTTTGACGAGATCGGCTGCAGCATCCGCTGCAGTTTCCAAGTAGCTCGGATCGCGATGAAGCAGCACCACGGCAAATGAACCGTCGAGGAGCAGCATGATCTGGCGCGCGAGCGGCAGGGCATCATTGCCGGCTCCGGCTTCCATGAAGGTTGAAGCAAGCCAATCCTCGACGCGCTTCTTGTGGGCGCGGGCAGCCACCAGAGCCGGATGGCCGGGAAGGTTGATGAGCTCGACCGAGGTGCGCAGGAACCCGCAGCCCTTCCATTTGGCGCTACGCGCCGATTGTGCCAGATGACGAAAAATGCCGGCAACCTTCTGGGCTGTATCGCCTTTCGTTTCCTCGAACCAGCGTTTGAAGAGGACGAGGTTCGGCTCGTCGCGCGCCTGCAGATAGGCGGCGATCAGGTCGTCCTTGCTGCGGAAATGATAGTAGAGGGTACGCTTGGTGATGCCTGCCTTTTCGGCAATGGCATCGACACTGATCGCGCGGATCCCATCGCGATGGAAAAGTTTTCCAGCCGCCTGAAGAATGCGTTCGCGCGTCGGCTGCGAGCTGTCTTTCATGACTCAATGTATACCGGGTAGTGAATATACACAATGCGGCGGTGGCCTCATCCTCCGTCCCATGAACGAGCAACACATTCCATCATCCTCGGGGCCGCGCAGCACGCAGATTTCCTTTTCATGTGCCGACGGCGTCGTTCTCGGCGGTCATCTCTGGCTGGCGGAGACGGCTAAGCCCGAAGGCAGCGTGGTCATCAACCCGGCCACGGGCGTGCTTGCGCGCTACTATCACCGCTACGCGCAATTTCTGGCTCGGCATGGGTTCGATGTCCTGACCTATGATTATCGCGGTATCGGGCTATCGCGGCCGCAACGGCTGCGTGGATCCCGCTATCGCTGGCGGGATTGGGGTGAGCGGGATTTCGATGCCGCACTTCAATGGATGGCTGGCCATCGTCGCAGCGACCCGTTGATGGTGGTCGGCCATAGCGTCGGCGGTTTCCTGCCGGGACTGGCCGAACATGCTCCCATGATGGACAGGATGCTGACAGTCGGCGCCCAATATGCCTGGTGGGGCGATTACATGCCGCACCGCCGCGCCGCCCTGTGTTTCAAATGGCATGTCGCCATGCCCGCAATCACTGCGCTCTATGGCTATTTTCCCGGTCGCCGGCTTGGCTGGCTGGAGGATCTGCCGAAGGGCGTAGCAAATGAGTGGAGCTTTCGTGGCCCCCGGTTCGAGCGCAGCCATCCAGCGGCAGAGAGGGAGGATGCTCTTCGGCGAATGGCCGCGGTCCGGGCGCCGATCCTCGCGATTGCGGTTTCGGATGATGAACTCGGCACGGTGCCGGCGGTTCGCCGCACGCTGAACTATTATACGGGTGCGCAATCCATCCTGGTGCATCTGCATCCTATTGACCTTGGCCGCGACAGGATCGGTCATTTCGGCCTGTTTCACGATAGCTACAAGGAGAGCTTCTGGGTCGACACGCTGTCGTGGCTTCGCGAGGGCCGCAATCCCTGGTCGGTCTCGGCGTGAAACCGGAAGGTTAGGCCCGCCTCAGGGCTGTCGCTTTGCGCGGCTGCCGGTATTGCATAGGCTGATCGTCTCGGATAGACGCCCTTTTGGGATCATGATTGAGATGGAAGCCAGGTATTTGTCGGCTCCGGAATATTTGAAAAAAACGTGAAGTGGAGTTTGGAATGACCGGCCAAAATGACGAATATGTCTATGACGAAGTGACCGGCGAGTGGCGGCCCGCCGCAGAGATGGCTGCCGCAGCTGCCGCAACAGGCCTCATCGTACGTGATGCAAGCGGCAACGTGCTTGCCGACGGCGACTCGGTTACCCTCATCAAGGATCTGAAAGTAAAAGGCGCCAACCAGACCTTGAAGCAGGGCACGGTTATCAAGTCCATTCGACTGACCGACAATCCTGAAGAAGTCGATTGCCGTTACGACGGGATCAAGGGTTTGGTTCTCCGCACCGAGTTCATACGCAAGCGTTAGACTATAGTGCGGGACGAATTGTTCCTCCCGTGCCACGCGGTTGCAAAATTGAACGATATCGCGCCGATTATCCGGATTCCCGAATTGTAAAATTGTAAATTGGTGCTTATCTCCCTTGCTTGATGCACTTACATAATATCGAAAGTTATGTACCGGCTGCAGGCCGGCTGGGGGATTATGCATGCATCTCGAAGACTATGCCGCACTCGGCCGCTCGGAGTTGCGCGTCAGTCCGCTTGCGCTTGGAACCATGACTTTCGATACGGGGGGCGCCTGGCCATCCCGTGAAAACCAGCCTGCTGCAGTTCTGGCGCGCTATCTCGAACTCGGTGGCAACTACCTCGATACCGGCAATGGAGCGGTCAAAGCGGGCGGCCAGACGGTTGTCGGCACCTATATCGCTCAGAACTCGATCAGACGTGGCGACCTTGTCATTGCTGGCAAATTCAATGTCGAGTGGGATGGTGAAACACCTGGCCGCAAGGCTGTGATAGCCGGTTTCGAACAGGCCCTTCGACGGCTGCGCACCGATTATCTCGACCTCTATTGGCTTGATAATTGGGACATCCAGGCGCCCCTGGAAGACATACTGGCGGCGCTCTACGATCTCGTTCAGTCCGGAAAATTGCGTTACTTCGGCATTTCCGATGCCCCTGCCTGGAAGGTGGCGCATGCGCACCTCCTGGCGCAATCCAACGGCTGGGCTCGGTTCATCGGTCTGCAGATCGAATATTCGCTTGCAGCAAGGCTGTTTGAAAACGAACTCATTCCGCTGGCAACAGGATTGGGGCTTGGCGTCGTCTCGCATTCGCCCTTGAGTGGCGGTCTCATCAGCGGCAAATATAAGCCTGCCAATAATGCGGGCATGAGACGGGGGCATGCGGCGCAATTGGCGCAAAGGCCCGACGAGCAGGATCTTGAAATCGTGGACGCCTTATTCCGCGTCGCCGACGAGCTCGGTACGACGACCGCGCGCGTCGCTCTTGCCTGGGCAATGGGACGCCTTGGCGTATCTTCGACGATTATCGGCGTTCATACGCTGGAACAACTCAATGAGGATATCGGCGCACTCGACGTCCAGCTCTCGCCCGAGCAGACGGCGACGCTGGATGCGCTTACGATTCCCAATCCCGTCATGACCCTGCCGCTGCCGTTGCACAACGCCGCTCCCCTGTGCTGTGTCGATTGAGCTGCAGCCTGCAAGCGATGCGTTGCGCCGGTGTCCGATGCTTCCAATTGCGCTCGCAAGCATGGCACCGAAGCAAGAGGACGATTCGATGTGCGGAGGAATTACCGCTAGAAGCGTTGCCGATTGCCACACGATCATTGTTCAATTTCACGAGTGCATGTTTGAGACGTAATCGTAATGAAATCGCATTACTTCAAATGTTGGCGCTGTGCTTACTTTCGATAGTACTTAAAGTAATTTCATTAATATTGACGCCTTACGGTAGCGGTTCGATAGCGCAGCCGATGGTTACCGATGTCAGAAGCAGGAAGACCGACCCATATTCCGGCCCTTGATGGATGGCGTGGACTCGCCGTCTTTCTGGTATTGATGGGCCATTTCGGCGGCGACAAGTACCTGCCCGGTCTTGGATCCGCCGGTGTGGATCTATTTTTCGTGCTCTCCGGACGCCTTATGGCCGAGATCCTTTTCGTCAGGGAGATGCCTTTGGGCACTTTCTTCCTTCGGCGTTTCAGCCGCGTCTATCCAACTTTGTTTATATTTGTTTTGGTGAATACGGCGATCTTCTCGTCAACGTCGCTTGTGCCCGACCTTGCGGCTGTCCTCGCCGCGCTTTCTTTCACGTTGAACTACTTCATAATTACCAGTCACACCTTCGTCTCGATATTCGATCACATTTGGTCATTATGCGTCGAAGAGCACAGCTACCTCCTGCTTGGGCTGCTAGCCTTTTCATTGCGTGATGCCGGTAACAGGTTCGTGGGATTTTCCCTCTTGTTGCTTGGTCTTACCGCACTTGCCACCGGCATTTTGCAATATGATGTTTACGGACAAAATCCATTTATCGTCTTTTGGTCGAGCCAGGTGGCGGCAGCGCCAATTTTGATCTCAGCCGCGTTGTTCCTGCTGATGGGACAGCGAAGCCGCGAATTACCCCTGGAATGGCTGGTACCTTTGATATTTTTCTGCGGCTTGGCTGCGCGCTTGTTCGCCGATGTCGCCTGGCTATTTTTCGGCGTTAAAACCCTGTTGCTGGCGATCAGCGTGTGTTCGATCGAGAGCGCTGCGCGCTTTTCCAGGATTTTATTTGAAGGCTCCGTTATCCGGCAACTTGGGCGGATGTCGTTCTCAATATATCTATGGCAGCAGCCGTTTTACGTGCTGGCTCGGCAAGGTCGCTTGGCCGAACTGCCTGCGCTGGTCATAGCCATATGCCTCGGGTTGCTTAGCTACTATCTGATCGAGCAGCCCGCACGCACGGGATTGAATGCCTGGTTCGAAAGAAGCAAACGGCAAAATGCCGTTTCTGAAGGCGGTTGAAAAAAGGGCGCGATCACCTTTGATCGCGCCCGATATTTTCAGCATCAAGCGATGTCGAAGCGGTCGGCGTTCATGACCTTGGTCCATGCCGCAACGAAGTCCTGCACGAACTTCTTCTCGGCATCTGACTGGCCGTAGACTTCGGCGATCGCGCGCAGCTGCGAGTTGGAGCCGAAAACGAGATCGACGCGCGTCGCGGTCCACTTCACGTCGCCGGTTGTGCGGTCGCGGCCTTCGAAGACGTCCTTGGCATCCGAAACCGCCTTCCACTCCGTGCCCATGTCGAGCAGGTTCACGAAGAAGTCGTTGGTCAGGGTTTCCGGACGCTTAGTGAAGACGCCGTGTTGGCTCTGGCCGACATTGGCATTCAGCACACGCAGGCCGCCGATGAGGGCGGTCATTTCGGGTGCCGTCAGCGTCAGAAGCTGTGCCTTGTCGATCAGCAGCTCTTCCGAAGAGACCGTGTAGGCCTGCCGCTGATAGTTGCGGAAGCCGTCGACGATCGGCTCGAGAACGGCGAAGGCCTCGACATCGGTCTGCTCCTGCGTCGCATCGGTGCGGCCCGGAGCGAAGGGTACGACCACGTCATGGCCGGCCTTCTTCGCAGCCTGTTCGATAGCGACCGAGCCGCCGAGAACGATCAGATCGGCAATCGATACCGTCTTGCCGCCGGTCTGGGCATCGTTGAACTTCTTCTGGATGCCTTCGAGCGTTGCCAGAACGGAAGCGAGCTGTGCCGGCTGGTTAGCCTCCCAGTCCTTCTGTGGAGCAAGACGGATGCGAGCGCCGTTTGCACCGCCGCGCTTGTCTGAGCCGCGGAAGGTCGAAGCCGAGGCCCAGGCGGTCGAAACCAGCTGCGGGATGGTGAGACCCGATGCAGCAATCTCGGCCTTGAGGGCGGCGACATCGCTTGGCTCGATCGATGCGGGGCCGGCAGCCGGGATCGGATCCTGCCAGATGAGCTCTTCGCTCGGCACTTCCGGACCGAGATAGCGCACGCGCGGGCCCATATCGCGATGGGTCAGCTTGAACCATGCGCGGGCAAAGGCATCGGCGAACTCATCCGGATTTTCGAAAAAGCGGCGGGAAATCTTCTCATAAGCCGGATCGAAGCGCAGGGCGAGGTCGGTGGTCAGCATGGCAGGAGCGTGACGCTTGGACTTGTCGTGCGCGTCCGGGATAGAGCCGGCGCCGGCGCCATGCTTCGGCACCCACTGATGCGCGCCCGCCGGGCTCTTCGTCAGTTCCCATTCATAGCCGAACAGGTTCCAGAAGAAGTTGTTGCTCCACTTGGTCGGCGTCGAGGTCCAGGTGACTTCGAGACCGCTGCCGATCGTGTCGCCGCCCTTGCCAGTGCCGAAGCTGCTCTTCCAGCCGAGGCCCTGTTCTTCGATGCCGGCTGCTTCCGGCTCGGGGCCGACATGGGCTGCGTCGCCGGCACCATGCGTCTTGCCGAAGGTGTGGCCGCCGGCAATGAGGGCGACAGTTTCTTCGTCGTTCATTGCCATGCGGGCGAAGGTTTCGCGGATGTCGCGAGCGGCTGCAAGCGGATCCGGATTGCCGTTTGGTCCCTCAGGATTGACGTAGATGAGACCCATCTGCACGGCTGCGAGCGGGTTTTCCAGATCGCGATCGCCGCTGTAGCGCTTGTCGCCGAGCCAGGTGTCTTCCGCGCCCCAGTAAATGTCTTCTTCCGGCTCCCAGACATCTTCGCGACCGCCGCCGAAGCCGAAGGTCTTGAAGCCCATGGATTCCAGCGCGACATTACCGGTCAGGACCAGCAGGTCGGCCCAGGAGATGCTGTTGCCGTATTTTTGCTTGATCGGCCAAAGGAGACGGCGAGCCTTGTCGAGGTTGACGTTATCCGGCCAGCTGTTGAGCGGAGCGAAGCGCTGCGTGCCGGAGGAGGCGCCGCCGCGGCCGTCGCCCGTGCGGTAGGTGCCGGCGCTATGCCAGGCCATGCGGATGAAGAGCGGACCGTAGTGACCGAAGTCGGCCGGCCACCAGTCCTGCGAATCCGTCATAAGGGCGGTGAGGTCCTTCTTCAGGGCCTCCAGATCGAGCTTCTTGAACTCTTCGGCATAGTTGAATGCCTTGCCCATCGGGCTGGACAGCGCGGAGTTCTGATGAAGGATCTTGAGGTTCAGCTGATTCGGCCACCAGTCCCGGTTCGAACGTGCGGAAACGCTCGTGTTTCCATGCGGAAACGGACATTTGCCGGCAGTCTCGACTTTTGTATCCATGATACTCTCCCTTACGATGATTTGATTTGTGACGACCGGAGTAGGAGCTTTGCCAGCCCGCCGGGAAATGGCCCGGTTCCAAAACTGGTATGGCAGCGACATGTCAGACGCATGAATCTCTCGTCATTCTGGCCTCGCGTGAAACGGAGACGTGGAAGCAGGCAAAGCTTGGGTCCCCTGCCTTCCGACCGGTCCGTGCATCGATGAACTGAACGCAGTCAATGCTCTCAATATGAGCTTCGTATGACAGGCGGCCGCATCTCATCTTTGCTGCGGCACTATAGCCAAGGCTTTCCATTAATTTAAGTTGGATTTCCTGATTGGCGCGATAAGATGGGCTTATGGCAAACTTCACGCTCAAACAGCTTCGCTATTTCGAAGCGCTGGCTCGGCTCGGCCACTTCGGACGTGCCGCCGATCTATGCTCGATCTCTCAGCCCGCCTTGTCGATGCAGATCAAGGAGCTGGAGGAGCAGCTCGGCACGAACCTCTTCGAAAGAAGCGCGAGACAGGTCCGGCTGACCAATTTCGGGGAGGCCTTCGCGATCCGCGTCCGCGACATCCTGCGCTCCGTCGACGAGCTGGGAGATCTTGCTCGTGCGTCGCGCGATCAGCCGGTGGGCCGGTTGCGCATCGGCATCATCCCCACGGTCGCGCCCTATCTGCTGCCGAGCATCATCGGCAATCTCTCCCGCATCTATGACGGTCTGGATATCCATGTGCGCGAGACTTTGACGTCGAAGCTGGTCGAAGAGCTGGAGGAGGGGAGGCTGGATACGGCGATCGTTGCTCTGCCGGTCTCCGAGACATCTTTGACGGAAGTGCCGCTGTTTGCGGAAAACTTCGTGTTGGTGCGACCGAGCGAGGACGAGGGCAAGCCGGTGCCCAACCGCGAGGCGCTTCGCGAAATGCGGCTGCTGTTGTTGGAAGAGGGGCATTGTTTCCGCGATCAAGCTCTTTCCTTCTGCAACATCCATTCAGCCTTGCCGCGCGAACTGATGGACGGCAGCTCGCTGTCGACGCTGGTGCAGATGGTCAGCGCCGGCATCGGCGTCACTTTGATACCGGAGATGGCTGTGGCGGTGGAAACCCGCTCGGCCTCGGTGTCGACGGTGCGCTTCCAAAGCCCGCAGCCGTCGCGCACCATCGGCATGATCTGGCGCAGGACGAGCCCTCTCGCCAAGCAGCTCCTGCAGATTTCCGAAGTGGTACGCGAGGCGGCCGACGCCATGCGCGAACAACATGATTCGATCGGACGCGCGCAGGATCTGGAGTTTGATGGGCGAGAGCGGGCGACCCATAGGGGAATAGCGTAACCCCTTGGCATGGGGTCGTGCGCGCGGATGGAAGCTGACGCAATCCCTCATATCGGGACGGATAGATCCTGTTAACCGTGTTTCCTTACGAAAATTTATGGATAACAAGTCATGTTTCAGGAGATCTGACTTCTCCTTGAAAGGCATGTGCAATGTTGCATTCCGAAACTTCCGGCTCCTCTTTTCGTAAAACTTGTCTGCGCCTGACATTGCTTGCTCCCATCGCGGCTATGGCGATGCTGCCCGTCGCTAGCCATGCCCAGGAACAGACACTGCTTAACGGCCAGAATATTGGTACAGTGGGTGGCGCTGTCGCCGGAGGTCTCGTCGGCAACAAGCTCGGCGGTAAGAAGCACAAGACACTCGGGACGATCGCCGGCGTCGTCGGCGGTGCGGTTGCTGGCAGAATGGTCGGCAACATGGTCGACAACCGGAATTCGCAATATGGTCAACCGATGCAACAGGCAATGCCGATCCAAGCTGATCAAGGGATTGATCCGCAAGCTACGGGCAGCATTGCCAACGACGGCACCCCTGGCTTGTTAACTGGTCGGAACATCGGCGCCGTCGGCGGTGCCATTGCAGGCGGCATCGCCGGCAATAAGCTTTCCGGCAAGAAACACAAGACCTCCGGAACAATTGCCGGCGCTGTGGGCGGCGGCCTGCTCGGTGGGGTCGTTGGCAACATGGTCGGCGGTCAGTAAAACGTCATCGCCACGCGCCGATGACGGCCAGGGGCGCTACAGAGACATCGTCGAGTAACCTTCGGCGTTTCGCTGGATTGCTTGAAAGCACGAGTGCCGAAATGGGTGGGCGAGGGGCGAGGCCCTCGTCCCGCCCAACGTCGCGTGATCTTGATATTCTGACCGATGCGCCTGATCGGCTGAAAATATCGTTCCGAACACCGAAAGGTCACGTTCGGTTACGCTGGAGGCAGGGTTTTGGATGGCCGCGCCAATGCGGACGGCGATCTGCTTTCAAGATCACCTTTGACGGATTGTCCGGTGGCGACCGTCGCACGAATCCACAAAATCGCAAGCGATCAATCCCACCACTATTGAAGGCTGTCTCTGGATATCCACACCCGCGTTCTCATCTGTCACCAATCTTTCCACAGAAGGTGATATTTCAAACGATTGAAAATATTTTAATCGTTTAAATAGTTTAATGCCTTGATTTACAAAGAAACTCCTCCATGTCATGCCAGTAACGCATGGCAATGGAGGTCGTGATGCAAGAGTTTGAAAACGTAAGAAATGAAATTCCTACGTATGTGATTGATCGCCTCGAGAATGAATGGCGGGTAATGCAGACTCAGAATGTGCAGCTGGAATCCGGGCTGGGGACTGAAACGCCTGCAAATACAGCGCCTGCAACGGGCGATAGTCTCGGATCCTTCGACAAGTAGTATTTATAAAGGCAGGAATCGCACCACGCCGCGGGTCTAGAGCAATTCCGCTTTCTTCGAATCGCGAAAACGCTCTATCTTTTTGTTTTTACGCCGTTCCGGACGCAAAACCGCTTCGCACTTTTGCTGGAACTGCTCTAGCGGCGCTATTGAAAGCATCGCATTCCGCTTTTTTCCATGACATCTCGAAAACGGATCAGCCCCGGCTTGTTGCCAGGGCTGCTGTTTATCGTGGCGTTGCCAGCTCCGCCTTGCGATCCAGATAGGAACCGGTTCAGGCGTCGAGATAACGCTCGGTCAGACGTGCCCACATAGCGGCGCCGACGGTGAGGCTTTCATCGGCGAAATCATACTTGGCGCTGTGGAGGATGGGCGAGTTCACGCCGTTGCCGAGGCGCAGGAAGCTGCCGGGCTTATGCTCCAGGTAATGCGAGAAATCCTCGCTGCCGGGGATAAGGCCGCAGGTGGTGACCTTCTCAGCGCCGACAAGTTCCTCGGCGACCATCCGCGCGAATTCCGTTTCCTTCTCCGAGTTGACGACGACCGGATGGCCATAGACGTAGTCGATCTCGACACTTGCGCCATAACCTTCTGCAATGGACGCCGTCAGCTTGCGGATGCGCGCCTCAAGCAGTTCGCGCACCTTCGGATCGAAGGAGCGAACCGTGAGCAGCATCTTCGCACTTTCGGGAATGACGTTCGATACTTCGCCGGCATGGATGGCGCCAACCGTCACGACTGCTGTCTGCGTCGGGTCGACGCTGCGGGCAACGATCGTCTGCAGACTGACGACGAGGTTGCAGGCGACGACGACGGGATCGACGGTCAGATGGGGACGCGAGGCATGGCCGCCTTTGCCTACGATGGTAATCTCAACTGTGTCGGCGGCCGCCATCAGCGGGCCGGAGCGCAGCAGCCAGGTGCCTTCCGCAGCACCCGGATGATTGTGCAGCCCGTAAATGACGTCGAAGGGAAAGCGTTCGAACAGGCCATCCTTGATCATCGCGGGAGCGCCGCTGACAGCGCCCGCCTCCTCAGCCGGTTGGAAGATCAGGTTCACGGTGCCGCTGAAGCGGCGGGTGCGGGCGAGATATTCGGCGGCTCCCAGCAATATGGTGGTGTGGCCGTCGTGGCCGCAGGCATGCATCTTGCCCGGCGTCTTGCTGGCATAGGGCTTGCCAGTCTGCTCGATGATCGGCAGGGCGTCCATGTCGGCGCGGATCGCGATGCTCTTCTTGCCAGCTCCAACAGTCATGCGCGCAACGACGCCGTGGCCGCCGACATTACGGGTAACCTCGTAACCCCAGGCTTCCAGCTTTTCAGCGACGAAGCGCGCGGTTTCAGCTTCTTCGAAAGAAAGTTCGGGATTGGCGTGCAGATGCTGGCGGATGCCGGCCAGCTCGGCCTTCATCGGCTCGAAATCCGAGAGGCGGGCGAAATCGTTGTCGAGGGTCATGGCTATTCCAATGGTTCGCTTTGAGCCGCCTTTCGCCATAGAGCGTGCGGGCATCACTGATGATATGTATATCGCGCTAGATGAAGCGCGACAGGAAGCTTCTGGTGCGGGGATGCTGCGGATTGCCGATCACATCCTCCGGTTTGCCCTGTTCGACGATCTTGCCGCCATCCATGAAGACGACACGGTCGGCTGCCTCACGGGCAAAGCCGATCTCGTGGGTGACGACGATCATCGTGAGGCCTTGTTTGGCAAGGTCGCGCATGGTGGCAAGCACTTCGCCGACCAATTCCGGATCGAGCGCCGAGGTCGGTTCGTCGAAGAGCATCAGCTTCGGCTTGATCGCCAGCGCTCTCGCAATCGCCACGCGCTGCTGCTGCCCACCGGAGAGTTGCCGGGGGTAGTTGTGAGCCTTGGCCGACAAGCCAACGCGGTCGAGCAGAGCCAGCGCATTTTCTGTTGCCTGCTTGCGGCTTTCGCCATGAATGCCGATCGGCGCCTCGATGACATTCTGCAGCGCTGTCATATGCGGATAGAGGTTGAACTGCTGGAACACCATGCCGATCTTGCGCCGCTGCAGCGCGATCGCATGGTTTGACAATTTGACCAGCCGGCCCTTGTTCAACCGATATCCGATCTGTTCGCCATCCACTTCGATCGAACCGCGATTGATCGATTCCAGATGGTTGATGCAGCGCAGGAAAGTGGACTTGCCGGAACCGGAGGGGCCGAGGATGACGACCACTTCGCCGGGCGTCACGTCGAGATCGATGCCCTTCAGCACTTCGAGATGTTCGAAGGACTTGTGCACGTTGCGCGCCTGCACCAGGGGGCTGATGTTGACGACTGAGTTCATGGGAGCGGTCATTCGCCTGCCTCCTGTGCCGGCACGAGCGCTGGCGTGCTCTCCGTTACCGCCTTGGCCCCACCGGAGCGGCGATCGGCGCGGCTGTAATAGCGCTCGATATAGCTCTGGCCGATGTTCAGCACCGAAGTAATCAGCAGATACCAGATGACGGCGACCAGCAGCATCGGGATGACTTCGAAGGTGCGGTTATAAATCGACTGCACGGAATAAAGCAGATCGGCCATGGCGATGACGCTGACGAGCGAGGTTGCCTTGATCATACTGATCAACTGATTGCCGGTTGGCGGCACGATGGAGCGCATGGCCTGCGGGATGATGATGCGGCGCAGAGCCCGGCTTCTCGTCATGCCGAAGGCTTCGGCGGTCTCGAACTGGCCTCTATCGACCGAAAGCAGGCCGCCACGGATGATTTCGGCCATGTAGGCGGCTTCGTTGAGCGCCAGGCCGGCGATCGCCGCCGTCATCGGGCTGATGACAGAATTGGTATCCCAGCTGACGAAGGTCGGGCCGAAGGGAATGCCGATCGACAGCGTCGGGAAGAGCGTCGAAAGATTGTACCAGAAGATCAGCTGCACGAGCAGCGGCGTGCCGCGGAAGAACCAGATGAACAGCGAGGCGAGCGTGCTTGCCAGCGTGTCCTTCGACATGCGGGCGATCGCCAGCAGCAGGCCGAAGACGATGCCGAGCGCCATGGCGACGACGGTCAGGCCGAGCGAGACATAGAGGCCACTGATGACGACGGGATCGAAGAAATATTGGGCGACGACATGCCAGCCGAAGTTTTCATTGTGGGCGACCGACCAGGCCCAATAGGCCGCGATCGCAAGGGTAACGATCCAAGCTGCCACACGACCCTTTGGGAACGGTGTGTGGGCATTTGCCACATCCCGCTCCGCCGCATCGCCTGAGGGCGATGCGATATTTCCGGCGTTCCTACTCATTTCGGCAATGTCCCGCCAAGATTGATACCGGGTTCCTTGATCATGTTGTTCTCAAGACCCCATTTCTTCATGATGGCGGCATAGGTGCCATTGTCCATGAGAAGTTTGACGGCATCCTTCAAAATTGGGCCGAGCGGCGAGCCTTTCGGCACGACAGCGCCCTGATAGAGATCCTCGAAACCGTTCTTCTGGCCGACGCCCGTCAGTTCGAGCTGGCCGTTCGCCTGCGAGACGAAATAGGTGAGCGGCGCCTGTGAGGAGAAGAAGGCGTCGGAGCGCTTGGAGCGGACGGCGAGGATCGAGCTCGGCTGGTCTGTGAAGGACTGGACCTCGATTGCACCCTTGCCGTCTGTCTTGCACTTCTCGGCTTGCACCTGGATGACCTTCTCGGCCGAGCCGCCGGCCATGACGGCAATGCGCTGGCCGCAGGCACTGTCGAGCGAGGTGATGCCCTTCGGGTTGCCCTTCTGGACGGCGAAGACGACGAATTCCTGTACCCAGTCGACGAAATCATTGGCCTCCTCGCGGCTCTTGAAATCGCCGATCGGGCCGAAGGCAAACTGGTAGCGGCCGGAATTGATGCCCGCGAGGATGGCCGGTAGGCCACTGACGCTTTCATGCTCGATCTTCACGCCGAGCAACTCGCCGATCGCGTCGGTCAGATCGGCGCTGGCGCCCGTCAGCTTGGTGCCGGTGACGATTTCATAGGGAGGGAAAGAGCCGTTGTTGACGGAGATCATCTTGCCTGATGTGCGGATGGCTTCCGGCAGCTTGGCCTGCAGATCCTTGTTGACCGAAAGTTTCGGCAGGCTCGCATCCTCGGCGAAGGCGGCGCTCGACATCATCAGGCTTGCCAGGGCGACGTAGGTCATTTTCTTCAGCGACATGTTCATTCCCCTTTTTGCTTTGTGTCTCTGATTTTTGAGGCGGTGGTCAGACAGCGCTCGTCCGGCTGCCGTCGACATCGAACGGGAAGAGTTCCTCCGGCGTCATCAGCCGCGGCAGGATGCCCTGCACATGCAGCTCTCCGGCGAAATCGGCGATCATCTTGCGGTTGGCGGCAAGGCCGCTCGCATCCCACCCTTCCGGCAGCTCGGCCGCCGATTTCAACAGCTCATCGAGCATAAAGGGCGTGGTGTCGGCATATTTGCGCCGCTTGCTCAGCCAGACACGCTGCGATTCATCGATGAGCGCGCTCAGTTCGGCCATGACCCAGGGATGCTCGGCGACAAACTCCGCCTTGAAACCAATCAGGTGCATACCCGGTACATAACCCACATCGGCAAAATAGCGATGCTCGGCGGCGCGGAAATCCGGCAGCAGCTGGCGGAAGCCGGAGTTGCCGGCGAAATAGCCGTCCGGCATGAAGGGCGTGAAGATCGCGTCGAGCTGGCCTTCCTTCAGCAGCTCCACCATCGGCCTTTCACCGGGTGCGGCCTCGATCCGGCCGGGACGGCCGAAGCCGTCCAGGCGGTCGGTGATCGGATGCGCTTCTGTGAGGCGACCGGCATACCACATCGCATCCTCGACACCGATGCCCTCACGGTGCAGTGCGGCCCGTGTCCAGGTATTGCCGGAGTCGCGCCAGCCGGTGACGCCGATACGCTTGCCGGCCAATTGGGCGAAGCTCGTGATCGAGCTGTCCTTGGTGGTGATGACGCAGCGGTGGCGGAAGCCGCGCATGATGAAATTCGGTATGCCGACCACGCTGTCGTCGCCGTCGATGCGCAACTGCGTGTAGCGGCTGAAGGACGTTTCGGCGGCATCATAGGCGTCGCTCCTGCCGACATGGGAGACGAGCGTGCCGACCCGATCCACCTTGATGTCGAGCTTGGGGGAGGAGACATCGCCCAAGACCAGAGGGGTCATGTAGTCCCAGTCACGAAGGGCAAGGCGGAGAGTAAGGGGCATGAAATTCACTCGCAGGAAAACTTGTTTTCTCAACGAGTAAATGTTCAATATAAGTCGATCAAATGTTATTACGTTATTGAACATTAAAAAATGGTGCGAAAATGAGCGAAGAGCGGGATGCAAAATGGTTTGCCTCAAAGTTGAGCGATCGGACCATCCGCGGCATCGCACTTGAAACGAGCGCGCTCATTCGCGCCGGCGCCCTGCCTGTTGGTACCAAGCTGCCGCCGATCCGCGACCTTGCCTTTGTCCTTGGCGTGAGCCCGGCAACCTTGTCGGAAGCATGGAGCGAACTCAGACGTCAGAAGATCATCAGCGGACGCGGCAGGAATGGTACATGGGTCAGCGGCGACCGCTTCGTCGCCAAGCCGGCGCGGCTGGCAAGTGTCGGCGATTACGGTTCCGACGCGCTCAATCTGACGGCAGCCGTTCCCGATGTGCAGCTGCTGCCAAAGCTGGAGGCGGCGATGGCCTACGGCGCCTCGGCGGAAAATCTCAACAGCTATGAACGCAGCCGGATCCTGCCGGAGCTGGAGGAGCAGGTCAGGAAGACATGGCCTTACGAGCCGGAGGCGTTTCTGGCGACCAATGGCGGCTATAATGCCGTCTACACCCTGATCAACGCCCTCGTCATGCCGGGTGCAGCCGTTGCGATCGAAGATCCGACGGGCATGCGGCTTCTCGATATTCTCGAGGATCGGGGCGCCCGCATCATTCCGGTGAAATGCGACGAGGAGGGGCCGCTGCCGGCCTCGCTGGAGGAAGCGCTAAAATATCGCCCGGTCGCGTTCATCTTCCAGCCGCGCATCCATTCCGTCACCGGCCAGAGCGTGAGCCCGGCGCGCATGGCAAGCCTCGCGGAGATCCTTCGCGACAAGGATACGCTGATCGTCGAGGACGATGGCATTGCCGATATCTCGACGGCACCACGTCATTCGATGGGACATCTCTTTCCGGATCGGGTCATCCATATTCTGTCTTACTCGAAAACGCACGGGCCGGATCTCCGCCTCGCCGTCTTGTCGAGCTCGCGGGCGATCATCGACCAGATCCAATCCTATCGCAGCTTCAGTTCCGGCTGGACTAGCCGTATTCTGCAGGCGGCGGCTGCCTGGCTGCTGCGCGATCCAGCAACGGCATCGTGCCTCGATCATGCCCGCAGGACCTATCGGGAACGCCGCGCAGGGCTCATCGATGCGCTTGGCGAGCGCGGCGTCGATGCGTGGCATGGAGAGGGATTATGTGCCTGGGTGCCGGTCTCGTCGGAGCCCTTCGCAATGGTGACGCTAGCTGCCCGAGGTATTGCCGTGCATCCCGGTGCAAAATTCTCGATCCTGCCCAGCAGCCATTTGCGTGTCGCCACGGCCAATCTTTCGGAGCGGTGCGACGAGGTTGCCGATGCCATCGCACTTGCCGCCGTCCACACGTGATGTCCGGAAACAGTCAGCCGCGTTGGCTGGCTTCGATGCCTTTGGGAGCGCCTTTCGAGGCGCCGATATAGCGAACCAGGCTTTCCGCCAGCTTGGCCGAGATGAGGGCGATGATGGAAATCGCGACGAGATAGATCGCGATGTAGACGGGCTGCGGCAAGTGGGTATCGCGCATCAGATGCCCGTAGATCTCGGTGAAGCCGCGATGGCACATATAGATGGGATAGGAGAGATAGCCGAGAAAGATGCCGAGCCGCTGCAGCCTCTCCGGCAGCTCCAGCATCGTGCCGGCAAGGACGATGAGCGGCGAGATCAGGATGCAGAAAACAAGCGCATATTTCAGCGAATAGGTGGGGAGAAACAGCAAGATTAAGATCACCGCAATGGGCAGCAGGGCGGCATAGCTGTTCATGGTCCAGCCAATCGCTGTGCTGTTTCGAAGCCGGTAGATGATCATTCCGAGCGTGAAGGAAAAGAAGACGCGAGCAAGGCCGCCATCTACCGAGTGCCATTCCCAGCCGAGATCGAGCGATTTGTGGAAAAAAACCGAGACGATCAGCAGCGCCAGAGATGCGGCGGCTATGAGGATCAGGTTCCGCGTTTTCAATCTGAACAGCACGAGCGCGAATATGAGATTGGCCAGCAGCTCCCAAAACAGCGACCAGGCGGGGCCATTCAACGGATAAAGCGCCAAGATATCGCCTACCGACCGCGTCAGAAAACTCGGCGAAGGCAGCATGAATATGGTCGTAAGGATGCTCGCGGCAAGATCGGCCCGTCCGACACCGGATGCCTGCCAGTGCAGCAGCAATTGCACAAGGCCGTAGACGCTGCCGATGAGGAAGAGCGGATAGAGACGCGCGTAGCGAGCCTTCATGAAGGCCAGCACGGTCATGCCGCTTGCGAGTTTTTCACCATAGGCCCTGGCAATCACGAAGCCGCTGAGCACGAAGAAGAAATCGACCGCGATATAGGCCGAAGGCGCATAGGGCCTGTCGAGGTGATAGACGACGACGGCGAATGCCGCCAGCCCGCGCATCGCATCCAGGGCGGCATATCTATGTCTCGTCGTATCAGCCGGCATTGGTCGAAACCTCGTTGGGCGGAAAGGATTGCGCTTACGCTATCCGGCGGCGCGCGCGCCGAAGAACTCGTTTCTGAGGTTGCGATCGAGCGGGCGTACCCGCGAAAGGTTACCCAGGAATTGGCGGGGACTTGTCAGCACCGATCGGTTGAGGAAATGGGTCCTGATGAGATTGGAGGACTTGCTGTGGGCGCCGGCATGGCCGACCCGATAGATCGCGCCGCGGAAGGGCAGCGAGCCGAGCGGCGCGCCGGCGTCGGCCAGCAGCTTGCCAATGCGCACATGGCTGCCGAGCATGGATTTGATGTAATCAATTTCGGCGTCCTCGAAGGTCGCCGGCAAGCGATAGAGATCGGAGCGAATGATCAGCGACGTACCGCAATAATTGGCGAAGTCGTTGTGATGCATAAGCAGCCTGCCGCCTTCGTTCCAAAGATAGCCCCGGTTGATTTTCCAGCCATTGGCATCGGTATTTCGAGCTGCGAAATCGACAATGTTGGCGCTGACGAAATCATCGTCGTCGACGATCATGAAGAAACGAGTATCCCGCGCGGATAGCATGCCGCTCAATACGCGGCGGCCCTTGTCCAGCCGGAACGCATCATAGACCTTCTCGCGATCGGCGCCATTGATGTCATGCAGCTGGTTTGGCGGGAAGGTCACGCGTTCCGCCGTAAAATTCGGCGGCAGATCCGGAAGATCGGCGCCTTCATTGGCGACGACTACGCCGCGCCAGTTTTTGTTGGACTGCCCGGCGATCGATGCGATCGTTTGCGACAGCCGCCGTTTCAGCGCCGGCCAATCATTGGAATTGGCCTGATGGCGAACGGGAATGATGAACGTAACCAGTGTCATGAGGCGCCTTTCCGACTTGGTATTCTGTCGCGAGATGGAATGAGCCTTTTTCCGTCCTTGTTCGCGACGACTGCTACTGTGCCTTCGCGCGACGGCCTTGCAGCGTCGTTCGCACGAGGAAGAGGACCCTTTCCCTGCAGAAGAGAAGGATGAGGGCAGAATAGGCGAGGCCACCGACCAGGACTTCACAGATAAGGCGTTCTGCCAGGGGCTGGTTGATCAGGGCCGACGAAATTGCCAGCACAGCGACAAGCATGCCGAGATAAGCGGCAATGGGCCTCAGGAACTGACCGAAATATTCCGGTATGCTGAGGCCGATCAATCGCGACACCATCCACAACGTCACCGGCCAGAGCATCACCACTCCGAGCATGAGACCGAAGACGACGGTTGTCACCCCATATTGGTGAAGAATGAGCACGGTGAGGATCGAGACGACATTGCGCACCAACTGATAGTAGAACCACCAGTCGGATCTGCCCTGGCTGGTGATCAGGGAGGCTTGGATGATGCCGATACCGGCCATCAGGCCGATGACGCAGAAGAAACGAACCGGCCAGATGGCGGCGGCCCAGTGCGGTCCGAAGATCAGCGGAATGGCATCGTCGGCGACCGCTGCAAGCCCCATGAAGGCCGGGAAAGATACCAGCGAGCAGCCGAAAGTCGCCATGAGGAAGGCTTCGCGCACCTTGTCCTTATCATGCTGTAGCGAGGAGAGCAGCACGTGGCTGACCGAATTCAGCCCGCCCGCAACGACATTGTTGAGCATCTCGTAGAGCCGCCGGGCGAAATTATAGATACCGAGAGCAGCCGGGCTTACCAGCGTGCCGATGATCAGCTGGTCGAGATTCATGGTCTGGAGGAAGCGGTTGCCCGAGGCGAAGATGCCGTAATGCAGCAATTCGCGCAGGCTCGAGAGCTTGATCCGGAAACCCGGCAGCCATCTTGCGCCCCAGAATGCGGCAACGCAGGCAGCAGCGGGAGCGGCGATCTGGGCAATTGCAAGCGCCCATAGCCCGAAACCGGCGAAGATCAGCGCAAGACAGATGGTCGCCGAAACGGTGGTGGCGATCGCCGTGCGGGCTGCTGCGAGATGGAAGGACATCGTGCGGCCAATCAGGGCGTTTGGCACGATGATCATCATGTCGAAGAAGATTTTCAGGCCGATGATCAGCAGCAGCTTGACGATATCGTCATGTCCGACCCAATGGGCGAGAAACGGGGAAAGCAGAAACAGGGCGGCATAGAGGATTGCCGCGGAGGCGAAGGATAGCCAGAAGACCGTATCGAGGTGGCTGCGCCGAATGGATTTCTGCTGGATCAACGCCTCACCGAAGGCCGTCGGGCCGAAACCGGAAGCGAAACTGACGATGGCGAAGGCGAGTGCGACCAGGCCGAAATCCTGGGGCAGAAGAAAACGCGAGGTAACGACGAAGACCAGGCTGTTGAGTGCCGTCGGGATAAGTGTGTCCAGCGCCGACCAGAAGGCGCCTCTCAATGCGGCCCGCGATCGGTTCTCGCTCAGATGTTCAAAGACGATTTCATCCGCTTCGGAAGCCAGCAAACGCATACCTCGCCGTTTTTAGACCTTCGGCGAATGCCGGAAACACGGCACCCGCCATTGCCGCTTCGCCGTCGCTCGATGAAGCAGGACGGCGTGCTGGATGCATGATCTAGGCCAGCCCTCCGATTTGTCCAGGGAAAATTGTTGCATTGCAACATTGCGTTGCTGAAAGTGATGTGGCGATCAAGGCAAACGCGAAATTTACCTCTTCAGAGCAGTGAAAAAGTACGCGTCTACTGCGCGGCCGAGCGGATCCTTGGCTCGTCCCATTCGATTTCGGCAGCTGTTTCCGCTTCTTCCTGAGGCTCGTTCATCTCGTAAAGATAGCCTTCGAGCATGTCGCAGGCGCGTTCGCTGGCGCCGATCTTTGCTTCCGTTTCGCTGATGGCGGTGGCGATCGCCTTGATGCGGGCGCGCAGCATGTGGCCGACCACGTCTTTGCCCGGACGCTTGCCCAGCCGCTCGAGGTGAAGGCCGATTCGGTTGGAATGTCGCTCGAGCTCGCTCTTGCTGAAATTCGCCTTGCGAATTTCTTCCAGAAGGCTCGCGCGCATCTTGGCGACGGGATCGAAGGTGCCAGGTTCCCGTTCGTCCAGCACGACCTCTGTAATCAGCTTCTCGATCGCGACCAGCGCCTGCAGGTCGACGGCATCGGTCAGTTCGACATCATAGCCGGTATCGTCGAACACCTTGCGGCGTACGGGGTCGAGAAGAAGCTCGTAGGCCTTCTGCAGCCGCGCGAAAGCCTCGGTATCGCCGCCGGAATCCGGATGGGCTGCCTTCGCGCGCTTGCGATAGGCGGCCTTGATCTGCTCCTCGCCCGCATCGCGCGCAACGCCGAGAATATCGTAGGGATCAGTCACTCCAACTCCTGCCGCCGCTTATTCCTGTTTTAAGGCACAGCCGCTGATATCGCCGGAGCGGTTTAAACTTCCCGCCCGATCGTTTCAATCGGCTCCGGCGCTATTTGTACCATCACAAAGGCAGAGTTTGGACAAAAAGAGTCAGGTGTCAAAAACAGAAAGGTTTCCGTTGTGGAAAGGCGGCGTTCAGGACGTAGGCCACGTGGAGACGGCGAAACAAAACAAATTCGGCCCGCTCCGTTGCTGGAAGCGGGCCGATCATTCAATGCTCCGGATTTTTTAAGCGGCCGAGAACGGCACGGCGACGAAGGTCTTGTTGCCGTCTCGCTCGATCAGGAGCAGGACGGACTTGCGGCCATCCTTGCCGGCTTTGGCAACGGCCGTCTGCACCTCATGGGCGTTGTGGACCGGCTGATCGTTGACCGAGACGATAATGTCGCCGGTTTGGATGCCAGCCGCGGCGGCGGGCTTCTCCGGATTGACGCTGGCAACGACGGCGCCCTCGACGCCATGCGGCAGGTTCAACTGCTCACGCACATCTGGTGTGAGGTTGGCAAGGCCGACGCCTATGCTTGGCTTGTTGGAGGGCTGGACCTTGCCGTCGCCAGCATCGTTGGCAGCCTGCTTGCTGTCGTCATTGCCGCCGATGGTGACATTGACGTCCATGCTCTTGCCGTCGCGCCACAGGGTGATGGAACGCTTGTCGCCGGGAGAGAGATCGGCGACCAGCCGCGACAGATCCTTTGGCGTCTTCACGCTCTCGTTGCCGACGGCGGTGACGATGTCGCCGCTCTTGATGCCGGCGCGGGCGGCCGGGGTATCGTCATTGACGCTGGCGACAAGCGCACCCTGGGTCTGCGAGAGGCCCATGGCATTGGCGATATCCGAGGTCACCGGCTGGATGGCGACGCCGAGATAGCCGTGGTCGATCGAGCCGTTCTTCTCGAGTTTCGCGACGATCGCCTTGGCCTCGGCAGAGGGAATTGCAAAGCCGACGCCGACGCTGCCGCCGTTCGGCGAGTAGATGGCGGTGTTGATGCCGACGACATTGCCTTCGCGGTCGACCAGCGGTCCACCGGAATTGCCATGGTTGATGGGAGCATCGATCTGGATGAAATCGTCATAAGGTCCGCTGTGCAGGTCGCGGCCGCGAGCCGAGACGATGCCGGCTGTGACGGTCGTGCCGATGCCGAAGGGATTGCCTATGGCGAGAATCTGGTCGCCAAGCTTCAGCTTGTCGGAGTCACCCCAGGCGATGGTGGCGAGCGGCTTCGGCGCGTTGATCTTCAGGACGGCGAGGTCGGACTTGGCATCGGCGCCCAGCAATTTGGCCGGCAGTTCGGTGCCATCATCAAGCGTCACCTTGATATCGACGGCGTTTTGAATGACGTGGTTGTTGGTGACGATGACGCCATCCGGGCTGATGATGAAGCCGGAACCGAGCGCCATGGCGCGCTGGCTCTGCTGCTGACGCGGCATCTGCTTCGGGAAGGGGATACCCTGGTTTTCGAAGAATTGCCGGAACTGCTCGTCCATCGGCGAGCTGCTGCCTTCGGCGCTGGTATCGGTCGCCTTCATGGTGGTGGTGACGGTGACGACGGCCGGCTTGTCGGCATCGACGATCGGAGCGAAGGAGCCGCCGGGTGCGATGATGCCGGCCGGTTCGGCGGCCGAGGCGACGGTTGCGGATGTGCTGAAGGCAAAAGGCAATGCGCCGGCACCGACGATGATAGCGGCACCGACAATGGCGGCTGTGCGATGTTTGCGGAGAAGAGAAGGCATGGCAAAGTCCCTTGCGAGATCGTTGGCGGTTTGACGGCCCGTCCATATCGGGGACGAGCTTCGATTGGTCCGCGTCAATTTTGCGAGCGACTTTGTTTCCCGTTTTTACTGCGGGAAGCAAAGTATAGATTTGAATTGGCGCTTGGTGTTAAT